>NZ_JBVHTP010000008.1:0-181734 GCF_055565795.1 Streptomyces sp. NPDC028314
CCCCCCCCCCCCCCCCCCCCCCCCCCCCCCCCCCCCCCCCCCCCCCCCCCCCCCCCCCCCCCCCCCCCCCCCCCCCCCCCCCCCCCCCCCCCCCCGCTGCGGTGCGTCAGTGTCCGAATCGGTATCTACGGAGTGCGCGGACCGGGCCCCCGGCGGCGTGTGGGGGACCCGAGTCGACCTACGATGCAAGGCAGGTACATCGGAAGGGACGAAATGGAACACAGGCCAGGACGCAGACGCGGGATCGCGGCGATCGTCCTGCTGGTGCTCGGGGCGGTCATCCTCGTGGGGGTGACGGTGGCGAAGGCAGTGGTCCCGCCGTCGCGCTTCACGGAGGGCAAGCAGGTCGGCTGGGCGATGGCGCCGACTTACACCAACGGGGAGAGCATCTACCTGGAGCCGGTCGCCAAGGGCGGGCTGCGGCGGGGGGACATCGTCCTCGCCTCGGTGCCGTGGTCCCTGGAGAAGACGCAGATGACCCGCGTCATCGCGGTCGGGGGCGACCGCATCCAGTACAAGGTGAGCAGCAAGCTCGCGGGGCAGTACATGCTGCTCAACGGCAAGCCGCTGGACGAGCCGTACCTGGAGCAGTGGAAGAACCCGTCCACGGTGCCCTTCGATGTGACGGTGCCCGAGGGTTCCCTGTTCCTGATGGCCGACAACCGGCTGAACTCGGACGGTTCGCAGTTCGCGAACAACGGTCCGGTGCCCGAGGGCAAGGTCGTCTCCAAGGTCGTCACGTACCCGATGGCGAAGCTGGCCGTGTGGGTCCAGGCCGGGGGCGGGCTGCTGCTCGTGCTCGGCGCCGCGCTGGGGGCCGTGTCCCGGCGGGCCCGCAAGCGGGCCCCGGTGACGGCTGTGGCCACCGCGGCCGTGACCGTGCCCCAGCAGGCCTCGGAGCCGGCTCCGGCCGCTGGGGACGCCGGGGCGGCCGCTGCGGCTCCCGCGGCTCCCGCGGACGCTGACGGCGCCGTGGCGGCGGCGCGGGCGGACGTGGAGACCCCGCGGTCCCCCGCGGCCGCGGAGCAGGCGGACCGCGCGGACGTGCAGTCGTAGCGGGGAGGACCGGCAGGACGTACGAAGGCCCCCGCGGCTCACCGGCTGCGGGGGCCTTCTCGTGCCGTGCGTCAGTGGCCGGGGTTGGTTCCGGCCGAGGCGGCGTCGGCGTTGTAGATGTCCGGCTCCAGGTAGATGACGCGGGCGATCGGGACCGCCTCGCGGATCCGGGCCTCGGCGGCGTTGATGGCGTTGGCCACCTCGGTCGCCGTGTCGTCGTGCTGGACGGCGATCTTGGCGGCGACCAGCAGCTCCTCGGGGCCGAGGTGCAGGGTGCGCATGTGGATGACGCCGGTGACGACGTCGCCGTCGACCAGCGCGGCCTTGATCTTCTCGACGTCCTCCGTGCCGGCGGCCTCGCCGAGCAGCAGGGACTTGGTCTCGGCGGCGAGCACGATGGCGATGATGATCAGCAGGACGCCGATGCAGAGGGTGCCGATGCCGTCCCAGACGCCGTTGCCGGTGGCCAGGGCGATGCCGACGCCGGCGAGGGCGAGGACCAGGCCGACGAGGGCGCCGAGGTCTTCGAGGAGGACGACCGGGAGCTCGGGGGCCTTGGCGCGCTTGATGAACTGGCTCCACGAGAGCGAGCCGCGGGTCTCGTTCGACTCCTTGATGGCCGTACGGAAGGAGAAGCTCTCCGCGGCGATCGCGAAGACCAGTACGCCGATCGGCCAGTACCACTGCTCGATCGCGTGCGGCTCCTTGATCTTCTCGATGCCTTCGTAGATGGCGAACATGCCACCGACCGTGAAGAGCACGATGGAGACCAGGAAGGCGTAGATGTAGCGCTCGCGCCCGTACCCGAAGGGGTGTTGGGGTGTGGCTTCGCGCTTGGCCTTCTTGCCGCCGAGGAGCAGCAGCCCCTGGTTGCCCGAGTCCGCAAGCGAGTGGACGCTTTCCGCGAGCATCGACGAGGAGCCGCTGAAGACGAAGGCCACGAACTTGGCTACAGCGATGGCGAGATTGGCGGCGAGTGCCGCCACGATCGCCTTGGTACCGCCCGACGCGCTCATGGGTGCAGGATGTCCCTTCCTCGGTGCGGCGCCCCTGGGCCGGGGCGCCGCGCTACGGCCGCATATTCTCGCAGTCGCCGGTAGGACGGTACGTCAGAGCACGAGGGTCGCGCGGAAGACAGTGCCGGTACCGGACAGTTCGGCCTTTTCGCCCGCCGGTACGAAGACCGACTCGCCGGGGGCCAGGGTCAGTTCGCCGGCCTTCGGGGAACCCGCGGTGCAGAGCAGGATCTGCGGGGCGTTGTCCGGGAGGAGGCGGGGGGCGCCGCCGGGTGCCAGGACGAACCGCGAGAGGCGGAACTCGTCGATGGGGGTCTCGTAGACCTCCTCGCCGTCGCCCTCGGGGCGCATCACGCCGGGGTCGCCGGTCTCGAACTTGACGATCTTCAGCAGTTCGGGGACGTCGACGTGCTTGGGGGTGAGGCCGGCGCGCAGCACGTTGTCGGAGTTGGCGAGCAACTCGACGCCGAGGCCCTCGATGTAGGCGTGCGGGACGCCGGCGCCGAGGAACATGGCCTCGCCGGGCTGGAGTTGCACGTGGTTGAGGAGCATGGCGGCGATGACGCCCGGGTCGCCCGGGTAGTCGTGCACGAGCGAGGCGTAGGCCTTGTACGGGCCCCCGAGGCGTTCGGCGGCGGCCGCGGCCTCGGTGACCGTACGGGCCATCTCGGTGCGGTCGGCGGTCAGTACGGCGGTGAGCACCTCGCGCAGGGCCGCTTCCTCGGGGTGGGCGCGCAGCAGGTCCACGTAGGGCTTGAGGGAGTCGACACCGAGGCCTTCGAGGAGATCGGCGGCCTCCTGCGGCGGGCGGAATCCGCACAGCCCGTCGAAGGGGGTGAGCGCGCAGATCATCTCGGGCTTGTGGTTGGCGTCCTTGTAGTTGCGGTGGCCCGCGTCGATCGGGACGCCGCGGCGCTCCTCGTCCGCGTAGCCCTCCTTGGCCTGGGCCAGGTCGGGGTGGACCTGGAGGGAGAGCGGGGCGCCGGCCGCGAGGAGCTTGAGGAGGAAGGGCAGGCGGGGGCCGAACTTGGCGACGGCCTCCGCGCCGAGCTCGCGCTCGGGGTCGGCGGCGATGACGTCCGACAGGCTGGCTTCGCCCGCTCCCCGGTCGAGGCGGGACGGGGCGCCGGGGTGGGCGCCCATCCACATCTCGGCCTGGGGCTCACCCGTGGGCTCGACCCCCAGGAGGGCGGGGATCGCGGTGGTGGATCCCCACGCGTAGGGGCGGATCGTGTTGGTCAGGCGGTCCATCGTCGTCGTCTTCCTGGATCTGGATGTGGATCTGGGCGGGGGCGGGCACCGATCTGTGCCTCAGCTGTGTCCCCTGGAGGCCAGCGCCAGGTAGGCGGTGGCGAAGTCCGTGACGGCGAGGAGTTCGGCGAGCTGTTCCAGCTCGGTGCCCTCCTCGGGTTCGAGCTCGCTGATGGCGGTGTCGTGGCTGAGGGCGAGTTCCCGCGCGGCGGGGGCGGCGGTGAGCCCGCCGGTGGGCCGGTCGCGCAGCAGCACGACGCGGGCGCGCAGGGCCTGCGGTTCCTCGACGCGGTCGCGGAAGAAGTCCTCGGGATCGGCGCCCGCCGCGAAGGCTCCGGCGAGCAGGACCCCGTGCGCGGGCAGCGCCTCGGGGAGGTGGGCGGAGAGCGCGGGGCGGCCCGCGAGCTCCGCGAGGGTGGCGGCGAAGCGGCGGCCGGCGGCGCCCGCGCCGGTGCCCTCGCTCCAGATGAGCGGGAGGGAGTCGGCGAGCTCGGCGGCCAGGGTCTTCGCCGGGTTGGAGTACGTGGCGATGGCGGGGCCGCAGCGTTCGGCGGTGCGGTCGAGGCGGTCCGCGACGAGCTGGAGGGTGGCCGGGTCGGCGGAGACCAGTCCGACCTTGTCGAGGAGCACGAGCAGCGGTGTGAGCAGGGCCCAGAGCGCTCCGGGACCGGCCGCGGCGGACTCGTCGTACTCCTGGTACGGAGCCTTGGCCATCGGTACGAGCACCCCGTGGGCGCCGTCGACGGCCTCGCTCAGCGGGGACCGCTCGGGGGCCACGGCGACGACGCTGCAGCCGCGCCGGTAGGCCTGTTCGGCCAGGACGGCGAGGCCGGGCTCGGTGCCGTCGGTGGTGGCGATGAGCAACAGGTCGACGGGGCCGGCCCAGCCGGGCAGCGTCCAGCGCAGTGCCCCGGCGGCGTGCGCGACGCCGGTGGGGTGCAGGCGGGTGACCGGGGCGGAGGCTCCGGCGAGGGCGCCGAGGAGGTCGGCGACGCCGGTGGCGGCGGTGCCGGGTCCCGCGATGAGCACGGCGCGGGGGCGGCCGTCGGGCCGCAGGTCGGCCAGGCCCGCCTCGGTGGCGTGCCGGGCGGCGGTGCGGACCCGGGCTCCGGCGTCGGCGGCGCCGCGGAGCAGGCCGCGTCGGTCGGCCCGGGCGAGATCGTCCGGTGCGTCGAGGATGGACTCGTCGAGCATGGCGGCCTCCGGCTGTGTGGTGGACGGAACCAGTCTCAGCGTCTGCGCGGGGCGGTTCAGGCGGGTCGGCGGGCCTCGTCCACGAGGAGGACCGGGATGCCGTCGCGGACCGGGTACGCGAGACCGCAGTCCTGGCCGGTGCAGATCAGCTCGGGAGCCGTCTCGTCGGCCGACTTGTCCTCGAGGGGCGAGTGGCAGGCGGGGCAGGCGAGGATCTCCAGAAGGCCGGCTTCGAGCGGCATGGGGCGCTTCCCTTCGAACATGCGGTTTGGGCGAGGTCAGCGTACCGCCGGGCCGCGTGTGGCGCGGCCCGGCGGTGACGGTGACGTACGGGGTGTGACGTGCGGGTGCGACGTGCGGGTGCCACCCGCGGACGGCGCGGGTGTTACGCGCGGGGTGTTACGCGCGGACCAGCGCGAGGACCTCGTCGCGGATCTTCTCCAGGGTGACGGTGTCGCGGGCCTCGACGTTCAGGCGCAGCAGCGGCTCGGTGTTCGACGGGCGCAGGTTGAACCACCAGTCGGCGGTGGTCACGGTGAGGCCGTCGAGCTCGTCGACGGTGACGCCGTCCTGGGAGCCGTAGGTCTGCTTGACGAGGGCGGTGCGGCCGGCCTGGTCGGCGACGGTCGAGTTGATCTCGCCGGAGCCGACGTAGCGGTCGTACTCGGCGACGAGCGCGGACAGGGTGCCCTGCTGGCCGCCGAGGGCCGCCAGGACGTGGAGCGCGGCGAGCATGCCGGTGTCCGCGTTCCAGAAGTCCTTGAAGTAGTAGTGCGCGGAGTGCTCGCCGCCGAAGATGGCGCCGGACTTGGCCATCTCCTCCTTGATGAAGGAGTGGCCGACGCGGGTGCGGACGGGGGTGCCGCCGTTCTCCTTGACGACCTCGGGGACGGACCAGGAGGTGATCAGGTTGTGGATCACGACGCCGGTGCCGCCGTTGCGGGCCAGTTCGCGGGCCGCGACCAGGGCGGTGATGGCGGACGGGGAGACGCCCTCGCCGCGCTCGTCGACGACGAAGCAGCGGTCGGCGTCGCCGTCGAAGGCCAGGCCGAGGTCGGCGCCCTCGGCCTTCACGCGGGCCTGGAGGTCGACGATGTTCTTCGGGTCGAGGGGGTTGGCCTCGTGGTTCGGGAAGGTCCCGTCCAGCTCGAAGTACACGGGGACGAGTTCCAGGGGGAGGCCCTCGAACACGGTGGGGACGGTGTGGCCGCCCATGCCGTTGCCCGCGTCGACGACGACCTTGAGCGGGCGGATGGCGGTGAGGTCCACCAGGCCCTTGAGGTGCTCGGCGTAGCCGGTGAGGGTGTCCTGCTCGGTGATGGTGCCCGGGACGGTGCCGGCGGGGATCGCGGGGGCGCCCTCGTCGGTCCACTTCTCGGCGAGCTCGCGGATGGTGGCGAGGCCGGTGTCCTGGCCCACGGGAGCGGCGCCGGCGCGGCAGAGCTTGATGCCGTTGTACTGGGCCGGGTTGTGCGAGGCCGTGAACATCGCGCCGGGCAGGTCCAGCTTGCCGGAGGCGTAGTACAGCTGGTCGGTGGAGCACAGCCCGATGAGCGTCACGTCGACGCCGCGGGCGGCGGCGCCCCGGGCGAAGGCGGCGGACAGGCCGGGCGAGGAGGGGCGCATGTCGTGGCCGACCACGATGGCCGTGGCTGCGGTGACCTCGACGAAGGCAGCGCCGAACAGCTCGGCCAGGGGCTCGTCCCACTCGTCCGGTACGACGCCACGTACGTCGTATGCCTTGACGATGTTCGAAAGATCTGCGGCCACTGCCTGCCCTCCTGAAGGATCTGTGCGGTGGAGCAAACCTACCCTGTGCACAGAGCCGCTCTTCAGATGAGCTGGGTGGCGGGCGGACGTCAGGAATCCGGCGAGCGCAGGACGCGCAGGTGTCCGCGGCGGGTCTCGCCGGTCACCGGGCCCCTGGGTCCGGAGCCGCCGGCCTCGGCCGCGCGGTCGTGCGGACGGGCGGCTTCACGTACCGCGTTGGCCAGTGCTTCGAGGTCGTCGCCGCTGGGGCGCGAGGGGCCCGAACCGTCCGTCAGACGTACGACGTCCCAGCCCCGGGGGGCTGTCAGGCGCTCGGAGTGCTCGGCGCACAGGTCGTAACAGTGGGGTTCGGCGTAGGTGGCGAGCGGGCCGAGAACTGCGGTCGAGTCGGCGTAGACGTACGTCAGTGTGGCGACGGCAGGGCGGCCGCACGCGGTGCGCGAACAGCGACGTACAAGGCTCACGACGTTGGACGGTACCGCACTCTTGACCGGGTCGCGACGACTCTCCCCCCGGGCACTCCCCCGTGTCGTCCCGAACGGGGCCGAACCTTGGCCGGATTGTTCGCGGTACGACATCGGGCCGTGACCGTCGGGAGGCCCTGCCGGGGGCCGGGGCGAGGGCTACCCTGCGGGGGTGACGGACAGCCCTCTGACGCCCCCGAGCCCCGCCGGCTCCTCCCACCCCGCCGGACCCCCCCACGAGCCCAGGCCCCGCCGGCGCGACCGGCACGGACGGGGGATGCGCGGGCCGGTGGCCCCTCCGCAGGTGCCGCTGTCGGCGAGCCGGTCGGAGCTGTTCGGCGACCTCGTACGGGATTCCGTGGAGCGGCTGGAGCGGCGCTGGCCGCAGCTGGCCGAGGTGGAGTTCGTGGTGGCCGACGTGCCGGGGCCGCCGGGCGGCGCGGACGCGGGCTGGAACGACGAGGCCGTACCGCTCGGGGGGCTGGTGGAGGCCCGCGACGGGCGGCCGGCCCGGATCGTGGTGTTCCGGCGGCCGGTGGAGATCCGGGCGAAGTCCCGGGACGAGAAGGCGCTGCTCGTGCACGAGATCGTGGTGGAGCAGGTCGCGGAACTGCTGGGGCTCTCGCCGGAGATCGTGGACGGGCAGGACTGACCGGCGGGGCCGTCGCCCCGTCGGCCGTCCCCGGGCGGGCTCCGCCGTGGTCCGGCGGAGCCCGGGGGGCTACTTCGTCGTGGTCCGGCGGAGCCCGGGGGCTACTTCGTCGTCAGGATCGAGAGGTCCTCGACGGCCTTCGGGACCGAGACCGTGGACCGGTCGTCCGCGAAGGTCTGGACGGTGAACATCGGGATGCCGTCGTGCGGCAGGGTCAGCGTGCGGGAGGCGTACACCGGGCCCCCGGACAGGGTTTCGAGCGTGAGGGCGTAGGCGCCCTTTCCGCCCGCGGGGGCCGGGGGCGGGGACACCGTCAGGGTGGTGCCCGCCTTGACGGTGAGTTCCTGGACGGCCCGTTCGCCGCCGTCGGTGCCCGGCGAGGCCGTCACGCGGACCTTCGCGTCGCCGCTGCCGGTCGCCGTGAGGGCCAGCACGGTCGCCTTGTCGTCGGTGCGGTTGTCCGCGACGGTCGCCCGCGCCCCCACCGGGGCGGTGGCCGGGATGAAGCCCAGTTCCTGCTTGGCGCCGGCGCCGCGGACCACCCGTACCGCCGCGACCACCGGGGGGGCCTTCTTCGGGTCCGCCGGGGTGAGGTGCAGGGAGCCCGTCTCGCCGCGGGTCAGGTCCTTGAGGTCCACGCTCGCCGTCATCCCGGCCTTGACGTGCAGCTGCTCGTTGCCGGCCGGGCTGATCGAGCCGCCGGCGCCGGCCAGCCGGAGGACGAGGTCGGCGTCGTCCTCGCCGGGGGCGAAGGCGACCAGCCGTACGGAGGTGGCGTCCGCCGGGATGCCCGGCAGGACCAGGGAGCCCGCCGGGTCGGTGGAGGCGGGCAGCCAGTCGGCGCCGGCCCCCTCCTCGGCGATCTGCGCGGTGGCGCCGACCCGGCCGGTGACGACGGTGACGTGGGCGGTGACGTCCGTGAGCTGCGTCCCGGGGAAGAAGTCGGACAGCAGCACCTTGGCGCTGGAGCGGGGGCCGACCTTGTAGGGGAGCCGCTCGGGGCTGCCCGGCTTGTCCTTCAGGAGCCCGTCCGGGCCGTACAGCTTGACCTGGACGGTGGCCTCGGTGTCGTCCGGGTTGGTCAGGTGGACGGAGTCGAGGCGCCCCTTGGCGGTGCTCAGGCCCGGGAACCAGAACTCGGTGCCGGGTGCCGTGCAGGCGACCCCGAGCAGGCCGCGCGCCTGGCCCACCGCGACCTTGGTGGTCTGCTGCGCCGTCCAGCCGGGCGCCAGGATCCCGTCGGCGATGCCCGTCAGCGGGGGCGCCTCGGCGCCGGAGGCGGTGGCGCCGGCGGGCTTGCCGGGCTCCTTCGGCTCCAGGACCGGCTTGCCCTCCTTGGTGCGGAGCAGGGCCGAGCCGGGAGCGCCGGCCTTGCCCGGGGTGATCGAGGTGTACGTGGTCTCCGCGATGTCCGAGGTGCTGGGCGCCGGGCACACCAGTACGGACCGCTCCACCGGCATCCTGGACGCGGCGGCCCCGCGGTCGGCGGCCGGTGCGGCGGGGGCGGTGAACGAGGCGATGCCGGTGACGGCGGCCAGTGCCGCGGCCACGGCCGCCAGCGTCAGGGGTGCGCGCTGCTTCACTGCTGGGGGCTCCCGTCCGGACGCGGGTCGTGCTGTCCGTAGGTGTTCTCGTACGGCTCGTGCTGGTACGGGTACTGCTGCGGGGGCTGTTGCTGCTGCTGGTAGGGGTCGTAGGGCTGCTGGGGGTACGGGTACCGGTCGTCGTACTGCTCCGCGGCCTGCTGCTGCGGGATCTGCTGCTCGTACGGCTGCTGCGCGGGCTGCTGCTCGTACGGGTAGCCCTGGTACCCGTACGCCTCCTCCCCGTACACCGGCTGCGCCGGGATCTGCGCGTACGGGTCCGCGACGGCGGCCTCGGGGGCAGCCGCCGGCGCCTGCCCGCCGGACTCCGCCTGCAGTCGGCGGGCACGGCGGCCTCCGCCCGTGCCCGCACCCGCGCCCTCGACCGGGCCGTCGGCCTGGGCCGGGACGGCGGCCTCCTCCTCGGGGAGGTCG
Organism: Streptomyces sp. NPDC028314; assembly: GCF_055565795.1. NCBI lineage: Bacteria > Bacillati > Actinomycetota > Actinomycetes > Kitasatosporales > Streptomycetaceae > Streptomyces > Streptomyces sp. NPDC028314. The sequence continues at coordinate 9,422 of NZ_JBVHTP010000008.1, forward strand.
TCGTCGAGCCGCGCGCGGCGGCCCGGCAGGGCCATCACCAGCAGCACCAGGACCAGCAGGCCCTGCGCCCAGTGCCAGGCGTCGCGGGTGGCGGCGTCCTCGTGGACGAGGTCCAGGTGGCCTCCGGCGGCGGGCAGTTCGAAGCCCTGCGCCCAGCCGTCCAGGGTCTTCGCCTTGAGCGGCTTGCCCTCGACGGTGGCCTGCCAGCCGGGCGCGGCCCGGTCGGCGATGCGCAGGACCCGGCCCTCCTCGCCGGCCGGGATCTTGGTGTGGACCTCGACGGGGCCGGCCTCGATGGCGACGGGGGCCTGGCCCTGCCGGCCGGAGACGATGACCGCGCGGGCCGGTGAGCGTTCGACCTCCCACACGGCGGTGTCGTCGTCGAGGTGGCCGGCCTTCAGGCCGGGGGTGACGTCGAGGACCTCGCGGAAGTGCCGCGGGGCGCCCGCCTGGAGGACGACGTAGCGGACGGCGAAGCCGTTGAGCTGCTCGGACTGGTCGGCTCCGGAGCCCGAGACGAGGCTGGAGACCACCTTGGCGAGGCGGGGTTCGGCGCCTGCCCCGGCGAGGAGTTCGGCGTCGCCGAGGTGGGCGGCGGAGCCGCGGACCAGGCTGTAGGAGACCGTGGCGGGCGAGTCGCCGGTCAGGACGAGGGTGCGGGTCTGGTTGCTGTCGCCGGTCAGGTAGGCGGCGGCGGCCGGGACCTGGGCGGGGTCGCGCCGCGTCAGCGGTCCGTCGGCGCCGGAGAGCATCCAGCCGCCGGCGGCGAGCAGGGGGCCTGCGGCGGCGGCGAGCGCGATGAGGGCGGCGAGCGGCTGGCGCCAGCCGAAGCTGCGGGCGGCCACCCGTTCCCTCGCGCCGTCCGCGCCGAGCACGGCGGCCGCGAGCAGGCCGGCTCCGTAGACGAGGGTGGCGGGTCCGGCCCAGGCGCTGCGGTTGAGGAGGACGCCGAGGAGCAGCCCGGTCAGCGCGGCGGCCCAGGCGGTGCGGACGGCGAACTGCCGGTCGGCGCGCAGCAGGGCGGCCAGGGCGGCGATCAGGACGCCGAGCAGCAGCAGTCCGCCGGGGGTGCCGGGGCCGCCGGGGCTGATGCCGAGCAGGTCGAGGGCGGTGGCGGAGCGGGCCCCGTAGGGCAGTCCGGCCTCGCGCAGGAAGCGGGTGGGGTGCGTGAGCAGGCCCAGCGACCAGGGCGCGAGCACGAGGAGCGGTACGGCGAGACCGGCCAGGAGCCGCGGTCCGTACGCCTTCCAGCGCGCGCGGCGCATGACGAGCGCGGCGCCCCCGAGGACGGCGGCGAGCGGCCACACGACGGGGGTGAAGGCGGTGGCCAGGGTCAGCAGCAGGGTGTAGGTCCACAGGGCGCGCCAGCCGCCCTCGGCGTCGCGGCCGCCGAACCCGAAGGCGGTGACGGCGGACCGGGCGATGAGCGGGAGCAGCACGGCGAGGACGGCGGTGCCGAGGAGGCCGCCGGCCAGGGCTCCGGTGACGGCGGGGAGGAAGGCGTAGGCGATGGCGGCCCAGGCGCGCAGCAGGCGGGATTCGACGAGCGGCCGGGAGGCGAAGTAGGCGGTGAGGCCGGCGAGGGGGACCGAGCAGACCAGCAGCAGGGTCAGGGCGGCCTTGGTGGAGCCGAGCAGCAGGGTGGAGACGGCGCCGAGGACGGCGAGGTAGGGCGGTGCTCCGGCGGTGGTGCCGAGGCCGACGGGCTGCCAGTCGGTGGTGTAGGCGCGCCAGAGGTCGATCCCCCGGTCGGGGGCGGGGAGCAGGGCGCCGCCCATGAGGGTGCCGCCGAAGAGCAGGGCACGGCAGGCGGCGAGGGAGACGAGCAGCAGGAGGGCGAACAGGACGGGGGCCGGGTTGCGGGCGATCCGCTTGAGCCGGGCGAACTGCTCGATCTCCAGGTAGTCGGCGTCGTCGCCGCCGGGGCCGGACTCGATGGCTCCGCCGTGCCGGCTCGCGGTGGCAGCCTCGGCGTCGCGGTCGGCGCCGAAGTACCCGGCGAGCTGTTCGGCGTTGGCGCGCAGGGTAGCGCCGGGCGGCGGGAAGAGGGGGCGCAGTTCCTTGGCGGGGACGGCGGGCCGGCGGCGGGCCTTGCGGGCGGCGAGGATCCGGCCGGGGCGGAGCAGGGTGGCGAGCAGGCCGGTGATCTCGTCGACGGCCTGGCCGGGTGCCTTGCCGATGAGGTAGCCGAGGGTGCGCAGGACGGTGCCGAGGAGGAGGCGCAGGAGTACGTAGGGCAGGGCGCGGCCGGAGCTGTTGGCCAGCATCGTGTAGACGGCGCCGGCCTTGTCCACGCGGTGGGGGCCGACGGCGGAGCGTCCGGCGCAGTCGACGGTGCGGCGTTCGCGGGCGGAGGCCTCGGCGTGCCGCATGACGGCGTCGGGGGCGACGAGGACGGTGTGGCCGGCGCTCTGGGCGCGCCAGCAGAGGTCCACGTCGTCGCGCATGAGCGGGAGTCTGCGGTCGAAGCCGCCGAGGGCGTCGTACGCGTCGCGGCGTACGAGCATGCCGGCGGTGGAGACGGACAGGACGGGGCGGACCTGGTCGTGCTGGCCCTGGTCCTGTTCGCGGCGGTCGAGTCCGGTCCAGCGGCGGCCGCTGCGGGCGATGGTGACGCCGGCTTCGAGGAGCTGCTTCTTGTCGTACCAGCCGCGCAGCTTGGGGCCGATGACGGCGGCGTCGGGGTTCTCCTCGGCGACGCGCAGCAGTTCGGTGAGGGCGTCGGGTTCGGGGGCGCTGTCGTCGTGGAGGAGCCAGAGCCACTGGACGGGTTCGCCGTGCGGGAGTTCGGGGAGGTCGTACGCGTCGTCCTGCCAGGTGCGGCTGACGGGGTCCCAGCCGCTGGGGCGCTTGAGGTACGGAAGTTCCTCGGGGGTCAGCACGCCGGCGGTGCGGGCGGCTTCGTCGACGGCGGTGCCGAATCCGGTGCGGCGGGCGAGGTGCACGACCCGGTCGGCGCCGAGGGCCTCGGTGAGCAGCCGTGCGGAGTCGTCGGCGCTGCCGGTGTCGGCGGCGACGTGGTTCTGCGCGGGGCGTTCCTGGCCGAGGAGTCCGGCGAGGGTCCGGGGCAGCCAGCGGGCGCCGTCATGGGCGACGAGGACGGCCGTGACGACGTGCCGGGGGAACTCGGGGGTGGCGGCTGCCTGGTGGGAGGCCGTCGAGTTGCTGTGCAGGGACATCGCGGTACGGGCCCTCCGGCCGGGGGTCCGGGGGTGGTGTGCCCTCGGAGGCTGCTGGACAGCGCCCCACACTAACGGCTCGGAACACAGCGGTCCGCCTCCTGCGGGGAAGGGGCAGGAGGCGGACCGTTTGCTCTGTTCGCTATGCGGTTTCGTGCGTCGTTGCGTACGTCGTTGCGTATGTCGTTTCGTACGGCGTTCCGTACGTCGTTCCGTGCCGGGTGGATCGGTGTGCGGACCGGTGTGCGGACCGGGGGGCCGGTGGATATGAGGTGCGGGCTGCCGTGGGCGCCGGACGGCCGGCGCGCGGTGCTCCTCAGACCGCTGCCTTTTTCAGGCGGCGGCGCTCACGCTCGGACAAACCGCCCCAGATGCCGAATCGCTCGTCGTTGGCCAGGGCGTACTCAAGGCATTCGGAGCGGACCTCGCAGGCGAGGCAGACCTTCTTGGCTTCGCGGGTGGAGCCGCCCTTCTCGGGAAAGAAGGACTCGGGGTCGGTCTGGGCGCAGAGTGCGCGCTCCTGCCATCCGAGCTCCTCGTCCGCCTCCTCGACCAGCAGTTCCTGAAACAGCTCGGTCATGTGCGCCCCTCGCTCTGTCTGTGCGTCCCCGTGGTGTTGCCGTTACTCATCGCTACGTAACGACACGAGTGAAATTACAAGTGCGGGGCTCCAGCGCAGTCAAGCCGAGATCTGCTATTGGGCCCCTTATTCACTCTGCGGAACCAAGCGTATGCAGAAAGTGTTCATATCGCCAAAAATCGTGACCCATGCCACCGGTATCACGCAGCGCGCGCCTTCCCCAGAAACCGACGTCTCACTCTCTGGTGTGGTTGCGATCCGGCCGAAGATGCGGCCCGGATCACATTCAGGTCACGAGTGGCGGCAATGGGTTTGAAGACGCGTCTGACGCGACTGGACCGGCACATCCCCTTGCGGGGACTGCACAAACCTTTCTCCGGGCACAGTAACCGGATGAGGTGAAACTTTTACCCCAAACCGGACATTGGGTTGACAGTCAGGCCCTCGGCCCGGTCTCCTTGTACGCATGTCAGCGCCCGCAGCCGCCACCTGGACCCCCATTCGTGGGTTCCTGCGCGCTGCCCAGGTTCGCTGTTGCTGTTGCAGCTGTTGATGCCACCGGAGCCACGGCTCCTCCGAGCACCGGCTCCCCACAGCGACCGCCAGCACGACTGACATCCGTCGAGGACTCCCCCGATGAACAGCACCACGATCAGCCACACGCACCACGCCGCAACGGCCCCCACCACCGTCGCGCCGACCCCCGCTCCTGTTCCTGCCGCCGCTGCCGCTGCCGCTCCCGCCATGGTCGAGAGCGACCTGCAGATCGCCGGAGACATCCTCTCCGTCCAGCACCTGCTCCAGCCCGCCCGCGAACACCCCTCCACCGTCGCCGAGTTCGTGGGCCTCGCCCGCTCCATCGCCGAGAACCGCGCGGAGTGGGAGCACCTGGTCCAGTACGACGCCACCACCCGCTGGTACCACCGCCTGCGCACCGGCCCCGGCTACGAGGTCTGGCTGCTCAGCTGGGTCCCCGGCCAGGGCAGCGGCCTGCACGACCACGGCGCCTCCTCCGGCGTCCTGACCGTCCTCGACGGCGAGCTCACCGAGCACGGCCCGCGCGGACCCCTCACCCTGCGCTCCGGCTCCCAGCGCGTCTTCGCCCCCGGTTACGCCCACGAAGTCCTCAACGACACCCTCGACGGCGCCGTCAGCCTGCACGTCTACTTCCCCGGCCTGACCGAGATGCCGATGCACAGCTGCTCCCCGGCCCGGCCGCAGACCCTCTCCGTCTGACCGGACCGCGTCCCACCGGCAGGGGCCTGACAGACTGCCGTGCATGCGCATTGTTGTTCTGGCCGGCGGCATCGGCGGCGCCCGTTTCCTCCGCGGACTCAAGTCGGCGGCTCCCGAAGCGGAGATCACGGTCATCGGCAACACCGGTGACGACATTCACCTGTTCGGGCTGAAGGTCTGCCCCGATCTGGACACCGTGATGTACACCCTCGGCGGTGGCATCGACGAGGACCAGGGCTGGGGCCGCACCGACGAGTCCTTCACCGTCAAGGAGGAACTCGCGGCGTACGGGGTCGGACCCACCTGGTTCGGCCTCGGCGACCGCGACTTCGCGACCCACATCGTCCGTACCCAGATGCTCGGTGCGGGCTACCCGCTCAGCGCCGTCACCGAGGCCCTCTGCGACCGCTGGCAGCCCGGCGTCCGGCTGCTCCCCATGTCCGACGACCGGGTCGAGACCCACGTCGCGATCACCGAGCCCGGCTCCGGCGAACGCAGGGTCATCCACTTCCAGGAGTACTGGGTCAAGATGCGCGCCGCGGTCGACGCGGAGGCCGTCGTACCCGTCGGCGCCGAGCAGGCCAAGCCCGCACCCGGCGTACTGGAGGCCATCGCGGCCGCCGACGTCGTCATCCTCCCGCCGTCCAACCCGGTCGTCTCCGTCGGGACCATCCTCGCGGTGCCCGGCATCCGGGAGGCCGTGGCCGCCGCCGAGGCGCCCGTCGTCGGCCTCTCCCCCATCGTCGGGGGCGCCCCGGTGCGCGGCATGGCCGACAAGGTGCTCGCCGCCGTGGGCGTGGAATCCACCGCCGCGGCCGTCGCCCTGCACTACGGCACCGGACTGCTCGACGGATGGCTGGTGGACACCGCCGACGCGGGGGCCGTCGCCGAGGTCGAGGCCGCCGGGATCACCTGCCGCGCGGTCCCGCTGATGATGACCGACCTGGAGGCCACGGCGGAGATGGCCCGAGCGGCGCTGGAGCTGGCGGAGGCCTCCCGGTGACCGTCCCCTCGTACGAGGTGCGCGCCGTCCCCGGGATCCCCGAGATCGGCCCGGGTGACGACCTGGCCGCCCTGATCGCCGCCGCGGAGCCCGGTCTGCGCGACGGGGACGTGCTGCTGGTCACCTCGAAGATCGTGTCCAAGGCGGAGGGCCGGATCGTCCGGGCCGAATCGCGCGAGGCGGCGATCGACGCGGAGACCGTACGGGTCGTCGCCCGCCGGGGCTCCCTGCGGATCGTCGAGAACCGGCAGGGGCTGGTGATGGCGGCTGCCGGGGTGGACGCCTCGAACACCGCCCCCGGCACGGTGCTGCTGCTCCCCGAGGACCCCGACGCCTCCGCGGCCGCGATCCGGGAGGGGCTGCGGGCGGCGCTCTCGGTGGACGTCGGCGTGATCGTGACGGACACCTTCGGGCGACCCTGGCGCGCCGGGCTGACGGACGTGGCGATCGGCTCCGCCGGGGTGCGGGTGCTCGACGACCTGCGCGGCGGCACGGACGCGCACGGCAACCCGCTGAGCGCGACGATAGTCGCCACGGCGGACGAGCTGGCCGCGGCCGGCGACCTGGTCAAGGGCAAGGCGGCCGGCCTGCCCGTGGCCGTCGTACGCGGTCTGGCCCACGTACTCGGCGAGGGCTCCTCGGCGGCCGACCTCGTGCGGGCGCCGGCCGACGACATGTTCCGGCTGGGGACCTCGGAGGCGGTACGGGAAGCCGTGACGCAGCGCCGGACCGTACGGGCCTTCACGGACGAGCCCGTGGACCCGGGCGCGGTCCGCCGCGCGGTGGCGGCGGCCCTGACGGCCCCGGCCCCGCACCACACGACGCCCTGGCGGTTCGTCCTGCTGGAGTCCGCCGAGGCGCGGCTCGAACTGCTGGACGCGATGCGCGACGCCTGGATCGACGACCTGCGCCGGGACGGCAGGTCCGAGGAGTCCGTCGCGAAGCGGGTACGGCGCGGGGACGTGCTCCGCAACGCCCCGTACCTGGTGGTCCCCTGCCTGGTCATGGACGGGGCGCACGACTACGGGCACGCCCGGCGGGACACCGCCGAACGGGAGATGTTCGTCGTCGCGATGGGCGCGGGCGTACAGAACTTCCTGGTCGCGCTGGCCGGGGAGCGGCTGGGCTCGGCGTGGGTGTCCTCGACGATGTTCTGCCGGGACGTGGTGCGGAAGGTCCTGGCGCTGCCGGACGGGTGGGACCCGATGGGCGCGGTGGCCGTGGGCCACCCCGCCGCGGCTCCCCCGGAGCGGCCGGGGCGGGAGGCGGCGGGGTTCATCGAGGTGCGGTAGGGGGCCGCGGCTCCCTAGAGCTTGCCGATGTCCGTGCGGGGCATCTTCGGGGTGCGGCGGGGCGGGGCGTGGCCGGCCAGCAGGATGAGGCGGGCGGCGCGGTGGCGCTGGCCCGCGTACGGGGCGAGGAGTTCCAGCATGGCCGCGTCGTCGGCGTCTCGGTCCCCGGCGAGGGCGTAGCCGACGATCCCGGGGAGGTGGAGGTCGCCGGTGGTGACTGCGTCGGGGGCGCCGTTGCTGCGCTGGAGGGTCTCGGCCGAGGTCCACGGGCCGATGCCGGGAACGGCCTCCAGCCGCCGGGTCGCCGCGGCGAGGTCCATGGCGGCGGCCTCCTCCAGCCGGTTCGCCACGCGGGCGGCCCGGACGATGGTGGCGGAGCGCTTCGAGTCGACCCCGGCCTTGTGCCAGTCCCAGGACGGGATCAGGGCCCAGGCGCGTGCGGTCGGCATGACGTACAGGTCCTGGCGCGGGCCGGGCGCGGGTTCCCCGTACTGGCGGACCAGGCGGCGCCAGGCGCGGTAGGCCTCGTCGGTGGTGACCTTCTGCTCCAGGACGGTCGGGATCAGGGACTCCAGTACCAGCCCGGTCCGGGTCAGGCGCAGACCGGAGCGGCGGCGGTGGCTGGCGTGCACGAGCCGGTGCCGGGGCACGAACTCCGCCGGGTCGTCGGCGGACCCGAGCAGTTCGGGCAGGCCGTCGAGAACCCAGCCGGCGCCGGGTCCCCAGGCCTCGGCGTGCAGCTCCTGGCCCTGCCGCGCCACGCGGAGGGTGGCGGGGCCGGCGGGGGTCTGGCTGGTCTTCCAGACGGAGCCGTCGGGGGTGGTGCGGAAGGTGGGGTCGGCGGGGCCGCGTCTGAGGGGGCCGAGGGTGAGTCCGAGATCGACGGGGCCGTCGGGGGCCCAGACCCGGCTCTGCGCGCCGGCTCCCCCGGCCGGTTTGCCGGGCCCGGCGGGCACGTCGGTGCGGCCGCCGCGCACGGCGAGGGGGGTGAGGGGGTCGAAGCGGCCGGCCATGCCTTTGAGCGTAGCGCCGGTGCCCTGGCCGGGCGGTTCGGGGGTTCGGGCTGCCCCGTGCCGGGCCGGGCCGGTCTGCAGCTCGCCTGCCGTTGCCCTGGCCGGGCGGTTTCCGGGGTTCGGGGTGTCCCCGGTGCCCCGGGCCTGTTTGCAGCTCGGCTGCCGTTGCCCTGGCCGGGCGGGTGGCGGGGTTCGGGCTGCCCCGTGCCGGGCCGGGCCTGTTTGCAGCTCGGCTACTGCGGGTCGCCTCAAGCGCCGGCGGGGCTGGGGTGGTGGGTCGGTGCCGGGTCCGGGGTGGGGTGTCGTCCGGGGCGGGCATGATTTATGGCGCCCGTTCAGGACCTTGAAGTTCGGGCCTCGATGCGCCACAAATCACGTTTTAGCCCCGGTCGACACCCCACCCCGGCCCCGTCACCGACCCAGGTGGTCGGATAACTGTCCCCCACCGCAGGGGCTGGGCTTCGTGGCCGGGGGCGGTGTCGGGGTGGGGTGTTGTCCGGGGCTAAAACGTGATTTGTTGGCGCCCTGTACCGCCCGGCAACTGGGGGCTCGGCTGGGGCGCCATAAATCATGCCCGCCCCGGACCACACCCCACCCCGGCGGCGCCACCGGCACCCCGCCCAGACCGCAGCCAAACCCAGCCCCGCCGGCGCTTGAGGCGCCCGGGCGCAGCCCGGGGCCGGAAGCGACGGCGCCGCAGGCGACCAGGGTGAACGCCCGGCCAGGGCAGGGGCAGGCCGAACCCCGTCAACCGCCCGGCCAGGGCAACGGTTAGCGGCCCTGGAGCTTCGCCGACGACGTGCGGGTCGGGGGGAGCTGGTTGTAGAGGAGGCGGCCCGGGCATTCGGTGGCGAAGCCGTCGCGGTGGCCCGAGATGACGTTCATCTTCACGGCCCGGCCCTTCGCGTACAGGTTGCCGCCGCCCGACTTCAGGGTGGTCTTCGCGCGCGGGTCCGCCCCGAAGAGGCCCAGCTTCCAGGCCGTGAGGCGGGCCACCGCGTCGACCGCCGCCGCCGGCGGGGCCGTGGAGGAGTACGAGCCGATCACCGCGACGCCCATGCTGTCCGTGTTGAACCCCATGGTGTGCGCCCCGAGCACCGGCTTGGCCACGCCGCCCGCCCGGCCCTCGTACACCGTGCCGCACTTGTCGACGGCGAAGTTGTAGCCGATGTCGCGCCAGCCGCTGCTGACCACGTGGTAGCGGTAGAGGCTGCGCAGCACCGCCGGGGCGTCCTTGCAGGCGTAGTTGTTGCCGGAGGCGGTGTGGTGGACGAAGGCGGCCTTGACCGTGTTCGTGTAGCCGAAGCCCTTCTCGCGCAGGTTCTCGTCCGCGCCCCAGCCCTTGCGGGTGACGATCCGCGGGCGCGGGCCGATGTACGGGCGGGCGGCCTCGCTGAGGGAGCTGTCGGCGAGGATCGCGTCGGCGGTGGAGTCGGCCTTGTTCAGTTCGGTGATCTCGTCGGCGCCGAGCGGGGCCAGCGGGATGTTCGCGGAGGAGGACTCCGCCACGCCGGGCAGCAGTCCGGCCTCGCCCTTGTCGTCGCCCTCGGGGTCGTCCTCCGGGCCGGTGTTCTTGCCGTCGGCCGCCGACGCCGACGCGTCCGCGCCCGGGTCCACGAGTTCGATCCGCATCCCGGAGGGGAGCCGGGACGGGGCGCGGGTCGCGGCCCTGGTGCCCGCTTCGGCCTGGACCCGGACCTCGACGCCGTCGGACTCGCCGACCCACAGCGGGGCGGTGCTGCCGCGGACGCGGCCGGCGGCGCGTTCCACCGCGTCGGGGTCGGCCGCGTGTTCGCTGTTGTGGGTCTCGACGTCCTGCCAGTCGGACCAGGTGGCCGTCCGTACGGAGCGGGTGCGGACCTGGACCCGGCCGAGGAGCTGGGTGCTCGCGTCGTCCCAGACGACGCCGACCATCGAGAACGTCTTGACCTCGCGTGCGGACAGGCCCTGGGTCTCGGGCAGGCCGGGCGAGGCGCTCATGCCGGGGACGCCGGGGGTGCGGCCCGCCACGGGTCCCAGGGGGGTGAGCGGAAGGGACTGGGTCGACCCGGCGGGGGTCGCGGCGGCGGCCGTGCCGCGGGTCGGGGTGGCCAGGGCCGGGGTGGGGAGCGCGAGCGGCAGGGCCAGTGCGGCAGCCGTCGCGACGCCGATCGAGGAAGCAAGGAATGCACGCATGAAAAGATGCTCAGCACACTCACCACCCGGCGCCATCGGAGAACTGACGGCCCGTCCGATGCCGGCGCGATACTCCTACCCCGTACGGGGGAGTCGGCGCCCGCCGTACGGGGGAGCCCGGCGCGTACGCTGGGCCGGGTGAACGCCACTGACCGCACCCCTGCCGACCTGCTGCGATCCGCGCTCGCCGCCGATCCGGGCCGCCCGCTCGTGACCTTCTACGACGATGCGACGGGCGAGCGCGTCGAATTGTCCGTCGCCACCTTCGCCAATTGGGTGGCCAAGACCGCCAATCTGCTCCAGGGCGACCTGGGCGCCGAGCCCGGTGACAGGCTCGCGCTGCTGCTCCCCGCGCACTGGCAGAGCGCCGTCTGGCTGCTCGCCTGCGCCTCCGTCGGGGTGGTCGCCGAGGTGGGCGGGGATCCGGCCGGCGCCGATCTCGTCGTGACCGGGCCCGACACCTTGGAGGAGGCCGCCGCGTGCGGGGGCGAGCGGGTCGCGCTCGCGCTGCGCCCGCTGGGGGGCCGGTTCCCGCAGCCGCCCGCCGGGTTCGCGGACTACGCCGTGGAGGTGCCGGGGCAGGGCGACCGGTTCGCCCCCTTCCAGCCGGTGGACGCGGACGGCCCGGGGCTGGTGGTCGGCGGGGAGGAGCTCTCGTACGCGGCTCTCGTCGCGCGCGCCCGCGAGGACGCGGCGAAGCTCGGCCTCGGCGAGGGGTCCCGGGTGCTGTCCGGGCTGGGCTACGACACCTGGGAGGGGCTCTCGGGCGGGCTCTTCGCCGCGCTGGCCTCGGGCGGGTCCGTGGTGCTGTGCCGGAACCTGGACCGCTTGCCGGAGGCGGGGCTGGCCCAGCGGGTGGAGAGCGAGCGGGTCACCCACACGGCCTGAAGGCCGCCCCGCCCGCCGCGACCCCTACCGCCCCTACCGCCCGTACCGTCCGTGCCGAGCAGGGGTGATTTGTCACCCGCTCGGCCCTTTACAAGGGGCCGCCCCCGGGCCGCCGCGGCCGCCCGGGGGCAGGATCGGCACAGGCCGTGCTCACCCCTGCGGCCTGCCGGTACGGCGAGGGGACGGAAACGCGAGTGACCGACAGCGCGGGCATACCGGGCGGCGCCGATGCGGCCGGAGGCACACCGAAGCCTCCGCGCGGCCGCAGGCGCCGTCTGCTGCGCCGCGTGGGCCTCGGGACGGCCCTGCTGGTGCTGGCGGGGGCGGGCACGGGCTGGTGGCTCTACAACAAGCTCGACGGGAACATCACCGAGGACACCTCCGCCACCGCCGAGCTGGAGCGCTACGAACGGGAACGCCCGACGCACCTGGTGAACGGGGCCCAGAACATCCTGCTGATCGGCTCGGACACGCGCTCCGGCAAGGAGAACGCGAAGTACGGACAGGACGGCGGCACCCAGCGCTCGGACACCACGATCCTGCTGCACCTGCCGGCGGACCGGGACAGCGCGACGGCCGTGTCGATACCCCGGGACCTGATGGCGGACGTGCCGAGCTGCCTGAAGGCGGACGGGGGCCGCACGGGCGAGCAGCTGGCCCAGTTCAACTGGGCCTTCCAGTGGGGCGGGGCCGCCTGCACGATCCGTACGGTGGAGAAGCTCACCGGGATCCGGATCGACCACCACGTGGTGGTGGACTTCGGCGGGTTCAAGAAGATGGTCGACGCGGTCGGCGGGGTGGAGGTCTGCCTCAAGCAGCCGGTGAACGACGCCGAGGCGAAGCTGAAGCTCCCGGCCGGCCGTCAGCTGCTCCAGGGCGAGCAGGCCCTCGGTTTCGTCCGGGCCCGCTACAGCCTGGGCAACGGCAGCGACACCGAACGGATGGAGCGGCAGCAGCAGTTCCTCGGCTCGCTGGTGAAGAAGGTGCAGAGCAACGGGGTCCTGCTGAACCCGGGGCGGCTGTATCCGCTGCTGGACGCGGCGACCTCCTCGGTGACCACGGACCCGGGGCTGGCCTCGCTGCGCGGGCTGTACGAACTCGTACGGGGCGTACGGGACATACCGACCGAGCGGGTCAACTTCCTCACGGTGCCCCGCCGGCCGTACGCCGGGAACCCGAACCGGGACGAGCTGCTGGAGCCGGACGCGGCCCGGCTGTTCGAGCAGCTGCGGACGGACGCGCCGCTGACCGTGACTCCCCCCGAGCCCGAACCGGAGCCCGCGGGGACCCCCGGGAAGGGCCGGCAGGGCAGCGATCGCGGGACGAACGGGCAGACCGCGGGCTCCGATGCCGATCCTTCCGGAACCGCCGCGATACCGTCTCCCGTCCCCACTTTCACGGGCACCACGGCGGCCTCCGCCGACTGCCGGTAAAGCAATCCAAAAAGCCGGTGATCCAAGCGATCCGGTTGGGGGGTTTGGGGCGTTATGGGGGGAGTGGAATTTGTCACCAGCATGGTTTGCAGCTGACCTGGCCGGATAAGGTGAGCGATCCGGTGCCCTGGCCAGCAAAGAGGCCGTGCACCAGCAGCCGGACGTTGACCGTGCGCCTTGGGGGAGGCGCATCGCGAGGCACCGACGGAGGATTCGAGCAACCGTGGATGCGCAAAGCCGTGGGCGGGCGGACGAGATCGACCCCGCAGACCAGTGGGTCCTCAACCCCCGCACCGGCAACTACGAACTGCGACTGGGCCATTCCGCTGCGCAGCAGCCGTCCGTCGCCACCCCCCGCCGAACACGTACGACCCGTACGCCTCCACCTGCCACCGGATCCCCCTCGGCCCCGGCGGTCCCCAAGCCCCGGCGCGGCGACGGGCCGCCCGGCGGCCGGCGCGGTGGCCGCTCCCGCAAGGGCGGCGGCAAGGGCCCGGGCAAACGCCGCAAGGTGCTGGCCATCACCGGTGGCACGCTCGCGTTCCTGCTGGTGGGCGGCTCGGTGGGGGCGTACCTCTACTACGAGCACCTGAACGGCAACCTCAACGTCATCGACACCGGCTCCGCGGGCACGGGCAGCTTCAAGAAGGACCAGGCCATCAACATCCTGGTCATCGGCACGGACAAGCGCAGCGGTGACGGCAACGAGGGCTACGGGGACGCGGAGAGCGTCGGCCACGCCGACACCACGATCCTCTTCCACGTCGCCAAGGACCGCAGCAACGCGACCGCGCTGTCCATCCCCCGCGACCTGATCACCAACATCCCGGCCTGCCCGACGAAGCAGCCCGACGGTTCGGTGAAGGACGTGCACGGCACGAAGGGGACCCGCTTCAACGAGAGCCTCGGCCAGGAGGGGCGCGACCCGGGCTGCACGATGCGCACGGTCAAGGAGCTCACCGGGATCCAGGTCGACCACTTCATGATGGTCGACTTCAACGCGGTGAAGACCCTGAGCTCGGCGGTCGGCGGCGTGCCGGTCTGCGTGGAGAAGGACGTCGACGACCGCGACTCGAAGCTGAAGCTGACGGCGGGCGAGCACCGGCTGTCGGGCGAGCAGGCGCTGGCCTTCGTACGGACGCGGCACGCCTTCGGCAACGAGAGCGACCTGGACCGCATCAAGACCCAGCAGCAGTTCCTCGGTTCGATGATGCGCGAGATGAAGTCCAAGGAGACGCTGACCAGTCCGAAGAAGTTCCTCTCCCTCGCCGAGGCGGCCACCAAGTCGCTGAGCGTGGACCAGGGCATAGGGTCCATCAAGCAGCTGACCGCTCTCGCCGGTGAGCTGAAGGACATAAACCTCAAGAACATCACCTTCACGACGCTGCCGGTGCTCGACAATCCGAACGAGCCGGCGAACCGCAAGGCGACCGTCGTGGTCAATCCTTCGCAGGCCGATCCGCTGCTGCAGATGATCCGGGGGGACGTCTCGCTCACGGAGGTCGAGCAGAAGGAGAAGGCCGCGAAGGAAGCGGCCGACGCCGACGCCAAGAACAAGCAGGACGCGCTGCTCCAGGGCACCCGCGCTCCGGCCGGGGACGTGCGGGTGAACGTCTTCAACGGCGGCGGCCCCTCCGGTTCGGCGTCCACCACGCTGAACTGGCTGCAGAACAGCAAGGGCGTGGGCAAGGCCAGCAACCTCGGCAACGCCCCGGCGAAGCTCGCCAGCACGCAGCTGGAGTACGCCCCCAACCAGGCCGACCAGGCCAGGGCGCTGGCGGACATGATGGGGCTGCCGGCCACGGCGATGAAGGTGGGGCCGGCCGACGCCGCGCCGCGCACGCCGATGAAGCTGACGCTCGGCGCCGACTTCAAGGAGCCGGGGGCTCCGCTGGCGGCGGCGCCGCCGCAGCAGACCCCCGAGGGGCTCCAGCGGGTGGAGGCCGACAAGGCGGTCTGCGCCAAGTGACCTCACGGCCGCTCCCCGGCGAACGGATGCCTGCGGCACCGTTCGCCGGAAGGCCGCCGACCGCCGGCCGCAGCCGGTAGGGCCGGCACCATACCGACCAATCATGATCTTTAGGGGGGACGCGTGAGGCACAGCAGCGTGCGTGGGGAGGGGGCGCCCGACCAGGCCGCCGACGGCATATCCGGCGACCCGGGCACGCCCGGCACGGTACCGCGGCCCCGGACGGGTTCCCGCGGCTCCCGGCCCGTGGGCGGCGGCCGGGTCCGGCACCGGCGGCGCCGACGGCGCGCGCTGTTCTGGGTGGCCTCGGTCCTCGCGTTCCTGATCCTCGGGACCTCGGCGGCCGGGTACCTGTACTACCGGCACCTCGACGGCAACATCCGCAGCGGCCAGCGCCTGAGCGGCGACAGCGGGGTGTCCAAGTCCGAGGCGAACGCCCGCGGCCAGCGCCCGCTGAACATCCTGCTGCTCGGCTCGGACAGCCGGAACAAGCCGGAGAACCTCGAACTCGGCGGCAGCCACGACAGCGTCGGGGCTCCCCCGCTCGCGGACGTGCAGATGCTCCTGCACGTGTCCGCGGACCGGCAGCACGCCGCGGTGGTCAGCGTCCCCCGCGACACCCGGGTCGACATACCCGAGTGCACGGACCCGAAGACCGGCGAGAAGTTCAAGAAGACCAACGCCATGATCAACGAGTCCCTCGGGCGCGGTGGCCCCGGCTGCACCCTGGCCACCTGGGAGAAGCTGACCAACGTCTACATCGACCACTGGATGATGATCGACTTCTCCGGTGTGGTGCAGATGGCCGACGCGGTCGGCGGTGTGGACGTCTGTGTGAAGGACAACGTCTGGGACCGGCCCCTGGCCACCTCCGACGGCGGCTCCGGCCTCAAGCTGAAGGCGGGCACCACCAAGGTCAAGGGCGAGCAGGCGCTCCAGTGGCTCCGCACCCGGCACGCCTTCAGCAGTGACCTGGGCCGGGCGCAGGCCCAGCACATGTACATGAACTCGATGATGCGCGAGCTCAAGAGCCAGAACGCCTTCACCGACGTCGGCCGGATCACGGCCCTGGCCGAGGCGGGCACCAAGGCCCTGGAGGTCTCCGAGGAGATCGGCTCGGTCAAGAAGCTCTACACCCTGGCCATGCAGCTCAAGGACGTGCCCACCAACCGCATCACGATGACCACGATGCCGACGCTGCCCGACCCGCGGGACCCCGACAACCGGCTGGTCGTGAACCCGTCGGACGCCGACAAGCTGTGGACGATGGTCCGCAAGGACGTGGCCTTCGACAAGAACGGCGCCCCCGAAGCCCCCCCGAGCGCGCAGCCGGGCCAGCCCGCCCCGTCCGGCGCCCCGTCCGGCGCGCAGCCGACGCCGGGCCAGGAGCCGTCGAAGGCGCCGGCCACCGCGCCCGACAAGATCGCCGTGCACGTGGTCAACGGCACCGGCGCCGGGATGCCGCTCGTGCCCAAGCGCGCCACGGCCGTCACCGACGTGCTGGTCTCCAAGGGGTTCACCTCCGCCAAGGCGGACGCCGGGCTCACCCCGGAGAAGACCACCGTGATCCGCTACCCGAGCGCGGACCTGGCGGACCAGGCCCAGAGCGTCGCGGCGGCGCTGGGGATCCCGTCGACCTCGGTGCAGCTGTCGGCCGAGGTGTCCCGGATCACCCTGGTGGTGGGCGCCGACTGGCGCGAGGGCGCCGTCTTCCCGCAGCAGCCGGCTCCGGTGGCCGGGTCGGTCCCCGAGTCGGCGGACCAGCTCAACGGCGCCGAGACCGGGGCCTGCATGGACGTGTACAAGCCGTACCGCTGGTGAGCCGAGCGACCGCGGGGCTCCCCGCGGTCGCGCGCACGTGAAAGGGGGTGATCCGGTCCGCCAGGAACCGGGTCACCCCCTTCTTCGTACGCGGCTCAGACCTCCGAGGCGTCCCGGCGCACTGCGGGGCGGCGGCTCGCGATGACCTTGTCCGCGAGCGCCCGCGGGCTGGTCAGGAAGCCGAAGCCCCAGCACATGTGCATGGTGGCGAGGGCGACGGGGATCTGCGCGCGGGCCTTGAGCGAGAGCCCCTTGCCGGCCGGGACCGAGCCCGCGGTGATCGCCGCGAGGTAGCCCGCCGGGACCACGAGGGCCCACGGGGTGACGGCCGCGCCGAGGACCACGCCGGCCGCGATCGCGCAGACGGCGGTGGGCGGGGCCAGGTAGCGCAGGTTGATGGAGCCCGAGTGGTAGCGGGCGACCACGTGGCGCCAGCGCCCGTAGTCCTTGTACTGCTTGGCGAGTGCCCGTACGGAGGGCCGCGGGCGGTACTGGACCTTCAGCTCGGGCGAGAACCAGATGAGCCCGCCGGCCTCGCGGATGCGGAAGTTCAGCTCCCAGTCCTGGGCGCGGATGAACTCCTCGTTGTACCCGCCCTGCTGCTCCAGCGCCTCGCGGCGGAAGACGCCGAGGTAGACGGTCTCGGCCGGCCCGGCCTCGCCGCCGGTGTGGAAGGCCGCGTTCCCGACGCCGATCTTCGAGGTCATCGCGGCGGCGACGGCCTCTTCCCAGGCGTTCTCGCCCTCGGCGTGCATGATGCCGCCGACGTTCTGCGCGCCGGTCTCCTCCAGGAGGCGGACGGCGGTGGCGATGTAGTTCGGGGAGAGCATGCCGTGGCCGTCGACGCGTACCACGATCGGGTGACGCGAGGCCTTGATGGCGGCGTTGAGGGCGGCGGGGGTGCGGCCGGTGGGGTTCGGGACGGTGTGGACGCGAGGGTCTTCGCGTACGAGCTCGGCGGCGATCTCGTCGGTGCGGTCCGTGGACGGCCCGAGTGCGATCACCACCTCCATCTCGCCTGCGTACTCCTGTCCGAGGATGTGCCGGACGGAGTCACGCAGATGGCGCTCCTCGTTGAGCACCGGCATGATCACCGAGACTGCTGGCTGCTGCGCGGGCATGTGGTCCTTCAAGGTCGGGTATCGGTGTCACGTTACCGCGTACGGGGGAAACGGGTGCGCGGCGGACGAGCGGTACGGACAGATGCTGATCGTATGGATCTACTGTTCTGACGATCTGCCAAATCCATCGCAACCGGTACAGAGCCAGAAGAACCGCACCATCCAGGCCTTGCTCGTCCCCTGCTGCCCCCGCGGAGGTGTCCCCCGTGCCCCAGCCGCACCGTCCCACCCGTCCCGCCCGGCCACGGCAGCAGCCGCAGCGCGCACCGCGCGGCGGCCGCGGCGGTCCGGCGCGCAGGCGGGTGGACAAGCCCCGGTGGGGCGTACGGCTCGCGGCCGGGGTGTCGGTGGTGGTGCTGGGCTCCGGGGCGGTCGGGCACGCCGTGATGACCGGGCTGGACACCGGGATCGAACGGGTGGATCCGTTCAAGGACATGAAGAACCGCCCGCAGGCCGGGCACGGGGTGAACTTCCTGCTGGTCGGCACCGACGGCCGGGAGAAGATCACCCCGGAGGAGAAGCGGGAGTACCGGCTGGGCGGGGCGCCCTGCCACTGCACCGACACGATCATGCTGGTGCACCTGTCCGCCGACCGGGAGCGGGCCAGCGTGGTCAGCCTCCCGAGGGACAGCTACGCCGAGATCCCCGCCCACCAGGACCTGACCACCGGCAAGCCGCACAAGGCGCACGCCGTGAAGCTCAACGCGGCCTACGCGGAGGGCGGGCCGAACCTGACCGTCCGCACCGTCGAGAACATGACCCGCGTGAAGATCGACCACTACCTGGAGGTCGACTTCACCAGCTTCATGAGGACCGTCGACGCCGTGGGCGGCGTCGACATCTGCACCGCCAAGACCATGCGGGACGCCAACACCGGCCTGGACCTGCTGCCCGGCAGCCACCGGCTGACCGGCGGGCAGGCCCTTCAGTACGTGCGCTCGCGCCATGTCGACGGGGCCTCCGACCTGGGCCGGATGCAGCGCCAGCAGCGGTTCGTCGCCGCGCTGATCAAGCAGGCCACCGGTGGCGGGGTGCTGCTGAACCCGGTGAAGTTCAAGGAGGTCAGCTCGACGCTGCTGGGCTCGGTCCGGGCCGACCGGGGCTTCGGCTCGGAGCAGATGCTCGCCCTGGGGCAGGCGATGCGGGACTTCGCCCCCTCGTCCTCGGAGTTCGCCTCGGTGCCGGTCGGCAATCCCTCGTTCCCGGTCAAGGGCATCGGCTCGACGGTCAAGTGGGACGAGCCGAAGGCGGCCAAGCTCTTCGAGTCGCTCCGGAACGACCGCCCGCTCGCCCCCGCCCAGCCGGCACGCAGCGCCCGGCCCGCGCAGTCCGGGCGGCCCGAGGCGGTCCCGGTGGACGTGCCCCCGGCGCAGATCCGGGTCCAGGTGGAGAACGGGACGCGGATCGACGGGCTCGGCGGGCGGGTGGACGAGGCCCTGCGCGCCACCGGCTTCGACACCACCCGGGCCCCGGGGAACGCGGCCAGCCAGAAGGTCAAGCGCACGGTGATCGCGTACGACCCCCGCTGGGACCGCTCGGCCCGCACGGTGTCCACGGCGCTGCCCGGGAGCGAGCTGCGCGCGGTGGCCGGCCAGGGCCGGACGGTGCTGGTGACGGCGGGCGCGGACTACACGAAGGTGGTGCCGGTCCGGGCGGAGGACCCCTACCAGGGCGAGTACGGCGTGGTCACCGGCGACCAGGTGGTCTGCGGCAGGCAGGGCCGGCCGGAGCGGTAGGGCCGCCCGGAGCCGGGACTACTTCGTCCGCTCCACCAGGGAGACCTGGAGGCCGCCGGTCACCTTCTCGTTGCGGACCACCTTGAAGTGGCTCCGCAGCGCCTCGGCCTGGGCCTTCGGGAACTTGTGGTACGGGTCCTTGGCGGCGCTGTGGTCCTCCCAGGTGACCACCCAGATCCGCTGGGTGGTGCCGAGGCACTCCACGGGCCGCGCGCACTCCACCGGGAACAGGTCGTCGTCGTCCACCGCGGAGCGCTGGGCGAAGACGTCCCGCAGCTCGACCCGGTCGGGCAGCTCGTAGCCGACCTCGTAGTCGAGCATGTACACCCGGTCCTTCTTGCCCCGCAGCGGCGCGAACCCGTCCCCGGGCCGGTAGTCCTCGGCGATGATCCGCGCCACGTCCCGGCCGTCGGTCTGCTCCTTGGCGAACTCGGTACGCAGCTGGCGCTGGTCCGGGAGCCCGAGCAGGATCAGCCCCGCCAGCCCGGCCACCCCGGCCGCGCGCGGCTTCAGCGCGGCCAGCCCGGCGGCGGCCAGCACCACCCAGGCGGGCACGGTGAACAGGAGGTAGCGGTCGATGAAGTACGAGCTGCTGCCCTGCGAGACGACGTACCCGGCCGCGATGGGCGCGG
Source organism: Streptomyces sp. NPDC028314 (assembly GCF_055565795.1). Classification (NCBI taxonomy): domain Bacteria; kingdom Bacillati; phylum Actinomycetota; class Actinomycetes; order Kitasatosporales; family Streptomycetaceae; genus Streptomyces; species Streptomyces sp. NPDC028314. The sequence goes on from NZ_JBVHTP010000008.1 coordinate 29,500, forward strand.
CCCCGCACAGCAGGAGCTCAACGGCGGGCCGCCGGCCCCGGTTCCAGGCCAGCGGCAGCAGCGCCACCGCCGCGATGCCGAGGGCGAGCAGCGGGGAGCCGAAGAGGTTGTCCCAGACGGCGGAGACGTCCCGCAGGCGCGGGGCCTTGAGCCAGCTGATCTGCCGGCCGACCTGCCGTCGGCCCAGCAGCACCAGCGGTATCACCGGCAGCAGTCCGGCGGCGGCCGTCACCGCGTAGGCGACCAGGGTCCGCCCCCGCCGGTCGCGCCGCCAGCGCAGGAGCACGATCAGCGCGTGCGGCAGCAGGAACAGCAGCGACACCATGTGGAACAGCCCGGCCAGCGCGACCGTCAGGGCGTACGGAGCCCAGCGCCGCGGCACCGGCCGCTCCAGCGCGCGCAGCAGCAGCCAGGTCGCGGCGCTCACCGCGAGCACGACGAAGGCGTACGAGCGGGCCTCCTGGCCGAACTTGGACACGGCCGGCAGCAGCGCGAACAGCAGCCCGGCGAAGACGGCGGTGCGGCGGTCGAAGAGCGTGCGGGCGGTCAGCACCACGAAGGCGGCGGCGCCCGCCATGGCCAGGGCCGAGGGCATCCGGAGCATCACCAGGGAGTCCCCGAAGACGGACACCCAGCCGTGCAGCAGCAGGTAGTACAGGCCCGAGACGGCGTCCACGTTGCCCAGCATGGCGAGCAGGTCGCCGGTGCCGCGGGTGGCGGCGTTCCAGCTGGCGAGCTCGTCGCGCCAGGGCTGGGCGGTGCCGCTGCCGAAGATCCCGAGGGCCAGGGTCAGCAGGGACGCCCACAGCCAGTCGGGCCCGGGCGTCCGGCGAACCGCCGGGCGGCGCTCGCCCTCGGGCGCCCCCGCGGGGGCGGGGGAGGGCTGGGTGACAGTCGGCATGTTGGGGTTCTCCGCAGCAGAGCCGGTCTCGGGAACGCCGCTGGTCACCTTGGGCGGAGCCGGACGTCAGCTGCCGATTCTACGGCGGCCCCGTACCCGGGTGGTCGGCGCCGTACCCGGGTGGTCGGCGCCGTCAGTCGTCGAGGCCCTCGGCGGAGCGGCGCTCGCGCAGCTCCGTGATCGCCTGGCGGCGGGCGAGCCGGTGGGTGCGCCGGATCTGGGCCTCCTGGTAGCGGCGTTCGTCCTGCTCCGTCTCCGCGATGACCGGCGGGACGGCGCGGGGCTTGCCCTCGGCGTCGACCGCCGCGAAGACGAGGTAGGCGCTGCCGACCTGGGTGGCGGGGGTCGATTCGTTCCACCGCTCCGCGAGGACCCGTACGCCGATCTCCATCGAGGAGCGGCCGGTCCAGTTGCACTGGGCCCGCACGTGAACCAGGTCACCGACGCGGACCGGGGCGAGGAAGGCCATCTCGTCCATGGAGGCCGTCACGGCGGGGCCGCCCGAGTGCCGTCCGGCCACGGCGCCGGCCGCGTCGTCGACCAGCTTCATGATCACGCCGCCGTGGACGGTGCCGAGGAGGTTGGTGTCGTTCGCGGTCATGATGTGGCTGAGGGTCGTCCGGGAGGCCGAGGTCGGCTTCCCCGGCAGTTCGCCCGCCGTATCGCCCGCTGTGTCTGTCATACGGACACCTTAAAGCGGTACCGGAAGCATCAGCTCTGCAACAGCCGCGGAACGAAGTTCCCGCCGGGCTGTCGGGCGACACGCCGGGGAAGGCATCCTTGTCCGCATGAATGACTGGCCAGACGGGTGGACCGGCGACCGCGACGAGCGCGGCCGCCGCGACGACGGGTACGGACGCGGAAGCGCTCAGGCGCAGCCGGAGGGCCCGCAGCGGATGCGGCACATCCAGCGGCAGCAGCCCGCCCAGGCGCCGGTCCCGCCGGCGGCCCGGCGGCCCGGCACGCCCCCGCCTCCCGGCCGGCCGCCGGCCCAGAACCCCGCGTACGGAGTGCCCCCGCAGGCGCAGGCCCCGGACGCGCAGGGCTACGACAGCGGCTACAACACCGGCCAGGTCTACGGCACGCCCGCGGGCGGATCCGGCGGCCCCGGCGGCGGCAGCCGCCGGCCCCCGGCCGGCCCCGGCCGCCCGCCCCGCTCCCCCGGCCCGGCGCCGAACCGCGCCCGGCAGATCAAGATCGGCGCGATCGTGCTGGTCTCCGCGCTGCTGGTGACGGGGATCGGCACCTACTTCTGGGCCGACTCCAACGTGCGCCGCGAGGTCGACCTGTCGAAGGTCATCGAGCGCCCGAAGGAGGGCGACTGCACGACGTACCTCATCGTCGGCTCCGACAGCCGCGAGGGCATGTCCGACGAGGAGAAGAAGAAGCTCCACACGGGCTCGGCCGAGGGCAAGCGGACCGACTCCATGATGATCCTGGCGAACTGCTCCAGCGGGAACACCATGATCTCGCTGCCGCGCGACTCCGACGTGGAGATCCCGGCCTTCGTCGGCTCGCAGTCGGGGAAGAAGTTCCCCGCCCAGGGCCGCCGGGTCAAGCTCAACGCGGCGTACGCGGAGGACGGGCCGGAACTGCTGGTGCGCACGGTGGAGTACAACACCGGCTTGCGCATCGACCACTACGCGGAGATCGGCTTCGCCGGCTTCGCGAACATCGTGGACGCGCTGGGCGGGGTGGAGCTGAACATCGAGAAGGGCTTCAAGGACGAGAAGTCCGGGGCCGACTTCAAGGAGGGGACGCAGACGCTGAACGGCGAGCAGTCCCTGGCGTACGTACGCACCCGCTACGCCTTCGCCGAGTCGGACCTGCAGCGCACCAAGAACCAGCAGAAGTTCCTCTCGGCCCTGGCCGGTCAGGCGGCGACCCCGTCGACGATCCTCAACCCGTTCCAGCTGTACCCGGTGCTGGGGGCGGGTCTGGACACGCTGATCGTGGATCAGGAGATGTCCCTGTGGGACATGGGGCAGATGTTCTTCGCGATGAAGGGCATCAGCGGTGGTGAGGGCGTGTCGATGAACATGCCGATCTCCGGCCAGCGGGGCGGCAACCTCGTCTGGGACAAGGCGAAGGTGCAGCAGTTGGTGAAGGAGATCCAAAAGGATGAGAAGGTAACGGTCCGGGGGCAGTAGGGCAAGTGGATTGTCGGAATTATTCACGGCGTGTCGACGTGAGATGAAGCACCACCTCGGACAGTCCATGGACAGGCAGATGAATTTCTCGTAAGACTGGGCTGCCTTCATGCGTCGGGGAACCCGGAACGGCCGCCCTGCCGGCGCGGCCGTCGACCCCGCGGTGTCCACCGCCCCGATGCCCGCCTGATCTGGAGCGTCAATGTCTTTGCCCCCGTTCCCGCCTGTCCTCGGCGACCGACGGCTGGACGGCGACCGCTCGACTCCCCTGGCGGCGCTGCCCGGGCAGCAGCACACGGGCCAGACACCCGGTCAGCTCCCGGACCAGGCACCGGCCGTCCCGCCGGGCCCCAAGCCCCCGCGCCTGCGGGTGCTCGACGGCCTGCGCATCGTCGCCGCGGTGATGGTGCTCTGCCACCACTACATGCGCGACGCGTTCTGGGGCGGTGACGCCTCGGCGGAGTTCGGCTTCCTGGGCACCGCGGGCCGCTACGGCTGGCTCGGTGTCGAACTCTTCTTCATGATCAGCGGCTTCGTCATCTGCATGTCGGCCTGGGGCCGGCCGCTCGGCAGCTATCTGCGCAGCCGGGTGATCCGCCTCGGGCCGGCGTACTGGTTCTGCGTGCTGGCCACCGGAGCGGTGCTGGTGGCGCTGGCGAGGGCCTTCGACACCACCGCGCCGAGCCTGAGCCAGATCTTCACCAACCTGACGATGGTGCAGACCCCGCTCAACAACAACTCGCTGGACCCGTCGTACTGGACCCTGTGGTCCGAGGCGCGCTTCTACCTGATCTTCGCGATCGTCGCCTGGATGGGCCTGACGTACCGCCGGGTGCTGAACTTCTGCTGGATCTGGACGGTCGCCGCGCTGTTCGCCCCCACCTCGGGCCTGCCGCTGCTGGAGAACGTCGCGAACTCCGTGTACGCGCCGCTGTTCATCTCCGGCATCTGCTTCTACCTGATCCGCCGGGTGGGGCCGCGCGTGGGCGAGCCGTGGGTGCTGCTGGCGTTCTCCTGGCTGCTGATGCAGCGCTACCTCGTCGACATCGTCGGCTGGAACACGGTGCCCGGCGACCACCTGTCCTGGAGCGTCTGCCTCGCCGTGGTGACCGGCTGCTACGGGCTCATGGCCGCCGTCGCGCTGGGCTGGCTGGACCGGGTCAACTGGCGCTGGCTGTCGACCGCCGGGGCCATGTCGTACCCGCTCTACCTGCTGCACCAGCAGATCGGCATCGCCCTGCTGCCGCGGCTGACCGACGACCTGGGCCCCTGGCCGCTGGTCCTCGCGATGACCGGCGCGATGCTGCTGGCGTCCTGGCTGATCCAGCGCTTCGTGGAACGCCCCGCGGCCTCCCGCCTGAAGCGATTCCTGGAAACCCGCCCCGCCCGGCCCTGACGGGCCCTCGGGCCGCCGCCCGCAAGGTCCCGCGGCCCCGTTTCCGCACGGTCCCCCGCGGCCCCGCCCGCACGGTCCCCACGGCCCCCCGCCCGCACGGCCCGTTGGCCCCCGCCTCCGCGGGCGCACCGGGCCCATGCGAAAGGCGGGAGCACCCCCGAAGGGTGCTCCCGCCTTTCGTGTACCCGTACCCGCTACTTGCCCGCGCGGGCCCGCAGCTTCCACGGCATGGCGATGGACTCCAGCTGAACCGCGAGGTTCATCTTGGACTCGCCGACGGTGCGGTCCTCGAAGTGGATCGGGACCTCCATCACCTGGAAGTTGCGGCGCAGGGCCTTGAACTTCATCTCGACCTGGAAGCTGTAGCCGGCGCTGCCGATCGACGCGAGGTCGATCGCCTTCAGTGCGTCGGCGCTCCACAGGTTGAAGCCGCCCGTGATGTCGCGGACGCGGGTGCCCAGGATGGTGCTCGCGTACGCGTTCGCCCAGCGGGACAGCAGCTTGCGGTGCGCGCCCCAGGCGTCGGACAGGGTGCCGCCGGGAACGTAGCGGCTGCCGACGACGAGACCGGCGCCGGTGGAGCGGGCCACGCCCAGCATCTCGGCGATCTTGCCCGCCGGGTGGGAGCCGTCCGCGTCCATCTGGAGCACGTACTCGGCGCCCTCCTCGACGGCCTTGGCCATACCGGCCGCGTAGGCACGGCCGAGGCCGTCCTTCGCGGTGCGGTGCAGGACCGACATGCGCGGCTTGCCGTCCTCGGTGAGGAAGCCCTCCGCCAGCTCGTCGGCGATCTTGCCGGTGCCGTCGGGCGACGAGTCGTCGACGATCAGCAGCCGCAGGCCGGGCTGGTCGAGGCCCATGAGCAGCTCGACCATGCCCGGGAGGTTGCCCGCTTCGTTGTACGTGGGCATGACCACGGTGAGCGGCGTCTGCGCCCACGTGTCGGGAAGCTTCGTGGATGCGACGTCGGTCGCGCGGGGAGTCTGCTGCTCGCCTATCACAGGTTGTGCCTCACTGAAGTTGGTCACCGGTCAGAGGAGAAGCGGACGGAAGCGGAAGGCAGTTCGGCCTCGCACCACACCCGCGCCCCTGCGCGAAGTTCATTGTCAGCCCCTACGACGGCACCGTCCCCGATGACCGCGCCGTCGAGAACCGTGCGCGTACCGACCGAGGCGCCGGCGCCGATCAGGCTGGCGCTCACATGCGTGTCCGCACCGATGATCGCGCCGTCCAGCAGGATGGAGCCGTGGACGACCGCGCCCGGTTCGATGCGGGCACCAGCCCCGACAACGGTACCGCCCGAAACCTTCGCTCCCTCCGCCACGTGCGCACCCGGGAGGACCAGGGCCTCACCGCGGGGGCCGGGGACGGCCGGGGAGGCGACGACGCCGCGGACGAGGTCGGCGGAGGCCTGGACGAAGGACTCGGGCTTGCCGAGGTCCAGCCAGTAGGTGTCCTCGGTGACTCCGTGCAGCTTGGCGCCGGAGGCGAGCAGACCCGGGAAGGTCTCGCGCTCGACGGAAACCGAGCGACCGGCCGGAATGGAGTCGATCACGCTGCGGCGGAAGACGTAGCAACCGGCGTTGATCTGGTCCGTGATGATCTCTTCGGGGGTCTGCGGCTTCTCGGTGAAGGCCAGCACCCGCCCCTCGGAGTCGGTGGGCACCAGGCCGAAGGCGCGCGGGTCTTCGACCCGCACCAGGTGCAGGGAGACGTCGGCGTCGGCCGCCTGGTGGGACTCGACCAGACCGGCGATGTCGAGGCCGGTGAGGATGTCGCCGTTGAAGACCAGGACGGGGGCGTCAGGGCCGCCCGTGAGGCGCTGGGCGGCGTTGCGGATGGCACCGCCGGTGCCCAAGGGCTCGTCCTCGACGACGTATTCGAGGGTGATGCCGAAGTCGGATCCGTCGCCGAAGTAGGGCTCGAAGACCTCGGCGAGGTAGCAGGTGGCCATCACGATGTGCGTGACACCGGCGGCGGCGGCCCTGGCTATCTGGTGGGCGAGGAACGGGACACCCGCGGCCGGAACCATCGGCTTGGGGGTATTCACCGTCACGGGGCGCAGACGCGTCCCCTGCCCGCCAACCAGCAGGATCGCTTCCGTCATTGTTTTCTCCCCAACCGGTTCGGGCGTACGAAGGTTCAAATTTAGCCCATCCGGGGGCGTGCAAAGGCCGGAGGCAAGGGCGTGGAGCCGCCTCCGGCTCGATGTCGGGCTCACGGCAGGTTACGTGCCATGACGGTGTGCCGGAGCGGTTGGTTCCCTCTGCGGCGTGTGCGCTCCGCCATACCCGCGCAACTGGCCTGCTGGTTCCCGGCGGCGCAGGGCGGACGCCGCCGCTCGCACCGCAACACCCGGGGCGGCGAAGGCGACGAGGTCTCCACACTTCGTTCCCGGCAAGGACCCCGGGCCGCACGCAAGATGTCCGACAGCCGAGTCCGAATCGTTAGTGAGCCGACCCCGAAACGCGCGTGCGGAGGACGCCGATGCGCGGTCCGAGGCCGGGGCTTTCCCCTTTTCTACGTGGCCGCGCGGTACGGCAGCGTGGCCCAGGTCCGGGTGCCGCCGCCGGGCTCACGGGCCGGACCGAAGCCCCACTCCCCCTCGCGGTCGCGGACGACTGCGGCGAGGATCCGCAGGTGCCCCCGGCGGCGGGCCTCGCAGAGCGCGGCGAGCCGGGGGTGGGAGTGCGTGCCGTGGGCGTCGTAGACGATCAGGCGGAGTGAGTCGTCCCGGTACCGGACGGAAAGGTAGAGGTCATCCCCCGGGCTGCTGTGCCAGCCGGCGGCCATGAGTTCGCCGGTCACCTGGGCGGCGGCCGGTACGAGCGGGCCGAGGCGGTGCGCTCCCAGCACCGACGCGACGGTCCTCCGCGCGAGGGCCGCGCTGTACGGCTCCCCGGGGAGGGTGAGGCTGTAGCTGAGGGCGTACGGGGAGGGCGGCGCGTACGGGGTGGGTACGGGCTCCGCCCGGCAGGTCGTAACGGTTCGGGACATCGCTGACTCCTTGCGGTGGGCAGGAGCCGTGGCCTGCCGGGTCGCTCCGCCGGGGGCAGGGTGAACCGGTGCACTTCAACTCCCGTGGGTGAGCGTTGCGTTACCCACCGTAGACCCATGAGTGATACTTAAACCACATGATTGGTGGTAATTGCATCACCGTGGCCCTTCGGCGTGGCTCGCGGCAGACTTCGCTCATGCCACCGAGGACGACACCGACCTACCGACAAGCGCGGCTGGGCGCCGAACTGCGGCGCGTTCGCATGACAGCCGGGATGACGGCCGACGCCGCCGCGGGGCTGCTAGGTCTGGACCGGGGAAAGATCTCGAACATCGAGGCGGGAGTTCGCACACTCAGCCCCGAGCGACTGCGGACCCTGGCCGACAGCTGCTCCTGCACGGACGAGGCGTACGTCGACGCCCTTGTCGGGATGGCACAGCCGCGCGCACGTGGATGGTGGGACGAGTACAGGGGAAAGCTGCCTGCCGGCCTTCTCGACATCGCCGAACTGGAGTGGAACGCGACGCGGCTGCACACGGCCCAGACCGTGCACGTTCCCGGGCTGCTCCAGACCGAGGATTACGCGCGCTCCATCTTCGATGCGGTGCTGCCGGAGCTGCCACGTCTTGAGGTCGAGCTGCGGGTCGCCCAGCGCAACGCCCGGCAACAGGTGCTTCAGGGCGACCAGCCGACCCCGTACGTCGGCTACATACACGAGGCCGCGCTGCGCATGCAGTTCGGTGGCCGGGCAACTACCAAGCGCCAGCTCCAGCACCTCAACGAGCAGAGCGAGCGGGAGCACATCACGCTCCGAGTGCTCCCGGTCGAGCTGGGGATCTTCCCCGGTGCCGGACACGCCCTCCTGTACGCCGAAGGTCCGGTCAGGCGCCTCGACACGGCTCAGCTCGACACCGCGCACGGCCCGGTTTTCATGCATGCTGAGGCCCAGTTGGCCAAGTATTGGAGCCACTTGGAGTGGATGTCCAAGGCGGCGCTGTCACCAGAGGCGTCCCGCGGGTTCATCCACGCGATCGCCGGCAACCTCTAAGGAGCCCCATGCACGACATCTCGTGGGACGACGCGTTCTGCGGCGAGGGCAACAACTGCTACCGCTTCGGCACGGACGCGGACGGGAACAGCTACATCGCCGTCGCCGGTCAGGAGGCCACGTACCTCACCGACAGCGGTGACGCCCTCCGCCAGCTGATCCGGGACATCAAGGCCGGCAAGGCCGATCACCTGCTCTGAGTGCGAGCAGCACGACGGCCCCCGGCGTGGCGCCGGGGGCCGCAGCGTTGGTGCGGGGCACGAGCCGTTACGGCAGGTTCCTGGCCATGACGATGCGCTGGACCTGGTTCGTGCCTTCGTAGATCTGGGTGATCTTGGCGTCGCGCATCATGCGCTCCACCGGGTAGTCCCGGGTGTAGCCGTATCCGCCGAGCAGCTGGACCGCGTCGGTGGTGACCTCCATGGCGACGTCGGAGGCGAAGCACTTGGCCGCGGCGCCGAAGAACGTGAGGTCGCTGTCGACGCGCTCCGACTTGGCTGCGGCCGAGTACGTCAGCTGGCGGGCGGCCTCGATCTTCATGGCCATGTCCGCGAGCATGAACTGCACGCCCTGGAAGTCGCCGATCGGCTTGCCGAACTGCTTGCGCTCCTGGACGTAGCCCTTGGCGTAGTCCAGGGCGCCCTGCGCGATGCCGAGCGCCTGGGCGGCGATCGTGATGCGGGTGTGGTCCAGGGTCTTCATCGCGGTGGCGAATCCGGTGCCCTCGGCGCCGATCATGCGGTCGGCGGGGATCCGCACGTTGTCGAGGTAGACCTCGCGCGTCGGGGAGCCCTTGATGCCCAGCTTCTTCTCCGGGGCGCCGAAGGAGACGCCCTCGTCGCCCTTCTCCACGACGAAGGCGCTGATGCCCTTGGAGCGCTTCTCCGGGTCGGTCACGGCCATGACCGTGTAGTACTCGGAGACGCCCGCGTTGGTGATCCAGCGCTTGACGCCGTTGAGCACCCAGAAGTCCCCGTCGCGCACGGCGCGGGTCTTCATGCCGGCGGCGTCGGAGCCGGCGTCGGGCTCGGAGAGGGCGTACGAGAACATCGCGTCGCCCTTGGCCAGCGGGCCGAGGTACTTGGCCTTGAGCTCCTCGGAGCCGGAGAGGATCACCGGGAGCGAGCCGAGCTTGTTCACGGCCGGGATGAGGGAGGAGGAGGCGCAGACGCGGGCCACTTCCTCGATCACGATCACGGTGGCGAGCGCGTCGGCGCCGGCGCCGCCGTAGGTCTCGGGCACGTGCACGGCGTGCAGGTCGCTGGCGACCAGGGCGTCGAGGGCCTCCTGCGGGAAGCGGGACTCCTCGTCGACCGCCGCGGCGAACGGCAGGATCTTCGCCTCGGCGAGCGAGCGGACCGACTCGCGGAGCATGTCGTGCTCCTCGGCCGGGCGGTACAGGTCGAAGTCGGCAGAACCCGCCAAGATCTCTCACTCCCCAAGGTGATGCGTGATGCGTGCATTACGCATGCGTGATGCTAACTACCGTTAAGTAACCCAAATCTTAGTGTCCGGCGCCTCGGCAGCGATATGTAACGCGTACGTGAGCTGCGTGACAGCCCTGCCGGGGGCCGGGACTCCCCGGGGAGCGTCCCCGCCCGGACGCGGGGCTATGCTCGGTGGCCGCAAACGCCCCGCCACCCCTGGAGCACGCATGGCCCTCAAGATCACCGTGATCGGCACCGGCTATCTCGGCGCGACGCACGCCGCGGCGATGGCGGAGCTGGGCTTCGAGGTGCTCGGGCTGGACGTGGTCCCGGAGAAGATCGAGATGCTGGCCGCGGGCCGCGTCCCGATGTACGAACCCGGCCTGGAAGAGCTGCTGGCCTCCCACGTCGCGGGGCTGCCGGGCTCCACGGGGCGGCTGCGGTTCACGACCTCCTGGGCGGAGGTCGGCGCCTTCGGCGACGTCCACTTCGTCTGCGTGAACACCCCGCAGAAGCACGGCGAGTACGCGTGCGACATGTCCTACGTCGACTCCGCCATGGAATCCCTGGCCCCGCACCTGAGCCGGCCGGCCCTGGTCGTGGGCAAGTCCACCGTCCCGGTCGGCTCGGCCGAGCGGCTCGCGGCGAAGCTCGCGGCGCTCGCCCCGGCGGGCGGGGAGGTCGAGCTGGCCTGGAACCCGGAGTTCCTGCGGGAGGGCTTCGCCGTCCAGGACACCCTGCACCCGGACCGGATCGTCATCGGCGTCCAGGGCGAGCGCGCCGAGAAGCTGCTGCGCGAGGTGTACGAGACCCCCATGTCGGAGGGGACCCCGCTGGTGGTCACCGACTTCCCGACGGCCGAGCTGGTCAAGACCGCCGCGAACTCCTTCCTCGCGACGAAGATCTCCTTCATCAACGCGATGGCCGAGGTGTGCGAGGCGGCGGGCGGTGACGTGGTCAAGCTGGCCGAGGCCATCGGCTACGACGAGCGGATCGGCGCGAAGTTCCTGCGCGCGGGCATCGGCTTCGGCGGCGGCTGCCTGCCCAAGGACATCCGGGCGTTCATGGCCCGGGCGGGCGAACTGGGCGCGGACCAGGCCCTGACCTTCCTGCGGGAGGTCGACTCCATCAACATGCGCCGCCGCGGCCACATGGTCGAGCTGGCCCGGGAGGCGGTGGGCGGCTCCTTCCTCGGCAAGCGGGTCGCGGTGCTCGGCGCCACCTTCAAGCCGGACTCCGACGACGTGCGGGACTCCCCCGCGCTGAACGTGGCCGGGCAGATCCACCTCCAGGGCGGCCAGGTCACGGTCTACGACCCCAAGGGCATGGACAACGCCCGCCGCGTCTTCCCCACCCTGGGCTACGCGGACTCCGCGCTCGCGGCCGCCCGGGGCGCGGAGGTCGTCCTCCACCTCACCGAGTGGCGCGAGTTCCGCGACCTCGACCCGGCCGCGCTCGGCGAGGTCGTCACCGACCGGCTGGTCCTCGACGGCCGCAACGCGCTCGACCCCGCCCGCTGGCGGGACGCGGGCTGGACCTACCGCGCGATGGGCCGCCCGCGGGCGTGAGCCGGTGCGCGTGAGCGCCGCGGGCGAGCGGGCGCGTGCCCGCCGCGCGTGAGCCGGTGCGCGTGAGCCGGTGCGCGTGAGCGCCGCGGGTGGAGGGCCGTACGCCAACTGGCGCCCGCCCGCGCGCGCTTGCGTACGCGCGCCCCTCCGCCGGCCGGTTCCTCAGGCGGGGCCGGCGCCGCGGGAGCGGTAGGTGCGCATCTTGGCGCGGCTCCCGCAGACCGACATCGTGCACCAGCGGCCCCGGCCGGCCGGGCTGCGGTCGTAGTAGGCCCACTGGCAGTCCTCCGCCGCGCACGCCTTCAGCCGCGGCCAGGTCCCGGCCGCGAGGGACTCGGCGATCGCCTCCGCGACCCGGGCGGCCAGCGTGGGCCGGCCCGCCGCCAGCGCGGCGGCGCCCTCCTCGTCGACGCGTACCGCCAACGGGGCCCGGGCGAGCAGGCGGTTCAGCCCGGCCAGGGATCCGGCGGGCAGGGGGTGGCCGGCATGGGCGAGCAGCGCCCCGCGCAGGGCTTCCCGCAGCTCCACCGCTTCCGCGAGCAGGGAGCCGGACAGCCCGAACTCGCCCGCCAGCCTGTCCTCGCCGGTGTCCACGCTCAGCGTGTTGACGAGGGCCTCCACCAGTGCGAGACCCCCCGGTGCCGGTGCTCGTCCGCTCATGTCTGCGACGTTACCCCCTGGCCACGTGATGCGGTAACGCGTAGGGTGAGGGTTACCGGTAGGAAGCCCTAACCGGTAACCCTCCAGGCAAGGAGTTGCGCCATGGCCGTCGCCAAGCTCGGCACCGTCGTCCTCGACTGTCCCGATCCCCTCGCCCTCGCCGCCTTCTACGGCGCGCTGCTCGGCGGGACGCCCTCCCCGCAGGACGAGGAGTGGGTGGACCTGGCCGGGCACGAGGGGACTCCGCTCGCCTTCCAGCTGGCCCCCGGGCACGTCGCACCGAAATGGCCGTCCGGCGACGGCTCCCAGCAGTTCCACCTCGACCTGACGGTGGAGGACCTGGACGCAGCCGAGGAGCGCATCCTCGCCCTCGGCGCGAAGCCGCTCGACACCGGCGACCGCGACCGGTCCTGGCGGGTCTACGCCGATCCGGCCGGCCACCCCGTCTGCCTCTGCGCCTGCTGACCGACCGTCACCGGCCCGCTGACCAGGGCGCCTGCCGAGGCGCCCGGTACGGGGCCGGGCGCAGGGCCGCCGCGGAGCCCGCCAAGCCCTCCGAATAGACCGATTCGTGATCCGGCGGGGCCCGTGAGGGGTAAAAATGAGTAGGTAGACTAACGACCGATGACCACTACCAGCAGCCCTCCGACCACCCCCGCATCTGCGACGGCGCCCGCCACGCGTGACAGGCGGGGATCCTTCGACGCAGCCATGCGAGGACGCGGCGCCCTTCTGGGTATAGCGGGCTTCTGGCTGGCCAGCCGGGCAGCGATGCTCTGGATGCTCGTCAACAATTTCTACAGCTCGAACGTCGTTCGCGTGGAAATCACGGCGACCTACCACAACTGGTACAACGTCCTCGTCACGTGGACGATGCCGCACAACGACATCATGTGGCAGTACCCCCCGGCAGCCGCGGCGATCTTCCTCTCGCCCGACCTGCTGCCGTTCCTCACCTACTTCCAGGCCTTCGTCGCCCTCACGGTGCTCTGCGACGGCCTGATCCTCGTCGGCCTGATGCGCGCCGCCCGCCGCAGCGACGGCAGCATGGCGGGCGCCCTGCTGTGGCTGGTCTCGCTGCCGCTGCTGATGGCGACCCCGTTCGCGCGCTACGACGTGCAGGTCACCCTGCTCGCCGTCGCCTCGCTGCTGTGCCTGCGGTTCCGTCCGCGCCTCGGCGGCGTGATCGCCGGCCTCGGCGCGATGGTCAAGGTGTGGCCGCTGCTCACCCTGCTCGGCACCCCGCGCGGCAAGTCCACGCGGGACGCCGTCATCGCGGCCGCGCTCTCCTGCGTCGCACTGCTCGCCGTCTTCGCGGCGCTCTTCCGCGACACCCTCGGCTTCCTGGGCAACCAGGGCGACCGCGGTGTGCAGGTGGAGTCCCTCGGCGGCTCGGCGCTGATGTTCGGCATGAAGACGGGCATCTGGCCCGGCAAGATCAACTTCCAGTACGGGGCCTTCGAGTACGTCGGCCCGTACGTCTCCAGCATCGCGCGGGCCTCGCTCGGCCTGACGGTGATCGGGTTCCTCCTGCTGATCCTCTGGCGGATAAAGGCCCGGCGCTGGACGACCGCGACCCCGCTGGACGCGGCGCTCTGCGCCATCATGGTCTTCACCGTCACCAGCCGCGTGATCAGCCCCCAGTACATGATCTGGCTGCTCGGCCTCGCGGCCGTCTGCCTGACCTCCCGGCACACCACCCAGCGGCCGATCGCCTGGCTGCTGGTGGCGTCCACCGTGCTCACCACGCTGATCTTCCCGGTCTGGTACGGCTCGGACATCCTGCAGAACACCTGGATCGGCACGATCCTGCTGTGCCTGCGCAACGGCATGCTGCTGTACGCGACCATCTGGTCCGGTGTCCGGCTGTGGAAGGCGACGGTCTCTCCCGTCGCCGAGGCCCCGGCTCCGGCCGAGGCCAAGGCCCCGGCCGCTGCCTAAGCGGTTCTGCGGTGCTGTGCGGCGCGTGAGGTGAACTCCGCGTCGCGCAGCACCCTTTGTGCATTGCCCCAGGTCAGCAGGGCGAGGTCGGTCTCCGACCAGCCCCGCTCCAGGAGTTCGGCGACCAGCCTCGGGTAGCCCGAGGGATCCGCCAGACCGGCCGGCCGGGGGCTGCCCGGCTCGGCGCCGAACGCGGCGCCCAGGCCCACGCCGTGCGGACCCGCCAGGGCCCGTACGTGCTCCACGTGGTCCGCCACCGCGTGCAGGGAGTCTCCCGTCCGCGCGGTGTCGAAGGTGACCATCGCCAGCCCGTTCGCCGCGCGCAGCGCGAGCAGCACCTCGTCGGGCACGTTCCCCGGATGCGGGTTGAGGGCCGCCGCCGCGGTGTTGGAGATGATCACCGGGGCCTTGGAGGCGCCCGCGAGCTGGCAGGCCACCGCCGGCGGGCAGCCGGTCAGGTCCAGCAGCATCGCCAGCCGGTTCATCTCCCGGACCACCTCGTGCCCGAAGGCCGTCAGGTCCTCCTGCGCCCAGGGCGCGCCCGCCGGGGCGAGGATCCGTACGCCCAGGGCGTGGAACGCGCGCAGCGGACCCAGCGAGTCGGTCAGGGTGCGGCCGGGCACCGGCCCCAGGAACGAGGCGATGCGGCCGCGGTTGCGGCAGTCCGCCATGTCGTCGGGGGTCAGCGCGAGGCACAGGCTGTCGGGGTAGCGGCGCATCAGGGCCAGCGCCACGTCGATCTGTTCCAGGGTCTCGGACACCACCTGGTCGGGCTCCCCGGCCTGGCGCGGGGTCAGCAGCGACCAGAACTGCGCGCCCACGCCCCCGGCACGCAGCCGCGGGATGTCGGTGTCGACGCCCGTGTCCGGGGTGTCGATGTCGTGGTACGGGCTCTGGCGCAGGGTCCACACGAAGGTGTTGCACCCGTCCGCGACGGGGTGCTCGGCGATCAGCGCGGCAGCCCGGTCGAGGGGTCCGGCCCCCGTCGGGGGGACCGGCAGCTCATCGGCTCCGACGGAACCGGGGCCCACCGGGGCCACGGGGCTCGCGAGGGGTTCATCCTGCAGGTCGGCCATGGCGTTCGCTCCGGTCTCGGCGGCAGCGGGGAGAGAAGCAGGGTTCGTGTGGCCACGGTGACACGCGGGACGCGCGGGTTCGCGGCGGGTGTGGCGTTCGGGTGTCGCCCGCAGGTGGACACCCGTACGCACACCCGCCGCGCCGCACGTCGCGCGGACTACAGGACGCCGCCGCGCGGACTACAGGACGGCGTTGGACGGGCCCCGGGACGCCGAGAGCCCGGCCGCCACCGTTTCGGCGTCGCGCAGCGCCCGTACCGCGTTGGACCAGGTCAGCTTGGCCAGGTCGGCCCGCGACCAGCCGCGCGCCAGCAGCTCCGCGATCAGGTTCGGGTAGCCGGAGACGTCGTCCAGCCCGGCCGGGGTGAAGGCCGTGCCGTCGTAGTCGCCGCCGATGCCGATGTGGTCGACGCCCGCGACCTCGCGCATGTGGTCGAGGTGGTCCGCGACGGTGGCGGCGGTGGCCACCGGGCGCGGGCGCCCGGCCTCGAAGGCCCGGTGCAGGGCCATCGCCTCGGGGGTGGTGTCGAGGTGGTGGAAGCCGTGGGCGCGCAGGTTCTCGTCGGCGGCCAGGGTCCACTCGACGGCCGCGGGGAGGATGAACTTGGGAACGAAGGTGGCCATCGCCACGCCTCCGTTCGCCGGGAGCAGCTCCAGCACGTCGTCCGGGACGTTGCGCGGGTGGTCGCAGACCGCCCGGGCCGAGGAGTGCGAGAAGATGACCGGCGCCTGCGAGACGCGCAGCGCGTCCCGCATCGTCGTCGCGGCGACGTGCGAGAGGTCCACCAGCATGCCGATGCGGTTCATCTCGCGGACGACCTCGCGGCCGAACTCGCTCAAGCCCCCGTGCCGGGGCTCGTCGGTCGCCGAGTCCGCCCAGTCGATGGTGTCGTTGTGGGTGAGCGTCATGTACCGCACGCCCAGCTGGTGCAGGGCGCGCAGGGTGGCGAGCGAGTTGTTGATGGAGTGCCCGCCCTCGGCGCCCATCAGCGAGGCGATCCGGCCGTCGGCGCGGGCCGCCTCCATGTCGTCCGCCGTCAGCGCCCGCACCAGGGCCCGCGGGTAACGGGCGATCAGCTGGTCGACGACGTCGATCTGCTCCAGGGTGGCGCTGACCGCCTCGTCGCCCGCGTAGTCGGAGCGCACGTACACGGACCAGAACTGGGCTCCGACCCCGCCGGCGCGCAGCCGGGGGAGGTCGGTGTGCAGGTGGCCGCTCTGGTCGGCGGCGATGTCCCGCCGGTCGAGGTCGTACCGGACCTGCTCGCGCAGCGCCCACGGCAGGTCGTTGTGGCCGTCTACGACCGGATACTCGGCCAGCAGCTCACGCGCCTCGCCCAGGCGCTGCGCGGCGCTCACTTGCCGAATCCGAAGGACTCCGCGCCCGCGACCTTGGCGCGCAGCCGCTTGCCCTTCTCGGTGGCCTGGTCGTTCAGCTCCTGCTGGAACTCCCGCATCCGGACCAGCAGCTCCGGGTCGTGCGCGGCCAGCATCCGTACGGCCAGCAGCCCCGCGTTGCGCGCCCCGGCGACCGAGACGGTGGCGACGGGAACCCCGGCGGGCATCTGGACGATCGACAGCAGCGAGTCCATGCCGTCGAGGTACTTCAGCGGCACCGGGACGCCGATGACGGGCAGCGGGGTGACCGAGGCGAGCATGCCGGGCAGGTGGGCGGCGCCGCCCGCGCCCGCGATGATCGCCTTCAGGCCGCGCCCGTCGGCCTGCTCCCCGTACGCGATCATCTCGTGCGGCATCCGGTGCGCGGAGACCACGTCGACCTCGTAGCGGATCTCGAACTCGTCGAGGGCCTGGGCGGCGGCCTCCATGACGGGCCAGTCCGAGTCGGAGCCCATGACGATGCCGATGACGGGGCCTGCGGTGGAGGTGCTCATTCCGTGATCGTCCCTCGGAGGTAGCCGGCTGCGTGACGTGCGCGCTCCAGCACATCGTCCAGGTCGTCGCCGTAGGTGTTGACGTGGCCGACCTTGCGGCCGTGTTTCACGTCCTTGCCGTACATGTGGATCTTGAGCTGGGGGTCGTGGGCCATGCAGTGCAGGTACGCCGCGTACATGTCGGGGTAGTCCCCGCCCAGTACGTTCGCCATGACCGTCCAGCGGGCGCGGGGGCGCGGGTCGCCCAGCGGGAGGTCCAGGACCGCCCGTACGTGGTTGGCGAACTGGGAGGTGATCGCGCCGTCCTGGGTCCAGTGGCCGCTGTTGTGCGGGCGCATGGCCAGTTCGTTGACCAGGATCCGGCCGTCGGTGGTCTCGAAGAGCTCCACGGCCAGGTGGCCGGTCACGCCCAGCTCCTTGGCGATGCGCAGGGCCAGCGCCTGGGCCTCGCCCGCCAGCTCCTCGGACAGGTTCGGGGCGGGGGCGATCACCGTGTCGCAGACCCCGTCCACCTGGACGGACTCCACGACGGGGTAGGCCACCGCCTGGCCGTGCGGGGAGCGCACGATGTTGGCCGCGAGTTCGCGGACGTAGTCCACCTTCTCCTCGGCCAGGACCGGGACGCCCGCCTTGAACGGGGCCTCCGCGTCCTCAGGGGTGCGGACGAACCACACGCCCTTGCCGTCGTACCCGCCGCGCACCGTCTTGAGGATGACGGGGAAGCCGCCGACCTCGTCCGCGAAGGCCGCCGCGTCCGCCGGATCCGTAACGATCCGGTGACGAGGGCTCGGCGCGCCGATCTCGTCGAGCTTGGCGCGCATCACCCCCTTGTCCGCCGCGTGGACCAACGCGTCGGGCCCCGGACGGACGGGAACGCCGTCCGCTTCCAGGGCCCGCAAGTGCTCGATGGGTACATGCTCGTGGTCGAAAGTGATCACATCGCAGCCGCGCGCGAAGGCGCGCAACGTCTCCAGATCGCGATAGTCGCCGATGACGACATCGCTCACGACCTGGGCCGCCGAGTCCTGTGGGGTGTCACTGAGGAGCTTGAATCTGATGCCGAGGGGGATGCCCGCCTCGTGGGTCATGCGGGCGAGCTGTCCGCCGCCGACCATGCCGACTACCGGGAACGTCACGCCTCCAGGGTATCCGCCGGTATTCCGCCATCCGGACGCAGCCCTGGCGCGGAGTCGCCCCAGTGGCGCGTGTGCCGTACGTCGCACGGGGTGCGAAGGCACAGACGCCCCTCCGGGGGGACACTTAACATGTACGGGTTGACGAAAAAATGCGTGGCGTCCCGGAGCGGGGCGCGGACACACCCGACGACGGACAGGGACTGACCAATCACATGAGCACGCCGAAAGCTGCACCGCTGTCCGAGCGCTTCCGCGGTCTCGCCCGGGAGGCCGTCAAGTTCGGCGCGGTGGGCGGACTGGGCGTACTGGTCAATTTCGGTGTGTTCAACCTGCTCCGGAGCACGACCGACCTCCAGACCGTGCGGGCCAACGTCATAGCCATCGTGGTGGCCATCGTCACGAACTACATCGGCTTCCGCTACTTCACCTACCGCGACCGCGACCTCGGCAGCCGCCGCCGCGAGATGATCCTTTTCATCCTCTTCAGCGGCATCGGCATGGTGATCGAGAGCGGCGTGCTCTACGTGGCGACGTACGGGTTCGGCCTGGACAGCTCGCTGCAGAACAACATCTTCAAGTTCTTCGGCATGGCCGTGGCGACCGTCTTCCGCTTCTGGTCGTACCGGACCTGGGTCTTCAAGGCCCTGCCCACGGCGGCCGCGCCCTCGCTGGTCGTCGAGCAGCGCGACGGCGCCGCGGACGCGCCCGTCACCCCCCGCACCCCCGAGCCCGCCGCCTAGGCCGTACGGCCTACCGGACCGTCCGCTGGGGCTCCGTCCGCTCCGGCGCGGTCCGGCTGAGGAACAGCGCGAACACCGGCGGCTGCGTCTGGAGCAGCTCCAGGCGGCCGCCGTCCGCCTCCGCGAGGTCCCGGGCGACCGCAAGACCGATCCCGGTCGAGTTCCGGCCGCTGATGGCCCGCTCGAAGATCCGGTTGCCGAGGTCCGGCGGGACGCCGGGGCCCTCGTCCGTCACCTCCAGGACCGCCTGGTTCCCGGTCACCCGGGTGCGCAGCGCGACCGTTCCGCCACCGTGCATGAGGGCGTTCTCCACGAGGGTGGCCAGCACCTGCGAGACCGCGCCCGGGGTTCCCACGGCGCGCATGCCCGTCTTCCCGGAGCGCACGATGGCCCGCCCGGCGCTGCGGTAGGCCGGCCGCCACTCCTCCACCTGCTGCTTGACGACCTCGTCCAGGTCGAACGGGACCGCCGAGCCGGTCCGCGGGTCCCGCGAGTTCGTCAGCAGCCGCTCGACCACGTCCGTGAGCCGCTCCACCTGCGTGAGGGCGATGGTCGCCTCTTCCCGTACGGTCGCCAGGTCGTCGGTGACCGTGATCTCCTCCAGCCGCATCGACAGGGCCGTCAGCGGGGTCCGCAGCTGGTGCGAGGCGTCCGCGGCCAGGCGCCGCTCGGCCGTGAGCATCCTGGCGATCCGCTCCGCGCTGGAGTCCAGCACGTCCGCGACCCGGTCCAGCTCGGGAACCCCGTAGCGCTTGTGCCGGGGCCGCGGGTCGCCCGATCCCAGCCGCTCCGCCGTCTCGGCGAGGTCGGTGAGCGGGGAGGCCAGCCGGTTGGCCTGGCGCACGGCGAGCAGTACGGCCGCCACGACGGCCAGCAGCGCCACCGCCCCGACCACCGCCAGGGTGCGGCCGACCTCCTTGGTGACCGTGGAGCGGGACGCCTCGACCACCACCACCTCGCCCTGCTCACCGTGCGCGGTGCCCCGGATGACGCTGTCGTCGATCCGGTCGCCGACCTCGACGGGCGGCTGCCCCGGAACGCTGATGCGGGCGTACTTGCCGACGTCCAGCTGCTCGGCGAGCGCCGCGGGGTTGATCGGCTTGTGCTCCAGGACGTTCGACTCGACGATGCCCACCAGGCGCAGCGCCTCGGATCCGATCCGGTCCTGGGCGCTGCTGGTGATGGTCCGGGTCTCGACGATGACCAGGGAGACCCCGAACACGGCGATCACGACGAGCACCACGGCGAGCGTGGAGTTGATCAGGCGGCGGCGCATGACTCAGTAAGTACTAGCTCTTCTCGAACCGGAAGCCGACGCCCCGGACGGTGGCGATGTAGCGGGGGTTCGCGGCGTCGTCGCCCAGCTTCTTGCGCAGCCAGGAGATGTGCATGTCGAGGGTCTTGGTGGAGGACCACCAGGTGGTGTCCCAGACCTCGCGCATCAGCTGGTCGCGGGTGACGACGCGGCCCGCGTCCCGCACGAGGACCCGCAGGAGGTCGAACTCCTTCGCGGTCAGCTGGAGCTCCTCCTCCCCCATCCAGGCCCGGTGCGACTCGACGTCGATCCGCACGCCGTGGGTGGCGGGCGCCTGGGAGGCCTCGTTCGCGCCGCGCCGCAGCAGGGCCCGGACCCGGGCGAGGAGTTCGGCGAGCCGGAAGGGCTTGGTCACGTAGTCGTCGGCGCCGGCGTCCAGGCCGACGACCGTGTCGACCTCGTCGGCGCGGGCGGTGAGGACCAGGATCGGGAAGCCGTGCCCCTCGGCACGCAGCCGTCGGGCCACCTCCAGGCCGTCCATCCCCGGCAGTCCGAGGTCCAGGACGACGAGGTCGACGCCGCCCTGCAGTCCCGCGTCCAGGGCGGAGGGGCCGTCCTCCCGGACCTCGACCTCGTAGCCCTCCCGGCGCAGGGCGCGGGCCAGGGGTTCCGAGATGGATGCGTCGTCCTCGGCGAGCAGTACACGCGTCATGTGGGTGATGGTAGTCCGCACGGGATGCAAGGAGGGGCACGCCTACAAGGCCCTGCCTATCTGGGCTTATGAACTACTAACCGCCTTCGAATATGGT
This sequence comes from Streptomyces sp. NPDC028314, assembly GCF_055565795.1. Taxonomy (NCBI): domain Bacteria; kingdom Bacillati; phylum Actinomycetota; class Actinomycetes; order Kitasatosporales; family Streptomycetaceae; genus Streptomyces; species Streptomyces sp. NPDC028314. The sequence continues at coordinate 50,497 of NZ_JBVHTP010000008.1, forward strand.
GAATCGGTTCCCGCGCCGCCTGTGATCCATATCTCAAGTCCTTCCATATGCCGCAGTGTCGTGTCGTATGGTGGCGAGACGCCTGATGCACTACCCAGGGGATCTTTGTGCCGTAAAGCGAGCCGAAGACCTCAAATTCTGCTCTGGTCGGTTTTAGCCGGCCCAGATGACAGTGAATGACCTGTGGGCCGGGCCCCTCGCGCGAAGATGCGCGGAGGGCGTGGATCCCGGTTACGGACCTTCCTTCGCTCCCCACCCCGTGGGGCGAGACCCCTGGGCGTGGGGTGGGTGATCCGTCGCCGGTGCCGGCCACCCCCCACCGGGCGCCGTCGAGCTCACGAAGCCAGGCGTCCCGAGCAAGCAAGGATCGACCATGGCTTCCAGCCTGACGACGGCTTCTCCGAGCCCCGCTCACGAGAAGACCTTCCTCGGCCACCCGATCGGCCTGGCCACGCTGTTCATGACCGAGATGTGGGAGCGTTTCTCCTACTACGGCATGCGTGCGCTTCTCGTCCTGTACTTGGTCTCCGGCGGTACGGACGCCGCGACCGGGAGCCAGGGCGGTGGCCTGGGCTTCAAGATGGGCGCGGCCACGGCGATCTACTCCGTGTACGTGGCCATGGTCTACCTGATGGCCATGCCCGGCGGCTGGTTCGGCGACCGCGTCTGGGGCGCCCGCAAGACCGTCACCATCGCCGGCTTCGTGATCATGGCGGGGCACGTGGCGCTGGCGCTGCCCGGCCAGATCGCGTTCTTCGCCGGTCTGCTGCTGGTCGCGGTCGGCTCCGGTCTGCTGAAGGCCAACATCTCCACGATGGTCGGCCACCTGTACAAGGGCCCGGACGACCCGCGCCGTGACGGCGGCTTCACGCTGTTCTACATCGGCATCAACCTGGGCGCCTTCGGTGCCCCGTGGGTGATCGGCATCGTCGGCGAGGTCGTCAACTGGCACCTCGGCTTCCTGCTCGCCGCGATCGGCATGGGTGCCGGCCTGGCCATGTTCCTGGTGTTCGGCCGCACGCTGAGCCCGCAGAGCAGCGTCGTCCCGAACCCGCTGTCGTCCTCCGAGCGCAGCAGCCTCATCGTCAAGGCCGTCGCCGTCTTCGCGATCGTCGCCGCGTTCTACGGCACCGTGACCGCCCTCGGCATGTTCACGATCAACTGGGCGCTGTACCCGATCACCATCGCCGGTCTGGTCATCCCGATCACCGTTCTGGTCCGCATCAAGCGGGACAAGGACCTGTCGGGCCCCGAGCAGTCCAAGATGACGGCGTACATCTGGTTCTTCGTCGCCGCCGCCGTGTTCTGGATGATCTACGACCAGGGCGGCTCGACCCTGTCGCTGTTCGCCGACTCCAAGACCGGCTCGATCTTCGGCTGGACCCCGTCGACCGTTCTGTACCAGGCCCTGAACCCGCTGTTCGTCATGGCGCTGGCCCCGGTCTTCGCCTGGCTGTGGCTGTGGCTGGCCCGCAAGAACCAGGAGCCGAACACCATCGTGAAGTTCGCGATGGGCCTGGTCCTGGTCGGCGGATCCTTCTTCGTCTTCATCGTCCCGATGAGCATGGCGGGCGACGGCACCAAGGTGTCGCCGATGTGGCTGGTCTCGATCTACATGATCCAGACCATCGCCGAGCTGTGCCTCTCCCCGGTCGGCCTCTCGGTCACCACGAAGATGGCGCCGCAGAAGTACGCCTCCCAGATGATGGGCGTCTGGTTCCTCGCGGTCACCGCCGGTGACTGCACCACGGGTCTGCTGTCGCTCGCCGGCGTGGACCTGAACGGGACCGTGATCATCGGCATGCAGGCGGCACTCGCCGCGCTCGCGGGCCTCGCGGTCTACATGTACCGCCAGAAGGTCCAGGCGCTCATGGGCGACGTGCACTGACGCACCCCCGCACGCGAAGGAGCGGCCCGTCCCACCTCACGGTGGGGCGGGCCGCTCCTTTTGCCGTTACCGGGTGCCGCGCAGGCGGCGCCACGGGGTGAAGGTGAACACCGCCGCGCCGAGCAGGATCACCGTGCCGGCGACCAGGGCCAGGGCCTTGATGCCGCCCTCGTCCTGCGCGCCGGTCTCGGCGAGGCCGCCCGAGGCGGGCGTGCCCGTGGTGCTGCCGGTGGTGGACGGGGAGCCGGAGCCCCCGGCCTGGGCGGTGGTGTCCAGCTCCAGCGAGACGCCGCTGCTGGCCGCCTTGCAGGGCACGTTGATCGGCGTGGCGCCCGGGGCCATCGTGACGTCGATCGTCAGCTGGTCGGGGCTCAGCGTCACCTTGCCGGTCTTGCCGGGCTTGTAGGTACCGGTCATGTCACTGAGGCTGACCGGGGCCTTGTCCGGGATCGGCTCCGCGTTGGCCGGTCCGGAGACCTTGACCGTGCCGCTGTCGGCGCCGCCGAGCTTGATGTCCATCGAGGGCTTGAGGGCCCCCGCGGGCAGGGCCATGGGACTGGCCATCGCACCCTTGGCGGTCTTGACGGTCAGGTCGTAGGAGCCGCCGTTCTTCTTGGCGCTGATGGTGACCGGGGTCTTGATGCCGCCGGGGACGACCGGTCCGCAGTCGAAGGCGACCTCGACGGGCTTGCCCGGGAAGTCGGTCTGGCCGCCGGAGCCGCCGGTGGTGGAGCCGGTGGTGGAGCCGGTGGTGCCGCCTGAGGTCGTCGTACCGCCGGAGGTCGTGGAGCCGCCGGTGGTGGAGCCCGTCGTACCGCCGGTGGTGCCTCCGGTGGTCCCGCCGCCGTCGGTGACCTTGATCGTGGCGCCCACCCCGGCCGCCTCCTGCGGCGAGCACTTGGTGATGAAGCCGCTGAAGTCCACGTCGTACTTGCCGGGGGTGATCGTGACGTCCCCGGCCTTGGTCAGCTTGATCTTGCCCTTCATGTCGGACATCACCATGGGGGCCTTCTTCGGGATGGGCGGGTTCTTCCGCTCGCCCTCCAGCTTCACCTCCTGGCTCTGCGCGCCGCCCAGCTTCACGTAACCGGTGGGCTTGACCGTGTCCTTGCCCAGGTCCATGAGGTCGGTGTTGTTCGAGGCCGGCTTGACGGTCTTCCAGACCACCTCGACCTCGTCGCCCACCTTGGCGGTGGCGGGCGCGGTGATCGAGACGGTGGTCGTGCCCTGGACCGGACCGCCACCGCCTGCCGGCGGGATGCATTCCACTTTGTACGAGACGTCGGCCGCCTGGGCGGGGGCGGCCGCCAGCAGGATGCCCGCGCCGCCGAACAGCAGCGCGACAGCGGCCGCGCTCACCCTCCGTTGGGTCTTCACGAATGTCCCTTCGTCGTCGGACGGTTCTCAGACGGTGCGGACGTCTGTGGTGCAGGTGGGGATTTCGATTCCGGTGGAGCCGGTGGAACCGGTTGAGCCGGTTGAGCCGGTTGAGCCGGTGGTGCTTGCGGCCCCGGCGCGCTGTCCGGGGTGAACCACGGCAGGACCGCCGTGGTGGTCTGGGGGGACTCCGCCGGGTCTGCGGAGCGCGCGGGCGCGGATCGCCGTACGGCCGCGATCCTCGGCAGCCGCGCCGTGACCGCCACCGCCGCCGGGTCCGCCGCCCTGGCGCCCCGGTGGCGGCCCGCGGCCGGCCCGCCGCGCGGCCGGACCCGGTCGACGACGGCCATGCCGATGCGGAACACCGCGGTCGGGATCACCAGCAGGAGCAGGCCCCAGAACAGCAGCACCCCGTACGGGCGGTCCACGCCCCAGGGCTGCGTGGCCAGGACCTTGTCCCCGTACTTGAGCGAGACCGTGTAGTCGCCGTGGGCGCCCGCGGACAGCGCCACGTCCAGCCTGATCTCCGCCTTGCCGCCCGGCGGGATGGTGCCCTTCCACCGGGCTTCCTCCCACAGCGGGGCGAACACCCCGTGGGCGGTGCCGAGCTGGAAGACCGGGTCCTTGACCGGCGCCGAGCCGAGGTTGCCGACGGTGACCGTGAACTTCCGGGCCGGCGGAGCGCCGAACCAGGTCAGGACCCCGTCCTCGCCCTCCAGCCGGACCCCGGTGAGCATCGCGAGGCGGGCCGTGCCGGACTCGGTGGGCAGCTCGGCCACGGGGTGGTCGGTGATCTTCAGGGGCGCCGCGACGGTGGACTGGTCCCCGTTGACGGAGGTCACGTTCACCACGCAGGGGCAGGGCTTGGGCGGCTCCACGACCGGGAGCTGGGCGGTGAAGTGCCCGTCGTCGGCGACCGCGACCGCGACGCCGTCGGCATTGGCGCAGCTGTTGGTGCCGCCGATCATGTTCTGCCCGCAGACCAGCAGCATCACCATCGTCTTGGCCCGCCACCCGGCGCCGGTGACGGTGATCCCGGTGCCCTTGGCGACCTCCTGGAGCGAGAGCGCCACGGTCGGCTTGCCCTCGTCGGCCGCGGCCGGGGCGGCGGCCGGGAGCAGCACGAGGGCCGAGGCCGCGAGGGCCAACGCCGCCAGTGCCGCCGCGACGCGGGTTCCGAGCCTTTCGCCGACCGTCCCGCCGACCTTGGCGCTCACCTGGATGCTCCCGTCAACTCGTGTTCCACCGGCGTGGGTCGGTCCTGTCGCGCTACGGGTCCCTCGCGGGTCCGCGGCCGCCCGCGGGTCCGCCTGGTGCGTACGAGGAGCAGCGCGGCCGTCGCGAGCGCGCCGAGGAGGAGCAGCCCGAGGCCCGTCCGGGCGGCGATCCCCCAGGGCAGGAACCACGCCGAGGCGGTGCCCGTGGCCCGGGCGCCGCCGGGGGCGGTGACGGTGAGGGTGAGGCGGACCTCGTCGAACACCGGGGCCCCGGGCCAGGGTTCGGTGAGCTCCACCCGCTGGCCGGGCAGCAGTTCCACCGGCAGGGCGCGGACTCCGCGCCCGGGGACCTCGCCGAAGCGGCCCTCGGCGCGGATCCCCAGCTCGGGGGCGAGGGCCACGTTGCCCCGGTTGACCAGGGTGTAGGCGACGACCGCGGCCGCGCCTTCGCCGCGTACGGAGACGTCCTCGACGGTGAGGGCCGCCAGCGTCGGGCCGCCGACCCGCAGGTGGACCCGTACGCCCACCTCGCGGCCGGCTTCGGTGGCGACGACGGCGGCGGGGTGGTCGCCGGGCGGGGTCGCGGGCGGCACGGTGAGCGTGAACGGGACCACCGCGCGGGTGCGGGGCGGGACCTTCACGGTGGCGCCCGCGCCGAAGCTGATCCAGGAGCCGGCTCCGGTGGACCCCTCGGCGGGGCGCACGGCGAAGGCGCCGTCGGCGGTGTTGTAGGCGTCGGCCCCGCGCAGGGTGACGGTGTGCTCCTGGTCGGTGGTGTTGGCCAGGGCCAGGCGGTCCTCCAGCACGGTGCCGGCGGTGCCCGCGAGGTAGAAGTACGGGCGCGCGGCGCCTGCCGCGTGCCCGGCGGCCGGTTCCGCGGTCCAGCCGGGTTCGTCGGCGGCAGCGGCGGGCGGGGCGGGGAGCAGCGTCGCGGCGCCGAGGAGCAGCGCGGCGGCGAGCAGCGCGGGGCCGATCCGCCGGGCGATGCCGGGCAGGGACAGGGTCCGGGTCAGGGCCGGGCGCTGGGACGGAGATACCGGCATGGGCACGGGCATGGGCGGGGCCGCTCCGTTCAGGACCGGGCCCGCTGGCCCTGCCGGCCGCGCCGGGTCAGCCAGAGCACGCCGGCGGCGCCGGACAGCAGCACGGTGGCGCCGAGGGTGCCGAGTGCGAGGGCGGAGTCGGCGGGGCCGGTCTGCGGGAGGGTGTCGACGGCGCCGCCGCCGGACGGGGTCCCCTCGGCCGGCCCGCCGCCGGGGGCCGTCACGTCGAGCTCCAGGGACGGCTTCGGGCTGTTGCCCGGGGTGCAGGTGGTGACGGTGCTCATGGCCTTGATGGTGAGCACGCCCGCCGTGAAGGTGACCTTGCCGCTCTTCTTGGGGGTGTAGGTGCCCGAGAGGTCGGTGATCTTGATCGGGGTGTCCGGGGGCACGGCCTCGGGGTTGGGCGGTCCGGAGACGGGGACCGAGCCCTTCTCCGCGCCGTCGACGGCGATGACGGCGCTGGGGTTCATCGCGCCCTTGCCCAGCTCGATGGGACTGGAGGAGACGCCCCGCTGGAAGGACATCGTCAGCTTGTACGCGTCGCCTTCCTTGACCGCCTTGATGTCGATGGGCGAGACCGCCGACTTGTCCCCGATCGGGGTCACGCAGTTGTAGGCGACGTCGACCACGTCGGCGTGGGCCGCGGGGGCGGCCAGCAGGACGGCCGCCGATCCGGCCAGCGCGGAGGCCAGCGCGAGCGCGGTGGAGCGTTTCCGGTTGGACACCTTCGTCTTCCCCTCGGACCTTTGACCCGTGACGACCGGCAAGTTACTGACGGCACATCAGATTGGTGGCTCAAGGTACGCCCGGGGCCTTACGGAGGGAAGACACGGGACAGGCCCGGATCGGAGGCCGGCCGACGGCGTGTCGGCCGGCGGGAATCCGGCCAACCCGGCCGGACCCCGGCCCGCTCAGGCCGTACGTACGCCTCGCTGCCAGACCGCGGAGACCAGCGGAACCCCGGGGCGGTAGGCGAGGTGGACGTGGCTGGGGGCCTCCAGCAGCGCCAGGTCGGCGCGGGCTCCGGGGGTGACGGCGCCGATGTCCGTACGGCGCAGGGCCCGGGCACCGCCCGCGGTGGCCGACCAGAGGGCCTCGTCGGGGGTCATCCGCATGTCCCGGACGGCGAGCGCGATGCAGAACGGCATGGAACTCGTGTAGGAGGAGCCGGGGTTGCAGTCCGTGGACAGGGCCACGGTGGCGCCGGCGTCGATGAGGCGACGGGCATCGGGCCACTGGGCCCGGGTGGAGAACTCGGCGCCGGGGAGCAGCGTGGCCACGGTGGTGCCGGCGGCCTGCGCGAGGGCGTCCACGTCGGCGTCCGTGAGGTGGGTGCAGTGGTCGGCGGAGGCGGCCTCCAGCTCGACGGCCAGCTGCACGCCGGGGCCGTAGGAGAGCTGGTTGGCGTGGACGCGCGGGATCAGCCCGGCGGCGGCGCCGGCGGTGAGGATCGCGCGGGCCTGGTCGCCGTCGAAGGCGCCCTTCTCGCAGAACACGTCCACCCAGCGGGCGTACGGGGCGCAGGCGGTCAGCATCTCGCCGGTGACGAGGTCGACGTAGGCCGCCGGGTCCTCGGCGTAGTCCGGGGAGACGATGTGCGCGCCGAGGTAGGTGACCTCCTCGGTGTGCGCGGCGGCGATGCGCAGGGCGCGGGCCTCGTCGGCGACGGTGAGGCCGTAGCCGGACTTGGTCTCGAAGGTCGTCGTGCCCTGGCGGCGGGCCTCGTCGAGGTGGCGTACCAGATTGGCTTCGAGCTCGGCGTCGGTGGCGGCGCGGGTGGCGGCGACGGTGGTGCGGATGCCTCCGGCGGAGTAGCTGCGGCCGGACATCCGGGCGTTGAACTCGGCGGTGCGGTCGCCGGCGAAGACGAGGTGGGAGTGGGAGTCGACGAAGCCGGGGATCAGGGCGCGGCCGTGGGCGTCGAACGCCGTGTCCGTGGCCGGGGCCTTCGCGGCGGGGCCGACCCAGGCGATCCTGTCGTCCTCGATGACGACGGCCGCGTCCTGGAGGAGGCCGAGGGGGGAACCGTCGCCGAGGGCGGGGTCGTTGGTGACGAGGCTGCCGATGTTCTTGATGAGGGTGGTGGTCACGGGGTTCCTCTCAGGGGTTCCTTCCCCCACCCCGCCCCTTCCCGAAACCGGGGCTCCGCCCCGGACCCCGCGCCTCAAACGCCGGCGGGGCTGGAGATGCCGCTGCGCGGCATTTCCAGCCCGCGCGGCGTTTGAGCGCACGGGCGCGCAGCGTCCGTACGGGGGGTCCGGGGGGCTTGCCCCCGGTTTCGGGAAGGGGCGGGGTGGGGGACGAGCAGCGTCAGCCGCGGAGGGCTGCGATGGACTCGGCCAGGGCCGACGGGACGTCGGGGACCAGGGTGTGGGCGCCGTCGCGGACGATGTGGCGGCCCGCCACGACGGTGTGACGGACATCGGCGGCCGTCGCCGCGAACACCGCCGTCTCGGCGCCCAGCCGCGGCAGCGGCCCCGCCGTCCGTACGGAGTCCAGGGCGATGGTGGTGAAGTCCGCGAGCGCGCCGCTCTCCAGGCGGCCCGCGTCCGGCAGGCCGAGCGCCGCGTGGCCGCCTGCGGTGGCGGCGGTGAGCAGGGCGTTCGCCGTCCAGTGGCCGCGGGTGCGGCTGCGCAGGCGCTCGTTCAGCTCCATCGCGCGGGCCTCTTCCAGCAGGTCGATCACCGCGTGGCTGTCGCTGCCGAGGGAGAGCGGGCTGCCCGCGTGCTGGAGGCGGCCGGCCGGGCCGATCCCGTCGGCCAGGTCCCGTTCGGTGGTGGGGCACATGCAGGTGCCGGTGGTGGTGCCGCCGAGGAGGGCGATGTCCGCGTCGGTGAGGTGCGTGTTGTGCACACCGGTGGTGCGCGGGCCGAGCACGCCGTGGTCGGCCAGCAGCTGGGTCGGGGTGCGGCCGTGGGCGGCCTGGCAGGCGTCGTTCTCGGCGGTCTGCTCGGAGAGGTGGACGTGCAGCGGAGCCCGGCGCTCCTGCGCCCAGCGGGCCACGGTGGCGAGCTGCCCCGCGGGGACGGCGCGGACCGAGTGGACGGCGGCGCCGATCAGGGCGTGCGCGCGGGGCTTGAGGGCGCCGACCCGCTCGGCCCAGGCGTCGGCGGTGCCGTCGGAGAAGCGCTGCTGGTGGGCGTTGGGGGCCTCGCCGAAGCCCGCCGAGAGGTAGGCGGTGTCGAGGAGGGTGATCCGGATGCCGGCCGCGGCGGCGGCCTCGATCAGCGCCTCGCCCATGGCGTTCGGGTCGGCGTAGGGGGTGCCGCCGGGGGCGTGGTGGACGTAGTGGAACTCGCCGACGTTGGTGATGCCGGCCAGGGCCATCTCCGCGTACACCGCGCGGGCCAGGGCGAAGTAGGTGTCCGGGGTGAGGTTCTGGGCGACCTTGTACATGAAGTCGCGCCAGGTCCAGAAGGTGCCGCTGCCGACCTGGACGGTACCGCGCAACGCCCGGTGGAAGGCGTGCGAGTGCGCGTTCGCCAGCCCGGGGACGGTGAGCCCGCGCAGGACCTCCGCGCCGGGGGGCGGCGTCTCGGCCTCGGTCCGCAGAGCGGCGATCCGCCCGTCGGCGCCCACCTCCAGGGCCACGCCCGGCTCGACATGGGTGCCGAGCCAGGCGTGCTCCAGCCAGTACGTCTTCAGCGGCACGCGAGACCTTCCAGTACGTCGGCGAGGGCGAGGACGCCGGCCACGCAGTCGTCCTCGGCGGCGAACTCCTTCGGGGAGTGGGAGACGCCGGTGGGATTCCGTACGAACAGCATGGCGGTCGGGACGGCGGCGGAGAGGATTCCCGCGTCGTGTCCCGCCCCCGTGCCGAGGACCGGGACGGCCCCGCCCAGGATCCGGTTCATCTCGTCGCGCAGGGCGTGCTCGAACTCGACGACCGGGGTGAAGGACTCCCGGACGATCTCCAGGTCGATCCCGTCCTGGTCGGCGCGCTCGCGGGCGGCCTTCTCCACCGCCGTGACGACCGTGTCCAAGGTGGCCTGGTCGGCGGCGCGGGAGTCGAGCCAGCCGCGCACCAGCGAGGGGATGGCGTTGACCCCGTTGGGCTCGACCGCGATCTTCCCGAAGGTGGCGACGGCGCCGGCGAGGGCCGCCTCGGTGCGGGCGGCCAGCACGGTCGCCGCGTACGTGAGCATCGGGTCGCGCCGGTCCACGAGCCGGGTGGTGCCGGCGTGGTTGGCCTCGCCGTGGAAGTCGAACCGCCAGCGGCCGTGCGGCCAGATCGCGGAGGCGATGCCGACCCGGTCCCCGGACAGGTCCAGGGCGCGGCCCTGCTCGACGTGCAGCTCGACGAAGGCGCCGATCCGGGCCAGGCGTTCGGGATCGGCCCCGATGGCCTGCGGGTCGTACCCGGCGGCCTCCATGGCCCGGGGCAGCGTGATGCCGTCCGCGTCGCGGAGCTCGTACGCCTTCTCCTTGGTCAGCTGCCCGGCGGCGAGCCGGGAGCCGACGCAGGCGAGGCCGAAGCGGGCCCCTTCCTCGTCACCGAAGTTGGTGATGGCCAGCGGCCTGGAGAACGCCGCTCCCCGCCCGCGGAGCTCGTCCAGCGCGGCGAAGGAGGAGACCACGCCGAGGGGGCCGTCGAAGGCCCCGCCGTCGGGGACGGAGTCCAGGTGCGAGCCCGTGACGACGGCGTCCCCGGCGAGGGGGTCGCCGAGCCAGGCCCACTGGTTGCCGTTGCGGTCCGTCTCGTACGTGAGGCCGCGGGCCTGCGCCTGCTCCCGGAACCAGGTCCGGCAGTCGGCGTCGGCGCCGCTCCAGGCGTAGCGGCGGTACCCGCCGGAGTCCGCGTGGCGGCCGATGGGCCGGAGCTCGGCCCACATCTCGTGGAACGAGGCTCCGGCCGCGGAGGCGTGCTGGGTCACGCCGGGTCACCTTCGCGCATGGGGACGCGGACACCGCGCTCGTCCGCCACCGATTCGGCGATGTCGTAGCCCGCGTCGACGTGGCGGATGACACCCATGCCGGGGTCGTTGGTCAGCACGCGGCGGATCTTCTCGCCCGCGAGCTTGGTGCCGTCCGCGACGGTGACCTGGCCGGCGTGGATCGAGCGGCCCATGCCGACGCCGCCGCCGTGGTGGATGGACACCCAGGAGGCGCCGGAGGCGACGTTCACCATGGCGTTGAGCAGCGGCCAGTCCGCGATCGCGTCGGAGCCGTCCAGCATGGCCTCGGTCTCGCGGTACGGGGAGGCCACGGAGCCGCAGTCGAGGTGGTCGCGGCCGATGGCCAGCGGCGCGGCGAGCGTGCCGTCGGCGACCATCTCGTTGAAGCGCTCGCCGGCCTTGTCGCGCTCGCCGTAGCCGAGCCAGCAGATGCGTGCGGGCAGGCCCTGGAAGTGGACGCGCTCGCCGGCCATCTTGATCCAGCGGTGCAGGGACTCGTTCTCGGGGAAGAGTTCGAGCATCGCCTTGTCGGTCTTGTGGATGTCCGAGGCCTCGCCGGACAGCGCCGCCCAGCGGAAGGGGCCCTTGCCCTCGCAGAAGAGGGGGCGGATGTAGGCGGGGACGAAGCCGGGGAAGGCGAAGGCGCGGTCGTAGCCGGCCAGCTGGGCCTCGCCGCGGATGGAGTTGCCGTAGTCGAAGACCTCGGCGCCGGCGTCCATGAAGCCGACCATGGCCTCCACGTGCTTGGCCATGGACTCGCGGGCGCGGGTGGTGAAGCCCGCCGGGTCCTTGGCGGCGTAGTCCGCCATGTCGTCGAACTCGACGCCGACCGGCAGGTAGGCGAGCGGGTCGTGGGCGGAGGTCTGGTCCGTCACGATGTCGATCGGGGCGCCCTCGGCCAGCATCTGCGGCAGCAGCTCGGCCGCGTTGCCGAGCAGGCCGATGGAGAGCGGCTTGCGGGCGTCGCGCGCCTCGACGGCGAGGCGCAGCGCGTGCTGGAGGCTGTCGGCCTTCACGTCGAGGTAGCGGTGCTCGATGCGGCGCTCGATGGCGCGCGGGTCGACGTCGATGCAGATCGCGACGCCGTCGTTCATCGTCGCGGCCAGCGGCTGGGCGCCGCCCATGCCGCCGAGGCCGGCGGTGAGGGTGATGGTGCCCGCGAGGGTGCCGCCGAACTTCTTCGCGGCGACGGCCGAGAAGGTCTCGTACGTGCCCTGGAGGATGCCCTGGGTGCCGATGTAGATCCACGAGCCGGCCGTCATCTGGCCGTACATGGTCAGGCCGAGGTTCTCCAGGCGGCGGAACTCCTCCCAGTTGGCCCAGTCGCCGACCAGGTTGGAGTTCGCGAGCAGGACGCGCGGCGCCCACTCGTGGGTCTGCATCACGCCGACCGGGCGGCCGGACTGGACGAGCATCGTCTCGTCCTGCTTCAGCGTGCGCAGGGTGCGGACCATGGCGTCGTACGAGCGCCAGTCGCGCGCGGCCTTGCCGGTGCCGCCGTAGACGACGAGCTTGTCGGGGTGCTCGGCGACCTCGGGGTCGAGGTTGTTCTGGAGCATCCGCAGGGCGGCCTCCTGCTGCCATCCCAGGGTGCTGAGTTCGGTGCCTCGCGCGGCCCGTACGGGGCGGGGTCCTGACATGGCGGTGCCTCCTCCGGTGTTGGTCAATCCATTCACATCCTTGCTCGCTGAATAGATTCAGTCAACAGCTGCGGGCGGCTCCGTCGGATGATGGGATGCGGACATGGCTGCCGACACGCACGCGCAGAGCGCCACCACCCGACGGGATCAGGCCGTACGGGCCGCCGTGGAGCAGGGCCTGGTGGGCCCGCAGCCCCTGGTCTGCCTGCTGGACACCGCCGGGATCCGCGCCTCCGCCACCGCCCTGACCAGCGCCTTCGCCGCCGCACTGCCCTCCGGGACCCCCGTCCTGCACGCCTTCGCGGCGAAGGCCTGCCCGCTGGTCCCCGTACTGCGGCTGCTCGCCTCGGCCGGAATCGGCTGCGAGGTCGCCAGCCCCGGCGAACTGGCGCTGGCCCGGGCGGCCGGGGTCGCGCCGGAGCACACCGTGCTGGACTCCCCCGTCAAAACCCCGGCGGAACTGCGCGAGGCCCTCGCCCTGGGCATCGCCGTCAACGCCGACAACCGCCAGGAACTCGACCGGCTCGACGCCCTGGTCGCGGAGGGCCCCACCCGGTCCCCGATCGGCGTACGGATCAACCCGCAGACCGGCGCCGGCTCCATCGACGCCCTGTCCACCGCCACGGCCACCTCCAAGTTCGGGATCCCGCTGCGCGACCCGGGCGCGCGCGCATGGCTCGTACGGGCCTACCTGGACCGGCCGTGGCTGACCCGGCTGCACACCCACTCGGGCTCCCAGGGCGTCCCCCTGCCGCTGATCGCCGAAGGGGTGCGGGAGCTGCACGCCCTGGCCGAGGAGATCAACGGGGCGGCCGGGCGCCGGCAGGTCGACACCCTCGACATCGGCGGCGGCCTGCCGGTGAACTTCGCCTCGGACACCGAGACGCCGACCTACGCGGAGTACGTGGCCGCCCTGCGTTCCGCCGCCCCGGGCCTGTTCTCCGGCCGCTACGGGCTGGTCACCGAGTTCGGCCGCTCACTGCTGGCCAAGCACGGGCTGATCCTGGCCCGGGTCGAGTACACGAAGGTGACCGGCGCCCGCCCCATCGCCCTCACGCACGCCGGGGTCCAGCTGGCCACCCGGACGGTGTACGCCCCGGCGTCCTGGCCCGTACGGATCCTCCCGTACGACGCGAAGGGCACCCCGAAGACGGGCGTCCCCGTCCCCCAGGACATCGCGGGCCCGGCCTGCTTCGCGGGAGACCTGCTGGCCACGGCGCGGGACCTGCCGGAACTGGCCCCGGGCGACCTGATCGCCGTCCCGGACACGGGGGCGTACTTCTTCACCGCCCACTACGGCTACAACACCCTCCCCCGCCCGGCGGTCCACGGCTTCACCGTGACCCCGCGGGGCGAGGTCCGCTTCGCCCTGGCCCGAGCGGCGCAGCCGATCGCCGACCTGGTGGCGGAATCGGGCGGGGCGTACCGCGATGTCCTTGCCCTGGCCGGGTCGCATGACGGGTCCGGGGCATCCCCGTAACCGGTGCCCTGGCCGGGCGGTTTCCGGGGTTCGGGCTGCCCGTGCCCTGGCCGGGCGGTTGACGGGGTTCGGGGTGGCCCCATGCCCCGGGCCGTTGCCCCTGCCCTGGCCGGGCGGGGGTGGGGTTCGGGGTGTCCCCGGGGCCCCGGGACCGTTGCCCTGGCCGGGCGGGGGTGGGTTGCCCCCTGCGGGGCGGGGCTCGTTTGCAGCTCGGCTGCTGTTGCCCTGGCCGGGCGGGGGTGGGGTTCGGGGTGTCCCCCTGGCCCCGGGATCAGGTTTGCAGCTCGGCTGCTGCGGGTCGCCTCAAGCGCCGGCGGGGCTGGGTTTGGCTGCGGTCTGGGCGGGGTGCCGGGGGCGCCGTCGGGGTGGGGTGTGGTCCGGGGCGGGCATGATTTATGGCGCCCGATCCGAGTCCCTATTGCCGGGCGGTGCAGGGCGCCAACAAATCACGTTTTAGCCCCGGACGACACCCCACCCCGACACCGCCCCCGGCCACGAAGCCCAACCCCCACCGTGAGGGGGAAAAGGACACCCGACCACCTGGGTCGGTGACGGGGCCGGGGTGGGGTGTCGACCGGGGCTAAAACGTGATTTGTGGCGCACACAGCCCCGAACTTCAAGGTCCTGAACAGGCGCCATAAATCATGCCCGCCCCGGACGACACCCCACCCCGGCCCCGTCACCGACCCACCACCCCAGCCCCGCCGGCGCTTGAGGCGACCACACTGCCGAACAGCAGATCAGCCCCGGCCCGGCAGGGGGCACCCCGAACCCCGACCGACGCCCGGCCAGGGCAACGGCAGCCGAGCTGCAAACCGACCCGGCCCACGGGGCACCCCGAACCCCGTCAAACGCCCGGCCAGGGCAACGTCACTCCACGAACAGCCCCCGCGCCGCCGCCCGCGCGTCGAACGCCTCCAGCCGCGCCTGCGCCCCCGGCAGCGCGTCCGCCATCGCCTCCAGCAGCACCCGCCCCAGCAGCATCGGCGCGCACGCCGTGTCGAACGCCAGCCCGGTCCCGACCGGCGCCGGGATCAGCAGGTCCGAATACCGCGCCACCGGCGCGAACGCCGAGTCCGCGACCGTCACCACCGTCAGCCCGGCCGCACGCCCGTGCTCCAGCGCCTCCGCCACCTCCCGCGGATGCCTCGGCAGCGCGAAGCACAGCAGCGCCGACGCCCCGGCGGCCACGGCCGCGTCGATCCGGTCCGCGAGCATCGAGCCGCCCTCGTCGAGCAGCCGTACGTCCGGATGGACCTTGGCCGCGAAGTACGCGAACCCCCGCGCCTGTGAGGACGCCGCCCGCAGCCCCAGCACCGGCAGCGGGGTGGAGCCGGCCAGCAGCCGGCCCGCCTCGACGACCGGCGCGGGATCCGCCAGCATGGCCGACAGCCGCCGCAGGTTCTCGATCTCGCCCTGGACGGCCTGCTGGTATTCGTTGTACGAGTCCTCGTCGCCGCCCTCCGCCACCTGCCCGGCGGGAGCCACCTCGCGCAGGTGCCGCCGCAGCGCCGGGTAGCCGTCGAAGCCGAGCGCCACCGCGAACCGGGTCACCGACGGCTGGCTCACCCCGGCCAGTTCGGCGAGTTCCACGCTCGACAGGAACGGCACCTCCGCCGCCCCGCGCACCATGCAGTGCGCGATCCGCCGCTGCGTCGGCGTCAGCCGGTGCCCCTCGAAGAGCTTCTGCAGCCGCGCGGCCGGGCTGTCGCTCATCCCGTCCCCCTCCGTCCCCGTCCCGGTGATTATTCAGTCACCGAGCACTCTGCATGCGGTTATGCAGGACGGCAACCCGCAGGCCACTGCGCGAGACCGCGAGACGGGGGCTAGCCCCAGTGCCCGAGCCCGCCGCGCTTCCTAGGGTGGGCGCATGGAGCGCCAAGAGCTGAAGAAGGAACTCGACGCGGCACTGGACGCCCGGCGCGAACTGGGCCCCGACTACGAGGCCGCGCTGGTGGACTCGTTCGTCGAGAAGGTCGACATCCAGGTCCGGCGGCGCCTGGCCGAGGAACGGCTGGCGGCGGCCCGCGGCGACGGCCCCGCCGGGGCCTCGGCGGTCGCCGGCTTCGGGGAGCGCTTCGGGTTCGCCGTCATCACGCTGGTCCTGGCGATCCCGCTGTCCGCGATCGGCGCCGTCCAAGCGGGCCTGAAGGGGCTGCTGGTGGCCTGGGCGGGGATCCTCGGGGTCAACTTCGTCCACGCGGCCAAATCGCTCCGACCGGGCCCACAAGGCCGACGGGAGCAGCTGGGGCATTGACCCCGGGCGGCAGGACCCCGGCCCCGCGCAAGGAAGAACTGCGCGGGGACCGCCGCACCCCGGTCGCCCGGGGGCGGGACGACGGCGGTCCCCGCGAAGGACACGGGCCGGGTCAGGGCCGTCCGCGTCCAAGACGTCGTCGCGGTCCGGGAGCCGCTCCGGAGCTACGCCGACGCCAGTCGGTGGGGCCGGCGAGGACCGCTGTGCGTTCCTGCCGACAACCACCACTGTGCCGGAGCCGTGTTAAGCCGGTGCTGCCGTCACGTGTCGGGCCCGTACCGTTTGCGCGTCGGGTTACTTCGCGCCCTTCGCCAGGAAGGCGAGCAGGTCCTGACGGCTCACCACACCCGTCGGCTTGCCCTCGACCAGCACGATGGCCGCGTCCGCCTCGCCCAGCACCGCCATGAGCTCGGACACCGGCTCGCCGGAGCCGACCTGCGGCAGCGGCGCGCTCATGTGCTTCTCCAGCGGGTCGCCCAGCGAGGCCCGCTGCGCGAACAGCGCCGCCAGCAGCTCCTTCTCGACGACCGAGCCGATGACCTCGGCGGCCATCACGTCCGGGTGTCCGGCGCCCGGCTTGACGATCGGCATCTGCGAGACGCCGTACTCGCGCAGGACCTCGATGGCCTCGCCGACGGTCTCCTCGGGGTGCATGTGGACGAGGGAGGGCATGGCGCCCTCCTTGTCCGCGAGCACGTCCCCGATGCGCGCCGCGGGGCCCGCCTCCTCCAGGAAGCCGTGCCCGGCCATCCACTCGTCACTGAAGATCTTGCTGAGGTAGCCGCGGCCGCTGTCCGGCAGCAGGACGACGACCACGTCGTCCGGGCCGAGGCCCTCGGCGGCGCGCAGCGCGGCGACGACCGCCATGCCGCAGGAGCCGCCGACCAGCAGGCCCTCTTCCTTCGCCAGGCGGCGGGTCATCTGGAAGGAGTCCTTGTCGGACACCGCGATGATCTCGTCGGTGACGTCGGGGTCGTACGCGGTCGGCCAGAAGTCCTCGCCGACGCCCTCGACGAGGTACGGGCGGCCGCTGCCGCCGGAGTAGACCGAGCCCTCGGGGTCGGCGCCGATGACCTTGACCTTGCCGCCGGACACCTCCTTGAGGTAGTTGCCGGTGCCCGAGATCGTGCCGCCCGTGCCGACGCCGGCGACGAAGTGCGTGATCTTCCCGTCCGTCTGCTCCCACAGCTCGGGACCGGTGGTCTCGTAGTGCGAACGGGGGTTGTTCGGGTTGCTGTACTGGTCGGGCTTCCAGGCGCCGGGCTCGCGCGCGAGGCGGTCGGACACGTTGTAGTACGAGTCCGGGTGCTCGGGGTCGACGGCGGTCGGGCAGACCACGACCTCCGCGCCGTACGCGCGCATCACGTTGATCTTGTCCATGGACACCTTGTCAGGGCAGACGAAGATGCACTTGTAGCCCTTCTGCTGGGCCACGATGGCGAGTCCTACGCCGGTGTTGCCACTGGTCGGCTCCACGATGGTGCCGCCGGGCTTGAGGGCACCGCTCTGCTCGGCGGCCTCGATCATCCGGACGGCGATGCGGTCCTTGACCGAACCGCCGGGGTTGAAGTACTCGACCTTGGCCAGGACGGTCGCCTGAAGCCCTTCGGTCACACGGTTGAGCTTCACCAGCGGGGTGTTGCCGACGAGGCTGATCATCGAGTCGTGGAATTGCACCATGTTCTCCAAGGAGGGGACTCCACGGGTTCTCCGGGAGGTCCGGCCAGAGTATGCGGAAAGGGATTGGCCGACCGGCACTACGGGGCAGGTAGGTCATCAGGGCCAGGCAGGAAAGCGAGGTGGCTCGAACGGTGTCCAGGGCGAGAACGGCCCGCCGGATCGCGGCGGGCGCGGCGTACGGCGGGGGCGGGCTCGGGCTCGTCGGGGTCGCCGCGGTGGGGCTGGTGCTGGCGGAGGTCCAGTTCGCGAAGCGCACGGTGGGCACCGGGCTGCCCGATCCGCCCCGCGCGGACGGCCTGTACGGGAGCGAGTTCGGCGGCCCCGAGCTGAGCCCCGGGCCGCTGCGGATGGGCATGCTGGGCGATTCCACGGCCGCCGGACTCGGGGTGCGGCGGGCGAGGCAGACCCCGGGCGCGCTCCTGGCCTCGGGGCTCGCGGCGGTGGCCGAGCGGCCGGTGGAGCTGCGCAACGTGGCCCTGTCCGGGGCCATGTCCGACGACCTGGACCGCCAGGTGGGGCTGCTCCTCGACGGCGTGGAGGCCGGCGCGCCCGCCCCGGACGTCTGCGTGATCATCATCGGGGCGAACGACGTGACCCGCCGGATGCCGCCCACCCAGTCGGTCCGCCTGCTCACCTCGGCCGTACGGAGACTGCGGCTCGCCGGAGCCGAGGTCGTGGTCGGCACCTGCCCGGACCTGGGCACGATCGAGCCGGTCTACCAGCCGTTGCGCATGCTGGCCCGCCGGGTCTCGCGCCAGCTGGCCGCCGCGCAGACGATCGGCGTGGTCGCACTGGGGGCCCGTACGGTCTCGATGGGGGACCTGCTGGGCCCGGAGTTCGCCGCGAACCCGCGCGAGATGTTCGGCCCGGACTCCTACCACCCGTCGGCGGAGGGGTACGCCACCGCCGCGATGGCCGTCCTGCCGACCCTGTGCGCGGCGCTGGGCCTGTGGCCGGAGTCGGACCGCCTGGACGTCTCCCGCGACGAGGACATGCTGCCGGTGGCCAAGGCCGCCTCCGCCGCGGCCGACGAGGCCGGTACGGAGGTCACGGCGGCCCGGGGCCCCTGGGCCCTGCTCAAGCACCGGCGGCGCCGGCGGGTGCCGACCAGCCCGGCCATCGGCCAGCCGGGGGAGGGCGAGGCCACGGCCGGCCTCTCGGGCAGCCAGACGGCGGGCCAGTAGGCCGTGTCGGTGCCGGTCCGAGGCGTCACGGGCGGGCGGGCCGGAGGGACCCTGGAGACCCCGGGCGGCACCCCGGGGCGCCCAGTGCGGCCCTCATCACATGCCGAGGCCGGTGACCTCGACGGTACGGGCCGGTAACTTCACATGCGGTCCGATACGAGCCGCAACGCACCCCCCTTGGAGCCCCGATGCCCGAAGCCGTCATCGTTTCCACCGCCCGCTCGCCCATCGGGCGTGCCTTCAAGGGGTCCCTCAAGGACGTCCGGCCGGACGATCTGACCGCCACGATCATCCAGGCCGCCCTCGCCAAGGTCCCCGAGCTGGACCCGCGCGACATCGACGACCTGATGCTCGGCTGCGGCCTCCCCGGCGGTGAGCAGGGCCACAACCTGGCCCGTATCGTCGCCGTGCAGATGGGCATGGACTTCCTGCCGGGCGCGACGATCACCCGTTACTGTTCCTCCTCCCTCCAGACCTCGCGCATGGCCCTGCACGCCATCAAGGCGGGCGAGGGCGACGTCTTCATCTCCGCGGGCGTCGAGATGGTCTCCCGGTCCGTGAAGGGCTCCTCGGACGGCCTCCCGGACACCCACAACCCGCTCTTCGCGGACGCCGAGGCCCGTACCGAGGCCGTCGCGCAGAGCGAGGGCGCGTCCTGGCACGACCCGCGCGAGGACGGTCTGATCCCCGACGCGTACATCGCGATGGGGCAGACCGCCGAGAACCTGGCCCGCCTCAAGGGCGTGACCCGCGCGGACATGGACGAGTTCGGCGTCCGCTCCCAGAACCTGGCCGAGGAAGCCATCAAGAACGGCTTCTGGGCCCGCGAGATCACCCCGGTCACCACCCCGGACGGCACGGTCGTCTCCACCGACGACGGCCCGCGCGCCGGGGTCACGCTGGAGGGCGTCTCGGGCCTCAAGCCCGTCTTCCGCCCCGACGGCCTGGTCACGGCCGCCAACTGCTGCCCGCTCAACGACGGCGCCGCCGCGCTCGTCATCATGAGCGACACCAAGGCGCGCGAGCTGGGCCTGACCCCGCTGGCCCGGATCGTCTCCACCGGCGTCACCGGCCTCTCCCCCGAGATCATGGGCCTGGGCCCGGTCGAGGCGTCCAAGCAGGCCCTGAAGCGGGCCGGCCTGACCGTCGGCGACATCGACCTGTTCGAGATCAACGAGGCCTTCGCGGCCCAGGTCATCCCCTCCTACCGGGACCTGGAGATCCCGCTGGAGAAGCTGAACGTCAACGGCGGAGCCATCGCCGTCGGTCACCCGTTCGGGATGACCGGTGCCCGCATCACCGGCACGCTGATCAACAGCCTGCAGTTCCACGACAAGCAGTTCGGCCTGGAGACGATGTGCGTGGGCGGCGGCCAGGGCATGGCCATGGTGATCGAGCGGCTGAGCTGAGCCGTAGCGGAGGGTAGGGGCCCCCGAGGAACGAGGGGGCACCTGCCCGCAGCGGTGGCGAAGCTCAGCGCGACCGAGAAGACGAGCGGCTGAGCTGAGCCGTAGCGGAGGGTAGGGAGCCGCCCACAGGACAAGGGCGGTCCCTGTCCGCAGTGGTGCCGGAGCTCTGTGCGACCGGCTGTGGAGGGGGTTTCGGCCGTGATCAAGGGCGGTCCCCAGACGCCGTAAGGATTCCGCCGGATTCGCTGCGCCGTACTGACACCGAATCTAACCCCGTCGCGGCCGACCTGTGACCGAATCTCCCCCAGGATGTGACCTTTGTCCTGGGGGTTCGGCATTTGCCCAGGTCAGAGGGTGCACGCTGGACCCCTCAGGGACGAAAGGCCTGTCCAATTCATGACGTAATGCACTGCATGCCATTCCCAGCAGAGGCCAAGCTGATGTAGGAAGTCGGGGGATCGAATCAATCAGGAGTTAGTCAGTGAGCGCCATGTCTCTTGCCCTGCTGCTGACCACGGCCGCTGCCACGGCCGTGGGCGCTGCTGCGCTGCACGCCGTACACGGACTGCGCAAGCAGGTCACGGCCCTGCGCGGTGAGCTGACGGTGTCGGCCCACCCCCGCGGTGCGACCGTCCCGCATGCCCGCAGCGCCGTGGAGTCCCCCGCCGCGGAGATACGAGCCGCCGTGGCCGAAGCCCTCGCCGAGGAGCGCGAGCGCGAGCTGGCCGAGGCGCGGGCCTTCTGGGCCGCGCAGGAGGCCCGTGACGCCGCGGACGCCCCCTCGCTGCTCGGCGGTCTGCCGGGCCTCGGCGAGGACAGCCCGGTCTTCCTGCCCCGGCAGGCGGATCTGGTCGGCCTGGAGCCGGTCCTGGGCGACGACGGCCTCGACGACTACCCCGAGGACTCCGCCGAGCTGGCGGCCGCGCGCCGGCGCCACCCCTCGCACCCCGACTTCGTGCCCGTCCAGGCCTCGTACCCGGGCGCGGACCACGAGCGCACGGTCAGCCGCCTGGAGGAGCTCGCGGAGGCCCGTACGGCCCTCGCGGACGTCCGCCCGGGCCCCCTGGGCACCCTGGACGTGTACGTCTTCACCGACGGCACCACGCTGTGCATGACCCCGGGGCACCGGGAGACCGCGGAGCGGCTCGCCGAGGCCCTGCGCTCCGGCACCGCGCCGGTGCTGCTGGGCGGCTCGGGCATCTCCGGCGCCTACGCCCTGACGTTCTCCTGCGGGGACGGCGAGGACCCGGACAGCAACGTCTACATCCTCGCGGACCGCGTCATCGCATCGCTCTGACTTCCGCCTGCTCCACCAGCCGCACGGCCTCGTCCAGCACCTCGGACGGGGCCTTCGCGCCGTCCCCGTCCCGTACGGTGCGCAGCGCCTCGGCGAGGTCCAGGCCGGCGACCGCCACCTGGTCCCCGACGGCGAAGATCCCCGCGTCCGGCATGACACGCGCCGGAGCCGCTCCCCGCGCGCCGTCGGCGGCGGTCTCGATCCGCTGGGCCCGTACGGCCAGTTCCCGGGCCAGTTCCAGCGCCTCGGCGGCGGCTCCGCGCTGGAGCCGGCTCTGCGGAGCGGCCCGCAGCCGGTCGGCGAAACGTTCGACCACGGCGGTCAGGGGCGAAGTATCAAGCACCCGGCCGACCTTACGCGCCGCCCGGGCACCATTGCCAACGGCCGAACGCTGAGGCACGGTGTCGTGAAGAGAACACGGCGATACCTCCGGAGGCGCCCATGTCCGTAGAGTTCTCCGAGCAGACACACCGCAACATGATCGACAGAATCCCCCTGACCACCGGTCGTGAACTCTCCGACTGGCTCCGCGCTGTGGACGACGGCCCCTCCCTCGTCCGGTTCGAGGAGAAGGTCAGCTGGCTGCGCGGCGCGCACGAGCTGTCGTACGGCCAGGCCAAGGCGATCATCCACGAGTACGACCTGCGCAGGGCCGCCCGCAGACTGGGCTGAGCCCCTGCCCCTCGTCCGAGTCCCCCGACGACCCCCGTATCCCTCACACGACGCGGGAAGGCCCCGCGAGCACGGTGCTCGCGGGGCCTTCCTCATGCCGTGTGGGCGCGTGGCCGGTACGACTAGTCGTCGCCGGAGAGGATCGAGAAGAGCCGCAGCATCTCCAGGTAGATCCACACCAGGGTCAGGGTGAGGCCGAAGGCCGCCAGCCAGGCCTCCTCGCGCGGGGCGCCGTACGTCACGCCGTCCTCGACCTGCTTGAAGTCGAGGGCGAGGAAGCAGGCGCCGAGGATGATGCCGATGACGCCGAACAGGATGCCGAGGCCGCCGCTGCGGAAGCCGAGGCCGTCACCGCCGCCGAAGAGCGCGAACAGCGAGTTGGCGACCATGAGCAGGACGAAGCCCAGGGCGGCCGCCATCACGAAGCCGGTGAAGCGGCGCGTGACGCGGATCCAGCGCATCTTGTACGCGAAGAGCACGGCCGCGAAGACGCACATCGTGCCCATGACGGCCTGGATGACCACGCCGGGGCTGATGTAGGTGCTGGTGGCCGAGCTGATGACGCCGAGGAAGACGCCCTCGAGAGCCGCGTACCCCAGGATCAGGGCCGGGACCGGCTTGCGCTTGAAGGACTGGATGATGACCAGCACGAACGCGACCAGCGCCGCACCGACGCCGATCATGTACGACTTGTTGACGTTGGCCGGGTCGACCGGCAGCAGGACCCAGGAGAGGGTCGCCGTCACGATGAGCGTGCCGAGCGTCATGGCCGTACGGCTCACGACGTCGTCGATGGTCATCGCGTTGGCGCGCACCGGCGCCTGCGGCATCCCCGTGGTGGGGTCCGTGGCGTAAGGGTTCGTCGCGTACGGGTTGGTCGCGGTCCCGGCCTGCGCCTGCTGCGCTTCGAAGCCCGCGTAGCCGCCGTTGTCGCGGCTGAACCCCCGTCGCGAGAAGACCGGGTTACTGCTCCTCATCTCACTCCTCCATGGCCACCGTGCGCAGCCTTAGCAACAAGAGTAATGCGTTCGCAAAGAAAGCACCCTACTGCTGGAGGAGGATCTTAGGAGAAGACACGGCGAACCGCTGAGGATAAACGCACGAGTACGAAAGTGCCCGGAGCCGGACTTGAACCGGCACGGCCCGAGGGCCAGCGAGGTTTAAGCTCGCCGTGTCTGCATTCCACCATCCGGGCAGGGCGTGGCGGCCCCCGTGGAAAAGCCTTCGACGCTGTGCCGAGCCTATCCGGAACGCCCCTGCCCCGACCTGGGCGTCTGTCCGATGTTGTCTGATTTTATTGGCGCTTGAGGGGCCGTCAGGCTTGATAACGCGTTGTCGGCACCTTCCGGAGGACGATCACCCCCGGTACGGGAATGACGGGATTTCGCTGCCGCGCGCCACCCCGGGCCACCCCGCCCGCCACCCCGGGCCACCCCGTCCGCCACCCCGGCCCGCCCCGCCCGCGACCCCGGGGCCACCCCCGCCCGCCGCCCCGGGCCGCCGGGAAGGGGACTACGTCCGGCGTACCGTCCCGCCGCGGACCTGTCATACCAGAGGAGGAGACGGAGCCGTCGGCGATCAGACTCCAGTGGGCCGGAGAACGGGCACCGCGGCTGATCCGGAGCGGGGGTGGCCGCGGTGAAGATGGAAGGGTCCCGCCACACCGCAGCACCATGCTCGACAGGAGTCCCCCGTGACCACCATGAACCACGCCCCGCACACCAGCCAGGCCGTGGCCGCCCGCGCCACCCAGCTCTCCAAGGTGTACGGCCAGGGCGAGACCCAGGTGGTGGCGCTGGACAACGTCTCGGTCGACTTCGCCGCGGGCCAGTTCACCGCGATCATGGGCCCGTCCGGCTCCGGCAAGTCCACGCTGATGCACTGCGTGGCCGGCCTGGACACCTTCTCCGCGGGTTCCGTCCGCATCGGCGAGACCGAGCTGGGCTCCCTCAAGGACAAGCAGCTGACCCAGCTGCGCCGGGACAAGATCGGCTTCATCTTCCAGGCGTTCAACCTGCTCCCGACCCTGACCGCCCTGGAGAACATCACCCTCCCCATGGACATCGCGGGCCGCAAGCCCGACAAGCAGTGGCTGGAGAACGTGATCCGCATGGTCGGCCTCTCCGACCGGCTCGGCCACCGCCCGACCCAGCTCTCCGGCGGCCAGCAGCAGCGCGTGGCCGTCGCCCGCGCCCTGGCCTCGCGTCCCGAGATCATCTTCGGTGACGAGCCGACCGGAAACCTCGACTCGCGCTCCGGCGCCGAGGTCCTCGGCTTCCTGCGCAACTCGGTCCGGGAGCTGGGCCAGACCGTCGTCATGGTCACCCACGACCCGGTCGCCGCCTCCTACGCGGACCGCGTCATCTTCCTCGCCGACGGCCGGATCGTCGACGAGATGCTCGCCCCCAGCGCCGACGGCGTGCTGGACCGTATGAAGGCCTTCGACGCCAAGGGCCGCACCAGCTGAGGGACATCCCCTCCCCGTCCCCGCTGACCCCCCGCTCCTGCCCTCGACATCCTGGACGCCTCCACCATGTTCCGTACCGCCCTGCGCAACGTACTCGCGCACAAGGCAAGGCTGTTGATGACGGTGCTCGCCGTCGTCCTCGGCGTGGCCTTCGTCTCCGGCACGCTCGTCTTCACCGACACCGTCGGCAAGGCGATGTCGAACCAGTCCGCCAAGAGCTTCGACGGCATCGCCGTCTCGGTCACCGCCCACGGACCCTCCCGCAACGACGACGGGGCCAAGGAGGGCGAGCCGGGCATCAGCCAGCAGACCCTCGACAAGGTCAAGGCCGTGAACGGCGTCGACGCCGTGTCCGGCCGCGTGACCGGCTTCGCCGGGGTCGGCGACCCCGACGGCAAGCTGATCGGCAACGGCTGGGCCAACGCCGGCGCCAACTTCGCCCCCGTCAAGGACGGCAAGGACCCGCGCTACGCCTTCACCGAGGGCAGCGGCCCGGCCGGCCCCGGCCAGATCGCCCTCGACAAGGAGACCGCCCAGCGCGGCAAGTACAAGGTCGGTGACAAGGTCCGGGTCGCCTCGAACGGGCTGCCCACCGAGTACAGCCTGACCGGTGTCTTCACCACCGAGGACGGCGCGGTCAACGCGGGCGGCAGCCTGGTGCTGTTCGACACCGCCACCGCCCAGAAGCTCTACCTGGAGCCCGGCTTCTACGACGAGCTGTCGGTCAGCGCCAAGGCCGGCACCACCGCCGACCAGCTCCTCTCCGCGATCAAGCCGCTGGTCGGCAAGGACGCCACGGCCCAGACCGGCGCGGAACTCGCCGCGGACCAGGCCAAGTCCATCGAGCGGCAGATGGAGACCACCAACCAGATGCTGCTGACGTTCGCCCTCATCGCGCTCTTCGTCGGCATCTTCCTGATCTACAACACCTTCACGATGCTGGTCGCCCAGCGCACGAAGGAGCTGGCCCTGCTGCGCGCCGTCGGCGCCAACCGCGGCCAGGTCAAGCGCTCGGTGCTCGCCGAGGCCCTGGTGGTCGGCGTGATCTCGTCCGCCATCGGCCTGGCCGCCGGTGTCGGCCTGGCGGTCGGCATGCGCTCGCTGATGGACTCCATCGGCGCGAAGATCCCGGCCGGCCCGCTGGTCGTCGCCCCGGTCACCGTCCTCATCGCGATCGTCATCGGCGTCCTCGTCACGATGCTCGCCGCCTGGCTGCCGGCCCGCCGGACCGCCAAGATCGCCCCGGTCGCCGCCATGGGCAGCGCCCACCTCCCGGCCACCGCCAAGTCCCTGGTGCTGCGCAACAGCATCGGCGGCGTGCTGACCCTCCTCGGCCTCGCCGCGATCCTCGGCGGCGCGCTGACCGGGAAGGACGGCAAGATGATCATCGGGGCCGGCGCCTTCCTGACGATGATCGGCATCATCATCCTGCTGCCGGCGCTCTCCCGGCCGGTGATCGCGGCGATCCGTCCCGCGCTGCAGAAGATGTTCGGCGTCGCCGGCAAGCTGGCCGCGCAGAACGCCGTGCGCAACCCGCGCCGTACGGCCGTCACCGCGGCCTCCCTGGCCATCGGCCTGACCCTGGTCACCGCCCTGTCCGTGCTCGGCCTCACCATGGGCAAGGCCGTGGACCGGATGACCACGGACAAGCTCAAGGCCGACTACAAGGTCTCCATGTCCGGCGGCTTCGGCGGACTCGACCAGTCCGTGATCGGCGCCCTGGAGAAGGCCCCGGGCGTCAAGGCGGTCTCCCCGCAGCAGGCCGGCACCCTGCGGACCGGCGAGAAGAAGGAGTTCCGCTCCGCCTCCGGCGTCAACCCGGCCACCATCGGCCAGCTGCTCAACATCGACGTGGTCAGCGGTTCGCTGGACAGCCTCGGCAGGGGCGAGGTCGCCGTCGCGGAGAAGTCGGCGAAGTCCGCCGGCCTCTCGGTCGGCTCCACCCTGAAGACCACCTTCGACGACAACCAGAAGGCGGACCTGAAGGTCGGCGCGATCTACGAGGACATGGAGGGCATGCTCTCCCCCTACGTGATCGACTACAAGATCCTCAACCAGCACGAGGAGAAGGGCTACCTGCCCGAGGTCTTCGTCAAGATGGACGGCGGCTCCTCGGCCAAGGCCGAGCAGACCCTGGTCGACGCCCTCGGCAAGAACCCGGCGATCTCCATCGCCACCCAGCAGGACATGCGCAACGAGATGGGCGGCGCGATCAACACCGCGCTGAACATCATGTACGGCCTGCTCGGCATGGCGCTGATCATCTCGGTCCTCGGCGTCGTCAACACCCTGGCGATGTCCGTCTACGAGCGGACCCAGGAGATCGGCATGCTGCGCGCCATCGGTCTCGACCGGGGCCGGGTCAAGAACATGATCCGCCTGGAGGCCATCGTGATCTCGCTCTTCGGCGCGGTCATCGGTGTCGCCCTCGGCACCTTCGTCGCCTGGGCGGTCGGCGAGACCATCAGGAGCAGCGTGCCGAACTACGCGCTGGTCGTGCCGTTCGACCGCATCGCGATCTTCCTGCTGCTGGCCGGTCTGGTCGGCGCCCTGGCGGCCATGTGGCCCGCCCGCAGCGCCGCCCGGCTGAACATGCTGACCGCCATCAAGACGGAGTAGCCCCGCCGCAGGGCGGGCCTTGGCGGGCCGCACGGGGAAGGGCCCCGCGACGAACGCGTCGCGGGGCCCTTCCCGTCGTCCCGGGCCGCTACGGAGCCTCGCGCGCGCCCCACTCACGGGCCCGCAGCGGCATGCCCGAGGCCCCGCCGGGCCCGGGCCGGACCGCGAGGACCTGGTTGACCCCGAGCCGGTCGTGCTCGAAGCCGAGCGCCGAGGCCGCCATGTACAGCCGCCACACGCGGGCCCGCCCGGGCGAGGTCAGCCGTACGGCCTCGTCCCAGTGCCGCTCCAGCCGTTCGACCCAGGCGCGCAGGGTGAGCGCGTAGTGCTCGCGCAGCGCCTCCACGTCGCGGACCTCGAAGCCGGCCCGCTCCAGCTCGCCGATGGTGCTGCCGATCGGGGAGAGCTCCCCGTCGGGGAACACGTACGCGTCGATGAACTCGTCGATCCGGTACGCCTCTTCGTCGGGCTCCGGCGGCCGGGCGATCTGGTGGTTCAGCAGCCGCCCGCCGGGCCGCAGCAGCGCGTGCAGGGTGCGGGCGTACTCGCGGTAGCGCTCGGCGCCGACGTGCTCGGCCATGCCGATCGAGGAAATGGCGTCGTACGGGCCGTCCTTGACGTCGCGGTAGTCCTGGACCCGGATCTCGACCCGGTCGGCCAGGCCCTCCTCCGCGACGCGCTTGCGGGCGTACACGGCCTGCTCCCGCGAGAGCGTGATGCCGGTGACCTGGACCCCGTACCCGCGGGCCGCGTGCAGGGCCATGGAGCCCCAGCCGCAGCCGACGTCGAGGAGCCGCTGTCCGGGCGCGAGGTCGAGCTTGCGGCAGACCAGGTCGAGCTTGTCGCGCTGGGCCTCCTCCAGGGTGCTGCCCGGGCTCCAGTAGGCGCAGGAGTACACCATCGAGGGGCCGAGCACCCGCTCGTAGAACTCATTGCCGACGTCGTAGTGGTGGCTGATGGCCTGGCGGTCGCGGCCCTTGGTGTGCCGCTGCCCGCCGCGCCGGACGGCCTCCTCGGGCGGCGGCGCGGGCGCGGGCCACGGCCGGGCCAGGGCGACGAGGTCGCGTACGGCCGCCCGTGCCTCGGGGTCGCGCAGTAACGCGGTCGTGCCGGCCGCTCCGGAGGCCCGCGCGGGCAGGCGCGGGCGCAGGGCGGCGATCTTGGCCAGGCCGGTGAGGGGGGCCGCGGGCACCGCAGCGGGGGCGGGGTCCCGCTCCCAGAGCAGGCCGGCCACCCGGTCCAGCAGCTCGAACAGGTCGCCCTCGACCGTCAGGTCACCGGCGACCCAGGCGCGGGCCAGCCCGAGCTCGCCGGGCTTCCACAGCATGCGGCGCAGGGCGCGCCGGCTGGTCAGTACGAGGACGGGCCCCGAGGGCGGTCCGGCCTCGCTCCCGTCCCAGGCTCGTATGCGGACGGGCAGGGGGGCGCCCAGCAGGGTCTCGGCAAGAGCGGCCAGCCGCGGCGCGGCGTCGGTCATCGTAGGCACCTCCATAAAGTTCCGACCGAACGACCTACCCATTTCCGGCGCCGCACAATCTGGAGGAACGCCGAAGGGGCTGCCCGCACCACGGATGGCGGGCAGCCCCTTCGGGGACGTGCTGGTCGTGCTGGTCGTGCTCAGGGCCCTGCCGGCTCGCGCCGGGTCAGGAGGCCTTTGCCTTCGCGGCCGGAGCCTGGGCGGCGGCCGGGGCCGGCGCCGGCTTGGCGGCCTCGTAGAACTCCTCGCGGGGGCTCTCCAGCGCTCCGAGGGAGACGACCTCGCGCTTGAGGAACATGCCGAGGGTCCAGTCGGCGAAGACGCGGATCTTGCGGTTCCAGGTCGGCATGGCCATGCCGTGGTAGCCACGGTGCATGTACCAGGCGAGCCGGCCCTTGAGCTTGATCTTCATCTTGCCCATGACGATCATCGCGACGCCCTTGTGGAGGCCGAGGCCCGCCACCGCACCCTTGTTGGAGTGCGAGTACTCGGTCTGCGGGAAGCCCCGCATGCCCGAGATGACGTTGTCGCCGAGGACCTTGGCCTGGCGCAGCGCGTGCTGGGCGTTCGGCGGGCACCAGGCGTTCTCGACGCCGGCCTTGCGGGCGGCCACGTCGGGAACCTGGGCGTTGTCGCCGGCGGTCCAGATGTAGTCCGTGCCCTTGACCTGGAGGGTCGGCTCGGCGTCCACGTGGCCGCGGGGGCCCAGCGGGAGGCCGTAGCGGGCCAGCGCGGGGTTGGGCTTGACGCCGGCGGTCCACACGATGGTGTTGGAGTCGACCTCGAGGCCGTTCTTCAGCACCACGTGGCCGTCCACGCAGGAGTCCATGGAGGTGTTGAGGTAGATCTCGATGCCGCGGGACTCGAGGTGCTCCTTGCCCCAGGTGCCGAGCTTGGGCCCGACCTCGGGAAGGATCTTGTCGGCCGCGTCGACCAGGATGAAGCGCATGTCCTCGCGCTTGATGCTGGAGTAGTACTTGGCGGCGTCGCGGGCCATGTCCTCGACCTCACCGATGGTCTCCGCACCGGCGAAGCCGCCGCCGACGAAGACGAAGGTGAGGGCCTTGCGGCGGACGTTCTCGTCCGTCGTGGACTCGGCCTTGTCGAGCTGCTCGAGTACGTGGTTGCGCAGGCCGATGCCCTCTTCGACGCCCTTCATGCCGATGCCCTGTTCGGCGAGGCCGGGGATCGGGAAGGTGCGGGAGACGGCGCCGAGCGCGATCACCAGGTAGTCGAAAGGCAGCTCGTACGCCTCGCCGACCAGCGGCGTGACGACGGCGACCTTGCGGTCCTGGTCGATGGTCGTGACCCGGCCGGTGAGAACCTCAGCCTTGGGCAGCACGCGTCGCAGCGGGACGACGACGTGCCGAGGCGAGATGCTGCCTGCGGCCACTTCGGGGAGGAAGGGCTGGTAGGTCATGTACGAGCGCGGGTCGACGACCGTGACGGTCGCCTCGCCGTAGCGCATCTTCTTCATGATGCGCTTGGCTGCGTACAGGCCTACGTACCCACCTCCTACAACGAGGATCCTGGGACGCTCCGTGGTGCTCATGGAACGAGTATCCAGCACCCAGAGGGGTGACGCTCGTGAGCCCCTTCACAAGGTGCTGGGTACCCTCTGCTACACTGCGCGGCCCACGTGACCCAGGTCATGGCGCCGAACGGGAACCACGGTGTAACGGGAGTCGTTGTACACCAGTCCTGAACTGGCCTCCAAGGCTTGAACCGGAGTAGACCACCGGGTTGGTGGATACCTACCGACAGACCTCGACGGCGCCCCCGAATCGCACGAACGCTCGGCTGAAACGACCCTCCGAGCCCCGCGAAGGGTCCGAACGGCCCCCACCTTGACCCATCAGGCCTTTTTTCCTTGTGAAGAACTTCACGAACTTGATGTGGAGGACGGGACTTCCGCCCCCCTGAGAGCCCCCTCAAGGCCCCCCATCCAGGCGCGGACCACTCCCGGACGAGCGCGCGACCAGGCGCTCGCGTCCTCGTCGTCAAGGTCGGCGACCGGCGCGAGACCCACCGCGGCGCGTGTACACATTCCCGCGTACACTGCTGACATGAGTGAGAACGCTGTGACCGTGCGCGAAGCCCGTGCCCATCTCGCGGACCACATCAACCGGGCAGAGCAGGGCGCTCCGACCATAATCACCCGTAACGGCGCCCCGGTGGCGGCCCTGGTTCCCATCGCGGACTTCAACGCACTCGAAGAGGCGGCCGACGAACTGCTGGCACGCGAGGCGGAGGCCGTGCTGGCCGAAGGCGGTCCGACCGTGACCATGGCCGAGCTGCTGGCCGACCTGTTCAGTGAGCGGGGGGACGGAGCGGCGTGAAGTACGCGTTCCGGTTCACCACCGCGGCGCAACGGCAGCTTCGGGCGATCGACAAGCCGGCCGCAATGCGCATCCTCGCCGCGCTGACCGCGCTGGGAGACGATCCGTACCGCGAGGACGCCGACGTCAAGAAGCTCACCGGACCGTCCGGCCTCTACCGGCTCCGGGTAGGCAGTTACCGGATCGCCTATCAGGTTTTGGACGGCGAGCTCGTCATTCTCGTCGTCAAGGTCGGCGACCGGCGCGACATCTACCGCGGCATCTGAATACGCCGGCGGCGCTCCGGTCGGGTCGCCGGAGCGCCGCCGTTCAACGGCTTTGCCGGTCAGGGCCGCTGCTGGGCGGGCTAGGCCTCGGCCGCCGCCGACCAGGCGATGCCGTCGAGGATGTCGTGCTCCGAGACCAGGACCTCCGTGGCCCCGACGCGCTCCATGACCGCCAGCAGGACCAGCGCGCCGGCGCCGATCACGTCGACCCGTCCCGGGTGCATCACCGGGATCGCCGCGCGCTCGGCGTGCGTGGAGCGCAGCAGGCGCTCGCTGATCTCGCGGACCGTCTCGTAGGGGATCCGCGCGTGGTGGAGGGCCGCCGAGTCGTACCCGGTCAGCCCCAGTGCGATCGCGGCGACCGTGGTCACCGAGCCCGCCAGGCCCACCAGCGTGTGCGCCTCGGCCAGCGGTACCGTCCGGGCCGCGAGGTCCAGGGCCGCCTCGATGTCGGCCCGTATGGCGGCGATCTGTCCCTCGGTCGGCGGGTCGGAGACGACCCCGTCCACCACCAGGTGGCGTTCGGTCATCCGGACGCAGCCCACGTCCACGGAGCGGGCGGCCCGGACGTGCTCGGAGCCCACCACGAACTCGGTGGAACCGCCGCCGATGTCCACCACCAGGAACGGCCGCTCCAGGTCGGTGCGGCCCGCGAGCTCCTTGGTGGCGCCGTCGAAGGAGAACTCCGCCTCCTGGTCCCCGGAGATCACCTCGGGCTCCACGCCCAGGATGTCCAGGACGCCCCGGACGAACTCGTCCCGGTTCTCGGCGTCCCGCGAGGCCGACGTGGCCACGAAGCGGACCCGCTCGGCGCCGAGTTCCTTGATGACGGCCGCGTACTCACGGCAGGCCGCGAAGGTGCGCTCCAGCGCCTCCGGAGCCAGCCGGCCGGTCTTGTCCACGCCCTGGCCGAGCCGGACGACGGTCATCCGGCGGTCCAGCTCGGCGAACTCGCCCGTGGCCGGGTCGAGGTCCGCGACGAGCAGGCGGATGGAGTTCGTACCGCAGTCGATGGCCGCGACCCGGCGTCGGCTCATGCCCCGCCGTCCTTCTTCTCGCCGCACGGCGTGACGCAGGGGCCCTTGGCCCACCACTCGGGCAGCATCGCCAGGGCCTCGTCGCCGAACGGGTTGACCCCGGGGCCGGCGGCCAGCGAGTGCCCGACGAGCACGTGCAGGCACTTCACCCGGTCCGGCATGCCGCCGGCGCTGGGGAAGCCCTGGAGCACCTCGATGGCGTCACGGCGGGTGATGTAGTCCTCGTGCGCGGCCCGGTAGGCGGCGGCGAGCTCCGGGTCCTCGGCGAGCCGGGCCTGCATCTGCTTCATCACGCCGTTGGCCTCCAGCGTGCCGATGGCTCCGGCGGCGCGCGGGCAGGTCAGGTAGTACAGCGTCGGGAAGGGGGTGCCGTCGGGGAGCCGGGGCGCGGTCTCGACGACGTCCGGCTGCCCGCAGGGGCAGCGGTGCGCGATGGCGCGCAGCCCGCGGGGCGGGCGGCCGAGCTGCTGCTCGAACGCCTCGATGTCCGCGGCGGTCGGCTCGGTGCGGTCGGTCTGGGGCGGGGGCGTCTGCATGCCTGGAGGAAGTCTCTTCGTTTCGTGTGCGGGTGTGTCGCGGTGTGTTACGCGGGGTGTCGCGGGCGGGTCGGTGCGGTCGGGGTCAGTCGCCGGGCCGGTCGGCCTTGTCGACGCCGTCCCAGACGTTGGAGTACCAGGGCCGGTCCGACCCTTCCTGCCCGGTACGGCGGTGCTCGGCGGCCTCTGCCCCGGGGTCGTGCATGATGTAGCCGATCTCCCCCGGGCGGAGGAAGTGCAGGTGCTTGCGCGCCTGCTGCTCCGCGTAGGCCGGGTCCTGCCAGCGGGCCTTCTCGTCGCGGAGCTGTTCGAGGCGCTGGCGCGCGTCGTCGGCGGCCCGCTGCTGCTCCGCGATCTCCGAGCGCTGGGATACGTACTGGCGCATCGGATACGCGAGGGCGACGACCAGGGTACAGAGGACCAGCACCAGGAGTGCGGCCCGGCCGGTGAGCCGGCTGCGGCGGACCTGGCGGCGCGACTGCGAGCGGTAGACGTGCGCCGCGGTCCGTTCGCCGAGTGCCTTGAGCCTGGTCGCGGTCGAGAAGGTGGAGAACCGATCCCGGTTCCCGGCCATGGTCCCGCCTCCCCTATATGCGCACTACGCAATACGTCCCCGCACACGGTACGGGACCGAGTGCGGGGACGTACGGAGGCTAGGGCGTGGTTAGCCCTTGAAGCGCGGGAACGCGCTGCGGCCCGCGTACACCGCGGCGTCGTCGAGGATCTCCTCGATGCGCAGCAGCTGGTTGTACTTGGCGACGCGGTCCGAGCGGGCCGGGGCGCCGGTCTTGATCTGGCCGCAGTTCACGGCGACCGCGAGGTCGGCGATGGTGACGTCCTCGGTCTCGCCGGAGCGGTGCGACATCATGCACTTGAAGCCGTTGCGCTGGGCCATCTCGACGGCGTCGAGGGTCTCGGTCAGCGAACCGATCTGGTTGACCTTGACGAGCAGGGCGTTCGCGGAGCCCTCCTCGATGCCGCGGGCCAGACGTTCGGGGTTGGTGACGAAGAGGTCGTCGCCGACGATCTGGACCTTGGCGCCGAGGCGGTCGGTGATGACCTTCCAGCCGGCCCAGTCGTCCTCGTACAGCGGGTCCTCGATGGAGACCAGCGGGTACGCGGAGACGAGCTCCTCGTAGTACTCGGTCATCTCGGCGGCCGAGCGGGACTGGCCCTCGAACTCGTACTTGCCGTCCTTGTAGAACTCGGACGCGGCGACGTCGAGCGCGAGCGCGATGTCCTTGCCCGGGGTGTAGCCGGCCTGCTTGATGGCCTCGACGATGAGGTCGAGCGCGGCGCGGTTGGACTCCAGGTTCGGGGCGAAGCCGCCCTCGTCGCCCAGGCCGGTGGAGAGGCCCTTGGTGTGCAGGACCTTCTTGAGGGTGTGGTAGACCTCGGCACCCCAGCGCAGCGCCTCGGAGAAGGACTCCGCGCCGATCGGGGCGATCATGAACTCCTGGATGTCCACGTTGGAGTCGGCGTGCGACCCACCGTTGAGGATGTTCATCATCGGAACGGGCAGCAGGTGCGCGTTCGGGCCGCCGAGGTAGCGGAAGAGGGGGAGGTCCGAGGCCTCGGACGCGGCGTGCGCGACGGCCAGGGAGACGCCGAGGATGGCGTTGGCGCCGAGCGAGCCCTTGTTGTCGGTGGCGTCCAGGTCGAACATGGCCTGGTCGATCAGGCGCTGCTCGGTGGCGTCGTAGCCGACGAGCTCCGGGCCGATCTGCTCGATGACGGCGAGGACGGCCTTTTCGACGCCCTTGCCCATGTAACGGTTGGGGTCACCGTCACGGAGCTCGATGGCCTCGAATGCACCGGTGGAGGCGCCGGACGGAACTGCAGCACGACCGGTGCTGCCATCGTCGAGGCCAACCTCGACCTCGACCGTGGGGTTGCCTCGGGAGTCCAGGATTTCCCGGGCTACGACGACGTCGATGGACGGCACGAGCATCTCCTTCTGGGATGTGACGCTGGGTGTGCGGTGGCTTGGGACCGTGGGACGGCCTGCCGAGCTAGAGCCTAACCGGCTCCGGGCACTGGGCCGGCCGACCGCCCGGGTCCTGGGACGAAAAAGGGCCCGAATACCCCTCTTCCAGGACATAGGACTCTTGATCGTTCGGTGCCCG
Organism: Streptomyces sp. NPDC028314; assembly: GCF_055565795.1. Taxonomy (NCBI): domain Bacteria; kingdom Bacillati; phylum Actinomycetota; class Actinomycetes; order Kitasatosporales; family Streptomycetaceae; genus Streptomyces; species Streptomyces sp. NPDC028314. Next base: position 85,403 of record NZ_JBVHTP010000008.1, read on the forward strand.
GCGGGGAACGCACCACCGCCCGGCGCGTGGGGGAATACGCGCCGGGCGGTGAGGTGATGCGGTGTTACCGCGGCATTCAGCTGAGCTTCAGCTTCTGGCCGGGGAAGATCAGGTCGGCATCGTCGACGATGTCCTTGTTCAGCTCGAAGACCTTCTCCCAGCCGCCCTTGACGCCGTTCGCCTCGGCGATGGTGCCCAGGGTGTCGCCCGACTTGACCTCGTACGAGCCGTTGCCGGTCTTCGGGGCCTCGGTCTTGGGGGCCTTCGTCGGGGCCGGGACGGCCTCGGAACGCTCGGAGCGGGTGGTGACGGAGGCCTCGGAGCGGGACTCCTTCTTCGGCGCCGCCTGCTGCTTCTTCGGAGCGGCTTCCTGCTTCTTCGCCTCGGGCTTCGGCTTCGGCTTGGGAGCCTCGGCCGAGCCGCCGCCGCTGTAGGAGGAGTTCGACAGGCCCACGCCACAGGACGGCCAGGCGCCCTTGCCCTGGCCCTTGAGGACCTTCTCCGCGATGGCTATCTGCTGCGCCTTGGAGGCCTGGTTGGCCTGCGCCGCGTACGCCTTGCCGCCGTAGGCGGCCCAGGTGGACGCCGAGAACTGCACGCCGCCGTAGTAGCCGTTGCCCGTGTTGATGGACCAGTTGCCGCCGGACTCGCAGGCGGCGACCTTGTCCCACTCGGAGGCGGTCGCGGCGGAAGCCGAGCCCGCGGCCATCAGGGGCGCCGCGACGGCGACACCGGCGACACCGGCGAGCGTGACGATGCGGGCGGCCTTGGAGGCGCGGCGGTGCTTGCCCTTGCCGGAAAGCAGCATGGAGTTTCTCCTCACCGACGCCTACGAGGTGAGCTGTCGGGTTCGGGCGAGTGAGTTGCCCGGTCACGCGGCCTAGCGCGTGACTTAACCCCTAGCCGGTTCCGTGACCATCTCTCAATGGCCGGTCCCGGCGCTTACCTTGGTTCCCCCGCTCCTGCCTCCGGCGCTTTACGCGACGACTGTTCTCTCCGTCCGCCGGCAGGATTCGGCGATGCGGTCGAAGAGGCCCGCGGTGGCGAGCGATTCAGAAGGTAGACAGGTCTCCCCCCGATGTTCAACGCGCGACATCGGGGGGAAACAGCCCTACTTGCGTTCCGCTTAGGGACGTTTGCGCAGGTGAGGGCCGGGTTTGCGGAAGCTTCGGTACGAGACACGCCAGTTGACCGGAAGAGACGCATGTCTCACTTAGATATACCGGACATTTGGATCTTTCCGGGTGGCCGAACTGCCCCTATTACTTGGTTAGATCCAGGTTCTGGCCGGGCTTGATGAGGTCCGCGTCCTTGCCGATGACCTGCTCGTTGGCCTCGTAGAGCGCGTTCCAGCCCCCCTTGAGTCCCTTGGCGTCCGCGATGGCGGCCAGGCTGTCGCCCGACTTCACCGTGTACGTGGGCTTCGGCGCGGCCGCGGGCGCGGCGGGCGGGGTCTCGATCGCGGCCGGGCCGCGGTGCTTGCCGCCGCCGTCCGCCGCGGAGTCGGCCGGGCTCCCCGCCGGGGCCGAGGGCGTCGCGGTCGGGTCGGCGGGGGTCGAAGGGGCGCCCGGGAGCACCGGGGTGGCCGGGTCCGTCGGGGCGGACGGGGCCGTCGGGAGGACCGGGGCCGCCGGGTCCGCGGGCGGCGTCGCGGTGGGGGTGCCCGGGAGCTCCGGAGCCGGCACGGTCGGGTCCGGGTCGGGCATGACGGGCAGTCCGCTGTGGGGCGCGAGCGGGATGTCGGGCAGCGTGAAGGACGGCGTGCCGGTCGGGCTGGGCAGCCCGGGGACCGGGGCGACCGGGGTCGGGGCCCCGAAGTCCGTGGCCGGGGTGGAGCCGGTCTTCGGCACGGACGCGTCGGGGCGGGACGGGGTGGGCGCGATCGGCCCGGGCGCCTCGGCCCGGCCCGGGTCCACCTCGGCGGCCGGCCCCTGCTGGGTCAGCCCGGCCGAGGCGCCGCACTGCGACCACGCCTGGGGGCCCTGGGCGGCCAGCACCTGTTCGGCGACGGCGATCTGCTGGGAGCGGCTGGCGAGGTCGGGGCGCGCCGCGTAGGCGAGGCCGCCGTGGGCGTTCCACTGCTCCTGGGTGAACTGCAGCCCGCCGTACGCGCCGCTGCCGAAGTTGGCGCTCCAGGTTCCGCCGCTCTCGCACTCGGCGACCTTGTCCCACGTGGGGGCGTCTGCCGCGCTCGCGCCGGTCGCCGCGAGCAGCGGCAGGGCCAGGGCGGAGCCGGTGACTCCGGCGGTGACGACAAGTGCGGGTATCTGCTTGGGGCGTCTGTGGCGGCCGTTCCCGGAACGCATGAGGCTGTACCTTTCGCATAACGGCGGGGTAACGGCAGAACCTAGCGGCCTTGGCACGTTCGTTACAAGTTCGGTCGAAAACTGACCTTCAGTCAGGCGGGTGCCGGTCGGAACTCAGTTGTTTCGGGGTGTGAAGCGGACCGGAAGGGTGCGCAGGCCACGCATGATGAGCCCGCCCCGCCACCGCAGGTCCGCGGGCGGAACAGCGAGTTCCAGATCTGGCAGACGCATCAGCAAAGTCGCGAGCGCCGTCTGGCCCTCCAGCCGGGCGAGCGGAGCGCCGAGGCAGTAGTGGATGCCGTGCCCGTATCCGAGGTGCTGATTGTCACTCCGGGACAGGTCCAGGGTGTCCGGCTCCGCGAACCGCTCGGGGTCCCGGTCGGCGGCCGCGAGGACCACCAGCACCGGGTCTCCGGCCGCGATGTCGCGGCCCCCGAGGACGAACGGCTCGGTGGCGAACCGCCAGGTGGCCAGCTCCACGGGGCCGTCGTAGCGCAGCAGCTCCTCGACCCCGGTCTCCAGCAGCCCGCGTTCGCCGGCGGCGAGGGAGGCCTGGAGGCGCTCGCGCTGCTCCGGGTTCATGAAGAGGGAGTGGACGCCGTTCCCGATGAGGTTCACGGTCGTCTCGAAGCCGGCGAAGAGCAGGATGAAGGCCATCGCGGTGGCCTCGGCCTCCGTCAGGTGGTCGCCGTGATCGCTGGCCCGGATCAGATCCGAGATCAGGTCATTGCCCAGATCGTCACGTTTGCGGTGGATGAGTTCCCCGAGGTAGGTCCGCATCTGCTTCACCGAACGGGCCACTCCGCCGCGCGGCCCGCCGCCGTGGCGGATCATCATCCCGGCCCAGTCGCGGAAGTCGTCCTGGTCCTCGCGCGGTACCCCGAGCATCTCGCAGATGGCGTAGATGGGCAGCGGGAAGGCGAACTCGTGGATGAGATCCGCCTCCCCCCTTTCCGCGAACCGGTCGATGAGCTGGTCGGTGAGCTCCTGGACGCGCGGGGTGAACTCCGCGACCCGGCGCGGGGTGAACGCCTTCGACACGAGCCGCCGCAGCCTGGTGTGGTCCGGCGGGTCGATGTTCAGCAGGTGCGTCATCAGCTCCGCCTTGCGCTCCCCCGGAATCCCGGTCTTGCCCTTGGCGTGCGCCGGCTCCGCGTGGTGCGCGGGGTTCTTGCTGAGCCGCTGGTCGGCGAGGGCCTGGCGGGCGTCCGCGTACCGGGTGACCAGCCAGGCCTCGACCCCGCTGGGGAGCTTGGTGCGGTGCACCGGCGCGTGCTCGCGCAGCCAGGCGTAGGCCGGGTAGGGGTCGGTGGCGAACTCCCAGTCGAACAGGGTCGGGCCCTGGGCGGAAGTCGGGTCTGCGGGGTCTGCGGGGGTCTGCTCATGCACCCGCTGACCGTATCCCGGCCCCCGGCGGGGCATCCCATATGGGCGCTTCGTCGCGGCTGTCCGTAGATCCCCTCAACCTTGACCTCGCGTTGCCCGCCGTTCCTACTTTCGGTTTTGTGGATGTGAGGATCTTGAAGAGCAGCTTCGCGGTGGTGGAGAGACGGGCCGAGCACGCGGTCAAGTACTTCTACTCCCACCTGTTCTGGCACAACCCCGCACTGCGCGCGCTCTTCCCGGCCTCCTTCGAGGACATGGAACGCCAGCGGGACCGGCTCTTCGCCGCGCTCACCCACGTCATCGCCCACCTGGAGGACGGGACGCTCGTCCCCTACCTGCGCCACCTCGGCCGCGACCACCGCAAGTTCCTCGTCGGCCCCGAGCACTACGCCGCCGTCGGCACCAGCCTGCTCGCCGCCCTCGCCGAGACCTCCGGCGAGGCGTGGACCCCGGACGTGGAGAAGGCCTGGGCCGAGGCCTACCAGGTGATCGCCGACGCGATGACGGCCGGAGCCGCCGAGAGCACCGACCCGCCCTGGTGGGACGCCGAGATCGTCCGCCACCTCCAGTACGGGCAGGACATCGGCGTACTGACCCTGCGTCCGCACGCCCCGCTCCCCTACCTGCCGGGCCAGTACGTCAGCGTGAGCAGCGACCGCGTCCCGACCACCTGGCGCACGTACTCCATCGGCAACGCGCCCCGCGCCGACACCACGGTCGACCTGCACGTCAGCCGGATCGAGGACGGCCGGCTCTCCACCGCGCTGGTCCGCGAGGCGCGCCCCGGGGACATGCTCCGGCTGGGCGCGCCCGGCGGGGAGCTCACCCTGCGCCGTGCGGACCGCCCGGTCAGCTTCATAGCCGCCGGCACCGGCTGGGCCCCGATCCGGGCCATGCTGGAGGACCTCGCGGAGCACCCTCCCGATCAGGACGTACGGCTCTTCGTGGTGGCCCGGGACGCCGCGCACCTCTACGACCGGCCGCTCATCGACGCGTACGCCGGGGCCTTCGGCTGGCTCGGCGTCACCTACATCACGCCCGCGCCCGGGCAGCACCGCAACCAGGCCACCGACCGGCTGACGACCGCGCTCGGCCACCGCGGCCTGTGGCGGGACCAGGACGTCTACCTCAGCGGGCCGTCGGTGTTCATCGAGGAGACCGCGTACCTCCTGGAGGAACTCGGCGCGCAGCCCGGCCGGATCTTCCACGACGCGGTCCCCGCCGGCGGCTCCTCGCGGACCCGCCCGCTGGGCTTCGGGGAGTGGTTCCTGAACCGCCCCGCCCCGCACTGGCACGACCCCTCCGGGCGCGCCCCGCGCGATCTCTGACCCCGGCCTGGCCGCCGGCGGCTACCCGCCGACGCCCTCGGCGGCCCGGATCGCGTCCCGGTAGGCGCGGGCCGCCGCGCGCAGCGCGGCCTCGGGGTCGATCCCCGCCGCCTCGGCGCGCGCCGCCAGCTCCAGCAGTTCGTACCCGACGCCCTCGCCGCGCGGCAGCTCGACCGCGAGCCCGCCCGTACGGGCCCGGCCGGCGAGCTTGGCCGCGAGCGCCAGACCGGGCTGGCCCAGCGGAATGCCGTCGGTCACCGACTCACGCTGCTTCTCCACCGCCTTGGTGCGCTGCCAGTGCGCGCTGACGTCCTCGGGGGTCTGCGCCCGCGCGTCGCCGAAGACGTGCGGATGCCTGCGGATCAGCTTCTCCACGAGGTCCCCGGCCACGTCGTCGACGGAGAACGGCTCGTCGGCGTGCTCCTGCGCGATGCGGGCGTGGAAGAAGACCTGGAGCAGTACGTCCCCGAGCTCCTCGCGCAGTTCCTCGCGGTCGCCCGCCTCGATCGCCTCGACCAGCTCGTACGCCTCCTCGATCGCGTACTTCACCAGCCCCTCGTGGGTCTGCACGGAGGTCCAGGGGCACTCGCGGCGCACCCGGTCCATCACCTGCACCAGGTCGAGCAGCCGCGCACCGGGCAGGTCGTACGACCCGGGCAGCAGCTCCAGGTCGGGCATGCTGACCCGGCCGGAGCCGGCCAGCCGGGCCAGCCCGTCGGTGAGCCGCTGGTCGCCTTCGCCGCCGGGGAGCACCACGACGGTGCCGCCGCCCGCGCAGGCCTCGACGAGCTCGTGGGCGTCGGGGGCCGCGTGGACCACCTCGACCCCCGCCTCGCGCAGGTACGGCAGCTGCGGGTGGCCGGGGTCCGCGCACAGCACCCGGTCCGCGGCGTGCAGGGTCTGCCACGCCGGCCAGGACAGCAGCCCGGGGGCGACCCGGTGGCTGGTGGTCAGCAGGACGATGCGGCCGGTGGGCTCGGCGGGCTCGGGGGACGCGTGCTCAGTCACCCCCCGAACCTACCTCCGCCCGCGCGGCTCAGGCCCCGGCGGGGGGCACCTGCTCGGGCCTGGTCCGCTGGGTGATCCACGGGGTCTCCGTGTCGCCGAGCACGATCTGCTGGGCGTCCCAGCTGCCGTAGCGCGGGTTGACCTCCACGTGCAGGGCCTTGGCGGCCGCCCCGAGCCTGGCCAGCGCCTTGTCCTGGTCGCCGTAGTGCTCGAAGAGCTTGTCGCGCAGCAGCCGGAAGCGGGTGTCCTCGGCCATCTGCCCGGGGGCCAGGTGGGCCTGCTGGAGGGCCGCCGACTCCAGCGCCTCGGAGGTGCGCGCCTTCTCCAGCTGGGTCTTGCGGACGTCCTCGATCTCCTTGGTGGACACGCTCACCCCGGCCTCCTTCGCCGCCCGCTCCAGGACGGCGGTCTGGATGAGCCGGTTGAGCTTGTCGCGGTCCAGGCGCGGGGTCGCCTCGATGAGCTGGGCGCCCTGCTCGGAGCGGTTCTGGGCCGCGCGGACGTCGTTCACCTGGGCCTGGAGCGCGGAGGTGGTGATCCGTTCGCCGCCGACGACGGCCGCCGTACCGGGGCGGGTCTCGCCCGAGCAGGCGGACAGCAGGGGGGCCGCCGCGAGCAGGGCGGCGGAGACGGAGAGCGCAGTGCGACGGTGCAAAGGAGCCTCCAGGGCCGGGAGATTGTGCGTCGGTGCACAAGGGCCGTGCGGTGACCGATGGTATGCAGTCAGGCTGGTCCGAGCCACCAATTCGACCAACGATTCCCGGGGTGTTGGGGTGCGGCCCCGTCCGTGCCCCAACACCCCCGTCCGCGTCCCGGCTCCGCATCCGGCCGGCGCGTCCCGGCTCTGCGTCGCGGATTCGCGTCCCGGCCACCCCGCGGCCATCCCCCCGCCCTCCGCTGCTGCCAGGGTCGGCCCACCATGTCGACACCGCACAGCTCGCCGCGGCGCCGCAGCCTGTCCGGCTCCGCGCTCGCCGCCCTGATCACGGCCGTGGCCGTGTGCGCCGGGGACGCCGCCGCCCGCGTCTACCCGTACGGGCCCCGCCACCGCAGCGTCAACGACCTCGGCAACCAGTTCGTGCCCTTCCACGCGCACCTGTGGGACCTGCTGCACGGGCGCGCCCACGGCGGCCTGCTCCTCAACTGGCAGTCCGGGTACGGGACCAGCTTCCTGCCCGACTTCGGGACGTACCTCACCAGCCCCTTCGCGGCGCTGGTGGGGCTCTTCCCGCGCGCGGAGACGGACCTCGCGGTGTACGTGGTCACCGTGCTCAAGATGACGGCCGCGGCGGCCGCGATGGCCTGGCTGCTGCGCACGCAGCGGCGCGGGCCCTGGTGGGCGGCGGGGCTGCTCGGAGCCTCGTACGCGCTCTGCGGCTGGTCGGTGATCGAGGCCTCGTACAACCCGATGTGGCTGGACGGGCTGATCGCCTTCCCGCTCCTGTGTCTGACGGGTGAATGGGCGCTGCGCTCCCGCCGGCCGACGGCGGCGGCGGCCGTGGTGGCCGTCTGCTGGACGGCGAACTTCTACACCGCCTACATGGCGACGCTGGGTGCCGCGCTGGTGCTGTGCGTACGGGTGGTGCTGACCCGGCAGGGGCTGCGGGAGCGGGTGCGGGTGCTCGTTCGGGCGGCGGGCACGACCGTGCTGGGCATCGCGCTGTCGGCTCCGGTGCTGGTGCCGCTGTTCCTCAGCTCGAAGCAGGCGTACCCGGGGTGGTTCAAGGAGTTCGCGCCGGTGCCGGCCGGGGATCTGCTGGCGCGGCTGCTGCCCGCCACGTACTCCTTCTCCTCCCCCGCCCTCTTCGTCGGCACCGGGACCCTGCTGCTGGTGGCGGCGCTGCCGTTCCACCGGGCGGTGCCGGTGCGGACCCGGCTGTGGTGGGCGGGGCTGGTGGCGGCGGTGCTGCTGTCGCTCCAGTGGGCGCCGACCCACCTGGCCTGGCACGTGTTCGCGACCCCCAACGGCAGCCCGTACCGGCAGACCTTCGTGCTCGCCGGGATCGCGGTCATCGCCGCCTGGACCGGGCTCGCGGCGGGCCTGCCGGGGCCGCGGGCGCTGGCGGCCGGGGCGGCGGTGCTCGGCGCGGCCGCGCTGGGGGCGAGCGGCAGCCCCCTGGCCACCGCCTGGGGGTACGCCCTGTTCTGCGGCGGGCTGGCCGCGGCGGCCGCCGCCTGGTGGGCGCTGCGCCACCGCCGCTGGGCGCTGCCGGCGGCCGGGCTGCTGGCCGTGGTCCTCGTGGCCCAGGCCGCGGCCACCACGGCCTACGGCCACCGGGGCAAGCTGGGCGGGCTCGACGACTACCCCTCCTGGGGCCCCGCCCACACGGCGCGCGCCGAGGCGCTGGCGGGGGCCGAGGGCTGGCCCGCGTACCGCACCGACGCGGGGCGGCCCGCCCTGTCGGGCAACGACCCGCTGCTGCTGGGCGGCGAGGGCGGCGCGTACTACAGCAGCCACACCCCGGACGTGTTCACCCGCACCATGGTCGCCCTCGGGGCCGGCTGGACCTCGCGGGGCCGCAACGTGCAGAGCCTCGACAACCCGGTCACGGACGCCGTCTTCGCGGTGGGCGCCCGGCTCCGGCCGGACGGCACGATCGCCCGGGCCGAGGTCCCGCCGCTGGTCACGGTCCGCCCGCCCGGACCGGGCCTCGCCTACGGCCCCTCCCCCTTCGCCAACCAGGAGCTCCTGCTGGGCGCGAAGGTCTACGAGGACCCGGTCGCCCCCGGCGTCTGCCGCGCGGGCACCGAAGCCTTCCTGTGGGCCCCCGAGTACAACGCCACGGCCCGCCTCGCGGACGGCCCCGCCTTCCGGCTGAACGCGAGCCCGCCGCGCAACCGGGCCGCGCTCCAGCCGATGGGCCCCTCCCGGGGGCCCGCCTCGCACCTGGTGTTCGACCGGCCCGAGCCGCCCCGGTGGGAGCTGTCCTGCCTGGACCGCTCCCGCCTGGACGCGGCGGTGGCCGCGCTGCGGGCCGGCGCGGCGACCTCCGTACGGGTCGGCCCGTCAGGCATCCGGGCCACCCTGCCCCCGGGCAGTACGGGCACGGCGGTCCTCTCCGCCCCGGCCATCGCGGGCTGGACCTGCAACGGCCGCCCGGCCGCCGCCCATCTGGGCCTGGTCGCCGCCCCCTTGGATCCCGCCGCCCCGGCCCTGACCTGCACCTTCCGTCCCCCCGGGCTCACGGCGGGCCTGGCCGCGGCAGCGGCGGCCCTGCTGGCGGCGGCCGTCCTCGGCGGGGTGTCGCGGCGCCGCCGCCGGGCCGCCGCGGCCGGCTGACCGGCCGCGCGCGGCGCGTCAGCGGACCTGGCCGAGCCAGTGGAGGGTGCGGCGGATGTCCACCGGGAGGGGGTGGTTCGGGCCGTGCAGGCGGTCCGCGTCGAAGAGGAGGCGGACCAGGGTGTCGTGCGCCGCCGGGCGGTCGCCGAGGGACAGCAGCAGGTGGGCTATCCGGCGGCGGACCTCCAGGGGCAGGCCCGGGTCCGGGTTGGCGTAGTGGTTCTCGAACAGCGGCAGCAGGGAGCGGTACTCGGCGAGCGCCGCCGCCGGTTCCCCGAGCTGTTCCAGGCACTGGGCCGCGTCGTAGCGGAAGCGCAGCGACTGGGTGTCCCCGGCCGGGAACTCGTCCGCGAGGCGGCGCAGTTCGGGCAGCGCCCGCCGGTACTGGCCGTCGTCCATCAGCGTGGCCGCGTACTGCTTGCGCAGCGAGCGGACCACCGGCGAGTGCTCGCCGTGCTGCGCCGCGGCCGCCGGCAGGATGCCGCCGAGGATGTCCACGGCCTGGGTGAGCCGGCCCTGGTCCAGGAGCGTGCGGGCCTCGTCCACGGCGCCGGGGATGTCCGGCCGCGCGGGCGCCGGGGTGGGCGGGGAGGTGGGCTGCGGGGGGATCACCGCGGCCCGGTCCGGCCACGGGGCGTGCGGGCGCAGGAAGGGCCGGGTGGGGTCGAGCGGGCCGGCCGGGGTCCGGCTGCCGCTGCCGGGGAGCATCGGTGCGAGGGCCTCGTAGACGGCCTGCGCGGAGTCGGGGCGGTCCTGCGGGTCCTTGGCGAGCAGGCGCATCAGGAGCGCCTCCAGCTCCGCCGGGATCTCCGGGCGCTGCCCGCGGATCGGGGCGGGGGGTTCGTAGAGGTGGCGGTGGAGCACCCCCAGGGCGGTGGATCCGGCGAAGGGCACGTTGCCGCTGAGGAGTTCGTACAGCAGCACGCCGAGCGCGTAGAGGTCGGTGTACGGGCCGACCGCGCCGCTCATGGCCTGCTCGGGCGCCATGTACGCCGGGCTGCCGATGGGGGTGCCGGTGCTGGTGAGGCGCGTGGTGTCGGTGTCCATCACGGAGGCCACGCCGAGGTCGAGGACCAGGACGGTGCCGTCGGGGCGGACCATCACGTTGCGCGGCTTCAGGTCGCGGTGCACGATCGGCACCGCGTGCACGGCGGACAGCACCGAGCACAGCTGGGCGGCGACGGCCACCGCCCACTGCCAGGGGTACGGGGTGTGCTCGGCGAGGTGGTCGGCGAGGTCGGAGCCCTCGACGTAGCCCATGACCAGGTAGAGCTCGTCCCCGTCGTTTCCCGCGTCGTGGACCGTGACCAGCCCGGGGTGGTCCACCTGGGCCGTGACGCGGCATTCGCGCACGAACCGGCGGCGCAGCTCCTCGGCGACCGTGCCCGGGCCGGCCACCTTGTCGGGGCGCAGCAGTTTGACGGCGACGCGGCGGTCCAGCCTGCGGTCGTACGCCGTCCACACCTGCCCCATGCCGCCCTGGCCCAGGATGGTGGCGAGCTGGTAGCGGTCCCCGATGAGCCGGTCGGTCACTGGTTCGGGTCCTGGATCGCGGTCCGGTTCGGGTCCTGGTAGGGACCGCCGGGCTGCGGGGGCCGGTTCGGCTGCGGCGGCTGCTGGCGCAGCAGTTCGCTCAGCTCGTCGAGTTCGGCGCGGACCTGGCCGATCCGCGGCGGCGGGGTCGCGTGCGGCGGAACGGCGGGCGCCTGGCCCGGGACCGGGGTCGCCGTCTGGGCCGCCGGCGGGTACCCGTAACCGGGCGCGGGCGTCTGCTGCGGCGGCGCGTACGGCGCGGGAGCGGGGTACCACTGGCCCTGCGGGACGACGGCGCCCCGGTTCTCGTGGTGCCTTATGTCCACGACGAGGAAGTACACGCACGTCGCGAAGCCGGTGAAGATGCTGCCGCCGGCGCCCAGGTTGCCCTGCCAGCCGCTGGTGTCCTCCGTCGGGTCGAGCTCGATGAAGACGATCCACGCGACCGCGAGCACACCGCTGAGGACCAGCAGCGCCCAGTCCCGCGCCTTACGGGTGACCAGCGCGAGCCGAAGCATCGTGCCCCAGGCGAAGAACCCGCAGGTCAGCAGGGGCAGCAACGCGAACAGCACGCGCAGCGTCACCACGCTCCCGTTGTTGGGACGGGGACCTGGGTGGCCATGCTGCGGCGGGAAGCCGGGGCCGTGCATCGCTGCTCCTGACGGGCCGTGCGGAAAAAAGACGACGGGTTTCGGGACAGAGCGTATACAGCGTTGTCCGCAGTCAGTGAGGGGATGGCCGCAACCGTTGCAGGGTCGCAGCACTGGGCCCCTTCCGCCCCGCCCGGCCCCCGCCGCCAGAGGGCTACGAGTCGAGGATCGTCGTGAGGAATTCTCCGGTCCAGGCCAGCAGTTCCCGCCCGACCAGCGGCTTGCCGCCGACCCTCGCCGTCTTCGGCCGCGGGATCAGCACCTGCGAGGCGGCCGGCTTGAGCACCGACCCCGGGTACAGCCGCTTGAGCCGCAGCTCCTGCGACTCCCGCAACTCCACCGGCCCGAAGCGGATGTTGGGCCCCTGGAGGGTGATGTCCCCGACCCCGCAGGCCCGCGCCAGCATCCGCAGGCCCGCCACCATCAGCAGGTTCTCCACCGGCTCCGGCAGCTTGCCGTAGCGGTCGGTGAGCTCCTCCCGTACGGCCTTGATGTCGGCCTCGGAGTTGGCGGCCGCGATCGACCGGTACGCCTGCAGGCGCAGCCGCTCGCCGGGCGCGTAGTCGTGCGGCACGTGCGCGTCGACCGGCAGCTCGATCTTGACCTCCAGCGGCGGCTCCTCCTCCACCCCGCCCTCGACAGCGGCGCGGTAGTCGGCCACCGCCTCGCCGACCATCCGGATGTAGAGGTCGAAGCCCACGCCCGCGATGTGGCCGGACTGCTCGCCGCCCAGCAGGTTGCCCGCGCCGCGGATCTCCAGGTCCTTCATCGCCACGTACATGCCGGCGCCCATCTCGGTGTGCTGGGCGATCGTCGCGAGCCGCTCGTGCGCGGTCTCGGTCAGCGGCTTCTCCGGCGGGTAGAGGAAGTACGCGTACCCGCGCTCGCGGCTGCGGCCCACCCGGCCGCGCAGCTGGTGCAGCTGGGAGAGGCCGAAGTTGTCGCCGCGCTCCACGATGAGGGTGTTGGCGTTGGAGATGTCGATGCCGGACTCGACGATCGTGGTCGAGACGAGGACGTCGAACTTCTTCTCCCAGAAGTCCACCACGACCTGCTCCAGGGCCTGTTCGGACATCTGGCCGTGCGCCGTCGCGATCCGCGCCTCGGGCACGATCTCACGCAGTTTGGCCGCCGCCCGGTCGATGGACTCGACCCGGTTGTGGATGTAGAAGCACTGCCCCTCGCGCAGCAGCTCGCGACGGATGGCCGCGCCGATCTGCTTCTCCTCGTACGGGCCGACGAAGGTCAGCACCGGGTGGCGCTCCTCCGGCGGGGTGGTGATCGTCGACATCTCGCGGATGCCGGTCACCGCCATCTCCAGGGTGCGCGGGATCGGGGTCGCGGACATCGTCAGCACGTCCACGTTGGCGCGGAGCTTCTTCAGCTGCTCCTTGTGCTCGACGCCGAACCGCTGCTCCTCGTCGACGATGACCAGGCCCAGGTCCTTGAACTTCGTCTCCTGCGAGAACAGCCGGTGGGTGCCGATGACGATGTCGACCGAGCCCTCGCGCAGGCCCTCCAGCGTCGCCTTCGACTCCGTCTCGGTCTGGAAGCGGGACAGCGCCCGCACGTTGACGGGGAACTGCGCGTACCGCTCGGAGAAGGTCCCGAAGTGCTGCTGCACCAGCAGGGTGGTGGGCACGAGGACGGCGACCTGCTTGCCGTCCTGCACCGCCTTGAAGGCGGCGCGCACCGCGATCTCGGTCTTGCCGTAACCGACGTCGCCGCAGATCAGCCGGTCCATCGGGACCGACTTCTCCATGTCCTCCTTGACCTCGGCGATCGTGGTGAGCTGGTCGGGCGTCTCCGCGTACGGGAACGCGTCCTCCAGCTCGCGCTGCCAGGGGGTGTCCGGCCCGAAGGTGTGGCCGGGGGCCGCCATCCGGGCGCTGTAGAGCTTGATCAGGTCGGCGGCGATCTCCTTGACGGCCTTCTTCGCCCGCGCCTTGGTCTTGGTCCAGTCGGCGCCGCCCAGCCGGTGCAGGGTGGGGGCCTCGCCGCCGACGTACTTGGTGACCTGCTCCAGCTGGTCGGTGGGGATGTACAGCCGGTCGCCGGGCTGGCCGCGCTTGGCCGGCGCGTACTCGACGAGGAGGTACTCGCGGGTGGCGCCCTGCACCGTCCGCTGGACCATCTCGATGTAGCGGCCCACGCCGTGCTGCTCGTGCACGATGTAGTCGCCGACCTCCAGGGTCAGCGGATCGATCGTCTTGCGGCGCCGGGTCGGCATCCGGCCGAGGTCCTTGCTGGCGGTGCGCTGCCCCGTCAGGTCGGTCTCGGTCAGGACGGCGAGCCCCAGCCCCGGGTGCACGAACCCGTTGTCGACCGAGCCGCACGCCACCTGGACGATGCCGGGCTCCAGCGTGTGCAGGTCGGCCTCCAGCCGGGCCGCGATGCCCTCGCCGCCGAGCACCTCGACGGTACGGGCGGCCGGGCCGTGGCCCTCGGTGAGGTAGACGGTGTGCCAGCCGTCGGCGATCCAGCCCTTGGTGTCGGCGAGCGCCCGGGCCGTGTCGCCCCGGTACGCCTCGGGGGCGTGCATGCCCAGCGTGAGGGTGTCCCCGCCGGTCACCTCGTCGGCGGCGAAGGGGGAGACCGACCACCACATCATGCCGAGCTCGCGGGCGTGTTCGCGGACGTCCGCGATGCCGCGCAGCGAGGCCGCGCCGACGTCGATGGGGGCCTCACCGCCGCCCGCGGTGGCCGCCCAGGAGGCCATCAGGAACTCCTGGCTCGTCGCGACCAGGTCGGCCGCCCGGGTCCGCACCCGCTCCGGGTCGCAGACCACGGCCATCGCCCCGGCCGGCAGTACGTCGATCAGCAGTTCCATGTCGTCGACCAGGACCGGGGCGAGGGACTCCATGCCCTCCACCGCGATCCCCTCGGCGATCTTGTTCAGCAGTTCCCCGAGCTCCGGGTGCTGCTCGGCGAGCGCCGCGGCCCGCTCCCGCACCTGCTCGGTCAGCAGCAGCTCACGGCAGGGCGGGGCCCACAGCCCGTGCTCCGCGATCTCCAGGGAGCGCTGGTCGGCGACCTTGAAGTAGCGGATCTCCTCGACGTCGTCACCCCAGAACTCCACGCGCAGCGGGTGCTCCTCGGTGGGCGGGAACACGTCGAGGATGCCGCCGCGCACGGCGAACTCCCCGCGCTTCTCCACCAGCTCCACCCGCGCGTACGCGGCGGCGGCCAGCGCCTCGGTGACCTGCCCCAGATCGGCGTTCTCACCCTGCCGCAGGCTCACCGGAACCAGCTCCCCCAGCCCCTTGACCTGCGGCTGGAGCACCGACCGGATCGGCGCGACGACCACCGACACGGGCCCGGCGGCCGGGTCGTCCGCGCTCGGGTGCGTCAGCCGGCGCAGCACCGCGAGGCGGCGGCCCACGGTGTCGCTGCGCGGCGAGAGCCGCTCGTGCGGCAGCGTCTCCCAGGACGGGTACTCCGCCACCGTGTCCTGCCGGCCCGGCGGCATCATCGAGCGCAGCGCGGCGGCCAGGTCCTCCGCCTCCCGCCCGGTGGCGGTCACCGCGAGCACGGTCCGCCCGGTGCTGCGGGCCAGCGCGGCGATCGCGAAGGGCCGCGCGGCGGCCGGGCCGACGAGGTCCACATGCATCCGGTTGCCGTCACCGGCCGCCGCGACCGCCTCGGCGAGGGCGGGGTCCCGGGTGACGGCGTCGAGCAGTCCGTGCAGGCTCATGAAGGAGGCTTTCCGTCCGGTGGAGGGGCAACGCGAAGGGCCCGACACGAGAACGGGCCGGGGGTTCCCACCCTACGACGCGGCACCCTCGGCCGCGCGGGGGATTGCCGTCACTCCGGGGAGTGACCCGGCTCTCCTACCGGCCCCGCCGGTCCCCCACCGCCCCCCGCCTCCGCACCGCCCCCTGCAAGTCGCCGCCTCGCCACGCGTGACCCGTACGACCGTCCTACGATGTTTTCGTACTGATCATCCCGCCGTGCCGTCCTTCCGACCGGCCGAGGGAGCACGAGTCCGTGACGAGTGGCGCGACAACCCGCCCGGCCACCGCCGGCCCGCGGCCGGGGACCGGCCCGCCGCACCGCCGGTGGCCCGGACCGTACGTGCTCGCCGCCCTGCTGTTCGCCGCCTACACCGTGCTGTCCGTATCCCGGTACCGGCGGATGGACCCCGCCTCCTGGGACCTGGGGATCTTCGAGCAGGCCGTACGGGCGTACGCGCACTTCCAGGCGCCGGTGGTCGATCTCAAGGGGCCCGGGGCCAACATCCTGGGCGATCACTTCAGCCCCGTCATCGCCCTGATCGCCCCCCTGTACCGGCTGTTCCCCGGCCCCGTGACCCTGCTCGTCGTCCAGGCCGCCCTCTTCGCGGTGTCCGCCGTGCCCGTCACCCGGGCCTCGGCCCGGCTGCTCGGAAGGGTCCGGGGGCTCGCGCTCGGGGCGGCGTACGGGCTGGCCTGGGGCCTCCAGCGGGCCGTCGAGGCCGACTTCCACGAGATCTGCTTCGCCGTGCCCCTGCTCGCCTTCGCCCTCGAAGCGCTGCTCGCGCGGCGGTGGCGGGCCGCCCTGCTGTGGGGGCTGCCGCTGCTGCTGGTCAAGGAGGACCTCGGGTTCACCCTGGCGGCCCTGGCCGCGGTGGTCGCCTGGCGGGCCCGGCGCACCGACCCGCGGGCCGCCCGGGCCGCGCTCGGGGTGGCGGCGGGGGCCGTCGTGGCCGCCGTACTGGTGCTCACCGTCGTCATCCCGGCCTTCGGCAGCGGCTACGCCTACTGGGACAAGGTCGGCGGCGCGGCCCCCCTCGACGGGCTCGCCGCCAAGCTGGAGACCCTGGGCTGGGTCCTCGTCCCCACCACCGGGCTGCTGGCGCTGCGCTCCCCGCTGCTGCTGGTCGCCGCCCCCACCCTCGGCTGGCGGTTCCTGTCGGGCGACAGCCTCCACTGGTCCACCGGCTGGCACTACAGCGCCGTCCTGATGCCGGTCGTCGCCCTCGCCCTCACCGACGCCCTCGACGCCACCGCGCGCAGCCCCCGCCCGTGGCTGCGCGCCTGCGCCCTCCAGCTGCCCGGCGCCCTCCTCGCGGTCGCCCTCGCGCTGAGCATGACCGTCCTGCCGCTGGAGCGGCTGCGGCACGCGTCCGCGTACGAGCGGCCCGCGCGGGTCACCGAAGTCGAGCGGCTCCTCGCCCGCATCCCGGACGGCTCGACCGTCGAGGCCGACACCACCCCGCTGAGCCGGCTGACCTCACGCTGCCGGGTGTTCTGGATCGGGGACGCGCGCGGGCAGCGGCCGGCCTTCCTCGTCTTCGACGGCTCCGCCGGGTGGGCCGGGCAGGACCCGCTCGGCTACGCCCGGTGGCTGCACCCGGACGCCCGGTTCCGCCTGGTCGGCGACGCCGACGGGATCGTCCTCCTCCAGCGGTACTGACCGCTCGCCCCCCGCGCACGACGCCGGCCCCGGCCGTCCTCTCGGACGGCCGGGGCCGGCGTACCCCCGTGACAACCGCTGCCGAGCTAGTCGGTGGCGATCGCGTTCAGTACGTTCATCCGCCCCGCCCGGAAGGCCGGGACCAGTGCGGCGAACAGGCCCACCAGGGCCGATCCGGCGAACACGCCGAGGATCGTCGGCCACGGGATCTCCAGCACCTTCAGGCCCTGGAGGGCGAGCAGCTGCTGGGCGGTGGCGCCCCAGCCCATGCCCAGGCCGAGGCCGAGCAGTGCACCGAAGAGGGCGATGACCACCGACTCCAGGCGGATCATGCGGCGCAGCTGGCGGCGGGAGAGGCCGATGGCGCGCATCAGGCCGATCTCA
The DNA here is from genome assembly GCF_055565795.1 of Streptomyces sp. NPDC028314. NCBI lineage: Bacteria > Bacillati > Actinomycetota > Actinomycetes > Kitasatosporales > Streptomycetaceae > Streptomyces > Streptomyces sp. NPDC028314. The sequence continues at coordinate 102,672 of NZ_JBVHTP010000008.1, forward strand.
CGGGTCCGCTCGACCACCGAGAGGGCCAGGGTGTTCACCACACCCAGGACGGCGACGATGATCGCGAGGGCGAGGAGCCCGTAGACCATGTTCAGCAGCTGGCCGACCTGGTCCTTGAGGTTCTGCTTGTAGTCGGTCTGGTTGCGCACCGTGTACTGCGGGTACCCGGCGAGCGCCGCCTTGAGCTCGCCGTACGCGGCGTCGGCCTGGCCGGCCTTGGCGGTGCCCATCAGCATGAAGGGGCGTGCCAGCTCCTCGGCCGGGATGTTGGCCTCGGCGGTGGCGGTGCTGATGTACTTCACGCCCTTGTCGATGTTGCCCTCGTCCGAGGTGATCGCGGCGACCTTCAGCCTGGCGGTCCTGCCTCCGGTGAAGGCGACCGTCAGCTCGTCGCCGACCTTGACGTGGTGCTCCTCGGCGTAGAGCGAGCCGACCGACATGGCGCCCGGCGCGTACGCGTCCTCGTGCCGGCCGGCGAGCGTCTTGCGGCGCAGGTCCTGGGCATAGGTCGGGTCGGTGGCGCTCAGGTCGCTCTGCGCGCTGGACCCGTCCGGGGCGGTGATCTTCGCGGTGACCTTGCGGTAGGCGGTGACGTGGTCGAGGCCCTTGACGGCGCGCATGGCCTGCTCGGCCTGCGGCACGACCGGCTGCATGGCCGAGGAATCGACGATGTAGTCCGCGCCGACCGTCCGGTCGAGCTCGTCGGTGGCCGAGGCCACCATCGAGGAGCCGACCACCGACAGGCAGGCGACCAGCGCCAGGCCGATCATCAGCGCCGCGGCGGTGGCACCGGTGCGGCGCGGGTTGCGCAGGGCGTTGCGCTCGGCGAGCCGGCCGACGGAGCCGAAGGGCCGCAGCACCGGGGCGGACAGCGCCCGGACCACGACACCCGCGAGCAGCGGGCCGATCACGATGAACCCGATCAGCGTCAGGACGACACCCAGGCCCAGCCACATGGATCCCGGTCCGGCCTTCTCGGCGGCGCCGGCGAGGTACAGGGCCGCGCCGCCGGTTGCGGTGAGGACCAGGCCGAGGGCGGCCCGGATCCGGCCGGCCTTCTTGTCGCCGGGGCTGCCGGCGTCGCGCAGGGCGGCCATCGGGGAGACCTTGCCGGCCCGGCGGCCCGGGACGTAGGCGGCGACGACGGTGACGGCCACGCCGAGGACCAGGCCGAGGACCGGGGTGGTCCAGGCGATGGTCAGGTCGTCGGTGGACAGCTCCATGCCCATCTGGCCCATGAGCTTCATCAGGGCGACGGCCAGGCCCACACCGGCGGCGACACCGAGGACGGAGCCGACGAGCCCGAGGAGGAAGGCCTCCAGGAGGACGGACCGGTTGATCTGCCGCCGGTCGGCGCCGATGGCGCGCATCAGGCCGATCTCGCGGGTGCGCTGGGCGACCAGCATCGAGAAGGTGTTGAAGATCAGGAAGATGCCGACCAGGAAGGCGATCCCGGCGAAGCCGAGCATCACGTACTTCATGACGTCCAGGAAGGAGCCGACGTCCTTGCGGTTGGCGTCCGCGGCTTCCTTCGCCGTCTGGAGCTTGTACGTGTCGGCGCCCACCGCGGTGGCGACGTGCTGCTTGAGCTGCTCGTCGCTCACCCCGTCCTTGGCGACGACGTTGATGTGGGTGAACGCGCCGGGGTCGCCGAGCAGGAACTGCTGGGAGGTCGCGGTGTCGAAGTAGACGACGGTCGCGCCCGGGTTGGTCACGGTGAAGGAGGCGATACCGCTGATCTTGGCCCGGTTGTCGCCGGTGACCGCGATGGTGCGGATCTCGTCACCGAGCTTCAGGTGGTGCTTCTCGGCGGTGTCGGCGTCGATCATCACCTCGGTCGGGCCCCGCGGGGCGTTACCCGAGGTGATCTTCATGGACTTGAGCTCGTTCTCGGTCCAGCTGCCCGCGATGGTCGGGGCGCCGGTGGTCGAGCCGAGGTTCTCGTTCTTGGTGTTGACGACCGTGACGGACATCGAGACGACGCCGCCCTCGGCGGACTTCACGCCCTCGGCCTTCTTGACCTGCTCGACGAGCGAGCCGTTCAGCGTCTCGGGCTTGCCCCTGTCGGGGGTCTCGTCCCCCGCCTCGGCCGCCTTGGGGCTGACCGTCACATCGGAGTTGGTGACGGCGAACAGCTTGTCGAAGGTGGTGTTCATGGTGTCCGTGAACACCAGCGTGCCGCAGACGAAGGCCACGGACAGCAGGACGGCGATGGCGGAGAGCGCCATCCTTCCCTTGTGCGCGACGAAGTTGCGCCGCGCCGTCTTCATCACGGTCACGAGGTCCGCCCGCGTGCGTCGAAGTCCTTCATCCGGTCGAGCACCTGGTCGGCGCTCGGGTTGAACATCTCGTCGACGATCCGGCCGTCGGCCAGGAAGATGACGCGGTCCGCGTAGGAGGCGGCGACCGGGTCGTGCGTGACCATGACGATGGTCTGGCCCAGCTCGTCCACCGACTGGCGCAGGAAGCCGAGGACCTCGGCGCCGGCCCGGGAGTCGAGGTTTCCGGTCGGCTCGTCGCCGAAGATGATCTGCGGGCGGGCGGCGAGCGCGCGGGCTACCGCCACGCGCTGCTGCTGGCCGCCGGAGAGCTCGGTCGGGCGGTGCTTGAGGCGGCCCGCGAGGCCCACCGTCTCCACGACCCGGTCCAGCCACTGCGCGTCGGGCTTGCGGCCCGCTATGTCCATGGGGAGCGTGATGTTCTCCAGGGCGTTGAGCGTCGGCAGCAGGTTGAACGCCTGGAAGATGAAACCGATGCGGTCGCGGCGCAGCTGGGTGAGCTTCTTGTCCTTCAGGCCGGTGATCTCGGTGTCGTCGAGGAAGATCTGACCGCTCGTCACCGTGTCCAGACCCGCGAGGCAGTGCATCAGCGTGGACTTGCCGGAGCCGGACGGACCCATGATCGCGGTGAACTGGCCGCGGCGGATGTCCACGTCCACCTCGTCGAGGGCCACGACACGGGTCTCGCCCGCCCCGTACGCCTTGACCACCTTGCGTGCCCGGGCCGCGACGGCTTCATGCCCTCCAGTACCCCCGTGCCTGGTTTCGGTCATAGCCGTTGTCACGGTGTTTCTCCTCGTCAGTGGCGTGTGTGCCCGCATCGGTCCGCGTCGGTCCGCGTGGATCGCCGTGGTGAAGTCTGTGGTGCGGGGGGCTTTCGGCGCCCTGGTGCCCATCGCCGTATCCGTCCGGGGGTTATCCCCACCCCCGCGCCCCGCTCGTATGAACAAGTTAAGGACGCGCCGGGACCTTCTACCTCCTCCGCCGGGACGAAAGACCCCTGGGCCCTAGTGCTGAGGAACCCCTAGGGGATGTCCATCCTTCGGAGTACCCGCCATGAGGGATACCGCCGGAAACACCTCGGTGAGAAGGTGTTCCCCGCAGATGCGTGCACGGTGAAGGAGATTCGATGGGCTTGGGGGAGAGCGCGGACGCACCCCTCGGAGAGGGCCCGGCCGCCGCGGCCGGCGAAGCCTCCGCGACGGGCCTCCCCGACACCGCGCCCCCGCCGCCCGGACGGCCCAGGACCGCCGTCGTCGCCTCCCTGATGCTGACCATGAGCCTCGTCGCCCTCGACGCCGCCATCGTCTCCACCGCCGTCCCCCAGATCGTCGGCGACCTCGGCGGCTTCTCCGTCTTCTCCTGGATCTTCTCCGGCTACGTCCTCGCCACCACCGTCACGCTCCCCGTCTACGGCAAGCTGTCCGACACCTACGGCCGCAAGCCCGTGCTCCTCCTCGGCATAGCCCTCTTCCTGCTCGGCTCCCTGCTGTGCGCGGCCGCCTGGAACATGGCCGCCCTCATCGGCTTCCGGATCCTCCAGGGCCTGGGCGGCGGCGCCCTCCAGGGCACCGTCCAGACCCTCGCCGCCGACCTCTACCCGGGAAAGGAACGCCCCCGCATACAGGCCCGGATGTCCGCGGTCTGGGCCGTGTCCGCACTGGCCGGCCCGGCGGTCGGCGGGGCGATCGCCACGTACGCGGACTGGCGGTGGATCTTCCTCGTGAACCTGCCGCCGGCCGCCGTGGCCCTGTGGTTCATCGCCCGCCACCTCGTCGAGCCCGTACGGTCCCCCGGCCGCCGGGGCCCCGTCGACTGGGCGGGCGCCGTCGGCATCTTCGCCTGCGGCGGGCTGCTGCTCTTCGCCCTCGTACAGGGCGGAGTCGCCTTGCCGTGGCTCTCCCCGCCCTCGCTGGGCCTGTTCGGCGCGAGCGCCGCCCTGGCCGCGGTGGTGGTCCGGGTGGAACGCCGGGCCGCCGAACCGATCCTGCCCGGCTGGGTCTGGCGCCGGCGCACCATCGCGGCCGTCAACCTCGCCATGGGCGCCCTCGGCCTGCTCATCGTCGCCCCGCAGGTGTTCATGCCGACCTACGCCCAGACCGTGCTCGGCCTCGGGGCCGTCGGCGCCGGGCTGCTCACCTCCGCGATGACCCTGACCTGGCCCGTCACCGCCGCCTTCTCGCAGCACGTCTACCGGCGCATCGGCCACCGCAACAGCGCCGCCGTCGGGGTGGGGCTGGCCGCCGTGATGCTGCTCGCCTTCACGCTGCTCCCCTACCCCGGCTCGGTGTGGCAGCCCGCGCTGATCATGCTGCTGCTGGGCGGGGCGCTCGGGCTGTTCCAGCTCCCGCTGATCGTCGGGGTCCAGTCCACGGTGGGCTGGGCGGAACGGGGCACCACGACGGCCTCGGTGCTCTTCTCCCGGCAGGTCGGCCAGAGCGTGGGAGCGGCATTGATGGGGGCCGTCGCCAACGCCACCATCGCCGCCCGGCTGGCGGACGCTCCCATGGCCGGGCTGCCGGACCACCTGGACGACGTATCGAAGGCCCTCGACCGGCCCGGGCTGCTCCCGCAGGCCGCCGCCGACTACCTGCGGGAGGCCGTGGACGCCGCGGTGGACCACATCTTCCTCGGCGCGACCGCGGCGGCGGTGGCCGCGCTGCTGGTGCTGCTGGTCATGGCGCCGCGGAAGTTCCCGGTGCTGCCGGAGCAGGAGTAGCGGCGGCCGGGCGGCCGGGACGGGGCCTGGTTGTCATGACCGGGGCGAGCGGGTTATGTCTCTACCCACTGACGCCGCCCCGGGGGAACACGATGACTTCCGCACTCTTCGCACTGCTCTTACTGGCGGCCCTGGCCGGCCCCGTCGCCCTGCGGCTCGCCCGCCACCCGGGCTTCGTCACCGGCCGCGACGGCCGCCTGTCCACGTCCATCACCCTGGCACTGGCCTGGACGGTGATCCTCGTCTGGCTGCTGCTCACCATCCTCGCGTACGGACTGACGGCGGGCGGCGGAGCCGGCTGGTTCCAGGGCGAGCACGGCCCGCTGTCCCCGCTCACGACGGTGTACCTGCCGCTGCTCGGCGGCCCGTACGTGGCGCTCATCGCGGCGAAGACCGTCGTCGGGATCCGGGTCGAGAACGGCAGCATGGCCAAACCCGCCCCGAAGCGGACCGCCACGGGCCGGCGGCCGCTGCGGGAACTGATCGCGAACGACGGCGGCCGCACCGACCTGGTGGACCTCCAGTACGTCGCCCTGAACGCGATCACGATGCTCTACGTCGTGCTCTTCTTCCTGTCGGACGTGGGCGCCGGCCTCCCCCACCTCCCGACGGAGATCTGGGCCCTGACGGGGGCCCCGGCGGGGGCGTACCTGGTGAACAAGCTCGCCACCCGGGCCAACCCGGTGATCACCGACGTCACCGTCGCGGACGGCACCCTCACGATCTCGGGCGGCGGCTTCGACGGGGCCCGCGTGACGGTGGACGACACGGTGGTCCCCTCGACGCTGGACCCGACGACGGGCACCCTGACGGCCCCCCTCCCGCCGACCGCCCCGCCGGCGTTCACGGTGGTGGTGACGTCACGGGGCCTCCGCAGCGACCCCTACCCTGGCCGGGTTTCCGACGAGTCCCGGGGCGTCCCCGCACCCCCGGACCGGTCGCCCGGCCCGGTGCCGTGCCCTGGCCGGGTCGTGTGACGGGGTCCGGGGTGCCCCTGCCCTGGCCGGGCGGTTTCCGGGGTTCGGGGTGTCCCCGGTACCCCGGGCCTGTGCCCTGGCCGGGCGGGTGGCGGGGTTCGGGGTGTCCCCGGTGCCCCGGGCCTGTTTGCAGCTCGGCTGCCGTTGCCCTGGCCGGGCGGGTGGCGGGGTTCGGGCTGTCCCGTGCCGGGCCGGGTCGGTTTGCAGCTCGGCTGCTGCGTGTCGCCTCAAGCGCCGGCGGGGCTGGGGTGGTGGGTCGGTGCCGTGTCCGGGGTGGGGTGTCGTCCGGGGCGGGCATGATTTATGGCGCCCGTTCCGGACCTTGAAGTTCGGGCCTCTCTGCGCCACAAATCACGTTTTAGCCCCGGTCGACACCCCACCCCGGACCCGTCACCGACCCCGGTGGTCGGATAACTGTCCCCCTACCGTGGGGGTTGGGCTTCGTGGGCGGGGGCGGTGTCGGGGTGGGGTGTTGTCCGGGGCTAAAACGTGATTTGTTGGCGCCCTGTACCGCCCGGCCACTGGGGACTCGGCTGGGGCGCCATAAATCATGCCCGCCCCGGACCACACCCCACCCCGGCGGCGCCCCCGGCACCCCGCCCAGACCGCAGCCAAACCCAGCCCCGCCGGCGCCACCGGCACCCCGCCCAGGCCGCAGCCAAACCCAGCCCCGCCGGCGCTTGAGGCGCCCGGGCGCAGCCCGGGGCCGGAAGCGACGGCGCCGCAGGCGACCAGCTCAACCGCCCGGCCAGGGCAACGGCAGCCGAGCTGCAAACCTGATCCCGCCCCGCAGGGGGGCAACCCGAACCCCACCCCCGCCCGGCCAGGGCAACGGCAGCCCGGACCCCGTCAAACGACCCGGCCAGGGCCCCGGCGACGGGCGTAGTGCCGCGCCACCCGCGCCCGGTTGCCGCATACGCCGGCCACGCACCACCGCCTGCGCGGGTGCACCGGGAGGAACAGCAGCACGCAGCCCGCCCCCTCGCACTCCCGCACCTCCCCCACCCGCGGCCCGGTCAGCAGCTGCGCCACCGCCTCGGCCAGCTCCGCCGCCAGGCGCCCGGCGCCCGGGCGGTGCGGTGCGGACGTCAGGCCCGACTCGGGGGTCCAGGACAGCTCGTGGTGCGCGGGGGCGCCCGCCATGGCGGAGTTCAGCACCCGCAGCGCGGCGGACGGCGGCCGCTCACCACCCCGCACGGCGGCCAGCGCGACGCCCGCCGCCTCCCGTACCGCCCGCACGGCAGCCACCTCGGCCTCCCCCACCTCCCCGACGACCGGCCCCAGCCGCCCGGACTGCTCCGCGAGCCAGGCCGCCAGGCCCGCCGGGTCGGCGATGAGGTCCCCCTCGGCAGGGCGGGTGTTCAGCAGGTCGAGGGCCAGGGGCTCGCCGATGAGCGGAAAGTTCACTGTCACAGACCTAATGCTACCCAACCCCCTTGACCCATTACCAATCCTGATCAAGACTAATGCCACCAAGACCCCAGGAGGCATGTGATGACCGCCCACCGCATCCAGCACCGGACCGTCGACGTGGACGGCGTCACCGTCGCCTACCGCGAGAGCGGCCCCGCCGACGCCCCCGTGTTGCTGCTCCTGCACGGCTTCCCGACCTCCTCCCACCAGTTCGCCCGCCTGATGGACGCCCTCGGCGGCACTCCGTACCGGCTCATCGCCCCCGACTACCCCGGCTTCGGGCGGACCGAGACCCCCCAGGGGTTCACGTACTCCTTCGACCGGCTCGCGGACATCGTGGAGGGCTTCACCGACGCCCTCGGGCTGGACCGCTTCGCGCTGTACGTCTTCGACTTCGGCGCCCCCGTCGGGCTGCGGCTGGCCACGCGCCGGCCGGAGCGGGTGACGGGCCTGATCGTGCAGAACGGCAACGCGTACGAGGAGGGACTGTCGGACGCGGCCCGGGAGTTCGCGGGGCTGCGGCGCGACGTGCCGGGCGACGAGGAACGCGTCCGGGGGCTCTTCGGCCTGGAGGGGACCCGCTTCCAGTACGAGACCGGGGTCGCGGACACCAGCCTGATCTCGCCGGACAGCTGGACCCTGGACGTCCACTACCTCGGCCTGCCGGGGCGCGCCGACGCCCAGGCCGACCTGGCCTTCGACTACGCCTCGAACTTCGCCCACTACCCGGACTGGCAGGCGTGGCTGCGGTCGGCGGGAGTACCGGTGCTGGTCGTCTGGGGCGCGGGCGACCCCTTCTTCACCCCGGCCGGCGCCAAGGCCTACCTGCGGGACGCCCCGGCCGCCGAGGTACACGTCTTCGAGGGCGCGGGCCACTTCGCCCTGGAAACCCACCTCCCCGAAATCACCCCCCTGATCACCACCTTCCTCTCCAAGCTCCCCTGACCGACCAGGTGTCATTCCCCCCACCGCAGGGGCTGGGCTGCGCAGCCGGGGGCGGGGACGGGGTGGGGTGTCGTCCGGAGCTAAAACGTGATTTGTTGGCGCCCCGCCCGCCCAGCGACTGGGGACCCGGATCGGGCGCCATAAATCATGCCCGCCCCGGACCACACCCCACCCCGGCGCCGCCCCCGGCACCCCGCCCAACCCGCAGCCAAACCCAGCCCCGCCGGCGCCACCGGCACCCCGCCCAACCCGCAGCCAAACCCAGCCCCGCCGGCGCTTGAGGCGCCCGGGCGCAGCCCGGGGCCGGAAGCAACGGCGCCGCAGGCGACCAACTCAACCGCCCGGCCAGGGCAACGGCCGGCGCTTGAGGCGCCCCGCAGCAGCCGAGCTGCAATCGGGCCCGGCCCCGCAGGGGCAGCCCGACCCCCGCCCGGCCAGGGCAGGGGCAACCCGAACCCCGTCCCCCGCCCGGCCAGGGCACCGGCAGCCGAGCCGCAAACAAAACCCCGCCCCGCAGGGGGCAACCGAACCCCGACCAACGGCCCGGCCAGGGCAACGGCAGGGGCCACGGGGACACCCCGACCCCGTCAAACGCCCGGCCAGGGCACCGGTCAGCCCTCCGCCGCCGCCCGCCCCGTCAGCGCCGCCAGGCTCGACCTGACGTGGCTCATGTGCGCCCGCATCTCCTCCTGCGCCTCCGCGTGCTCCCGCAGGACCCGGTCCGTCTCCCGGCCCGTCCGTTCCTCCTGCACCCGTGCCGCCGCGATCAGCTCCGCCGCCCGCGCCTCCGCGTCCTCCTGCCCGTGCCGCGCCGACTCCTCGGCCTCGGCGAAGGCCCGCCGCGCCTCCGCCAGCCGGCCGTCGGCGTGGCGTTCCAGTTCGGCGTGCCGCGCCTCCAGTTCCGCCTCCCGCGCCGCCAGGTCGCGTTCGGCCGCCTCCCAGCGCTCCGCCTGCTCCTGCTCGCGGTCGGCCAGCAGCGTCTCCGCCCGGCGGCGCGTCTCGACCAGGGCCGCCTGCGCCTCGGCCCGCCAGCCCGCCGCGTCGTCGCGGGCCTCCGTCCGGCAGTCGTCCGCCTCCCGCTGGGCCCGCAACAGGCCCTGCCGCGCCCGGACCTCGGTCTGCTCGCGCACCGCCTCCGCGTCCTGCCTGGCCAGTTCGGCGACCCGGTCGGCGTGGGCCTCGGCCGCGCCCTGGGTCGTGGAGGCGTCCACCCGCGCGTCCGTCCGCAGCGAGTCCGCCTCCTCCTCCGCGAGCAGCAGGATCCGCCGGGCGCGCTCGCTCAGCTCGTCGTACGTCTGCGGGGCCAGCGCGGCCACCGCCCCGCGCAGCCGCTCCGCCTCCGCCTCCATCTGCTTCGCGAGGACGGTGAGCCGTGCCACCCGTTCCCAGGCCTCGTCCCGGCTGCCCGACAGCCTCGCGAGATACCGGTCGACCTCTTCCATCCGGTAACCGCGACCGCGCACGGTCGCCAAACCCTTGGGTCCGTGAGGTGACATGGGTGCACTCATCCTGGAAGCGCCTCTCTCGCGGGGATTCCTGTCAAGGATGCGTTATTTGCGAGCAGAAGCCGGAATGGCCGGGCCGGTACCCCGTTCGAGGGTTCCGGCCCGGCCATTCACACCGACCTGTGGGGTCAGAGAAGTCCGTCCCACATCTGTTCCAGCAGCACCGACCACCAGCTCTCCGGCGAGGCAAGTGCCGCGCTGTCGAGCCCTGCCAGATTCGTCTGGAAATCGACGGTCCAGCGGCCGGCCTGCTCCGGCGTCAGATGCTGGCGCAGCCGCCACATGTGACCCAGCATCGCCAGCGACCGCACGAACTGCGGCAGGCTGGAGTTCACGAACTGCGGGGGCACCGGTGCCCCGCCCGGCCCGGCCTCCACCGGGACCGCCACTATGTGCGCCGTCCCGTACTGCACGCAGAGCGCCTTGCCGAAGTCGCTGCCCACGACGAGGTACGAGCCCGCGTCGGACGCCGGCTGCACCTGCCGCTGCGCGGCCATCTCGGCCAGCGTCGGAACCGGCTGACCGGGCACGGCCTGCGCCCAGAAGAACGGCCCGAAGTCCACCGGCAGACCCGACCACATCAGGGTCTGCGCCACGATCTCCGGCACGCCCTGACGGGACACCGCCCGCTGGTCGAAGCGGAACACGCCCTGCGGGCCGAACGCCCCCGCCAGCTCCTGCGCGATCGCGTCCAGCGGGATCGCCGGCTGCAGCGGGACCTGCGGAAGCGGCGCCCGGACCGGAGCGGGGCGCGCCGGGCCGTCCGCGACCTGGTGGAGTTCGCTCTGGTGGGTGATGAGGTGGCGCATGCCCTGCTGACGGCTGCCGTGGTCGGTGCCGTACGGGGCCACGCTCGTGATCCGGACCTGCGGCCAGGTCTCCCGGATCATCCGCGCGCAGTAGCCGCCGGGCAGCTCACAGGACGCCAGCTCGGTGTGCAGCTCCAGCACCTGCTGCGGCGCCACGTTCATGGCGCGCAGCTCGTGCAGGATCTGCCACTCGGGGTGCGGGGTACCGGGCGCCGAGCGGCGGATCAGCTGCTGCTCGGAGCCGTCGGCCGCGCGGTAGCGCAGTACGGCCTGGTAGCCGGGGCCGACCGTGGGCGCGCCGGACTGGGCCGGGGGCGGAGCCATGTGCTGCGGCGCCGGACCGGGAGGCCCGGGCGGCTGGGGTACGCCGGGACCCGCGAGCATCGTCGCGGCGTGGTGCGCCCCGCCACCGGGAGGCCCGGGAGGGGTCGGCGCGCCGGGGGGCCCGGGCGGCTGGACCATCGCGGGGCCGGCCAGCATCGTCGCGGCGTGGTCGAGCCCACCACCGGGCGCACCCGGAGCACCGGGAGGCCCGGGAGGCGTCGGCGCACCAGGCACACCCGGAGCACCAGGCGCACCCGGCGGACCGGGCGGCTGCGGCACACCGGGACCCGCCAGCATCGTCGCGGCGTGATGCGCACCGCCACCGGGAGCCGCAGGAGCACCGGGAGCCCCCGGCGGACCGGGGGGCGTCGGCGCACCGGGCGCACCCGGAGGCCTGGGCGGCTGCACCATCGCGGGGCCGGCCAGCATCGTCGCGGCATGGTCGAGCCCACCACCGGGCGCACCCGGAGCACCGGGAGGCCCGGGAGGCGTCGGCGCACCGGGCGGACCGGGCGGCGTGGGCGCACCAGGCACACCCGGCGGACCGGGCGGCTGCGGCACACCCGGACCCGCGAGCATCGTCGCCGCATGGTCGAGCCCGCCACCGGGCGCACCCGGAGCACCGGGAGGCCCGGGCGGCGTCGGCGCACCGGGCGGCCCCGGCGGGGTCGCCGGCGCACCGGGCCGCGAGACCTGGGCCTTGCTCGTCGGCGCGTCGGCGATGTTGCCCGCGTCCGCGCCCTGACCTGCGGGGCCCTGCCCGGGACCCTGCGGCTGCCCGGGCCCCTGGCCCTGCCCGGGCTCGTGCCCCAGCACCGGCGCGACGGTGGTCCTCGGCAGCTGGCTGCCGCCCGCCATCAGCGTGGTCTTCGCCTCCGGGGCCACCCCGGACGGCGTCGAGGAGGCCTCCTCCAGGTCGGAGCCGGAGAGCGGCGGCGCGAACACCGTCGCGGGCAGCGGTACGGAACCCTCGTCCGCACCGGAGTTCACATCGGTCCCGGCCCAGGGCGTGGCCCCGGACGGAACCCTGTCGTTGGCGGTCGGCTCGTACGGCACCTCGCCCCCGCGCCGCAACGGCACGGCGTCGGCCGGAGCATCGGCCGGAGCCGGCGCCGGAGCGGCGGGCGCCGGAGCCTGAGCGGCAGGCGCCGGAGCGGCAGGCGCCGAACCCCCGGGAATCCCCGCCCGGTCCGCGGCCGCCTGGAGCCACCCGGGCGGACTGAGCATGAACGACGTCTGCTCCGAGTCGATCCGCGGCGGCGGAACCGAGGCCTCGGCAGCCGCCGGCGCGGCCGCGGCCCCGTACTCCTCCTCGTACCGCCGGATCACCTCGCCCACCGGCAGCCCCGGCCACAGCGTCACCTCGCCGCTGTCCCGCGCGATGACGAGCCGCTGCCGTCCGCCACCGGACACCGGACCGGCCGCGCGGTCCTCCGCCCACACCACGAAGCCGAGCCCGAACTCCCGTACCCGCACCTCACGGTGCTGGTACGCGGGCACGTCCCCGTTGATCCATTCCTCGGCGCGCTCCTGCGCCTGCGCAAACGTCACCATCGCGCCGTCACCCCTCCACCGGAGCGGAACCCGCCACGGGAACCGAGCGTGCGAATCCGCCGTCCACCATCAGACCGGCCACCGTCTCCAGCTCCGGCGGGTTACCCGCCAAGCGCTCAAGAAAGGCGTCGAAATCGGCACCGCACGGCAGCAACAGCCGCTCCACGCGCTCCTGCACCGACCAGCCGTCCCGGTCGCGTGCGTCGTCGTACGGGGAGAACCACACGGAGCCGATCCCCTCACCCTTCACCTTCACCGCGAGCAGCCCGCCCTGTACGAAGGCCACGCACAGGTAGTCCTTCGTCAGGTGGTCCCGCAGACACTTGTTGACGTAGACGAGGTCGTTGACCGCCGCCTCCTCGCGCACCGTGAAGAACGGCTGGTCCACCAGCAGCCCCAGCTCCACGTCCAGCCCGGCGCCCACCGGCGCGCAGCCGCCCGCGGCCTTGAGGAACGAGCGGTACGCCTCCGGCAGCCGGTAGCCGAGGTCCTCCTCGACGCCCTGCACCTGCTGCTCGGACACCGACACCACGGTCTTGGGCAGCCCCATGTGCGCGGGGCGCAGCTCCTGGAGCGGCCGCGTACCGCGCTTGTCGTGGTCCACGGGTGCGGTCGCCAGACCGGCGTGGTGCCGCAACAGCGCCTTGACCTCGACGGGGACCAGCTCCATCCGGCGCGAGCCGGCCACGTGGTGCCAGGTCCAGCCGTGCGGGGTCGCCACCGCGCCGACGGTGTCCCACAGCTCGTGCCCGGCGGCCCGCATCGCCGCGTTGGCGGAGACGTAGTCCGTCAGGCGCAGCTCGTCCACGCCGAAGCCCTCCGGGGGCTCGGCGATCTCGACCGCAGCGCGCGCGTACCGCGAGAAATCGGGATGCCCCTCGCCGCTCATCCGCACTCCGTGGGGATGCCGAGCGGCCCGGACGGGGTCCGGGAAGTGCACGACCTGCCCCGAGTACGCGGCGTTGGGTGGCGCGGCCTGCTGCCCGAGCCGACCTGTCGTCATGGCGGTAGCCCCCTGCTGGATCTGGCTGGTTCACCACAGCCTATGTGCTCCGGCAAGGGCCTCACCCGCGGGCGGAGCGGCCCGCCCGCCGCGCACCCGCGCGGTGGCCGGGAAGATCCGAATTGATACGAATATTCGACCCCGCTTCCACACGACAGGGCACATTTGACAGGCTGTCCCCGCAGCACGGGGGCGTGCGCGACAGCGGCCACCACCGCCGCCACGGGAGGGAAGGCGCGACCATGCAGAACACCGCAACACGCACAGACCGTACGGAACCGACGGAAAACGGCCCGGCCGGCGACCCCCGCCTGCGCTGGAGCAGCACCGAGGGCCGGGCCGTCCCCGTGCTCCGCTTCCGCCGGGACGGCATCCTCCCCACCGTCGCCGCAGCCCTGTCCGTACGCGGCGAAACCCTCACCGGCACCGCGGGCAAGGCCGACCAGCCGCCCGTGCTGCACCCGCTCGTCCAGGACTTCCTCGACACCCTCACCAGCGGCCAGCGGGAACGCTTCACCGGCCGATGTCCCGAAGCGATACTCCTCTCCCGCCACCTCACCGGGGTCGAGGGCTCCCGCAGCAAGCGCGCCTCCCGCAAGCCCCTCACGCCCAGCGAGGCCCGCCGCTCCCTCAAGCACGCCAGGATCACCGCCCGGCGCATCCGCGAGGACGGCGACCCGCTGCACGGCAGCTACGCACCCCCCTGCCGCTCCTGCGACGCCCTCCTCGTCCACTTCGGCGTACGTTCCGTCGACCTCACCCACTCCGAGTAGCCGCCATGAGCACCCCCTCCTCCGCCTCCTACGACCGCTCCTCGGCCACCCGCTTCCCCGGCCCCGTCGACTCGGCGCTGCGCACCGCGGGCTGGGAGCCCGGCCGCTGGGACATCAAGCAGGCCGAATACTGGGCCGACGCGCTCCGCGACCACGTCACGCCCGGCGGACACCGCCACACCGTCTTCCCGGCCGCCGTCGAGGCCTGGGCCGAGTTCGGCGGGCTCACCGTCACCGGCCCCGGGCCGGGCCGGCAGATAGCGCCCACCCCGGTCCGCCTGGACCCGCTGACGGGCCTTCACCTGGCCCGCACCTTCGCGGACCTCGGCCGCGCCCTGTCCACCGAGCTCAGCCCGCTCGGCGTCGACGCGGACGGCGACTCGCACCTGGCCATCGACCGCCAGGGCCGCGTCTACGGCATCGACCACACCGGCGACTGGTACCTCGGCGGGAGCCTCGACGAAGCCCTCACGCTGCTCCTGACCGGCCTCCAGCCGGCCCGCCTCACCACCGGCTGACCGGCTCCGGAAGCCGCTCCCGGCTTCCGGAGACCGCCGCACCCGGGCCGACCGACCGCAAGAGCCCCGCCGGGCCGCGGCCGCGTACCCCTATCCCCGCGCGCCCGGCAGCACCGCCGACACCCGGAAGCCGCCCTCGTCCGTCGGCCCCGACACGAACACGCCGCCGAGCCCGAGCACCCGCTCCCGCATCCCCACGAGCCCGTTCCCCCCGCTCGGCAGCCGGTGCTCCGCGGAGTTCCCGTCGCACGGCCCGTTCTCCACCTGCATCGCCACCTCCCCCTCCCGGTGGGCCAGCCGTACGACGACCCGCGCGCCCGGCGCGTGCTTGTGGCAGTTGGTCAGCGCCTCCTGCACCACCCGGTACGCCGTCTGCTCCACCTCCGCCGGATACCCGGCCCGCTCGCCCCGCACGTCCAGCTCCACGGCCATCCCCGCCGCCCGGGACTGCCCGACCAGCACCTCCAGCTCGGCCAGCGAGGGCCCGTCCTCGAAGCTCCCGACGAGCGCCACCGCCCGTACGGCGGAAGGGGCCGAGGAAGGGGCCGCGGAAGGGGAGGCGGCCGGCTTCGGCGCCTCGGCGCGCAGCACGCCGAGCATCTCCCGCAGCTCGGTCAGCGCCTGCCGGCCCATGTCCCCGACCAACGCGGCGTTGCGCACGGCCTTGCCCGGGTCCTTCACCGCGACCGCCTCCAGCGCCGCCGCGTGCACCACCATCAGCGACACCCGGTGGGCCACCACGTCGTGCATCTCGCGCGCGATCCGCGTCCGCTCCTCCGTACGGGCCCACTCGGCCCGCTCCTCCGCCCGGTCGGCCAGCAGCGTCAGCTCCCGCTCCAGCGAGTCCGCCCGCTCCTGAAGGCTCTCCATCAGCCTGCGCCGCGCTCCGATGTACAGGCCGAGGAGCACCGGCGGCACGGTCAGGGCCACCGCGACGAACACGGACAGCACGACCACGAGCGTCCCGTCGGCCTCGATGTCCCCCCGGGTGCGCAGGTACATCACGATGAAGGTGCCGGCCAGCGACATCGAGGTCAGCGTGGCCGTGATCCGTCGGGGCACGTCGGAGGAGGCCAGCGTGTACAGCCCCACCACCCCGAGCAGGAACCCCACCGCGGCCGGGGTCACGGCGATCCCCACCAGCACCACGGCGATCGGCCAGCGCCGCCGCAGCACGAGCACGGCCCCCACCACGGCCCCGAACAGCACCCCGAGCACCACGGGCAGCCCGGCCTCGCGGGCGGAGGGCACCCCCTCGAAGGCGCACTCGACGGCGGACACCACGCCGAGCCCCACGTCCAGCGCGGCACTGCGCCGCTTCTCCCACCACCAGGGTCCGTCCCGCCCGGTCCCGCCCCGCTCTTCCCCCGTACTGGTCATGCCGTCCAGCGTACGCAGCGGCTCTGGCGCGGGGGCGGGCCCCGACGGACCGGCCGGTCGATGGTCCGGGTGTCCGCCGGTTGCGCCTTGTACCGTCGCATCGAGGGCACTTGGTGCGGCATAGTAGGTGCCGTCGACCGGATCACCGGGACTTGATGTCCGGTTTGGTCGCAAATTATCCCCCGTAGTGTAATTGGCAGCACAGTGGCTTTTGGTGCCATTAGGTTCGGGTTCGAGTCCTGACGGGGGAGCCACACCACCAGGGTCTCGACCGTCAAGGTCGGGACCCGGCTTCGTTTCCGGGGGCGGCGCCCCCGCTATCCTTCACGGGTCCACCCCCGAAGCCGAAGGGCCCACCCGTGAGCGCAACCCGCCCGGCAGCCGTCGTCGTACTCGCAGCGGGTGAAGGCACCCGCATGAAGTCGGCCACTCCCAAGGTTCTGCACGAGATCTGCGGGCGCTCGCTCGTCGGTCACGTCGTCGCCGCCTCCCGCGAGCTGGACCCCGCGCACCTCGTGGTCGTCGTCGGCCACGCGCGCGAGCAGGTGACCGCGCATCTCGCCGGGATCGACGCGGACGTCCGCACCGCCGTCCAGTACGAGCAGAACGGCACCGGGCACGCCGTCCGGATGGCCCTCGAAGAGCTCGGCGGCGAGGTCACCGGGACCGTGGTCGTCGTCTGCGGCGACACCCCGCTGCTGACCGGCGAGACCCTCGGCCGGCTGACCGCCGCGCACGAGGCCGACGGCAACGCCGTCACCGTGCTCACCGCCGAGGTGCCGGACTCCACCGGCTACGGCCGCATCGTCCGCGACGCGGACACCGGCGCCGTCACCGCGATCGTCGAGCACAAGGACGCCACCGAGGCGCAGCGCGCGATCCGTGAGATCAACTCCGGGGTCTTCGCCTTCGACGGGGCCCTGCTGAGCGACGCGCTCGGCAAGGTCCGTACGGACAACAGCCAGGGCGAGGAGTACCTCACCGACGTCCTCGGCATCCTGCGCGAGGCCGGCCACCGCGTCGGCGCGGCCGCGGGCGCGGACCACCGCCAGATCCTCGGGATCAACAACCGCGTACAGCTCGCGGAGGCGCGGGCGCTGCTGAACGCGCGGCTGCTGGAGCGCGCGATGCTCGCCGGGGTGACGGTGGTCGACCCGGCCAGCACGCTGGTCGACGTGACGGTCACCTTCGGGCAGGACGCGGTCGTCCACCCGGGCACGCAGCTCCTGGGCGACACGCACATCGGGCAGGAGGCGGAGGTCGGCCCCAACACCCGGCTCAAGGACACGCAGGTCGGCCCGCGGGCGCGGGTGGACAACACGGTGGCGGACACGGCCGTGATCGGCGAGTCGGCGTCGGTGGGCCCGTTCGCGTACCTGCGTCCGGGGACGAACCTGGGCCTGAAGGCCAAGGCCGGTACGTACGTGGAGATGAAGAACGCGACGATCGGCGAGGGCACGAAGGTGCCGCACCTTTCGTACGTGGGTGACGCGACGATCGGCGAGTACACGAACATCGGCGCGGCGAGCGTGTTCGTGAACTACGACGGTGAGCACAAGCACCACACGACGATCGGCTCACACTGCAAGACGGGCTCGGACAACATGTTTGTGGCGCCCGTCACGATCGGGGACGGCGCGTACACCGCGGCGGGCTCGGTGATCACCAAGGACGTGCCTCCCGGCGCGCTGGCCGTGGCCCGTGGCCAGCAGCGGAATATCGAGGGCTGGGTGGCCCGCAAGCGTCCGGGAAGCGCCTCGGCGACGGCGGCGCAGTCGGTGGTCCAGGAGGACTCCGACCGCCGTTGAGGTGAACTGACCGGAAACAGGTACGCCCGGGACGGCGTACCGTGATAGGTGCACGCAATTCGGCTGGCTCACCGTGTGCGGGACGGACGCACACGGGGGCGAGCAGCTTTCCACACGTCTGAGGAGACAGTGCTGTGACCGGGATCAAGACGACCGGCGAGAAGAAGCTGATGCTCTTCTCCGGCCGCGCCCACCCCGAGCTGGCCGAGGAGGTCGCACACCAGCTGGGAGTCGGCCTCGTGCCGACCAAGGCTTTCGACTTCGCGAACGGTGAGATCTACGTCCGCTTCCAGGAGTCGGCTCGTGGCGCGGACTGCTTCCTGATCCAGAGCCACACGGCTCCGATCAACAAGTGGATCATGGAGCAGCTGATCATGATCGACGCACTGAAGCGCGCGTCGGCACGCTCCATCACCGTGATCGTCCCGTCCTACGGGTACGCCCGCCAGGACAAGAAGCACAAGGGCCGCGAGCCGATCTCGGCCCGCCTGGTCGCCGATCTGCTGAAGACCGCGGGTGCGGACCGCATCCTCACGGTCGACCTGCACACGGACCAGATCCAGGGCTTCTTCGACGGCCCGGTGGACCACCTCTCGGCCCTCAACGTCCTCGCGGACTACGTCGGCGCCAAGGTGGACCGTACGAAGCTGACGATCGTCTCCCCGGACGCCGGCCGCGTGCGCGTGGCCGACCGCTGGTGCGACCGTCTGGACGCGCCGCTGGCGATCGTGCACAAGCGCCGCGACAAGGACGTCGCCAACCAGGTGACCGTCCACGAGGTCGTCGGTGAGGTCAAGGGCCGCGTCTGCGTCCTGGTCGACGACATGATCGACACCGGTGGCACCATCTGTGCCGCGGCCGACGCGCTGTTCGCGCACGGCGCGGAGGACGTCATCGTGACGGCCACGCACGGCATCCTGTCGGGCCCGGCGGCCGACCGCCTGAAGAACTCCAAGGTCAGCGAGTTCGTCTTCACGAACACCCTGCCGGACCCGTCGGACCTGGAGCTCGACAAGATCACGGTGCTGTCGATCGCCCCGATGATCGCCCGCGCGGTGCGCGAGGTGTTCGAGGACGGTTCGGTCACGAGCCTGTTCGAAGAGCAGCAGTAGCGGACGCGCCAGGAGCGGCAGCCGCTCCGCGGTAGATCCTTTTGGGTACGGCCTCCCCCGCCGGGTACACTCCATGAGTTGCTCGGCGAGGGAGGCCGTACCTGTTCGCGCAGGTGCTGGTGCTCCGTTATCGACGCGCTCTTCGTAGCAGGCCGTTCCGGCCGGGTGACTGTCGTCCTTTTCCGTCACCCCACGAGGAGTGAGCATGTCCGAGATCAAGCTTGCCGCCGAGTCCCGCACCGACTTCGGCAAGGGCGCTGCCCGTCAGGCCCGTCGCGACGCCCTGACCCCCGCCGTCATCTACGGCCACGGCACCGAGCCCAAGCACGTCAACGTCGACGCCCACGCCCTTCAGCTGGCGCTGCGCACCCCGAACGTCCTGCTCTCCCTGGACATCAAGGGCGGCGGCACCGAGCTGGTCATCCCGAAGGCCGTGCAGAAGCACCCCCTGAAGCGCTCGATCTCCCACGTCGACTTCCTGATCGTCAAGAAGGGCGAGAAGGTCACCGTCGACGTCGCGATCGTCACCGAGGGCGAGCTGGCCGCCGGCGGCAACATGCTGGAGACCCTCCAGAACACCATCTCCGTCGAGGCCGAGGCCACGCACATCCCGACCGAGGTCACCGTCTCCATCGCGGGCCTCGAGGCCGGCGCCACCATCCACGCCAAGGACCTGGTCCTGCCCTCGGGCACCACCCTGGCCGTCGACGGTGACATCGCCGTCCTGCAGGTCGTCGCCCCGCAGGCCGAGGAGCCGGCCGCCGAGGCCGAGGGCACCGAGGCCTGAGCCTCGCCCCCACCCCTCAGCAGTTGCTGACCGACCGCCGTCCGGCTCCACTGGAGCGGGACGGCGGTCGTCTTCGTATAAGGAGCTCTTGATGTCGGACGACGCGGCACCCTGGCTGATCGTCGGCCTCGGCAACCCGGGACCGGAGTACGCGGGGAACCGCCACAACATCGGATTCATGGTGGCCGACCTTTTGGCGGACCGCATCCGCGGGAAGTTCAAGGCCCACAAGGCGCGGGCCCAGGTGGTCGAGGGCCGCATGGGTCCGCCGGGGCCGGCGAACCGCCGGGTGGTGCTGGCCAAGCCGATGACGTACATGAACCTGTCGGGCGGTCCGGTGACGGCGCTGCGCGACTTCTACAAGGTGCCGCTGGAGCGGATCGTCGCGATCCACGACGAACTGGACATCGACTACCCGACGCTGCGGCTGAAGCTGGGCGGCGGGGACAACGGCCACAACGGCCTGAAGTCCATGACGAAGTCGATGGGCGCCGACTACCACCGGGTGCGCTGCGGCATCGGCCGGCCGCCGGGCCGGATGCAGGTCGCGGACTTCGTGCTGAAGGACTTCTCCTCCACGGAGCGCAAGGAGCTGGACTGGTTCGTGGACCGGGCGGCGGACTCGGTCGAGTGCCTGATCCAGGAGGGCCTGGAGCGCGCCCAGTCGGCGTACAACTCCTGAGCGGCGCCGGCTTCCGAGGGACGGAGCTCCCGAGGACGGCAGGAAGCCCCCGCACCGGCCGGTGCGGGGGCTTCCTGCCGTACTGTGCCGTCCCGTCCTGTCCGGGCGCCGCCGGTCAGCCGGTGTTGCGCAGACCGGCCGCCACACCGTTGACGGTGAGCAGCAGGGCCCGGGCGAGCAGCGGGTCGGCTTCCTCGCCGCGTTCGGCGGCGGCGCGCTGGCGGGCGAGGAGGGACACCTGGAGGTAGGAGATGGGGTCCAGGTAGGCGTCGCGCACGGCGAAGGTCTGCTGGAGCACGGGGTGGGAGTCCAGGAGCTTGTGGCCTCCGGTGATGCGCAGGACCTCCCGTACGGTCAGCTCGTGTTCGGCCTCGATCCGGGCGAAGACGTGCTTGAGCTCGTCGGGGACGAGGGTGTCGACGTAGTGGCGGGCGATCCGCAGATCGGTCTTGGCCAGGGTCATCTCGACGTTGGACAGGAAGTTGCGGAAGAAGTGCCACCGCTCCCCCATCTCGGCGAGGGCGGCATCCTGGCCCGCCTCGCGCAGGGCCTTGAGGCCGGAGCCGACGCCGTACCAGCCGGGGACGATCTGGCGGGACTGGGTCCAGCCGAAGACCCAGGGAATGGCGCGCAGGCCGTCGAGGCCCGCTCCGGAGTCGGGGCGGCGCGAGGGGCGCGAGCCCAGGTGCAGGTCGGCGAGCTGGTCGACCGGGGTGGCGGCGAAGAAGTACGCCGGCAGGTCCGGGTCCTCGACGAGCTCGCGGTACGCCGCGTGCGCCGCGTCGGAGACGGTGTCCATGGCCGCGTCCCAGCGGGCGAGGGCGTCGTCGGACTGGCGGGGGGCGGTGTGCAGGGCGGAGGCCTGCAGGGTCGCCGCGACGGTCAGTTCGAGGTTCTCGCGGGCCAGGGACGGCACGAGGTACTTGTCGGAGATGACCTCGCCCTGCTCGGTGACCTTGATCTCGCCTTCGAGGGTGCCCCAGGGCTGGGCGAGGATCGCGTCGTGCGAGGGGCCGCCGCCGCGGCCGACGGTGCCGCCGCGGCCGTGGAAGAGGCGCAGCCGGACACCGTAGCGGTGGGCGACGTCGCGCAGCCGGCGCTGGGCGCGGTGGATCTCCCACTGGCTGGTGGTGATGCCGCCGAACTTGCTGGAGTCGGAGTAGCCGAGCATGACCTCCTGGACGTCGCCGCGCAGCGAGACGAGGCGCCGGTAGGAGGGGTCGGCGAGCATCTCGTCGAGGATGACGTCGGCGGCGCGCAGCTCGTCGGTGGTCTCCAGCAGCGGGACGATGCCGATCTTGGCCCAGCCGGCGTGGAGGTCGATCAGTCCGGCCTCGCGGGCGAGGACGGCGGCCGCGAAGACGTCGTCGGCGCCCTGGCACATCGAGATGATGTACGACTCGATGACCTCGGGGCCGAACTTCTCGAAGGCGTCCTTGATGGCGGAGAAGACGCCGAGGGTCTTCTGGCCGGCCGCGTCGAGGGGGGCCGGGGTGGGGGCCAGCGGCCGGCGCGAGCGGAGCTCCTTGGCGAGGAGCTTGCCGCGGTAGTCGCGGGGCATGTCGGCGTAGCGCCAGGACTCCTCGCCGAGCCGGTCGAAGAGCTGGCCCAGCGCGTGGTGGTGGGCGTCCGCGTGCTCGCGCACGTCCATGGTCGCCAGCTGGAGGCCGAAGGCGGCCAGGGTGCGGATGGTGCGGTCCATGCGGCCGTCGGCGAAGAGCGCGCCGCGGTGTTCGCGCAGGGAGGTCTGGATGAGGGTGAGGTCGGTGAGCAGCTCGGCGGTGCCGAGGTAGTCGCGGCCTTCCTCGTGCGGGATGCCCTTGGCGAGGCGCTCGCGGGTGTTGAGGAGCTTCTGCCGGATGCAGGTGGCCTTGAGGCGGTACGGCTCCTCGGCGTTGAGCCGCTTGTAGCGCGGGCTGATCTCGGGGAGGCGTTCGAGGTCGGCCTGGAGGGAGGCGAGGAGTTCCTCGGTGGCTCCGGTGTAGCGGATCGAGTTCGACAGCAGTCCGCGCAGGAAGTCGATGAGTTCCAGGGCGTCGGTGATGCCGTGCTCGTGCTGGAGGATCAGCACGTCCCGGGTCACCTCGGGGGTGACGTTGGGGTTGCCGTCGCGGTCTCCGCCGATCCAGGTGCCGAAGGTCAGCGGGCGGGTGCCGGCGGGCAGCTCGACGCCGACGCGCTGGAGCTCGGCGGCGAGGTCCTCCAGTACGTCTCCCACGGCGCCGGCGTGCAGCTCGTCGAGGTAGTAGATGGCGTTGCGGGCCTCGTCGGCGGGCTCGGGGCGCACGACGCGCAGCTCGTCGGTCTGCCAGACGAGGTCGATGTTCTCGGCGAGGCGCAGGTCGTGGCGGCGGCGGTCGCCGGCGCCGGAGACGGGCTCTTCGAGGAGGGCGGCGATGCGGCGCAGCTTGTTCAGGACGGAGCGGCGGGCGGCCTCGGTGGGGTGCGCGGTGAAGACGGGGCGGACGTTGAGGTTCTTGACCGTCTCGCGCAGGTGCTCGGGGTCGGCGTCCTTGAGCATGTCCGCCGTGCGGGCGAGCAGCCCGCCTTCGGCGGCGCGGTGGGCGCGCAGCTCCTTGCCGCGGTGCACCTGCTCGGTGACGTTGGCGAGGTGGAAGTAGGTGGAGAAGGCGCGCACCAGCTTGGCGGCGGTCTCCAGGTCGGTGTCGCCGAGGAGCTCGGCCGCGGCTTCGCCGTCGGTGCGGGTGAGCGCGCGGACGCGTTCGACGAGGTCGAGGAGGTCTTGGCCCTCCTGGCGTACGAGTGTCTCCCCGAGGAGGTCTCCGAGGCGGCGGATGTCCGCGCGCAGCTCGGCGTTCGCGGTCTCCGCCGCCCGATCCTCGGCGGAGGGGACGGCGGCCGGGGTGACGGGGGCCTGGGCGGCCTGGTCAGCACTGCTCACAGGTGCGGCTCCTTGCAGTGTTCGAGCGCTACTGGGCTGTGGGCTCCCGGGTGCGCGTGGCGGTGTCTCCCCGGGACTCCTGCCCCAGCTACCGCTGGGAGGTGCCTCCGGGGGCTTCCCCGCTGCCGCGCAGCTCGGGCTGCCCGTGCGGACCGCGCTGTCCGACGTGACCAGGATAGGTGGCGCGTACCAGTGCCCGGGCAGAGCCGTGGGTACCGGTCGGTACGGGCGGGTCGTGCGGACGCGCTTCCCCTTGCCCGGGGCGGGACCTTTGCCATACTTACGATGCCGTAACTTACGGGTCCGTAGGGTTCGTCATAAGGGCACCTGCCATCTCCCTCACCCCCAGGGGATCACTGTGACCATCAGTCCCGATCTGATGGAGGGCGCTTCGGCGGCCTCCGACACATCCGAGCCGTCGGCGACACTCGGCGGCGAGAGCAAGCGGTCCGTCGAGCAGATCGCACTGCTGCTGTTCATCACCGTTCCCTTCGTGGCGCTGCTGGCGGCGATTCCGCTGGCCTGGGGCTGGGGGGTGAGCTGGCTGGACCTCGGCCTCATGGTGTTCATGTACTTCCTGGCGTGCCACGGCATCACCATCGGCTTCCACCGCTACTTCACCCACGGCTCCTTCAAGGCGAAGCGGCCGCTGCGGATCGCGCTGGCGGTCATGGGGTCGATGGCGGTGGAGGGGCCGCTGGTGCGCTGGGTGGCGGATCACCGCAAGCACCACAAGTTCTCCGACCACGAGGGCGACCCGCACTCGCCGTGGAGGTTCGGCGAGACGCTCCCGGCGCTGATGAAGGGCCTGTGGTGGGCGCACATCGGCTGGCTGTTCGACGAGGAGCAGACCAACCAGCAGAAGTACGCGCCCGACCTGATCAAGGACCCGGCGATCCGGCGGATCTCGCGTGACTTCATCTTCTGGACGATCTTCTCGCTGGCCATTCCGCCGCTGGTTGGCGGTCTGGTGACGATGTCGTGGTGGGGCGCGTTCACGGCCTTCTTCTGGGGCTCGCTGGTGCGCGTGGCACTGCTGCACCACGTGACCTGGTCGATCAACTCGATCTGCCACGCGGTGGGCAAGCGTCCGTTCAAGTCGCGGGACCGCAGCGGCAACGTCTGGTGGCTGGCGGTGCTGTCCTGCGGCGAGTCCTGGCACAACCTGCACCACGCCGATCCGACGTCGGCGCGGCACGGCGTGCTGCGCGGCCAGGTCGACTCCAGCGCCCGGCTGATCCGGTGGTTCGAGCAGCTGGGCTGGGCCACTGACGTGCGCTGGCCGTCCGCGGAGCGCATCGATGCCCGGCGCAAGGAAAAGTCCTCGAACGCGGCATGATGGGGGACGTGGCGATCGACGGCAGCAGTTCCAGCAGCGACAAGCCCCGGCGCGGCCGCCGGGTCCGGATGACGGGCGCCGAACGGCGTCAGCAACTGCTGGACATCGGCCGCACCCTGTTCGCCGAGAAGGGCTTCGAAGGCACCTCGGTGGAGGAGATCGCGGCGAAGGCCGGGGTCTCCAAGCCGGTGGTGTACGAGCACTTCGGCGGCAAGGAGGGCCTGTACGCGGTCGTCGTGGACCGGGAGATGCGACAGCTGCTCGACGGGGTGACGGGGGCGCTGACCGCCGGGCACCCGCGCGAGCTGCTGGAGCAGGCGGCGTTCGCGCTGCTGGACTACATCGAGAACTACACGGACGGCTTCCGGATCCTGGTCCGGGATTCGCCCGTGGCCCAGTCGACGGGCACCTTCGCCTCGCTGATCAGCGATATCGCCACGCAGGTGGAGGACATCCTGGGCCTGGAGTTCAAGGCCCGGGGCTTCGACCCCAAGCTGGCTCCGCTGTACGCGCAGGCGCTGGTGGGCATGGTGGCGCTGACCGGGCAGTGGTGGCTGGAGACCCGGCGTCCGAAGAAGGCCGAGGTCGCGGCGCACCTGGTGAACCTGGCCTGGCACGGGCTGGAGAACCTGGAGGCCAAGCCGCGGCTGGTGGGCCACCGCAAGAGCTGAGGCCGGCCGGCCGCCGCACGCGACGGCGCCCCGTCCCCGGAGTCCGGGTGACGGGGCGCCGTCGCGTCGTATCGGCCCGTGGGTGTCTCAGCCCGTCGGCTCCAGGAATTCGAGCCGGTTGCCGACCGGGTCCCGCGAGTAGAACCGGCGGTGCCCCGGGAGGTTGTCGTCCCAGACGACCTCTGCCCCGCGCTCCCGCAGTCTGCCCGCGTACGCCTCGATGCCGGTCACCCGCAGCCCCGGGTGCGCCTTGCGCGCCGGCCGGAAGTCCTCCTCCACCCCCAGGTGCAGCTGCACGGGTCCGGCGGCGAACCAGCAGCCTCCGCGGGCGGCGAGGACGGGCGGTTTGGGGAGCTCGGTCATGCCGAGGACGTCCTGGTAGTAGCCCCGGAGCAGGTCCTCCGAGCCCGGCGGTGCGGCGAGTTGGACGTGGTCGACGGCGGTCAGCACGGCTCAGGCCTCCTTGCGGGCGATGGCGAAGATACGGCGGAACGGGAAGACGGTGCCGCGCGGGCCGGGCGGGTAGGCCGTGCGCAGCGCCTCCCGGTACTCGCCGAGGAACAGCTCGACGGCCTCGTGGTCGTCGCCGAGCTTGGTGAGCACGGGGCGCAGGGCGGTGCCCTTGACCCAGTCGAGCACCGGGTCGGGGCCGTCCAGCAGCTGGTAGTAGGTGGTCTCCCAGACCTCGACCGCGCAGCCGAGCTCGGTGAACCGGGCGAGGTATTCGGCGGGTTCGAGGATGTGGACGTAGCGCGCGCCGTGGCCCCCGAGCCGGCCGCGCCAGCGCGGGGTGTCGCAGATCTCCGCGAGCAGCCGGTGGCTGGGGGCGGTGAAGTTGCCGGGGATCTGGAAGGCGAAGGTGCCGCCGGGCCGCAGTCCGTTGATCCAGGCGGCGAACGATCCCGGATGGCCGGGCACCCATTGCAGGGCGGCGTTGGAGACGATGAGGTCGTACGTCTCCTCGGGAAGCCAGTGAGCGATGTCCCCTTGGCGGAAGCGGAGTTCGCCGCCGCCGGCGGTGGGGCCGGCGTACTCCTCGGTGGCGCGCTGGAGCATCTCCGGGGAGAGGTCGAAGCCGGTGATCCGGGCTTCGGGCCAGCGGTCGGCGAGCAGGGCGGTGACATTGCCGGGGCCGCAGCCGAGGTCGGCGATGCGCGCGGGCCGGGAGGGGAGCTCGGGTATACGGGTCAGCAGGTCGAGAAAGGGGCGTGTGCGGTGCCCGGCGTGCCGGAGGTACTGCTGGGGGTCCCAGGTCGGTGCGGAAGGGGCCGTGGCGACGGGGATCCTGGCCGACGCGGTATCGGAATGCATGTTCGAGCCTCCCTACTGGTGGGGCGGTCGGAAGCGGAAGCTGTTCCGGCCCCCTCCATTCCCATCGTCGCCCCGATTATATCTTGACGTCAAGAGACACGATTTCAAGATATCCAGGATCGAGATCCTCCATTTGAAGAGACTTCATGTCGACAGACCCCTTACACTGATCGGCATGGAGGACGAGGTCGACCGACTGGTCGCGGCATGGCGGCGAGAACGCCCTGACCTCGACGTGGAACCGCTCGAGGTGCTGAGCCGCGTGAGCAGGCTCGCGCGCCACCTCGACCGCGCCCGCAGGCTGGCCTTCTCCGAGCACGGCCTGGAGCCCTGGGAGTTCGACGTGCTGACCTCGCTGCGGCGCGCGGGCGCGCCCTACCAGCTCTCCCCCGGCCAGCTGCTGACGCAGACGCTCGTCACCTCCGGCACCATGACCAACCGCATCGACCGGCTCGCCAAGAAGGGCCTCGTCGAGCGGCTGCCCGACCCCAGCGACCGTCGCGGGGTGCTGGTCCGGCTCACCCCCGAGGGGCGCGACCGCGCCGACCAGTCCCTCGCCGGGCTGCTGGCCCAGGAGCGGGCGATCCTGGCCCAGCTCTCCCAGGGCCAGCGCGGTGACCTCGCCGGGCTGCTACGCCAGTTGACCGCTCCGTTCGACAACATCCCCGGCTAGTTCCGCCGGCCGTACGCCGGCCCGCCGGGCCAGTGCCACCGCCGCCAGCGTGGAGTGCACGCCGAGCTTGCCCAGCACGTTCTGCATGTGGGTGCGGACGGTGTGCGGGGACAGGAACAGCCGTGCGGCCACGTCCTTGCGGCCCAGCCCCGCCACCATGCAGCGCAGCACCTCGTGTTCGCGCGGCGTGAGGGACTCGACGAGCCGTTCGCTGTCGGTGCGGTGCTTGCGTGCCGCGGTCAGCTCGCGCAGCACGCCGGTCAGCAGCGCGGGCGGAAGGTGCGTCTCCTCGCGCAGCACCCCCCGGATCACGGCCAGCAGCCGCGACAGCGAGGAGTCCTTCGCCACCCAGCCGGAGGCCCCGGCCTGGAGGGCCAGTGCCGCCCGCCGGGGGTCGTCGCGCTCGGCGAGGACCACCGTACGCACCCCCGGATGGGCCACCCGCACCCCGGCGACCAGCGCGATCCCGTCCGAGCCGGACCCGGCCGGCGGCGGCCCGGAGCCCGCTTCCCGCTGGGCGGGCAGGGCCCCCGACGCGGACGCGGCGGCGCCGAGGTCGGCGTCGACCAGCAGGACGTCGAAGCGGCGGCCCTCGGCCACCGCGCGTTCGAGGCAGCGCGTGGCGGCGGGACCGCTGCCTGCCGCGGACACGTCCACGTCAGACTCGGCCGCCAGCGCGGCTGCGAGAGATTCGGCGAAGATGCGGTGATCGTCGACCACGAGAACCCGGATACGAACCACAAAACCCCCAAGGGTAGGGGAACGGACGGCGGCGGGTACGGCGCCCGGACCGGGTGATCCGCAGTCGCCGCGGCCGCCGCCGAGACATCTCTGCACTACCCCGGACCGGACGTCGTACCCGACTTGTCTCGACCCCTGAATCAACGCCGGCCCCCACCGGTGTCACGCATCAGCGTAGAGCGGGCCCGGTCTCGCGGTTGGCCGAATAGCAGAAGTTTTCCGAGCGAGTTTCCAGCGCGGCCGTCCAGAACGGCCTTCTGGGTGGCTTGTTTTCGACCGCCCTGAAGGTCCGGAAGAAGGTTTCCGCCTCGGCTCGTGCCACGGGCAGTTGCACGGGGTCGCCCTCACCCGGCGTACGCACGCCGGGCGCCCGCGCAGAGCGCCCGGCGATGGCGCACTCCGCAGACGCGCACGCCCCCCGCACCGGTGGCACGGGGGGCGTGGGGCGACGTACGGGACGGGTGCGTCAGGAGCGCTGCTCGCGGGCGAAGTTCCAGGCGTCCGTGACGATGGCGGTGAGGTCCGAGCGGGTCGGGGTCCAGCCGAGGCGCTCGTGCGCCGTCCGCGCCGAGGCCACCAGGACCGCCGGGTCGCCCGCCCGCCGCGGGGCGACGATCTCGGGGATCTCCCGGCCGGTGACCTTGCGGACCGTCTCGATGACCTCGCGGACCGAGAAGCCGCTGCCGTTGCCGAGGTTGCAGATCAGGTGCTCGCCCGCGGCGGCGGCCTCCAGCGCGGAGAGGTGGGCCTCGGCCAGGTCCGCGACGTGGATGTAGTCCCGTACGCAGGTGCCGTCGGGCGTCGGGTAGTCCTCGCCGAACACCGAGATGGACTCGCGCTCGCCCAGGGCGACCTGGAGGACCAGCGGGATCAGGTGGGTCTCGGGGTCGTGGCGCTCGCCGAACTCCCGGTAGGCGCCGGCCACGTTGAAGTAGCGCAGCGACACCGCCGCCAGGCCGTGCGCGGCGCACTCCCCCGCGATCATGTGGTCGACGGCCAGCTTCGAGGCGCCGTACGGGTTGGTCGGCGCGGTCACCGAGGCCTCCGTCAGCAGGCCGTCGGCCGGCTCGCCGTAGGTGGCGGCGGTGGAGGAGAAGATGAGCTTGCGCACGCCCGCCTCGCGCATCGCGGTCAGCAGCGCGAGGGTGCCGCCGACGTTGTTGTCCCAGTACTTGCCGGGGTTCGCCACGGACTCCCCGACCTGGGAGGAGGCCGCGAAGTGCAGGACCGCGTCGAAGGAGGGGTCCAGGTGCTCGGCGGCGTCCTGGATCCGGCCGTTGATGAGCGTGGCGCCCGCGGGGACGCCCTCGCCGAAGCCGGTGGAGAGGTTGTCGAGGATGGTGACCTCGTGGCCCGCCTCCAGGAGATGGGCTGCGACGACACTGCCCACGTATCCGGCTCCGCCGGTGACCATGTACTTGGAAGACGCCGTGTTGCTCACTCGCCTGCTGCCTCTCGCGGGGGACGCACACGGGACCGCGTGCTGTGACTGGCTTACCGGATTCCGCAGCTCCGGGGAAATCGCCCGCCCGTTCCTCAGGCCGGCGCGCCCGTCTGCGCGGGGGGCGCCGGCGGAACCGCCCGGTCCAGCAGGCCGGTACGGGCGGCCAGCGCGGCCGCCTCCAGGCGCGAGCCCACGCCCAGCTTCATCAGCACCCGCTGGACGTGCGTGCGTGCCGTGCTCGGCGCGATGGCCATCCCGGCCGCGATGAGCCGGGTGTCCTCCCCCTCCGCGACCCTGACCAGCACCTCCACCTCGCGCGGGGTGAGCAGCCGCAGCAGCCGGCTGCCCTCGTCGTCGGGCTGGGCGGCGGGGTTGAGCAGCTCCGCGAACGCCCCCTGGAGCAGCTGCGGGGAG
This sequence comes from Streptomyces sp. NPDC028314, assembly GCF_055565795.1. NCBI lineage: Bacteria > Bacillati > Actinomycetota > Actinomycetes > Kitasatosporales > Streptomycetaceae > Streptomyces > Streptomyces sp. NPDC028314. The sequence goes on from NZ_JBVHTP010000008.1 coordinate 132,755, forward strand.
ATGGCGACCTCCCCCGCCCGCGCCTTGGCCAGGGCCCGTTCCACGCCCTCGATGCGCTCGTCGTGGCGGACGTACCCCGAGGCTCCGGCGGCGAAGGCGGCCGCGATCCCGCGCGGGCTGGGCACCGGGCCGAGCACCACGACGGCGATCTGCGGGCGTTCCCGCTTGATGCGGACGACGGGTTCGAAGACCCCCGGTTCGGCGGGGGTGGCGGTGCCGAAGAGACAGACCTCCGGGGCCCGGCCGATGACCAGTTCGGCGGCGCCCGCGGCCGGCGCGGCCGCGGCGAGGACCCGGTGGCCGCGCAGTTTCAGGGCCGAGGCGAGCGCCTCGGCCAGCAGCCGGTGCTCGTCGACCACCATGACCCGTACGCCCATGAGGGCACCCTCCCCCGAACCTTCTGACCCGGCAAGCTACACGCTTGTTCGACGGGGCGTCCCGGTTACCGCGCAGAAGCCCCCGGAAGGACGGACCTTCCGGGGGCTCGCGGCCGTGGCCGCGGGGTCAGCTGGCGGTGAAGGAGACGAAGAGGAACTCCGGGTCGGCCTTCTCGGAGTACGGCTTCTTGACCGACGTGCGCGAGATGAAGAGCTTGCCGTTGTGGTAGCGGTACTCGGAGTAGTCCGGGGAGAAGGCGGACTCGATGCGCTGGGTCGCCTTGTCGGCCGGGTTCTCCATCAGGAGGGTCTCCTTCATCGTCGTGCTGTCGATGCTGACGACCTTGCCGCCCTTGTCGTACGGGGGCTCCTTGTAGGCGATGATGTTCGACCCGTCCATGCGCAGCGGGTACATGGTGTAGCTCTCGCCCGCGTCGGCGCGGTCACCGGTCTGCTTGCCGGTCTCCAGGTCGAAGGAGAGCAGCTCGTTGGTGCGGCCGCTGCCCTGGCCCTGGTGCTCGTACGAGGGCAGGTAGAGCTTGCCGTTGCCGACGACCATCTGGGTGCACTTCTCGACCTCGGTGGCCGCGCACTTGCCGCCGAAGGTGCCGGAGGAGAGCGAGATGCGCGCCTTCAGCTCGCCCTTGGGGTCGACGATGAAGAGGTCGCTGACGCCGGTGGCGTTCTTGGCGGTCTTGCCGACGTCGGCGCCGACGATCAGGGGCTTGGTGGAGACGATGCCGGCCCACTCGATGCCCGGGGCGAGCTTGTACGAGGCCGTGGGCGCGCCGGAGACCGGGTCGAGGCTCTGGGCGTACAGGGTCTGGTTGCCGCTGCGGCCGCACTTGCGGATCACGGCGAGGGCCTCGCCGCCGGCGTAGCCGTGGTCGTAGCAGCCTTCGCCGTCGACCTTCGGCGTCCACAGGGACTTGCCGTCGGCGAGGTTCCAGGCCGCGCCGCCGGTGGTGCCGGCCGCGGCGACGGTCTGGCCGCTGAGGGTGACCTCGTAGTAGGAGGCGGGCTTGTCGCCGGTGGTGGCGCCCTTGGCGTTGCCGGACCAGACGAGCTTGCCCGCGTTCAGGTCGATGACGCCGACCTCGGTGCACCCCGGGTACTTGTTCTCGGGCGTGGGCTGGGTGGGCTTGAAGAGGACCGCCGTCTTGTTGTCGCTGACGTGGCGGGTCGCCCCGCAGAGCTCGCCCGGGAAGGGCACCTCCCACTTCTTGCCGCCGTCGACGAGGTTGTAGCCGACGACCTTCGCCACGTCGGACTTGACGTAGGTGGTGTCGGTGATCCAGGAGCCCTCGGTGGTGACGATGTCGGCCGGCTGCGGGCTGGGGAGGTTGAACAGGACCTTCGACTTGGTGCTGGCGGGGACCTTCTCGCTGCCGCCGGCGGCCGGGGGCTTGTCGTTGCCCGGGCTCGCGCTCTGGCCGCCGTCGGCGGTGGGCTGCGTACCGCCGCCTTCGTCGCCGGAGACGTACCAGAAGCCGCCGCCGATGATGAGGACGATGGCCAGCAGGGCGGCGCCGACGATGATCAGCTGGTTGCGCTTGTCGTTGCCGCCGCCGGCCGGGCCCGGGGCCGCGTACGTGGGCGCGGGGGGCTGGCCGTAGGGCGGCGGGGTGGCCGCGCCGGGCTGCTGCGGGTATCCGTACGCGGGCTGGCCCTGCGGGGGAACGGGCGGCTGCTGCGGGAGGGTGGGGGGCACGGGCGGGACCGGCGGCGTACCGTACCCGCCGGGCTGGGGATGCTGCGGCGCGCCGAAGCCGCCGGACGGCGGCTGGCTGGGGGGCGGCGGGGTACTCATGGGTTGCGTTGCCTCTCGGTGGGCGGCTCGGTGGGCTCGTTCACTTGCCGAAGGCCATCAGGAGCTTCTCGTCCTTGCCCTGGGCGAGCAGGCGGGACACGGAGATGAAGAGCCGTCCGTCCACGTAGTCGATCTTCGGGCGGTAGAAGGAGCTTTCGACCGGCGCGGCGGAGCCCGACGGGTTGCGCAGGACGGCGGTGGGCGTGCCGCCGCCGGCGGGGATCGTGAGGACCTCGCCGCCCTGGTCGTTCTCGGCATTGCGGTAGGCGATCAGCTGCCCGTTCGCGGCCTTGACGGGGGTCAGGGTGCGCTTGTCCCCGGCCGGGACCCGCCACTTGACCTTGCCGGTGCCCAGGTCGAAGGCGACGATCTCGTTGGCCGCGCCGGCGGTGGCGGCGGTCGGCAGGTAGAGGGTGTTGGAGTCGACGGCGGTGGAGGGGCAGATCCGCAGGGAGCCGAAGAGGCCGCCGTCGCAGCCGACGGCGAACTTGCCCTCGCCGCTGACGGAGGTGCGCTGCTTGCCGTCGGGGCCGAGGACCACGATGGCGCGCTCCTTCTTCTCCTCGTCGCCGATGTCGAGGACGAGCGGGTCCAGCGAGTAGACGCCGTTGACCTTGTACTTCTTGGGGAGCCGGTAGTTCCAGGTGGCCTTGCCGGTGACCGGGTCGGCGTCGTGCACCTCGACGGTGTGGTCGTCGTCGTAGCAGGTGGCGACGGCGATCACCTTGTTGTCGGCGGCGACGTAGGTGCTGGGCTTGCAGCCTTGGGCCTGGTCGTTGCTGCCGAAGAGCCGGTCGCCGGTGCTGACCTTGAACGCGCTGGCGGTGGTGCTGCGGCCGACGGCGAGGGTGTCGCCGGTGATGGACAAGGTGGGGCTGGTCATGATGTCGAACATGCCCTCCTTGGGCACTTCCTTCGTCCAGCCCTCCTTGCCCGTCTTGAGGTCGACCAGCCGCATCTGGTTGCAGGTGGCGCTGTCCCCCTCGCCGTCCTTGAACATGACGACGGTCTTGCCGTCGGCGGTGGTGTCGTCGGTGACGGCACAGAGCGCCGTGGGGAAGGAGAGGGTCCACTTCTCCTTGGCGTCGGTGACCGCGAAGGCCGTGAGGGACTTCCAGACGCTCTTGACGACCGTGTCGCCGACGACCCACTGGCCCTCGGACTCGACGCCTCCGGCCGGCCCTTCGACCTTGCTGTTCCTGAGCCAGAGGACCTTGTCCTCGCCCTGCTTGCGGCCCGCGTTCAGGTCTTCCTTCTCGGTGCTGCCGTTGCCGCTGCCGTCGCCCTTGTCCACGGAGGCCGAGGCGGACGGCTTGTCGTCGGCGGGCGTGGAGGCCTGCGCGACGGGCTTCTTGGGGTCGCCGCCGTCCTTGCCGAAGGCGAAGTAGGCGCCGGTGCCGAGGATGAGTACGCCCGCGACGGACGCGGCGATCACGATGAGCAGCTTCTGCCTGCCCCGGCCGCCGGGGGCACCGGGGGCGCCCTGCGGGATACCCGGGGGCATCGGGGGCGGGAAGCCGTAGCCCGGCTGGGCCTGTTGCTGCGGGACCGTCGGCGGCTGCTGGGCGTACGGGTTCGCGCCCTGCGGCGGGTAGCCGTAACCGGGCTGCGGCGGGCCCGGCAGGTGCCCGTAACCCGAAGGTGTCGGCGGCTGGTTCGGCGGCTGGGGCGGCTCGGTCATCAGCGCATACCTTCGGCGTCAGGCGGTCATGGAGGTCTGGGGAATGACCTTTCTATCACTGACGCCGTGCTTGTGCCGGGCCGGTCCGGCCCCTGTTCCCAAGGGCGGACCGGCCCGTGACTCGGCCGTTATCGGGCCGGCCGGGCTCCTCGCGGGGCGCGGCTCACGCCTCTTCGGCCAGCTCCAGCCAGCGCATCTCCAAATCGTCCCGCTCGGAGATGAGTTCGCGCAGCTCCGCGTCGAGCTTGGCGACCTTGTCGTAGTCGGTGGAGTTCTCCGCGATCTGCGCGTGCAGGTTGGACTCGCGGTCCGACATCTTGTTGAGCTGCCGCTCGATCTTCTGCAGTTCCTTCTTGGCCGCGCGGGAGTCCCCGGACGCCGTCGACTTGGCGGCGGCGGGGGCGGGCGCCGGGGTGGCCGCCTCGATCATCCGCTGACGGCGCTCCAGGTACTCGTCCAGGCCGCGCGGCAGCATCCGCAGGCTCGCGTCGCCGAGCAGGGCCATCACCGTGTCGGTGGTGCGCTCGATGAAGAACCGGTCGTGGGAGATCACAATCATCGACCCGGGCCAGCCGTCGAGGAGGTCCTCCAGCTGGGTGAGGGTCTCGATGTCGAGGTCGTTGGTGGGCTCGTCGAGGAAGAGGACGTTCGGCTCGTCCATCAGCAGGCGCAGGATCTGGAGCCGGCGTCGCTCACCGCCGGAGAGGTCTCCGACGGGCGTCCACTGCTTCTCCTTGGTGAAGCCGAACTGCTCGCACAGCTGCCCGGCCGTCATCTCGCGGCCCTTGCCGAGGTCCACGCGGTCGCGCACGCGCTGGACGGCTTCCAGGACGCGCAGCGACGGGTCGAGTTCGCCGACCTCCTGGGAGAGGTAGGCGAGCCGGACGGTCTTGCCGACGGTCACGGTGCCGGCCGCGGGCTGGACCTCGCCCTGGGTGCGGGCGGCCTCGGCGAGGGCGCGCAGCAGGGAGGTCTTGCCGGCGCCGTTGACGCCGACGAGGCCGACGCGGTCGCCGGGGCCGAGGTGCCAGGTCAGGTGCTTGAGCAGCATCTTGGGCCCGGCCTGGACGGTGACGTCCTCGAGGTCGAACACGGTCTTGCCGAGGCGGGCGTTGGCGAACTTCATCAGCTCGGAGGTGTCGCGCGGGGGCGGCACGTCGGCGATGAGCTCGTTGGCGGCCTCGATGCGGTAACGCGGCTTGGAGGTCCGGGCGGGGGCGCCGCGGCGCAGCCAGGCGAGCTCCTTGCGCATCAGGTTCTGCCGCTTGGACTCCTCCGTGGCGGCGATGCGGTCGCGTTCGGCGCGGGCGAAGACGTAGTCGCTGTAGCCGCCCTCGTACTCGTGGACGTCTCCGCGCTGGACGTCCCACATGCGGGTGCAGACCTGGTCGAGGAACCAGCGGTCGTGCGTGACGCAGACGAGCGCGGAGCGGCGTTCCTGGAGGTGCTTGGCCAGCCAGGAGATGCCCTCGACGTCGAGGTGGTTGGTGGGCTCGTCGAGCACGAGCAGGTCCTGGTCCGCGATGAGCAGCTTGGCCAGGGCGATCCGGCGGCGCTCGCCACCGGAGAGCGGGCCGATGACGGTGTCCAGGCCCTGGCCGAAGCCGGGCAGGTCCAGGCCGCCGAAGAGGCCGGTGAGCACGTCGCGGATCTTGGCGTTGCCGGCCCACTCGTGGTCGGCCATGTCCCGGATGATCTCGTGCCGGATGGTGGCCGAGGGGTCCAGGGAGTCGTGCTGGGTGAGGACGCCCATGCGCAGGCCACCTGACTGGGTGACCCGGCCGGTGTCGGGTTCCTCCAGTTTGGCGAGCATCCGGATGAGGGTGGTCTTGCCGTCGCCGTTACGGCCGACGACACCGATCCGGTCCCCCTCGGACACGCCGAGGGAGATGCCGTCGAGCAGGGTACGGGTTCCGTACACCTTGCTGACTGCCTCGACATTGACCAGATTGACGGCCATCAGACGCGCTCCAGGGAAGGGGGTGGATCAGCCCCTCAGCCTAACCCTCCGGGCGGAGGCGGACCGTTCCACCAGCAGCCATCCGCCGAGTGCCATGCCGATCGCGGCGGGCGCGGTGAGCGGGAGCGCGACCAGGGTGGCGCTGTGGCCGTCGAGCAGGCCGCCGAGGCCGGTCATGGACAGTCCGAGGATCCCCAGGAGGCTGAGGGTGATCCCGAGGGCGGCGCGGGGGCCGGAGCCGGGGGCGGCGCTGGTCCTTCCGGGGGCTTCGAAGCGGCGGAAGAGGGCCACGAGCACGCCGGTCAGCAGGGCGGCGGCGGCCAGCCGGACCGGGACCTGGGCCCACCAGGCGGCGGTGGCGGGCTCGGGCAGTGCGAGGCCGAGGCCGAGCTGGGCGGCGTACACGGCCAGCATGGCGGTGAGGTGCCAGAGGAAGGCGGTCATGGCGAGCCCGTTGGCGGCGACGACGCCCCGCCACACCCGGGGCCGGGCCAGCCAGGCGGTGCCGGGGCGGGCGAGCAGCTGCACGGCGCCGACGAGCCACATGCCGTGGCACAGGAGGGCCAGGGTGGGCGGGGCCATGTTGGAGACCTTCTCGCCGGGCATCCCGACCATGGAGAGCGGGTAGGGCCCGTACGCGACGAGCAGCGCGGCCCCCGCGAGGCCGGCGGCGGCCAGGGCGGCGGGGCGGGTGATGCGCCGGTCGGCGTGCAGGAAGCCGAGCTGGTGCACGGCGAGCCAGACGAAGGCGAAGTTCAGGAACTCCACGTACGGGACGCCGAGCGCGAACCGCAGCACGTCGGTGAGGGCGGCGGCGCCGGCCAGGGCGGCGAAGGCGGCCCATCCGTGGCGCTCGTGCAGCCGCAGCAGCGGCGGGGTGAAGGCGACCATCGCGAGGTAGATCCCGATGAACCACAGCGGCTGCGTCACGAGCCGCAGCGCGGCCCCGGCCAGCCGGCCGTGGTCGGCTCCGGCGAGCTGGACGACGAGCGCGCCGGCGGTCCAGACGCCGACGAAGACGAGGGTGGGGCGCAGCAGCCGCTGGAGGCGGGCGCGCAGGAAGGCCGCGTAGACGGGGCCGTCCGCCCTGCGGGTGAGGGAGCGGTACGAGAGGGCGTGCGAGAAACCGCCGACGAAGAAGAACACCGGCATGACCTGGAGGCCCCAGGTGAGCGCCTGGAGGGCGGGCACGAGCCCGAGCAGGTTCCCTATGCCGTCGGTGCTGACGGCGGCCATCAGCCAGTGCCCGAGGATGACGGTCCCGAGCGAGGCGACCCGCAACAGGTCGATGTACCGGTCCCGCGTGGCGGGGGTGGCGGCGGCCATTTCGCTTGCGCTAGCTCCCATGGCCCTACGGTGGCCCGCGGCGCGGCCGCCCCGACAGGGCGCGGGTACTCAGGTTCCGCCTAGGTACCCGGTACCTCCCTGCGGGGAGGTACCGGGTCGGCACGGTCTAGAGGAGGGTCGCCCCCGGGGCCGGGGAGGCGGCCACGCGGGTGGCGCGGCACAGGCCGGAGGCGTCGAGGACGGCCGCGACCTTGGCCGCCGACTCGGGGTCGCGGACCAGGAACGCCGTCGTCGGGCCGGAGCCGGAGACCAGCGCGGCCAGCGCCCCGGCTTCCGTGCCCGCCGCCAGCACCGCTGCCAGTTGCGGGCGCAGCGACAGGGCGGCGGGCTGGAGGTCGTTGGCCAGGGCGGGTGCCAGCGCGTCGGGGTCGCCCGAGGCCAGGGCCGCGAGGAGGGCCGGGGAGGCCTCGGGGGCGGGGACGTGCGTACCGGCGGTCAGGCGGTCGAACTCGCGGAAGACCGCCGGGGTGGACAGCCCCCCGTCCGCGACGGCGAAGACCCAGTGGAAGGTGCCGGCGGGGACCGGGGTCAGGATCTCTCCGCGCCCGGTGCCCAGCGCGGCGCCGCCGACCAGGCTGAACGGGACGTCGCTGCCGAGCTCGGCGCAGATGTCCAGGAGCTCCCGGAGCGGGGTGTTCAGGCCCCACAGGGCGTCGCAGGCCAGCAGGGCGGCGGCCCCGTCGGCGCTGCCGCCCGCCATGCCGCCGGCCACCGGGATGTTCTTCGCGATGTGGAGGTGCACGGTGGGGGCCAGCCCGGCCCGGGCGGCCAGGATCTCGGCGGCGCGGGCCGCGAGGTTGGTGCGGTCCAGCGGGACCTGGCCGGCGTCCGGGCCCTCGCAGGTCACCGTCAGCTCGGCGGCCGCCGTCGCGGTCACCTCGTCGTACAGGGACACGGCGAGGAAGACGTTGGCCAGGTCGTGGAAGCCGTCCGGGCGGGCCGCGCCCACCGCCAGCCGGACGTTGACCTTCGCGGGGACGCGTACCGTGACGGCCGGCCCGTCGGCGTTCTCGATCACACGGCTCTCGGTCACAGCGCGGGCCTCTCCGCCGCGGGCTTGTGCTCGGCGATGGCCGCGAACTCCTCGACCGTCAGGGACTCCCCGCGCGCCTGCGGGGAGATGCCCGCGGCGACCAGCGCCGCCTCTGCGCCCGCCGCGGAACCGGCCCAGCCGGCGAGTGCGGCGCGCAGGGTCTTGCGGCGCTGCGCGAAGGCCGCGTCCACGACGGCGAAGACCTCGGCCTTCGAGGCGGTGGTCTTGATGGGCTCGGTGCGCCGCACCAGCGAGACGAGACCGGAGTCGACGTTCGGGGCGGGCCAGAACACCTTGCGGCCGATGGATCCGGCCCGCTTGACGTGCGCGTACCAGTTGGCCTTGACGGAGGGGACCCCGTACACCTTGTTGCCGGGCTCGGCGGCCAGCCGGTCGGCGACCTCGGCCTGCACCATGACCAGCGTGCGCTCGATGGTCGGGAAGCGGTCGAGCATGGTCAGCAGGACCGGCACGGCCACGTTGTACGGCAGGTTGGCGACGAGCGCGGTCGGCGGCGGACCGGGCAGTTCGGTGACCAGCATCGCGTCGGAGTGCACCAGCGCGAAGCGGTCCTTGCGGGCCGGCATCCGGGCCTCGATGGTGGCGGGCAGCGCGGCGGCCAGGATGTCGTCGATCTCGACGGCGACGACCCGGTCGGCGGCCTCCAGCAGCGCGAGCGTCAGCGACCCGAGGCCGGGGCCGACCTCGACGACCACGTCGTCCGGCCGCACCTCGGCGGTGCGGACGATCCGGCGGACCGTGTTGGCGTCGATGACGAAGTTCTGGCCCTTCTGCTTCGTCGGCCGGACGCCGAGTACGGCGGCCAGCTCCCGGATGTCGGCCGGGCCGAGAAGGGCGTCAGGGGTCGTGCTCTCAGGCTGCTGCTCTGCGGTGCTCACCGGTAAAGCCTACGGCCGCAGTGCGGCCACGGAGTCGCCCCCCGCTGCACGTAGAGCTTCTTGGCCCGGTACGTCTGTTCCGCGCCCGGCGCGTCCTGCGGGCGCCCGCTCCCGCCGAGGGCCTGCCAGGTCTGCACGTCGAACTGGTACAGCCCGCCGTACGTCCCCGAGGGGTCGGTGGCGCCGGGCCGGCCGCCGGACTCGCAGCGGGCCAGCGCCCCCCAGTCCAGACCGTCGGCTCCGGCGACGGAGGTGGGCAAGGACCTCGTGCCGACCTTGACGAGCTGGGTGACGGGTTCGCGCACGACCTCCTCGGCGATCCGGCGGGGCTTCTCCCGGACCCCGTTGACGGTGCGCAGGCCGTACGTGACCCGGCGCGCCCCGGGCCGGCCGGCCCGCTCGACGACCTCGGTGCCGGTGAACAGGCTGTCGTCCTCGACCCGCTCGGTCTCGTACGGGATGCGCTCCTCGCGGACCTCGCGGGTGCCGGTGATGCGCAGCACGGTGACGGTCTGCCCGTCGCGCGGGAAGGCGGTCGGCGGGACGGAGGTGCTGTCCTGGCCGTGCAGGGTGATGCCGGCCTGGTCGAGGGCCTCCTGGACGGTGGCCGCGTTGGTGCGGATGGTGGTCTCGCGGCCGTCGGCCAGGAAGGTGATGCCGCGTTCGGTGCGGACGCTGAGGGTGAGGCCGGCGCGCGGCACGGGGGCGCTGCGGGGGGCGGAGAGGTAGGCGCCCTCGGCGCGGATGCCGAGCTGGCGCAGGGCGCCGTCGACGGTGCGGGAGGTGGTCCACACCTGGCGGCGCTCGCCGTCGAGGGTGAGCTGGAGGGGGCGGCCGTAGCGGACGACGATCTCCTCGCCGTCGTCGAGGGGGGTTCCCCTGCCCGGTGAGACCAGGTCGTGGGGGCCGACGCCGAGCCCTTCGGCGGCGAGGAGCTCGTCGACCCCGCCGGCGAAGGTGTGGAGGGTCCTGGGAACTCCGTCCACGGTGAGCCGTACCGACTTGTCGGCGGCGACGAAGGCGGTGGTGCCGCCGGCCAGGAAGGCGACGACCAGCGCCTGCGGGACGATCCGGCGCCAGGTGTCGGCGGAGGTCCCGGCGGTGCGGGTGGCGCGGCGGGACCGGGCGGGGGCGGCTTCCGGGGCGCCGGGCTCCGCCACGGCCAGGCCCGCTCCCGCAGCTGCGGGCGCCGGCCGCCTGCGCCTGCCGCCGCCCGGCCCGGCGAAGGCCGCGGGGTCGAAGTCCCCGGCGCCGACCGCCCGGCCGGCGTCCTGGCCCGCCGGGGGGAGGGCCTCGGCCGCCGGCTCGACCCGGCGCCGGCGCCCCGGGCCCGGGGGCTCCTCCGCTCCGGGACCGTACGGGGCGTCCTGCGGGGCGGGGCGCCCGCGGCCGCGGCGGCCGGTCTCCGGGGCCTTGCGCCGGCGCGCCGACCGGGGGGCGGGCACCCCGGCCTCGGGAACCGGCCCGGGGGCCCCGGCGAGGACCGGCTCGGACGTCGTCGGCGGCGGCGGCACCGCGGATGCCGGGGGCTCCGGGAACGCCCCGGACTCCGGGAACTGCAAGGACTCCGGGAACTCCGCGAACTCCGTGGAGTCCGGGAACGGCGGGGGCTCCAGGGGCTCCGGGAACTGCGCGGAGTCCGCGAACTCCGGGAACCGCGTGGACTCCGGGAACCGCGCGGACTCCGCGAACTCCGGGAACGGCGCGGACTCCGGGAACCGCGGGGGCTCCAGGGACTCCGCGAACCGCGGGTACCCGGTGTCCTCGCCGTCGGCCCGCCCGGCCCCGGGCGGCGGCCACACCGGGCCAAGGTCCCCCGCCCGCAGGTACCCGGGGTCCTCGGCCTCGGCCCGCCCGGCCCCGGGCGGCGGCCACACCGGGCCGAGGTCCCCCGCCGGGTCCGGCCAGGCCGTCGGCGGCTCCCCCTGGCCCGGCGTGCCGGGCAGGTCCGGCAGGCCCGCTCCCGGCAGACCCGGCAGGCCCCCGCCCGGCAGGCCCGCGCCCGGCGGGTCCCACGGGTCGCGGCCCTCGTCCGGCCAGGCCGTCCCGTAGCCCTCCGGGACGGGACCGGCAGAGCCGACGGGACCGCCACGGCGGTGACTGCCCTGGGTTTCGCTCACGACGCTCGCTCCACTGGTCCGGCCCCCGCTGGTTCGGGCACGGCACCCTAGCGGGAACGGCCGTCACTCACCAAAGCCGTTCGGCTACCCAGCGTGTCGGGCGAACGGGTGTTCCGGCGGGCCGTCAGTAGTCGAAGGCGCGGGCCGTGTTGGCGGCCAGGGCGGTCGCCATGGCGTCCTCGTCCAGGCCCCGGACCGCCGCCATCGCCCGCACGGTCAGCGGAATCAGGTACGGGGCGTTGGGCCGTCCGCGGTAGGGCGCCGGAGTGAGGTAGGGGGCGTCCGTCTCGACCAGGACCAGCTCCAGCGGGGCCACGGCGAGGGCCTCGCGCAGCGGCGCCGCGTTCTTGAAGGTGACGGTTCCGGCGAAGGACATGTAGTAGCCGGCGGCGGCGCACTCGCGGGCCATCTCGGCGTCCCCCGAGTAGCAGTGGAAGACCGTCCGCTCCGGCGCCCCCTCCTCGCGCAGGACGCGCAGCACGTCGGCGTGGGCCTCGCGGTCGTGGATGACCAGGGCCTTGCCCTGCCGCTTGGCGATCTCGATGTGGGCGCGGAAGGAACGCTCCTGCGCCGCCGTGCCCTCGGGCCCGGTGCGGAAGTAGTCCAGCCCGGTCTCGCCGACGGCCTTGACGTGCGGCAGCGCCGCGAGCGCCTCGATCTCGGCCAGCGCCTCGTCGAGCGCGGCCTCGCCGCCGCCCGCCCGGGCGCCCTGGCGGGACCAGCCGTCGGGGTCCCCGTGGACGATGCGGGGGGCTTCGTTCGGGTGAAGGGCGACGGCCGCGTGGACGTTGTCGTGGGCGGCGGCCGTCTCGGCGGCCCAGCGCGAGCCCTTCACGTCGCAGCCCACCTGCACGACGGTGGTCACGCCCACCGAGGCGGCCTTGGCGAGGCCCTCCTCGACGGTGCCGGACTGCATGTCCAGGTGGGTGTGGGAATCGGCGACCGCCACCCGCAGCGGTTCGGGCAGCGGGGGCGGTGCGTCGTTGGAGGTACGGCTCATACGGCCGATCTTATGACCGGGGAGCCGGGTGTCAGGTCCTGCGGAACATCCGCAGGAGCCGGCCCAGCAGGCCCCGCCGCTCGCTTTCGTCGATGGCCACCGGCCCGGGTGCGTCGTGCAGCGGGGACGACTTGCGGGGCTTCGGGGTGCGCGGGACGTCCACCCCCGCCGGGACGGGTCCGGCTATGCCCGGGGCGACGCGGTGGTGGTAGAGCTGGTCGAGCGTGCCGAGCACCGACTTGACCTGGCCCTCCCGCATGATCCGGACCACGTGGCCGCCGCAGTTCAGGCAGGTCGGGTTCGACAGCGGGGAGGGGACGCGCTCGCGGTTGACGGTGTAGATGATGAAGGGCTGGCCCGTGCCGTCGACGTGGTGCTCGATCTCGTACGCCTGTTCCCAGCCGTACCCGCACTTCATGCAGGCGAAGGAGTACGCCTCGTGCACGGTCTGCACGGGGGATGTGTGGACGGCGGCGGGTACGGGGGTGGCGGCGGCAGTTACAGGTACCGGGGTGTCTGCGATCTCACTCATGCCAGCTCCTCTTGTTCCACTGGTGCATTGCCAGTGGACGCCTCTTCGGGCGGGAGCGCATCAGGCCCTGTCTACTGTTGGACGGTCTTTGGGCGACTCATGCCCCAAAGCGCCCGGTGCGCGGTCTGAGCTTTGCTTTTCAGGTTAGCTCTTTACCGACCTGCGGCATCTTTTGTGCCGCGTTCTTTGCCGCGACGACCGCGTCGAAGACCTCGCGCTTGGGTACGCCCGCCTCTGCCGCCACCGCCGCGATGGCCTCCTTGCGGCGCTCGCCCGCCTCCTCGCGCACCCGCACCCTGCGCACCAGCTCCTCGTCGTCGACATCGCCGGGCCCGGCCGCCGGGGCGCCCTCGACGACGACCGTGATCTCCCCGCGCACGCCCTCGGCGGCCCAGGCCGCCAGCTCGCCGAGCCCGCCGCGCTTGACCTCCTCGTACGTCTTGGTCAGCTCGCGGCACACGGCGGCCCGCCGGTCGGTCCCGAAGACCTCGGCCATGGCGGCCAGGGTGTCGTCGAGCCGGTGCGGGGCCTCGAAGTAGACGAGGGTGCGGCGCTCGCCCTCGACCTCGCGGAGCCGGCCGAGGCGCTCGCCGGCCTTGCGCGGCAGGAACCCCTCGAAGCAGAAGCGGTCCACGGGCAGCCCGGACAGGGCGAGCGCGGTGAGGACGGCCGAAGGCCCGGGCACGGCGGTGACCTTGATGTCCTTCTCCACGGCGGCGGCGACGAGCCGGTAGCCGGGGTCGGACACCGAGGGCATCCCGGCGTCGGTGACGAGCAGCACCCGCTTGCCGGCCTCCAGCGCCTCGACCAGCTCGGGGGTGCGGGCGGACTCGTTGCCCTCGAAGTACGACAGGACGCGCCCGGTGGTGTGCACGCCGAGGCCCTGGGTCAGCCGGCGCAGCCGCCGGGTGTCCTCGGCGGCGACCACGTCGGCCCGCTCCAGCTCGGCCCCGAGCCGGGGCGGGGCGTCGGCGAGATCGCCGATCGGGGTTCCGGCGAGCACGAGCACGCCGGTGGAAGGGGAGGTCTCGTCGCCGCGGGGCTGGTCAGTCGTCACCCGCCCATCCTCTCAGCCGCCCCACCCGGCACGCCCCCATGTGCCCCGGCACTGGGGTTCCCACAGGCGCGTTCCCTACGATGACCCGGTGACCAGTACCGCGACGCCGCCGCCCAGCCCCGCGGGGGCCCCGCCCGTCCCGCCGGGCGGACGCGGCTCCGAACCCGAGCCGCCCGTCTGGCTGCGCCGCCTGGGCGGCTTCGGCTACGCGCCGAAGCAGCCGGGCGCGGACGTCCGTACCCGCCTCGTGCCCCCGTACGCCGAGCCCTCCGCGCAGCTGTGGACGGCGCTCGGCGTCCCGGCCGCGGCGGCCCGCACCTGGCAGCGCGTCCTGGCCTGGGCGGGACCGCTGCTGGTGGCGCTGGTCGCCGGGGTGCTGCGGTTCGTGCACCTGGGCAGCCCGAAGGCGGTGATATTCGACGAGACGTACTACGCCAAGGACGCCTGGGCCACGGTCCGGCAGGGCTTCGAGGCGAGCTGGCCCAAGGACGTCGACAAGTCGATCCTGGAGAACCCGGACGGGGTGGCTCTGCCGCTGGATCCGGGCTACGTCGTGCACCCGCCGGTCGGCAAATGGGTGATCGGTCTCGGCGAGTGGATGTTCGGGTTCGATCCGTTCGGCTGGCGGTTCATGACCGCCGTGCTCGGCACGCTGTCCGTACTGATGCTGTGCCGGATCGGCCGCCGGCTCTTCCGGTCCACCTTCCTGGGCTGCCTGGCGGGCGCGCTGCTGGCGGTGGACGGGCTGCACCTGGTGATGAGCCGGACGGCGCTGCTCGACCTGGTGCTGATGTTCTTCGTACTGGCCGCCTTCGGGGCGCTGGTCGTCGACCGGGACAAGGCGCGGGCCCGGCTGGCGGCGGCGCTCCCGGTGGACGGCGACGGCCGCGCCCGCCCGGACCTCACGGTCGCGCAGACGCTGCGGCTCGGCTGGCGCCCGTACCGGATCCTGGCGGGCGTCTGCCTGGGGCTGGCCTTCGGCACGAAGTGGAACGGCCTGGTGGTGCTGGCCTTCTTCGGCCTCCTCACCGTGCTGTGGGACGCGGGCGCGCGCCGCACGGCGGGCGCGGGCGCCCCGTACGCGGCGATGCTGCGCCGGGACGCGCTGCCGGCCTTCCTGTCGACGGTGCCGGTGGCGATCGCGGTGTACCTGGCGTCCTGGACGGGCTGGATCCTGAGCCCGGACAACGGCAAGGGCGGCTACTTCCGCGACTGGGCCGCCAAGAACGACCAGGGCAGCCCGCTGTCCTGGCTGCCGGAGTGGCTGCGGAGCCTGTGGCACTACGAGACCGAGGTCTACAAGTTCCACGTCGGCCTGACCTCGGGGCACACGTACGAGTCGAACCCGTGGAGCTGGCTGGTGCTGGGCCGGCCCGTCTCCTATTTCTACGAGTCCCCCGCGCCCGGCACCGACGGCTGCCCGGCGACGGAGACGGCCAAGTGCGCCCGCGAGGTGCTGGCCCTGGGGACGCCGCTGCTGTGGTGGGCGGGGTGCTTCGCGCTGCTGTACGTGCTGTGGCGGTGGCTCTTCCGGCGCGACTGGCGGGCGGGCGCGATCGCGTGCGCGCTGGCCGCGGGCCTGCTGCCCTGGTTCAACTACCAGGAGCGGACCATCTTCTACTTCTACGCGGTGGTCTTCGTCCCGTACCTGTGTCTGGCGGTGGCGATGATGATCGGCGCGCTGCTGGGCCCGGCGGGCTCCTCGGAGCGCCGCCGCGCGATCGGCGCGATCGGCGCGGGCGTCCTGGTCCTGCTGATCATCTGGAACTTCATCTACTTCTGGCCGATCTACACCGGCCAGACCCTCCCGATGGACGACTGGCGCAACCGCATGTGGTTCGACACCTGGGTCTAGCTGCGAAAACGACGGGCCCGGCACCACAAGGTGCCGGGCCCGTCGTGGTCGTTACTGGTGGTCGCCGGTCGTCCCAGGCCACCCCTCGACGGCCCACAGACGGCCCCAGCCGCCCGGGTCGAATCACCGTGCTTGCACCAGCGCGGCCCAAGCGCCTGAAAGGTCGGAGCAGGGGCCGAACGGATATCGGGCTGCCCTCCGGGTGTCTGCTCAGGAGGAGGTTGTCCCTTCCCCGTTAGCTGATCTGCGCTTCCTTGGGAGAACCTTGTGAATAGCATCCAGCGGGTCTAGGAGGTGCCCCCTTCGGCGCCGGATGCACCGCGCTCGAGTAACGGCCACCTCGGCTTTGTCTGGGTACGCACTCTGGGGGTCGCGATCAGCAGCGTAGAGGTACTCGCTCATCCATCGATACTGGTCCTCCAGGGATTTGGCGCGGCTCAGGTCCGGATGCCTGCCGAAGCGCTTCTGTGCCGCCGTCCGGCCGACACCGAAGCACTTGGCAATCCGCCCCCAGGAGTACCGCTGGGTGCGAGCCTCAGCTACCACGTCACCCACCACGCGGCGCACCGCATCCTCGAACAGAGAGGCCGCCCTCAGGGTGGTCATCTCCTCCAGGCCTCCCCTGAGATACCAGATACCGAACCGCACAGCCGCGTCAGCAAGATCTTCCTCGTTCATGGCGATCCAAGGCTCCAGAGGCCATGCCGGGTCGTCGTAGGAGACCCACGGCCACGGCCGCCCAGCATCGAAGATGCGCTTTCCCGTATTTGCGATCAATGAATTTTCGCCAGGTACCTCGTCCATGCGTCCACGCTACGTGGACAGATGAGGCCGCCACCTCGGAAATGTGTCAACTGGGCATGCCAACATATCTGCGTATGAGCGGACTGGCCGTCAGCATCCGTTCATCCTGGCGTAAATGGGGAGCAGAGGGGCGGAGATTGCCTGTGGCCGAGATCTATATGTACGCCGATGAGACAGGGGACTTGGACATGTCGGGTTCGCCGGGTGCCAGCAGGTACTTCGGCTTCGGCACGGCAGTCTTCGTCGGCGACCACGGCCACGCTCTCTGGGAGGGACTTCAGTTGAGGTGCAGGCTTGAGCGTCGAGGTGTGTCACTGCCTCAGGGGCTGCACGCCAAGAACGACTCGCACACCACGAGAGATGAGGTGTTCAGTCTCATCAAGACCCAGGCCCCCAGATTCGACACGACCTTCCTGGCCAAGAAGAACGCCTACAGTTACGTGCGCGCAGCCGGCCAGATGCGCCTCTATAAGCTGGCCTGGTACCTGCACTTCAAGGAGATCGTTCAACGCGTCAGCTCGCCGGGCGACACCGTCTACGTGATTGCCGCTTCGTTGGGAACCAACAGGAAGGAGGGTTCCGCCCGGGATGCTCTCGAAGACGTGTGCCGCCAGTCCGCAACAGATCGCGAGATCGTGCTGTGCGTATGGAATGCGCCGACTTCGTGGGGTGTCCAGGTCGCTGACTACGGACTATGGGCGGTGCAGCGAGTACTCGAAGATCGAAAGTGCCCGTGGTACGAGTCGAGCATCCAGCCGACGCTCGCGACGACCTTCAGGCCGTGGGGGCTGGCAAAGTAAAAGGCCAGCTATCCCAAGATCTGGGAAGAGGTCCCCTGGACCCCTTGTCACTGGCCATTTGCAATGCAACCCGAAGACGTACGTGCCGTCAAGCGCGCTGCACCTTGCGTCCCCATTCTAGTTCGAACACATGATCCATTGAAGCCCCTTGGGTGCGCGAGCAGGGAACGTCAGGTTGCAGGCTTGCTCACCCCGGGTGACCATCCCGCCCGCCGTCGGCCCACGCGCATGCGGAGCGGGCGACGGCGCCGGGCGTCCAGGTGGAACGCGCCACCGCACGAACGACCTGGACGCCCGATGCCGCGCCTCCTCGGCTCGCCTTGGGCAGATGGCAAACGGCATGGAAGCTCCCCACCTCATCTCCACTCGGCCAGCGCTCGCCAGCGGCACGCTGGGCCTGAGCACCCCTGCCTGCCGGAACCATGAGTCAGTGACAGGTAGCCGACGGACGAGGCGAGGTTCACCCCATCAAGCCCTGGTGCGCAGCTGTCGGGCCGGGCCGGAGCGGGGCGGAGACAGGGGTGCAGGCCCGGGGCGACGGGCACACGACGCCGCCTTGGCGGCGGAAGCACCGTTGATGGAGCAGGGGAAACCACCGCGTCGCCACTGGCTACCTTGCCGCCGCAGGGGCGAGCCTGCTCGTGAAGCCCTGGTCGCAGAGGCGTTGGTATGCCGCAAGGACTGGTGCTGATACCGGGAGCGCGACCATGAAGCCCTGCGAGGGGTAGAGCAGCAGGCGTTGCAGGGCACCGACGAGCATGTCGATGACCAGGCGAGGGTCGCCGATCGACTCGACGTAGTCGGGAAGCGTCATCGCCGTCGAGGCACTCACCACGTCGACATCGGGCCACAGTTTGCGGGCGGTGGCGTACGCCCTGCGCTCCTCGTACGGCTTGCTGACCAGCAGCACCGAGTCGATGGGGTGGCCAGCGCGTTCAAGCAGTTCGCGAGTGAAGCGGATGTTCTCGCCGGTGTTCCGCGCCTGGGGCTCGACCAGCACACGCTCTGCCGGAACTCCCAGTTCCAGCGCCCTTTCGCGATAGTGCACGGCCTCGCCCCGCGGCATCCGGTCGCGGGTCGTCGGGCTGGTCGCGCCGGTGAAGACGATCAGGGGCGCCATGCCGCGCCGGTACAGGTCGACCGTGGTGTCCGCGACGCCCAAGTCGTGGCTGCCGAGGCCCACGGCGACCGAGCAGGGGCGCGGTTCGTGGTGCATCTGGTGAAAGTCCCAGATGAGTTCCGCGTCCGCCCACGCCTGGTCAGAGATCACTTCTGTTCGCCGCCCTTAGCCGAGTCCGGGACCTGGAACTCATACTCCCAAGCGAACCGCGACGCAGCGTGCACCCCGATGGCGAACTCGACGACCGTCCCGTCTGCGGTGTACGTCGTCCGATGCAGCTCCACCACCGGCTCACCGGCCGGCAGCTTGAGAAGCTTCACCTCGTCCGCCGTGGGAACGCGGGCGAAGATCCGTTCCTTCATGTGGTCGATCTCGTAGCCCGCGTCATACAGAACCTTGAAGCCGCCGCCCCGGCCGGCCGGACCCGGCGTGGGGTCCACGATGCGCGTGCCTTCTACGTGCTCAGGACGGTAGTAGCTGGTCAGCGTATGCGTGGGCTGCTCACCTTCCTTGACCAGGCGGGCTCGCGCGTACACCGGCGCCCCTTCGGGCAGGCCGTGAGCTTCAGCCACCGCCGGGGGTGCCTCAATCCGGCTGACGGACTGGGTCTGCTCGCCGCGCTGGTACGCGCGGCCGGACGCCACGCGGTCCGCGATGAACGCGACCTCGTCGCCGTCGCGCCATTTCGCCTTGTCGTAGCGACTGATCCCGATGCGCTTCAACGGGGTCTGCGCACGGACCATCGTGCCCACGCCGCGCGACGAGGTGACCAGCCCTTCGGCCTCCAAGGCCTTGTACGCGGCGTGGACGGTTGCCTTCGAACCCTCACCGGCCTCGACCAGCTCGCGAATCTGCGGAAGGAGCTGGCCAGGCGTGTAGTCGCCGTTCCTGATCTGGTCGGCCAGCTTGTCTGCCAGCTCTCGCCACTTCGGTGCCACCGGGCACTCCTCTCGACTCGGCCAGTTTCGCACAGTCCTAGGACATTGACAGTCCTAGGACAGGGCTGTCATGGTTTCCCTACGGCCTCCAGTCCTAGGACAGGAGGCGCCCTCGGGGGCCTTCCTTGGCCTGCCCGAGCGATCCAAATAGGGGCCCGGGACAGAGCGGGCCGAGGGTCCCGGATCCCTGGTCAACCGGAGGGCAAGACCGAGAGGTCACCGTCTCGCGGCCTACAACGGGAGCGCGCTCCCGAAGGCGAGACACGTACGACGAACCCCGCAGCGACTCGGCTGCGGCTGGTTGCCTCCTCTGCCCGTCCGGTGCCGTCGGCGCTATACGGGCGGGGTTGAGGGGAGCCGGTGTTTGACCTGCTTCACCTACGAAGTGCGCCCCCGGTGCTGGAACACCGGGGGCGCTGTTCGGTCCCGTTCCTGGTGAGAGGAGCAAGACCCGATGGAGTCCATCGTTGCACGTCACATGGGTGTTACCGCGCTGCCGGCCGACCTTGAGCCGACGGCCGCGGAGCTGGACGCGATTGAGCTGGAGCTGCCGCTGATCCTGGCGGAGCGCGATGAGCTGGACGCGCAGATCATGGTGCTGGACCGGGTGCCGTCCGAGGTGGACCTCACCCGGCTGCGGAGGGCGCGCCGGCGGGTGCTGGCGGCCCGCACGGCGCTGGAGAACCGGGCCGCGGCGGCCCCGGGTGGTGTCGCGTGAACCGCATCGTCTTTTGGGCGCTTGTCGCGCCGTGCGTGGTGGCGGTGGTCTGGGGTGCGCTCATCGGTAACCAGGACCTCGTCAGCCTGGGTGTCATCGCCGAGGCCATCGTCATCGGCGTCAACTACCTGCTGATCCGGGCCGACGAGCACGAGGGCGGTGGCGTATGAGCGCCACCGGTAAGCCCCTGGGTCGCGGCGGCCGGAATCTCCTGGTGGGGGCGCTCGTCGTCGTGGTGCTGATGGCGTTCCGGGTGTCGTGGAACGCGCTGCGGGACGTGGCCCGCACGATCGGCGCCGACGACACCGCCGCCATGCTGTACCCGTTCGTGGTCGACGGCCTGATGGCCCTCGCACTTGTGGCCGCGCTCGTGTTGACCGGCGACGGCCGCCGGTTCGCGCTGCGGGTGCTGGCCGCCTATACGGCCGCGTCGCTGGTGCTGAACTACGTGCACGGTCTGCACGGCACGTCGGGTGAGTGGGCGCGGCTGGCGGAGTCGGATGTGCTGAACTGGGCGCTGGTGCTGCTTGCCGCGTCGCTGCCGGTCGGGTCGATCTACTTCGGATCCGACCTCGTCGGCAAAGTCCTCCACCACCGACCGCCCACCGGATCGGATGCGGAGGAATCGACACAGGATCCCGCAAATCAGTCCATGTCTGACCTGCCCGAGTCGGCCCCCGCAGAGCCCACGCCGACCCCGGAGCCCGCGCTGCCCGCGTTGGGTGACGCCGAGGTGTTCGTCATGGACGGGGACGTGCCGGTTGCGGTGATGGGGCGATCGGATCGGGTGGCTGCTGCGGATCGGCCGCGTCCTCGTCGGGCGACGGGTCGGGTACCGGAGTCGGCCCGCTCGACCCGCACGGTTCGCACGTCGGATGAACTGCTGGCTGAGGCTCGGGCGTTGACGGAGTCGTGGTCGGTGAAGGAGCTGACCGCGGATCGGCTGCGGCAGACGCTGCGGACGTCTCCGGCGAACGGTCGGATGCTGCGCGACACCCTCCGGGCGGAGCGCGAGGAGAACGCGGCTGCTGAGGCGGTGGCCGTCTCGTGAGCGCGATACCCGTCTACACCTGGCGCCTGGCGCCGGACGGCCTGGCCACCCGCCGCCAACTGCGTGCCCTGGGCCTGCGGCCCGGTGGTCAGCCGGTGGTGGGGCAGGTGGAGCGGCCCCGCTTCCGGCGGCCGCCGCTGGTCGCCTACCTCTACCGCGTCGACCGGGCGCTGCCGGTGCGGCCGATGACCGCCCGCAAGTGGGGCGCTCTGGCGCTGGCGATGCTCGCCCGCCGTACCTGCCCCGCCTGCCGGCGTGACGCCGGATACGTCATCCCCACCTCGCTCGGCATGTGCGTGACCTGCGCGTACCCCGAAGGGAGCCCGTCGTGAACCACCTGCCTGAACCCGCTTCGGTCGTCCGCCTCCCGGACGGCACTTACACCTACGCCGACCAGCTCCCTGCCGCCTACAGCGGGCCGCAGGTGGTGCACCAGCACATCCACCAGGCCCCGCCCGACCGCACCGTTCAGCGCATCGCGCTGGGCTCCGGGGTCGGTGCCGGCGCGGTCGCGGCCGGGGTCTACTTCGGCCCCCTCCTCGTCGGCGCACTCACTGCGATCGCGGCCAATCTGGCCATGCTCGCGTTCCTGGCTGCGGTCCTGTGCTGGGGCGTGGTCACCGTCGTTCGCAGCGTCGGCGGTACCGAGGGCAAGGCCGCGGCCAAGAACCTGGCCAAGGCCCGCTCCCGGAAGCGGCGGTGAGCGTGTTCGCCGCCGGAGACCGGGTGCTGATCGTGGCCTGCGAGGACGACCCGCGGGCCGTGGGCCGCACGGGCCGGATCCTCGATGAGGTTCCGCCCGGGCCGCTGACCGGCGGCCGCTGGACCGTCGCCCGGATTAGTTGGCTGATCGCCCCGGTGCTGTGCCACGCCCATGAACTGAAGAAGACCGGACGCTGCCCCTCAGGGAGTCCTCATGACCGGTAAGGCCCAGAAGGACCCGCAGTTCACCACCGCGGAGAAGGCCCAGCTCGCCTGGCTCATCGCCCGGATGGCCAAGCGCGGTATCGCCTCGCAGACCGTCTATCAGGGCGACTTGGAGCGCAAGGTCGAGCGCATCATCGACGGCGCCCGCGAGCGCGAGGAGCGCGAGAACGCCCAGGCCCAGAAGGGCCGTAGGTCCCGCTAGTTGTGCCCCCGGGGCGGCCGTCACCCGGCCAAGGAAGCCGGCCGCCCCGGGCCCTGCCCCGCTCATCACGAGACACGACAGGACATTCAGCATGCCCGAGAACGTCGTCCCCCTCTTCAAAACCCCCACCGAACCGGCCGCCGAGCCCCTCACCCTCGTTCCGCCCACCCCGGAGCCGTCGATCGGGGCGCGTTCGGTGCGGGTGTTCAAGCGCACCCTGGCCGCGATGCGCGACGCGGTCGTCAACGACCGGACCCAGACCGCGGCCCGCATGTTCGTCCGCCACGGCCTCTACGTCCTGGGCGGCGCCCGGATCGCGTTCCACCGCGCGTGGGACGGCCGGACCGGTTCCCGCTACCAGCGGATGATCCGGGCCGCGGAAGCGGCGGGGAACTGGGAGGAGGCCAAGGAGTGGGAAGACCGCCTGCACCGCTTCCGCTCCGACCGCCACCGCCGCCGCATGGACCTGATCAAGGCCCCCCAGGACGTTGCCCGCAACGCCTTCTACGCCCTCGCCACCGCCGCCGGCGGCCTGCTGGGACTCGGCATCGTGCTGGCCATAGCCGAGAAGGACCCGAGTTGGGTGCTTGCGCCGATCACAGCGGTGATCGAAGCAACCGCCGCGATCGTCTACGTCGGCACCGTCGTGTGGGGGCCGGTCGTCACCGTCGGTCCGTGGCTGGCCTTACTGGCCCTGTGGGGGCTGGGCCGCCACCAGCAGACCGCACCCCAATGGGCCCTCCCCGCCCAGCAGCGCGACGACGTCGGCGCCCCGATCACCCCCTCCATCGTCGTCACCGCCCTGCGGGACCTGGGCATCGCACCGCTGCGGAAGGCCATCAAGGACATGGGCGACGCCGGGGCCGCGATGCTCGGGCCGATCCGGATCGCCGGATGCGGCGTAGAAGTCGACGTCACCCTCCCCTC
This sequence comes from Streptomyces sp. NPDC028314, assembly GCF_055565795.1. Taxonomy (NCBI): domain Bacteria; kingdom Bacillati; phylum Actinomycetota; class Actinomycetes; order Kitasatosporales; family Streptomycetaceae; genus Streptomyces; species Streptomyces sp. NPDC028314. Next base: position 155,913 of record NZ_JBVHTP010000008.1, read on the forward strand.
GGGGGTATCGACCGCTGAAGTGCAGGGACGGCGCAGGAAGCTTGCCGAGAACCTGGCCCGGCACGAGCACGAAGTGTTCATCACCTTGCCGGCCGCCGCCCGCACGGTGCGGCTGTGGATCGCCGATTCTGGGGCGCTCGATGAGCCGATCGGCCCCTCCCCGCTCGTCCTCGACGAGACCCTGAAGGCCGACTACAAGTCGGGCCGCGCCCCGTGGGGTCAGGACCTGCGCGGGGACGGCGCGCTGATCAGCCTGTATCAGCGGATGCTGCTGATCACCGGCCTGTCCAACCAGGGCAAGACCGCCGCCCTCCGCGCACTCGCGCTGTGGCTGGCGCTGGACAAGACGGTGGAGTTCCGGATCGCTGACCTCAAGGGCGTCGGGGACTGGGGCATGTTCGACGGACTCGCCACCACCCTCATCCAGGGCCCGACCGATGAGCACGTCATCGACGCCACCGAAATGCTGGAGGCCGGGGTCGCGGAGATGGAACGCCGTATCCAGGCCCCGGCCGGCACGGTGTTCCCGCCGCTGGTCCTGATCGTAGATGAGGCGCAGGTGGCGTTCATGTGCCCGGCCGTCGGCGCCGACAAGCGCCCCTACGGCGGGTCCAAGGCCACGTCCCGCTACTTCATGGCCGCCCGGAAAATCCACAACCAGGGCCGTGCTGTGGACGTGCTCCTGTGGGAGGGCACGCAGGACCCCACCGACCAGAACCTGCCCAAGCTCGTCCGCGAGGGCGCCCACACCCGCATCTCCCTCGCTCTCGGCACCGAGTCGCAGGCCCGCATGGCGCTGGGGGATAAGGCCGTCGACGGCGGTGCCGCACCCCATCTGCTCCGCCAGGGGCTGGACAAGGGGACCGTGGTCGTCGCATCCGACGGCATCAAGATCCCGGCCGGGCAGGCCTCCATCACGGTCCGCACGCACTACATCGACACCGACACCGCCAGCGCCATCGCTGACCGGGCCAAGGCCCTCCGCGCTGGCATCGTCACCGTCCACACGGCGGAGGACGCGGCCGAGTCCGACCCGCTCGCGGACATCGCGACGGTCCTGGGCTCGGAGTCCCGTGTTCTGACGCATGAGGTGCTCAAGCGGCTCGCTGCGCTGAACGAGAAGGCGTACGGGCGGTGGTCGTTCATCGACCTCAAGCGCGTCCTGGACGGCACCGGCGCCGAACCGTACAAGTCCGACGGCCGCATGGTCATCGGCCGTGACCGCATCGCCCGCGCGCTCACCAACCGCGGGGATGACGGTTCCGCTTCCGCTGCCGAGTAGAGGGAGCCGCACCCCGACAGGACAGGGAGGCAGGGAGAACTCCCTGACAGGCTCCCTGAGCCGCCTCCCTGGCACTGACCTGCGCGAATGATCCGCCAGGGAGGCAGGGAGGCGCCGCAGGTCAGACCCCCGAAACCCCCTCCACGGCCACTCCGGCAGGGGGTGACCCAACCTCCCTGAGTGCCACCTGGAAGAGATTCCGTTTCACCCCAGACAAGCCGAGAGCGGCCCCCCTCACGCCAATGACCGGGGCCGCTCTCATCCAGCACAACTGGAGGCAACCAGCATGACCCAACCCACCGACAACCCGCGAGACCCCCACCGCACGGCCTTACCGCCCCACCTGCGCGCAGCGCTGTGGCTCGCCGGGATCGGCCTGCCCGTCATGCCCCTGCGGGAGGGCAAAGGCCCCTTCGGGAACTGCCGGGCCTGTACCCGTTCGGCGTGCGGGGACCGCCCGCACATGAAGGCGGCCGGCCCCTGCCAGTGCCCCGCCCCCTGCCACGGCTGGGCCGCAGCCACCACCAACCCAGACGTCCTCACGTCCCCGGCGTGGGCCCGGGCCTGGCGACAGGCCCATGCGGTCGCCTACCACCCCGGCGGCGCCAACCTCACCGTCGTCGACCTCGACAACGCGGACGCGGTTGCCTGGGCCCGCGAGAACCTTCCCGCCACGAAGGTGGTGGCGACCACCCGCGGGGAGCACTGGATCTACCGAGGCGCCATGCGATCGGCCAACGGCGTCCGCCCCGGCGTCGACCTCAAGTCGACCATGGCCTACGCCCGCTGGCGCGGCCCCGGCACGGGAACCATCACGCCCCTGCCGGACGCAGTGCGTGCCTTGGCCGTGAAAGAGCCTGCCGCGCCCCGGCCCGTGCCCGGCTCCGAACCCGTGCCGACTGGCGGCGGGGAGTGCCGGCACCGCTCGCCCGTCTACCTGGCGCGGGGTATCGCCATGGCGGAGCAGTGCATCACCGGGGCATCCGACGGCATCCACAAGACCGTGTACCGGGCGTTTCTGGCGGTGCTGTCCGTGCACGGCCGGTGCGGGTGTCTCACCGAGGCACACGTGAAGCGCCTGTTCGCCGCCGCGCAGGGCAAGGGTGAGTCCCTGCGGCACTGCGAGGCTGCCTGGTCCAACGCCCGTACGACGTTGGGGATGTAGATGTCCGACGACGACAAGACTCCGGCTCGCGAGGTCATCACCGACTACGCCCGAGCCCACTTCCGGTACTTCCGCACCGTCGAAGGCACCGTGTACGCGCAGAAGAACGGCCACCCCGTGGCCCGGCCGATTCGCTCCCAGGGCACGACCGGCAGCCACCGGCAGGAACTCATGGTCGGCCTCTTCAACGACGGACACGGCGTGTTCAACGGCACCGCGCTCAAGGAGGCGTTGGACTTGATCGAAGCACTCGCGCTCAGCCAGGACGTACAGCCCACCCACATCCGCGTAGCCCCCGGATTCGACGGCGCAACCTGGCTGGACCTGGGACGCGACGACGGCAAGTCCGTCCGCATCCACCCCACCGGCTGGGACATCTGCACCCCCGACCCCCGCGAGGTGTCCTGGCGCCGCACCCAGCTCACCGGGGAACTCCCCCTCCCCGAGAAGGACACCGACGGCAAGGGCATCGACCTCCTGTTGAGGCTGTGCAACTTCGCCAACGCCGAAAGCGAGTGCCTGGCCGTCGCGTGGCTCATCGGCTGCCTGGAGCCGTCCGTGCCGGTGCCGGCGCCTTTCCTGACCGGCCCGCAGGGCGCGGGGAAGTCGACCGGCGGGCGAATGCTGGTGCGGGTCATCGAGGGCATGAGCGGGGACCTGCGCCGCGCCCCCAGGGACGAGGAGAACCTGATCACCGCGGTTGCCGCCGGGTGGGTGACCGCGTTGGACAACCTCTCCCACCTGCCGCCGGACCTGTCCGACCTGATGTGCTGCATCGTCACCGGAGCCGAGACCATCAAGCGCGCGCTGTTCACCGACGGCGACGTCGTGCGCTCCCGCTACCGCCGCCCCCTGCTGCTGACCGGCATCGACGTGGGCGTCATCCGCCCCGACCTCGCCGAACGCCTCCTCCCCCTCCGCCTAGAGCGGCCCCGCGTGCGGCGGACCGAGGCGGAGCTGTGGGCGGAGTACGCGCAGGTGCTGCCTGTCATCCTCGGCTCCCTGCTGGACCTGACTGTCAAGGTCCGCGCCACGCAGGCCGACATCCCTACCGACCTGCGTATGGCGGACTTCGCCCACCTGTGCGCGCAGCTCGACGCGGCCACGGGCCTGGCCGCGCTGACCGCGTACCGGGCCAACCTCGATGACCTCAACGACGACGTCATCGAGGGGGACCTGCTCGCGCAGACCGTCCTCAAGCACGCCGCCAGCATCGAGCCGGGTACGGATGTGCGGATGACGTCCACGGAGTGGCTGCACACCCTCACCCAGCTCTACACGGGCGAGGACTGCCGGCCCCTGCCCAAGGGCTGGCCCACCACCGGCAAGGTCCTCTCCGACCGCCTCAAGCGCCTTCAGCCGACCCTCACCGCCCGCGGCGTGCTCGTTGACTGGGGCCGGACCAGGACCGCCCGCTACATCGAGATGACCCGACCGGCCGCCCCGGCGCCCGACCGGCCGGACCCGATGTTCTGACCCGCGCCACCGCGACGGTCCGCGCACAGGCAAGAGGAGCACCCCGCCCCCGGGCGAGGCGTGCTCCTCTTGCTCTTCGGCGGCCGCGCCGCCGCCCGAAGGACGCGCCGCGCAGCGGCTCCTTCTTCGCTCTTGAAGACCGCGCACCACAACAGACACCCCCCTCTCTTTTTCCTAAGAGAAGGAATGCTGCGTCACCCATGTCACGACCGGCATCAAACGCCCCATGACCTGCGTAGTCGCGGGTGACGCATCGGCCCACGGCTGTGTCATCACGCGTCACTCGCGTCACCGGCCTGAGTCACCGGCGACGCGGGGTGACACAGGCCGGTGACACACGACCACACCCCCTGTCACCGAAAACCGCAGGTCAAGCGGCTAAAGGACGCAGATGACGTGATGACGCAGGAATCCGGACCTCGGACACACGCAGAGCCCGTCGCTCCCTCGGCAGGGCTCAAGACTCACCCGCCCAGTCGAATCGCCGGAGGAGCAATGCCCGCCGAGAGCGACGCCCGCGCCACCCTGCGCGGCGGACTCCCCGACCGCTACCTGACCCCCGAGGACATCGGCGAACTCCTCGCCGTGCCCCTGGAGACCGTCTACCAGTGGCGAAAGAAACGCACCGGGCCGCCCGGCTTCCGCGTCGGGAAGCACCTGCGCTACGACCCCACAGCCGTACGCGGCTGGATCAACGAACGGATGCACGCGGACGCCCAGCGCACCGCCTGAACCTCTCCCTCCCACTACGGGGCGGCCCACAAGGGCCGCCCCCGTAGGCCTTTTTAGAAGGGCACCACATGGCTGGCCACATCCAAGACCGCTGGTTCAAGACCGCACGCAACGACGAAGGGAAGCTCGTCCGGGTCAAGACTGACCGGTTCGGCTCCGGGGCGCGCTACCGCGCCCGGTACGTCGGACCGGACGGCACCGAGAAGAGCAAGTCCTTCCCGGACAAGCAGAAGCGTCTCGCTGAGGCGTGGCTGAACGAGACGGCAGCGGACATGTCCCGCGGGCAGTACGTGGACCCGCGCGCCAACCGCATCACCTTCCGCCAGTTCGCAGAGAAGTGGGTGAAGACCCACACGACGGAGATCAACAGCCGTGAGGCGGCGGAGCGTCGGCTGAGGCTGCACGCCTACCCATACATCGGTACCCGACCCATGCCATCCTTCCAGCCGGGTCATATCCGGACGTGGCTGGGCCAGTTGGAGGAGCACGTGCCGGCCTCCTCGCACCGCCGGATCATCTTCGGCACCGTCAGCGCCGCATTCGCCGCCGCTGTCGATGACGGGCTGCTGCCAAAGAACCCGTGCCGGGCGCGGTCAGTTCAGGTGCCCAAGCCTGCTCCGCCGCGTGTCGCTCCGTGGGCTACCGCGCAGGTCCTGGCGGTGCGCGCCGCTCTGCCGCGGCGTCTGCGTGCTGCCGTCGATATCGCCGGCGGATGCGGCCTGCGGCAGGGGGAGGTGTTCGGGCTGTCCGAGGACGAGGTCGACTACGAGGGCGGGTGGCTCCGCGTGGAACACCAGCTCAAGCGCATCCGGGGCAAGTACGTCTTCGCCCCGCCGAAGGGCGCCAAGGCGCGCTCGGTGCCTCTGCCCGGCTCCGTCGCGGCGGCACTACGCGAGCACTCGAAGCTTCACCCTCCGGTGGCCGTCACCCTGCCGTGGCGGACCCCGGACGGGCCGCCCGTGACAAAGTCGCTCATCTTCCCCAGCCGGAGCGGCTCGTTCGTCAGGGTCAGCCACTTCAACGACCACGTGTGGAAGCCCGCCCTCGCGGCCGCGGGCATCATCCCTCCGGCTGAGGAAGGAGAGCGGTACGCCTCCGCGCCCCAGCACGGCATGCACGCGCTGCGGCACTTCTACGCGTCCGTGCTGCTGGACGCCGGCGAGAACATCCGAGCCTTGAGCCAGTACCTCGGCCACGCCGACCCGGGCTTCACCCTGCGGACGTACACACACCTGATGCCGAGCAGCGAGGGCCGGACGCGCAAGGCCGTGGACGGGCTCTTCAAGGCCCCGCCAAACCATGATCACGGCCCAGGGGCGGCCCAGTAGCCTCCTGAGCGGCCCGACCGGCACGGTTCTGGCTGGTCAGCGCGGTGGTGGCTCGGGCCGCCGGGACTTCATCTACTTCTGGCCCATCTACACGGGCCAGACCCTCCCCATGGACTCCTGGCGCGGCCGCATGTGGCTGGACACCTGGGTCTGACAGCCGAAGCGAAGGGCCCGGCACCGCTGTTGTGGTGCCGGGCCCTTCGTCCGTGCTGTGACCAGTGACATGTACCGGTCGGGTAACAACGGGCTCAGCGCCCACCAGCGCAGCGTAAGGTCCACACCAGAGGTTCTTGAACATGTTCAGAGAACCGTGGCTCCTGGGGAGGGGACGCATGAACGGGGCGGCGAAGGGTGCCATCATCGGCGGGGTGTTCCTCGCGATGGTCGGCGGCGCCGGTTATGGGATGTACGCGCTGGTCGGGGGCGAGAGCGGCGGCGGTGAGGACGACAAGGTCTCCAGCAGCTCGGCCACCGCGGCCAAGGGCAGCGGGCCGGTCACCGAGAAGGAGACCGCCCAGACCGCGAAGGCCTTCCTGGCCTCGTGGGCGGCCGGGGACGACCGCACGGCCGCCGACCTGACGAACAACGCGGGGGAAGCGCAGGCGGCCGTGGCCGACTTCAAGGCCAAGGCGTACGTGTCCAAGGCCGTGATCACCCCCGGGACTCCGAACGGCACCACCGTCCCGTTCAAGGTCGAGGCCGAGATCACCTACGAGGGCACGACCAAGCCCCTCGTCTACGACTCCCAGCTCACCGTCGTACGCGGCGTCAGCACCGGCAAGGCCCTGGTCGACTGGCAGGCCTCGGTGATCCACCCGCAGCTCCAGCGCGGCGAGAAGCTGCGCGCGGGCGCGCCCGCCTCCCCGCCGGTCAAGGCGGTGGACAGGAACGGCGAGGAGCTGACGGCGGAGAAGTACCCGTCGCTGCGCCCGGTCCTCGCCCAGCTGCGGGAGACGTACGGCGGCAAGGCGGCCGGCAAGGCCGGCGCGGAGCTGTGGATCGAGCCGGCCGCCGCCCAGAGCGGCAGCGGCGCCGGCAGGCGCACGCTGCTGACCCTCGTGGAGGGCGAGCCGAGCACGATCAAGACGTACCTGGACGCGAACGCGCAGGCGGCGGCGGAGAAGGCGGTCGCCAGGTTCCCGGAGTCCTCGGTGGTCGCCGTCAAGCCGAGCAACGGCCACATCCTGGCGATCGCCAACAACCGCAAGGACGGCTACGACGCCGCCATGACGGGCATGCGCGCCCCCGGCTCGACGATGAAGGTCGTCACGGCGGCGATGCTGCTCGACCGGGGCAAGGTGGCGGCCGACAAGCCGGCCGAGTGCGTGAAGGAAGTCCCCTGGGGCGGCCGCACCTTCCACAACCTGAACAACTTCGCACTGCCCGGCGCGACCTTCGCGACCAGCTTCGCCCAGTCCTGCAACACGGCCTTCATCAAGCAGATCGACGACGTCGGGGACAACGCGGCCCTGTCGAAGGAGGCCACGGAGGTCTTCGGCATCGGCCTGGTCTGGAAGACCGGCATCAAGTCCATCGACGGCAAGGTCCCGGTGGCGAGCGGCGCGGAGGCGGCCGCCGAGTACATCGGGCAGGGCCAGATCACCATGAACCCGCTGAACATCGCGTCCATCACGGCCACCGCCCGCACCGGCCGGTTCCACCAGCCGCTGCTGGTCTCGCCCGAGCTCGACGGCCGGCCGATCGCGCAGGCCGCGCGCGGGATGAAGTCCTCGGTGCAGCAGCAGCTCGTGTCCATGATGCGGCTCACGGCGACGGACGGTACGGCTGCCAAGGCGATGGCCTCGGTGGGCGGCGACAAGGGCGCGAAGACCGGCTCGGCGGAGGTCGACGGCTCGGCGAGCCCGGACAGCTGGTTCACCGGGTTCAGCGGTGACATGGCCGCGGCGGCGATGGTCGAGGGCGGCGGGCACGGCGGGGAAACGGCGGGCCCGATCGTCGCGGCCGTGCTCGGCTCCTGACGTACGCCCCGCAGGGGACGAGGGCCGGGGGCCGGGGGCCGCGGCTCTTGCCCCGGCCCCCGGCCCCCGGCCCCCGGCCCCCGGCCCCCGGCTCAGGCTTCGCGGACGTCCGCCAGGGTCGCTCCCGCGTGGGCGACGAGCTCCTTCGGCTCCATGCGGAACACCGAGTGCGGGGTGCCGGCCGCCGCCCACACCACCTCGTGGGCCAGCAGGGAGCGGTCCGCCAGCACCCGGGTGCGGGTGCGGTGGCCGAAGGGCGGGACACCGCCGATGGCGTAGCCGGTGGTCTCGCGGACCAGCGCCGCGTCCGCCCGGGTGACCCGCTCCGCGCCGAGTTCCCGCCGTACGGCGTCCACGTCCACCCGGGACGCCCCGTCCATCAGCACCAGCACGGGCACCCCGTCGGCCGCGAAGATCAGCGACTTCACGATCTGGCTGAGCTCGCAGCCGATCGCCGCCGCGGCGTCCGCGGCGGTACGGGTGCCGTCCGGGAAGGTCCGTACGGTCAGGTCTGCCAGCCCCAGCTCGGCCAGGGCTTCCGCGAAGAGGGGGTGCGTGGTCGTCATGCGGGCACGCTAACGCTCCGCGGTACGCCCGCGCGAGGCCGTTTCACGGGGCGGGCCGGGGGCGGGGCAAGGACCCGGCCGGCGGCCCGACCGTCGACCCGGCCGGCGCCCGTCAGAGCGAGGCGCGGACCGCTCGGACCAGGGCCTGGGCGCGGGGGTCGGCCGTGACCGACTTGGCCAGCGCGTTGGTGACGTAGCCGAAGCCGATCCCCGCCTCCGGGTCCGCGAACGCCAGCGAGCCGCCCCGCCCGGGGTGCCCGAAGGAGGCCGGGGACAGCAGCGGCGAGGCCGGGCCGTGCAGCATGTAGCCGGCTCCGAAGCGGGTGTTCACCACGAGCACCCGGTCGGGTCCCGAGGACAGCTCCGCGGAGGCGAGGGCGGCCGTTTGCGGGGTGAACAGCCGGGCGCCGTCCTCGGTGTCCCCCAGCAGCGCCGCGTAGAAGCCGGCCAGCGCCCGGGCGGTGCCGATCCCGGCGGAGGCGGGCAGTTCGGCGGCCCGGTACGCGGGGGCGTTCTCGTCCGGCAGGGGGTCGATGGCCCCGAAGGCGCGCCGGGTGAGCGAGTCCGGGTCGGCGTAGGCCTCGGAAACGTTTCTGCGCGGCCGGGTCCTCAGCGTCCCCGCCGACTCCGGCGGCTCCACCGGCGCGACCCGGCCCACCCGCCCCGCCTCCGCTTCGGGCAGGCCGATCCAGAAGTCCAGCCCCAGCGGGCCGGTCACCTCCTGCGCCAGCCAGCGGCCCACGGACAGCCCGGTCACCCGCAGCACCAGCTCGGACAGCAGCCAGCTGTAGGTCTGCGCGTGGTAGCCGTGCCCGGCGCCCGGCTCCCAGAACGCCCGCTGCCCGGCCACGGCCTCCGGCCCGCTCACCCCGTCCAGCGCCTGCGCCGGGGTCAGCGGGCGGTCCAGTGCCGGGACGCCCGCGCGGTGCGCCAGCAGGTCCCGTACGGTCACGCGCTCCTTGCCGCCCGCCTTGAACTCCGGCCAGTACGCCCCGACCGGCGCGTCGAGGTCCAGCAGCCCCCGCTGGTGCAGCAGCAGCGGCGCCGCCGCGGCCACCCCCTTGGTGGCCGAGCGCACGACCTGCGCGGTGTCCGCCTGCCAGGGCGAGTCGCCGTCCGCGTCCTTCGTGCCGGCCCACAGGTCGACGACCCGGCGCCCGTCCCGGTAGACGGCCACGGCCGCGCCACGGTCGCCGAGCGCCTCGAAGTTGCGTACGAACGCGTCCCGGACGGCCTCGAAGCCCTCCGCCACGGTCCCGTTGACGTCCACGTCCCTGCTCCTCGTGTCCGGCGGGTGCCGCTCGTCGGTGCCGCCGAAAGAGTCCAACACGGACCGGGCCCGCGTCCTTCCCCGGGGTGGCCCGGGCCCGGCGGGCGCGCGGCACGGCGCTCCGGCGCCGGTCAGCCGGAGGGCTGCCGCAGGGAGGGGGTGCGCGGGTCGAAGCCGAAGGGGAGCTCCAGGCGGTGCGCGCCCATCAGCTCCTCGTCGCACAAGAGGTCGCGGGTGCGGCCGTCGGCCACGATGACCCCCTCGCTGAGGACCACGGCGCGCGGACACAGCTCCAGCGCGTACGGCAGGTCGTGGGTGACCATCAGCACCGTCACGTCCAGCGAGCGCAGGATGTCCGCCAGCTCGCGCCGCGAGGCCGGGTCCAGGTTGGAGGAGGGCTCGTCCAGGACGAGGATCTCCGGCCGCATCGCGAGTACGGTCGCCACCGCCACCCGGCGGCGCTGCCCGAAGGACAGGTGGTGCGGCGGCCGGTCCGCGAAGGCGGCCATGCCGACCTGCTCCAGCGCCTCCCGGACCCGCTCCTCCAGCTCCGCGCCGCGCATTCCGGCGGCCGCCGGGCCGAAGGCCACGTCCTCCCGGACGGTCGGCATGAACAGCTGGTCGTCGGGGTCCTGGAAGACGATCCCGACCCGGCGCCGGATCTCGGCGAAGTTCCGCTTCTCCACGGGCAGCCCGGCCACCGCCACGGTGCCGACCCCGCCGCCGAGGATGCCGTTGAGGTGCAGCACGAGGGTGGTCTTGCCGGCTCCGTTGGGGCCGAGCAGGGCGACCCGTTCGCCGTGCCCGACGGTCAGGTTCACCCCGAAGAGGGCCTGGTGCCCGTCCGGATAGGCGTACGCGAGGCCGGACACGTCCAGCGAGGGAGGGGGAGGGGGAGTAGCGGTCACAGCGTCCATCCCATCAGGCACACGGCGAGCGCCGTCACCGGGAGCACGGCCGCGTACGCCCACTGGGCGCGCGTGGCCGCGATGTCGTCGATCACCGGCATGGAGCCGGTGTAGCCGCGGCTGACCATCGCGAGGTAGACCCGCTCGCCGCGCTCGTAGGAGCGGATGAAGAGCGCGCCGGCCGTCTTGGCCAGCACCCCCCAGTGCCGGATCCCGCGCGCTTCGAAGCCGCGCGAGCGCCGGGCGATCGACATCCGGCGCAGCTCACCGGTGATCACGTCGCCGTACCGGATCATGAAGGAGGCGATCTGCACCAGCAGCGGCGGCAGCTTCAGCCGCTGGAGTCCCAGCAGCAGTTCCCGCAGCTCGGTCGTCGAGGCGAGCAGGACGGAGGCGGCCACCCCGAGGGTGCCCTTGGCGAGCACGTTCCAGGCACCCCACAGGCCGGAGACGCTCAGCGACATGCCGAGCACCTCGGTCCGGGGGCCCTCCGCCACGAACGGCATGAGGACGGCGAAGGCCACGAACGGCACCTCGATCACCAGCCGCCTCAGCAGCAGCCCGGCCGGAATCCGGGCGGCGGCCGTGACCCCCGCGAGCAGGACGGCGTACAGGCCGAAGGCCCACACCGCCTCCCGCGGTGTGGACACGACGACCAGTACGAACGCGAAGGCCGCGGCGAGCTTGCAGTGCGGCGGCAGCGCGTGGACCGGCGAGTGCCCGTGCCGGTAGAGCTTGTGGGTGTGCCCGGCGCCCATGTCAGGCGGTGGGCACGGACGTGGAGGTGGCGGTCAGGTCCTCGGCGCGCCGGCGGCGCACCGCCCAGAAGATCCCGGTGCCGACGACGACGGTCACCCCGACGCCGATGACACCGGCGAGGCCGCCGGACAGGCGGGGGTCGCCGACGTCCTTGACGCTGTAGTCGGCGAGCGGGGAGTCGGCGGCGGCGTGCTCCTCCACCTTCGCGTCGATGCCCTTGTCGGCGGCGACCTTCTCCAGTCCGTCGGGGCTGGCGGAGGCGTAGTACGAGACGAACCCGGCCAGTACCAGGGCGGTGACCAGGCCGGTGATCCACACGGGCTTGGTGGAGCGGGCGGCCGCGGGCGCCGGGGCGGCGGCCGGGGCGTCGACCAGTTCACCGTCGACGCGCAGCTTCAGCGGGGCGCTCAGCCCGCGCGCCCCGTGCACCAGGTCGGGCCGTACAGCGAGCACGGCGCCCACCGTCGCGGCCGTGATCAGGGCCTCGCCGATCCCGATGAGGACGTGCACGCCGACCATGGCGGTGAACACCTTGGGCACCGCGATGTCGGTCGTCCCCCCGATGGCGTAGATCGCGGTGAAGGCGGTGGCCGCGGCGGGCACCGAGACCAGGGCCGCGGTGAAGGCGGCGCCGGTGACCGGGCCGCGGCCCGCCGGCAGCAGCTTGAGCAGGCCGCGGAAGATCGCGTACGCGGTGACGACGGTGACGACGCCCATGACGGTGACGTTCACGCCGAGGGCGGTCAGGCCGCCGTCGGCGAAGAGGATGCCCTGCATGAGCAGCACCACGGAGACGCAGAGCACGCCCGTGTAGGGGCCCACCAGGATCGCGGCGAGGGCCCCTCCCAGCAGGTGGCCGCTGGTACCGGCGGCGACGGGGAAGTTCAGCATCTGCACGGCGAAGATGAAGGCGGCGACGAGACCGGCGAGCGGCGCGGTCCGCTCGTCGAGTTCACGACGGGCGCCGCGGAGGCTGACCGCCACCGCGCCCGCCGCTGCGACGCCTGCGGCTATGGAGACGGGGGCGTCGATGAAGCCGTCGGGCACATGCATGTGTCTGCTCCGCTTCCTGCGGTAAGGCTCTGGGGTGGATCGGGTTGAGCCGTCAAAATCTTTAACCGTTCAAGAATAGTGCCCAGTTGCAAACCGTTGGCAAGAGCGTCCACGTCACAAATAGCGGCGCGCGGATTCGTGGGAATGTGCGAGGCTGGGGGCAATACGGACGCATATGTTCCGATTTATAGGAGTCTTGTCGATGTCAGCCGCCGCCGAGAATCCCACCGCGACCGCCGTGACCGCCGCCGTCGAGGAGCGCGTACGCGCCCGCGTGATCACCGACGACCCCCTCTACCGGGCCATTCCGGTCATGCTGCGCTTCACCCCCGACGAGCCGCTGGCCGTACGGATCGTCTTCCCGGCCGACCTCTCCCCCGAGGGCACGGACAACGAGTGGGTGTTCCCCCGCGCCCTCCTCGAGGCCGGCCTGCTGGCGCCGACCGGAACCGGCGACGTACGCATCTGGCCCTGCGGCCGCGTGCAGGCGGTCGTCGAGTTCCACTCCCCCGAGGGTGTCGCCGTGGTCCAGTTCGACCTCTCGGCGCTCCGCCGCTTCCTGCGCCGTACGTACGCCGCGACCGGCGCGTCCGTCACCCGTTAGGGCGCGCCCGGCCGGACGAAAAGCCGGCCCCGCACCTGGTGATCAGGTGCGGGGCCGGCTTTCTTACGGGAAGACGCGCGGGTCAGGCGTGCGGGTCAGGCGTTGACCAGCTCGCGGTCCTTGTCCGGACCGCCGTCCGCGGAGCCGCCCGTCGCGCCCAGGTGCTTGCGCAGGCTCTCGCCCTCCACGTCCACGTTGGGCAGGAGCCTGTCGAGCCACTTCGGCAGCCACCAGGCCTTGTGGCCGAGCAGCGCGAGCACCGCCGGGACGATGGCCATGCGGACCACGAAGGCGTCGAAGAGGACGGCCACGGCCAGGCCGAAGCCGATCATCTTGACCATCGCGTCGCTGGCCCCGAGGAAGCCGGAGAAGACGGCGATCATGATGACGGCGGCGGCCACGACCACCCGCGCGCTGTACTGGAAGCCGGTCACCACGGCCTGGCCCGGGCGCTCGCCGTGGACGTACGCCTCCCGCATGCGGGTGACCAGGAAGACCTCGTAGTCCATGGCCAGGCCGAAGACCACGCCGACCATGAAGATCGGCATCATCGACATGATCGGACCGGTCTGCTCCACCCCGAAGAGCGAGCCGAGCCAGCCCCACTGGAAGACCGCGACGACCGCGCCGAGGGCCGCGACGACCGACAGCAGGAAGCCGAGGGCCGCCTTGAGCGGGACCAGGACCGAGCGGAAGACGAGCATCAGGAGCAGGAAGGCGAGGCCGACCACGAGCGCCAGGTAGGGCAGCAGCGCGTCGTTCATCTTCTGCGAGAAGTCGATGTTCATCGCGGTGGCGCCGGTGACGAGCACGTCGTCCCCGCTGCCGTCGCGGATCGTGTGGACCAGGTTCTCGGTCTCGATGGAGGACGGGCGGTCCTTCGGGATCACGTTGATGATCGCCGCGTTGCCGTCCTTGTTCGGCATGGGCGGGGTGACGGCGACGACACCGTCCAGGCCCTTGATCCGCTCGGCCGTGGAGTCGGCGAGCGCCTTGTCCCCGTCGACGACCACCATCAGCGGGCCGTTGAAGCCGGGGCCGAAGCCCTCGGACAGCAGGTCGTACGCCTTGCGCTGGCTGGTGGAGGTGGGCTTCGCGCCGTCGTCCGGCAGGCCCATCTCCAGCTTGCTCGCCGGGATGGCGATCGCGCCGAGGCCGATGACACCGGCCAGCAGCACCACGACCGGGCGGCGCAGGACGAAGCGGGCCCAGCGGGTGCCGCCGTTGGCCTTGGGCTTGGAACCGGCTGGCTTGCCCTTGCCGAACAACTTGCTCTTCGTACCGGCCGGCAGGACCTTCTTGCCCGCGAAGCCGAGGATGGCCGGGACCAGGGTGAGGGCCACGAGGACCGCGATGACCACCGTGCCGGCGGCCGCGACGCCCATCTTGGTCAGCATCGGGATGTTGACGACGGCCAGGCCCACCAGGGCGATGACCACGGTCAGACCGGCGAAGACGACGGCGGAGCCGGCGGTTCCGGCGGCCCGGCCCGCGGCCTCGTCGCGTTCCCGGCCCTCGGCGAGCTCCGCGCGGTAGCGGGAGACGATGAAGAGGGCGTAGTCGATGCCGACCGCGAGGCCGATCATCATCGCGAGCGTGGAGGTGGTCGAGCCGAGGTCCAGCACGTTGGCGAGCGCGGTGATGGAGGAGACGCCGATGCCCACGCCGATCAGCGCGGTCAGCAGCGGCAGGCCGGCCGCGATCAGCGAGCCGAAGGTGATGACCAGGACGATCGCGGCGATGAGGATGCCGATGATCTCGCCGGAGCCCGTCTCGGGCGCCGCCATCAGCGCGTCACCGCCGATCTCGACGGTGAGCCCGGCGTCCTGGGCGGCCTTGCCCGAGTCCTTCAGGGCTTCCCGGGTCGGGTCCTTCAGCTCCATGCCGCTGACGTCGTACTTGACGCTGACGTAGGCGGTGGAACCGTCCTGGCTGACGGCCTGCTTCTCGTACGGGTCGTCGACGGAGGCGATCTGCTCCGCGCCCGGACCGCTCTTGAGGCCGGAGATGATCTTCTCGACCTCGGTCTTGGTGCCCGGGTCGGTGACCTTGGCGCCGGCCGGCGCCTTGATGACGATACGGGCGGTCGCGCCATCGGCGGCCATCCCCGGGAAACGCTGTTCCAGCAGGTCGAAGGCCTTCTGGGCCTCCGTGCCGGGTATCGAGAACGAGCCTGAGGTGGGTGCGGACGCCGATGCCGCGCCGAAGCCGGCGGCGAACAGCAGCGCCACCCAGACGAGGGCGACCCAGCGGCGGCGCCGGAAGGCGCCTCTGCCGAGTCGGTAGAGGAAGGTGGCCACGTCGGTGGTTCTCCCGTTCGGGTCGTGGGATGGGACAGGGCATGAAGAGCCGGCCCGACGACGAGAGCGGCGTGTCAGGAGCAGCAAAGCGGTGGTGCGTCGTACGGGGACGGGAGATTCAGACGCCGAGGGCGGGGAAGACCACGGCGTCGATGAACTGCCCGAGGAAGGCCCGGTCGACCGAGCGGTCCTCGATGAGCGGGAGCGCGATGAACGCCCCGATGAGCATGTGCGGTACGAAGTCCAGCGCCGGACAGTCCGGGGCGATCTCGCCCCGGTCCACCGCGCGCCGCAACATCACCTGGAGGCCGTTGATCTCGGGGTCGACCAGCAGGTCCCGCAGCGCCTTGTGGAGCTCCGGGCTCTCGTGGACGGCATGGGCCAGACCCCGCATCAGCGCGGTGTCCTTGGCCATCTGCGCGTCGTCGGAGTGCTCCACCATGAGCGCGAAGTCCCCCCGCAGGCTGCCCGTGTCGATCTCCCGGAGGGAGACCGGCTGGGTGCACCGCAGGGCTCTGGCGACCAGCTCGGGCTTGCTCCCCCACTGGCGGTAGAGGGTGGCCTTGCTGGACTTGGTCCGGGCGGCGACCGCGTCCATGGTCAGCGCCTCGTAGCCGACCTCGCGCAGGAGGTCGAGGACCGCCCCGTGGAGTTCGGCTTCCCGCTCGGGGGTGATCCGGCTGCGCCGAGCCGACATCGCGTCGGTCACCCGGCAGCTTCCCTTCATCACGACCACCTCCGAACGAAACCGTTTCGTACTCCACAGACGATACCGCCCTCGCTAGCGAAACGAAACCGTTCCGTTTCGCTCGGGCGAGTGGCATGGATCACCTGTACGAGTTGCCAGGGCTCCCCCGCACGGAAAGCATTGGGGGGTGAGTCACGACGTCGCGTACCTCCGGTTCCCGCATCTCCACGACGACCTGCTGTGTTTCGCCACCGAGGACGACCTCTGGGTGGCCCCCCTGGTTCCGCCCGGAGACCCGGCGGGCCGGGCCTGGCGGATCACCGTCGACCGGACCCGGGTCGGGCACCCCCGGTTCTCCCCCGACGGCAGCCACATCGCGTACACCAACTGGCGCAGCCTCGACCCCGAGATCCACCTGGCCCCGGTGGACGGCGGCCCCGTGCGCCGGCTCAGCTACTGGGGCTCCACCGACACCCGGGTCTGCGGCTGGACCCCGCCCGACAAGGACGGCCGCAGCGACATCCTGGCCGTCTCCTCCCACGCCCAGCCCTTCTCCTATTACTCCTGGGCCTACAGCCTGCCCACCGACGGCAGCCCCGGCGGCAAGCTCCCCTGGGGCCCGGTGTCCCACATCGCCGTGCACGAGGAACCGAACGGCGAGCGCCGCACCCTGCTGCTGACCGGCAAGCCCCCGCACGAGCCCGCCGCCTGGAAGCGCTACCGCGGCGGCGCCACCGGACGGCTCTGGCTCCACGGGAAGCGGCTGCTGGAGGACGTCGAGGGCCACCTCGACTCCCCGATGTTCGTGGACGGCCGGATCGCCTTCCTCTCCGACCACGAGGGCATCGGCAACCTCTACTCCTGCCTGCCCGACGGCGGCGACCTGCGCCGGCATACCGACCACGAGGAGTTCTACGCCCGGCACGCCTCCAGCGACGGCTCGCGGGTCGTCTACCAGTGCGCGGGCGACCTGTGGCTCGTCGACTCGCTCTCCCCCGACGCCGTCCCGCGCAAGCTGGACGTCCGCCTCGGCGGCCCGCGCACGGGCCGCCGTACGTACCAGGTGCCGGCCGCCAGCCACGTCGACTCCCTCTCCGTCGACGCCACCGGCCGGGCCAGCGCCGTCGTCGTGCGCGGCAGCCTGTACTGGCTCACCCACCGCGACGGCCCGGCCCGCACCATCGCCGACACCCCGGGGGTGCGGGTCCGGCTGCCCGAGATGCTCGGCAGCGGCGGGCAGGTCGCGTACGTGACGGACGCGGAGGGCGAGGACGCGATCGAGATCGCCTACCTGCCCCGGGCCTCCGGCGACCGCGAACCGCGCCGGCTGGCCTCGGGCCGGCTGGGCCGCGTACTGGAACTGCTCTCCGACCCCGACGGCGAGCGGCTGGCCATCGCCTCCAACGACGGCCGGCTGCTGCTCATCGACGCCACCGAGGAGTCCGACGGCGAGGTCACCGAGCTCATCCGCTCCATCAACGGGCCCGTCACCGACCTGGCGTTCTCCCCCGACGGCTGCTGGCTGACCTGGTCGCACCCGGGCATCGGGCGCTCGCTGCGCCAGATCAAGATGGCCCGGATCTCGGGGCCCGGCGCGCGCACCGTCGTGGACGTCACCAACGGCCGCTTCGACGACGAGAACCCGGTCTTCACCCGGGACGGCCGCTACCTCGCCTTCCTCTCCTGGCGCGGTTTCGACCCGGTGTACGACGTGCACACCGGCGACCTGTCCTTCCCGCTGGGCTGCCGCCCGTACCTGGTGCCGCTGTCCTCCGCGACGCCCTCGCCCTTCGCCTTCTCCCCCGACGGGCGCCCCGCGGCGGGCGGGCTCGACCCGGTGGAGAGCGAGTCCGGCGAGGGCGACGGCTCGGTGATCGTCGAGGTGGAGGGGCTGGAGAGCCGGGTCACCCCCTTCCCGGTGACGGCGTCGAAGTACTCCGCCCTGTACCCGGTGAGCGGCGGCGGGCTGGTGTGGCTGCGCTGGCCGATCTCGGGCGCGCTCGGGGAGACCTTCGCCAACCCCGCCGACACCAGCGGCAAGCCGACGCTGGAGCACTTCGACATCACCAAGGCCCGCAAGAGCGAACTCGCCTCCGGACTGGACTGGTTCGCGGTCAGCGGCGACGGCACCCGGCTCGTGATCAACGACGACGGCGACCTGCGCGCGGTCCCGTCGACGGAGTCCGGCGACGGCGACTCCACCGTCTACCTGGACCTGCGGCGCATCCTGCACGAGGTGGACCCCGCCGCCGAGTGGCGCCAGGCGTACGAGGAGGCCGGCCGGCTCATCCGCGCGTACTTCTGGGAACCCGACATGTGCGGCATCGACTGGGACGGGGTGCTGCGGCAGTACCGTTCCCTGGTCGAACGGGTCTCCTCCCCCGACGAGTTCGCCGATCTGCTGCGCGAGGTCCTCGGCGAGCTCGGCACCTCGCACGCGTACGTGTCGCCCGCGCGCCGCAACGAGGGCCCGCCGCACTACCAGCGGGCCATCGGCCTGCTCGGCGCCAACCTCGTGTGCCGGGACGGCTCCTGGATCGTCAAGCGGATCCTGCCCGGCGAGTCCTCGGACTCCAAGGCCCGCTCCCCGCTCGCCGGGACCGGCATCCGCGAGGGCGCGGTGCTCACGCACATCGACGGCCGCCCGGTGGACCCGGTGGCCGGGCCCTATCCGCTGCTGTCGGCGGCGGGCGGCACCACGGTCGAGCTGACCTTCGAACCCGCCGAGGGCGAGGGCCGGGCCCGCCGGGTCGCCATCGTGCCGCTGATCGACGAGCGGCCGCTGCGCTACCAGGACTGGGTGGCCAAGCGGCGCGGGGTGGTCCGGGAGATCAGCGGCGGCCGGTGCGGCTACCTCCACATCCCCGACATGGGCGGCTCCGGGTGGGCCCAGTTCAACCGGGACCTGCGGATGGAGATGTCCCGGCCCGCGCTGATCGTGGACGTACGCGGCAACGCGGGCGGCCACATCAGCGAGCTGGTGGTGGAGAAGCTGACCCGCTCGATCATCGGCTGGGACCTGACGCGCAACGCGCAGCCCGTCTCGTACGCCTCCAACGCGCCCCGCGGCCCGATCGTGGCGCTGGCCGACGAGGCGACCTCCTCCGACGGGGACATGATCACGGCGGCGTTCAAACTGCTGGGCCTGGGCCCGGTGGTCGGCCAGCGCACCTGGGGCGGAGTGGTCGGGATGACCGGCCGGCACACCCTGGGCGACGGCACGGTGATCACGGTGCCGATGAACGCGGCGTGGTTCCCCGAGTACGGCTGGTCGGTGGAGAACAACGGCGTCGAGCCCGACCTGGAGATCCTGCGCACCCCGCTCGACTGGGCGGAGGGCCGGCACGCGCAGCTCGACGACGCCGTGCACCTGGCGCTGGAGCTGCTGGAGCAGGACCCGGCCGCGGTGCCGCCCGGCTACGCGCACGTACCGGACCTGCGTCGCCCGAAGCTGCCGCCGAGGCCGTAGGGGCGCCGCGCCTGGCACGAAGCGCACGACGCAGGGGCGGGATCCGCGGTGGCGGATCCCGCCCCTCGTGCCGCTCGGGGTGCGGACTGTCGTGTCGTCAGCCGGCCCTACTCCTCGAAGTTCTGGTCGAAGCGGTCACGGACCCGCTCGGCCCGGTCCCGCGTCATCGGCGGCACCTGGCGGGTCGGCGCCTCCTCGGCCTCGCCCCTCTCCTCCGCGGCCTTCTCGGCCCTGCGCGCGAGTTCCCTCGCCTTGTCCTGGAACTGCTCCCTGATCGCCATGCGACCAGAGTTCCATGCGGCCGTTAAGTGTGCATTTCGGACCGTTTTCCGCCCGGGGTCCGGTGCGGGTCCGGTCAGCGGGAGGTGCTGCGCTCCTGCTCGTCGGCGGCCCCGCCCGCCCCGACGAGTCCCTTGGAGACGCTGCCGAGCCGGGGTTCGAACCGCGCCATCTCGCGCTGCCCGACGGCCGAGATGATCCCCGGCAGGTATCCCCGTACGCCCTGCATCCCCCGCAGCCACCACTGCGCGTACACGTGCGGCGAGCGCCGCTCGATGCCCGCCACGATCCGGTCGACGGCCGGACCCAGCGGGTACGTGCGGTTCGACGGCCACGGCAGCCGCCGGCGCAGCTCCCGCATGACCTCGTCCCGGTCGGCGCCGCGCACCATGTCGGTGTCGGTCCAGGAGAGGTAGCCGACGCCGACCTTGACCCCCTTGTAGCCGACCTCGGCGCGCAGGCAGTGGGCGAAGGCCTCGACCCCGGACTTCGAGGCGCAGTACGCCGTCATCATCGGCGCCGGGGTGATCGCGGCGAGCGAGGCGATCTGGAGGAAGTAGCCGCGGCTCTCCATCAGTACGGGCAGGAAGGCGCGGGCGGTGACGGCCCCGCCGATCAGGTTGACCTCGATCACCCGGCGCCAGGCGTCGGGGTCCGAGTCGGCGAACGGGCCGCCGGACGCGACGCCCGCGTTGGCGACGACGATGTCCACCTTGCCGAACCGCTGCTTGACCTCCTGCGCGACCCGGGCCATCGCCTCGTGGTCGGTGACGTCGGCGTACCAGTGGTCGCTGTCGGTGTGCAGCCGCTCGGAGACCTCCTTGAGGGCGTCGGGCTCCAGGCCCACCAGCGCCACCTTCGCCCCGCGTGCGGAGAGCTTGCGGGCGAGCAGCTCCCCCACTCCGCGGGCGGCGCCGGTGACGACTGCGACCTGGCCTTCCAGACTCCTGCGAGCACTCACGGCGTCTTCTCCTTCGCGGGGGTTGCGGTGTCGTGTCGATCAGTGCCGTGCCTGCCCAGGTGCAGGGCGGTGAGCTCGCGCACGGCGTTCGTGACGGCCTCGGGGGCCTCGATGGGGGTCATGTGCCCCATGCCGGTCAGTTCGGTGAGCCCCACGCAGTTCGGCAGCGCGGCGGCGAGCCGCCGGGCGTGCGGGACCGGCGTCAGGCGGTCGTGCGTGCCGCCGATGACGGCGGTGGGCACGGTCAGCCCGGCCAGGTTCGCCTCCAGGTCCAGCCCGGCCAGCACCTGCGACCAGGCGTACCGCACCCCGGTGGGGCAGCCGTGCACGATGCGGGCGCAGGCCTCGACCCGGTCGGGGGCGGTGCCGGGGCCCATGGTGGCGTACTTGAGCACCTTGGCGGCGAGGGGTGTGACGGGCCCGAGCGGGGCCCGGGATCCGAGGACCGCCCTGGTGATGCGGGTCCGCGCCCGCCCGGCCCGCACCGGCAGCACCAGCGCCTCCGCGACCAGCCGCGAGCTGCCGGTGCTGCACAGCAGGACGGCGGCGGCGTGCTCGGTGAACTCGGGCCGCCCGGCGGCGGCCATGATCGTCATGCCGCCCATGGAGTGCCCGGCGACGACCGCCCGTTCGCCGGGGGCGAGGGTGGCCTTCAGTACGGCCGCCAGGTCTTCGGCGAGGGCGGCGGTGCTGTACCAGCGCCCGGCGGGGCTGCGGCCGTGGCCGCGCTGGTCGTAGGCGATGACCCGGTGGTCCGTGGCCAGGTCCCGTATCTGGGCGGCCCAGAAGGCGGTGGAGCAGGTCCAGCCGTGGGCCAGCACCACGGGCGGGGCCGCCTCGTCGCCGTGCACCTCCACGTGCAGGCGGGCCCCGTCGGCGGAGACGGCGGTGAGCTCCCGGCGGGCGGCCGGCGGCGCGTACGGGCCCGAAGTGACGTGGGCCGGGCGGCTCATACGGCGCTCTCCTCGGCCTTGGCGGCCTCGGTCTCGGCGGTCCCGGCCTTGGCCGCGCGGGCGGCCGGGGCCTGGTGCGACGCCGGCCGCGCGCTCTCGCGTACCGGCTGCTTGAACCGGACGACCTCGTACTCGGCGAGGTCCACGGTCCGGGTCTCGCGGCGGAACTCGCCCGTGGTGCCCGGCCAGACGGTGGTGTTGAGCCCGTTGGCGTCCAGGTACCAGCTGGTGCAGCCGCCGGTGTTCCAGACGGTGCGCGCCATCCGCGACTGGACGTGCCGGTTCCAGGCGTTCACGGCGGACGGTCTGGCCGCCAGGGCGGTCCGGCCTCCCAGGGTGTCGAGCTGGCGCAGGTAGTCGACCATGTAGTTCAGCGCCGACTCGATCATCAGGATCATCGAGCTGTTGCCGAGTCCCGTGTTCGGCCCGATGATCGTCATCCAGTTGGGGAAGCCCGCCGCCGTCGCGCCGCGCAGCGACTTCATCCCGTCCTTCCAGGCGTCCGCGAGCGTCCGGCCCTCCACGCCCACCACCCGGTCCGCGATCGGCATGTCCGTGACGTGGAACCCGGTGCCGAAGACGATCGCGTCGACCTCGGTCTCGGTCCCGTCCGCGGCCACCAGCACCGAGCCCCGGATCTCCTTCAGCCCGGAGGCGACCAGGTCCACGTTCGGCCGGGCGAGCGCGGGGTAGTAGTCGCTGGACAGCAGGATCCGCTTGCAGCCGATGCGGTACGAGGGCGTCAGCCTGGCCCGCAGCGCCGGGTCCTTGATCGAGCGCGCCATGTTGGCCTTGGCCAGGGCCTCGACGAGCCCGAGCTGGTTCGGCCGCTTGGTGAACGCGCCGACCTGGAGCTCCCGGATCCCCCACGTCAGCCCGCGCCGGGCGGCCTGGGTGAAGGGCAGCTGCCGGTGCAGCCAGCGCTCGGCGGTGCTGATGGGCCGGTCGACGCGCGGCATCACCCACGGCGGGGTCCGCTGGAACAGCGTGAGCCGCTCCACGTCCGGGGCGATGGCGGGGACGATCTGGATGGCCGAGGCGCCGGTCCCGATCATGGCGACGCGCTTGCCGCGCAGGTCGTAGTCGTGGTCCCAGCGGGCGGAGTGGAAGACCTTGCCCGGGAACCCGGCCAGCCCGGGGATCTCCGGCATCTTCGGGTCGGACAGCGGCCCGGTCGCCGACACCACCACGTCGGCGGTGAGCGTCCCGGCGGAGGTCTCGATCTCCCACCTCAGCTCGGCGGCGTCCCAGCGCATCAGCCGGACCTCGGAGTTCAGCCGGATGTGCGGGCGCAGCCCGAAGGTGTCGGCGACGTGCTCCAGGTACGCCCGGATGTGCGGCTGGCCCGAGAAGCTCCGGGGCCAGTCCGGATTGGGCGCGAAGGAGAACGAGTACAGGTGTGAGGGGACGTCGCAGGCGCACCCCGGGTAGCTGTTGTCGCGCCAGGTGCCGCCGACGGAACCGGCGCGCTCCAGTACGACGAAGTCCGTGATCCCCTCGCGGCGCAGCCGGACGGCCGCTCCGAGCCCGCCGAATCCGGACCCGATCACCGCCACCCGTACGTGCTCGCGCACGTCCATCCCGTCATCCGTGCCGCCCATGCCCGCCGCCTTCCGCTTCCGCAGTCCCAGCCCAGCCCAGTCATAACCCACCGCGCAACACTGCCAGCAATCACTGGCACAATCGGGAGAGTAGAGCAGCTCCGTACCCATGGGTAGGGGTCGCGCCGGGAAAGTTACTGCGGGTACGGCCCTGCGGGTCTGCCGGTCGGGCCCCGGCCGGATCGGCAGGACACCCCCTCGGGACACCCCATAGGCTTCGCACGTGCCCGAGAACGAGACGGAAGCGAGGACGCCGGCCGTGCCGACTGCCGTCCGCGAATACCGCACGGAGGAACTGGCCGAGGCGGCCGGCATCCCGGTGCGCACCCTGCGCTTCTACCGCGAGCGCAAACTTCTCCCGCCTCCCCGCCGCGAGGGCCGGATCGCCTGGTACGACGACCACCACCTCGCCCGGCTGCGCACCATCGCCGGCCTGCTGGAACGCGGCCACACCCTGGGCGGCATCGCGGAGCTCACCGCCGCCTTCGAGAGCGGGCGCGACGTCGGCCAGCTCGGGGAGCTGCTCGGCATCGGCTGGTCGGAGGAGACCCCGGTCCGGCTGACGCCCGAAGCGCTGGCCGACTACTTCGAGGGCGAGGTCACCCCGGAGAACCTGGCGGCCTCCCTGGAACTCGGCTACCTCGCCACCGACGGCGACGAGATCGTGCACGTCAGCCGCCGCCTGCTGGACGTCTCCTCGGCCCTGGTCCGCGAGGGCGTGCCGCTGGCCGCGGTCCTGGAGACGGGCCGCCGGGTCCGCGAGCACGCGGACGCCATGGCGGCCCTGTTCTCGGAGCTCATATCCGCGCACATCGCGGAGGACGCCCTGCACCGCCTGCGCCCGCTGGCGAAGAGCGTGGTCGAGGCCGAGCTGACGATGGCGATGGACCGCCTGCTCCAGCAGCGGGAGCCGCGGCCTCAGACCCCGAGCTCGTAGACCACGGTCACGGGGGCGTGGTCGGACCAGCGCTCGGGGTGCGTCTCGGCGCGCTCCACGAAGGCCTTCACGGCCTTGGCGGCGAGCCCCGGGGTGGCGACCTGGAGGTCGATCCGCCAGCCGGCGTCGTTGTCGAAGGCCCTGCCCCGGTAGGACCACCAGGAGTACGGCCCCTCGGTGTCGGGGTGCAGGGCGCGCACCACGTCGACGTACCCGGCCGTCCCGTACACCTCCCCGAGCCACTCGCGCTCCTCGGGCAGGAAGCCGGCGTTCTTCCGGTTGGTCTTCCAGTTCTTGAGGTCGGCTTCCCGGTGGCAGATGTTCCAGTCACCGCAGACCACGACCTCGCGCCCGTCGGCGGCGGCGCGCACCTTCAGCTCGGCGAGGTAGTCCATGAACTCCGCCATGAAGCGGTACTTCTCGTCCTGCTTCTCGGTCCCGGCCTCGCCGGAGGGCAGGTAGAGGCTCGCCACGGTCACGCCGGGCAGATCGACCTCCAGGTACCTTCCCGCGGCGTCGAACTCGTCGCTCCCGAACCCGACCCGCACCCGCTCCGGCGCCCTGCGCGTGTAGAGCGCGACCCCGGCCCGGCCCTTGGCGGCGGCCGGCGCGAAGACGGTGTGCCAGCCCTCGGGCTCCCGGACCTCGGCCGGAATCTGGCCCTCCTCGGCGCGCACCTCCTGCAGGCAGACGACATCGGCGTCCGACCCGGCGAGCCACGGGGTGAAGCCCTTCTTGGCGGCGGCGCGGATCCCATTCACATTCACGGAGGTCACGGTGAGCATCCCAGCACCATAGCGGGACCGTTCCGTACGATGTTCGGATGTCTCACGGGATACACCTCCTCGCCGTGCCGTACGACCACCCCGACGCGGTCAAGCTCAACGACGAAGTCCAGCTCGAGTACCAGGTGCGGTACGAGGGCGAGGGCGATGTCACACCCCTCGACCCGGCGATGTTCACCCCGCCGAACGGCCTGTACCTGCTCGCGTACGACGCCACGGGCGCCCCGGTGGCCAGTGGCGGCTGGCGCAGGCAGGACGAGAACGAAGAGGGCTACTCGGACGGCGACGCCGAGCTGAAGCGCATGTACGTGGTCCCGCAGGCCCGCGGCCTCGGCCTGGCCCGCCGCATCCTGGCGGAGCTGGAGGCCGACGCACGCGCGGCGGGCCGGATACGCATGGCCCTGGAGACCGGCAACCAGCAGCCGGAGGCGGTGGCCCTCTACCGCTCCGAGGGCTACGAGGTGACCTCGAAGTTCGGCCACTACCGCTTCACCACGTCCAGCATCTGCATGGCGAAGCCGCTGACCCCCTGACGCACCTGCCGCGCCCTCCGCAGCGGGGCGGGGCCTGCGGCGGCACGGGCCTCGCAGCGCGGGGCTCGCAGCGCGGGGCTCGCAGCGCGGGGCTCGCAGCGCGGGGCTCGCAGCGCGGGGCTCGCAGCGCGGGGCTCGCAGCGCGGGGCTCGCAGCGCGGGGCTCGCAGCGCGGGGCTCGCAGCGCGGGGCTCG
>NZ_JBVHTP010000008.1:181832-316385 GCF_055565795.1 Streptomyces sp. NPDC028314
CGCAGCGCGGCCGGGAGCCCGGGCAGGGCCCCCGCGGCGGCCCCTACGCCGCGAGCCAGGCCGGCCGGTCGGTCCCCCAGCGGGACGGCCCCCGCCCCCACGAGCCGAACGGCAGCGGGGAGGCCGCGTGGCGCAACTTCCCGTAGCCCGAGTCCGCCACCCGCAGCCACGGCTCCGGGGCGTACCCCGCCGCCCGCGGGCCCGCCGCCGGAACCCCCCGCACCAGCCACGAGGCCGTCCCGGCCAGGGAGTACCGCAGCGCCCGCCCGCCCCCGTCGGCCAGCGCCCGCTGCACCCCGGCGGCGACCAGGTACCCCGTCCCGTGGTCCAGGGCCTGCGCGGGCAGCACCCCCGGCGCCCCCGACCCGTCCTCAACGAGCCTCGCACCGCGCCCTCTTGGCCGCGCCCCTCTCCTGGCGGCGCTCCGCGGGGCCCTGCCGGCCCGAAGCCGCGGCGGGCACCCCTCGTACCGGCGTTCCCCTCGCAGTACGTTGTCCGGATGGATCTTCTTCGACCTGTCATCCAGCCGTACGCCTGGGGCTCCAGGCACGTCATCGCCGGCATCCAAGGGCGTCCGGCCCCGTCCGCGGGGCCGGAGGCCGAGTTGTGGATGGGGGCCCATCCGTCGGCCCCGTCCGGGGTCGTCCGGGACGGACGGGAGACGACGCTCGATGCCGTCGTGGCCGCGGATCCCGGGCTGGAGCTCGGGGCGGAGTGCCAGGAGCGCTTCGGGGGGCGGCTGCCGTTCCTGCTGAAGATCCTCGCCGCCGAGACCGCGCTGTCGATACAGGTGCATCCCGACCGGGCGCAGGCCGAGGCCGGGTTCGCCGCGGAACAGGGGCAGGGGGGTGCGCGGACCTACGTGGACGACTGGCCGAAGCCGGAGATCCTGTGCGCGCTGACCCCGTTCGAGGTGCTGGCCGGGTTCCGGGACGTCGGCGAGGCCGCTGACGTGCTCGACGGGCTCGGGCTGGCACAGCTGCGGCCGGTGAGCGGGGCGCTGCGCGGCGGTGGCGGACCGGAGCGCCTGACGGAGGCGTTGCGGCTGGTGCTGACCTGGCCCGGACCGGAGCGGGCCGCCCTGCTCGAAGCGGTCGTGTCGGCCTGCGCCCGGCTTGCCGGGGCGGGCGGTGCGCACGCGGCCGCCTACGACGCGGTCGTACGGATGGCCGTCGATCACCCGGGGGACATCGGGCTGCTCGCGTCGCTGCTGTTCCGGCACCTGACGGTGGATCCGGGCGAGGCGCTCTTCATGCCCGCCGGGGGGCTGCACGCCTACATCAAGGGTGTCGGCGTTGAGCTGCTGGCCAACTCGGACAACGTGCTGCGCGCCGGTCTGACCCCGAAGCACATGAACATTCCCGAGCTGCTCCGCGTCGTCGACCCGACGGTCGACGTTCCGGTGCTGCGGCCCCGGGCGCTGCCGGGTTCCCCGGCCGTGGCGGTGTACGACTCGACGGCGCCGGAGTTCCGGCTGTACCGGTTCAGCCTCGGCGGCGAGCCGGTCGGGGTCCTGGACGGCGGGCCGCGGATCGCGCTGTGCGTCGAGGGCGACGCGGTGCTGCGGGATGCCGGCGGCTCCGAGCTCAAGCTCGGCCGCGGCGAGTCGTGTTTCCTGTCGGCCGCGGACGCCGAGGTGACCGCGACGGGTGAGGCGACCCTCTTCGTCGCGACCGTCGGCTGAGGCCCGGCGGGTCCGGGGTGTCGGCCGCCCGACACCCCGGACGTACCCTCAGCGGTCGATCACGCCCGAACGCAGGGCGAGTTCGCGCACTTCCAGCAGCCGGTCCTTCGGCATCTCGACCTGCTCGACGGCGACCTTGTTCTCGGTCGCCCGGCCGCCCTTCCAGATGATCGACCCGTTCTGCGCGGTGCGCAGGGACTCGGCCTTCAGCCGCGGCCCCTGGATCACCAGGGAGAAGGTGTTCGTCGCCGAGGTGACCGAGTGCACCATGTGCTGGTCGATGGCGTACGAAGAGCCCTCGCCCTCGGTCCGGATGGTGCTGGGCACCAACGGCTTGGGATTCTCGCCTTCGAGCTGGGCCTTCACGTACGCCTCGGGTCCGTACAGGCGGTGGAGGTACTGGCCCTTGAGGATCCGGGTGTGGAAGGGCCAGCGGTGGCTGTGCGGGAAGTGGGTGCCCTGGTCGAAGCGGTGCAGACGGATGCGGAGCATGCTGTCGGGGTCGTCGAACAGCACGATCCGGTCGCCCCACCACTGGCGTTCCGAAAGGCCCAGCAACTGGGTGTCGTCGAGGGCGTTGTCGATCAGCTCGCGCAGGGCGCCCGGGGACCCGATCGTGTGGGTCACCTGGCCGGCCACGTGCTCGGCCACCTCGATCCGCGACCAGTCGAGCCGCTGCAGCCGGGTCAAATTACGGTCCATCTGTCAACTCTCCAAGTTTCCGTCGGTCAGGGGCCGTTCAGACGACCGCGACCGAGTACGTGCGCAGCACCCCGGCGGCTGCCGATGCGAGCTCTTCGGGGGTCACCTGCTCCAAGCGCTGCGCCCGGTCGCCGGGCGCGCTGCCGTCGAGGGCTTCGACGGCGGCCCGGTAGGAGGCGAGCGGCACGTCGGAGGCCTCTGCGGCGGCCCGCTCGCACGCGGCGGTCCGGGCCGCCAGGAACGCCGCTTCGTCGAGGCGGCCCGCCGCGGTGAGTTCCAGCAGCTCGCGGACCAGGGATTCCGCCGTGGCGACCCACTCGGTGTCGAGGTCCAGCTCGACCTGGAACAGCCCGCAGTCCTGGTAGCCCTCGTACGTGGCCTCCAGGACGCAGTGGATGCCGAGATCGGTGTCCAGGGTGCGCCGCAGGACCGAGGCCTGCGCGCCGCCGAGCAGTTCGGTGAGCACCTGGAGGGCGGACGCGGCCGGCTGCGTCCGGGCCGCGGCGATGCCTCCGGCCGCCACCCGGGCGCGCGCCGCGCCGGCGGCGGCGCGCAGGTTGACGCCGCCGACCGAGAAGATCTCCGTCGGGGGTGCCTCGCGCTTCACCCCGCGGGCCGGCTCCGAGGCCTGCGGCAGAGCGTGCTTCAGCGTCTCCAGCGCCCCGGGCACGAGCGCCTCCGGAGCGGCCACGACGACGACGGGGGTCCCGCTCGCCAGCACGTCCTGGTGCACCTTCGACAGCTCCGGCGCCCCCCGGTCGCCGGGCATCGGGCGCGCCAGGGGATGCTCGGCGAAGAGCAGCTCCCTCAGCTTCGAACGGGCCGCGGAGCGCGCGTCGTACGGCTGCTCGCCGCCGGCGGTCGGCGCGGGCCGGGCCACGGCCGCGAGGAAGACCGGCAGGCATTCCTCGATCGCGCCGGCGGGCAGCCGGCACCGGAAGGTGAGCGTCTCGTAGCCGATGGCGGCCTCGGCCACGGCGTCGCGGGAGGCCAGGAAGGCCCCCAGGGTCGTGCCGTCCGGGCCCGCCGTCGCGGTGAGCACACCGCGGGCGAGCGGGGCGAGGGCCGCGGCCGCGGCCTCGTCGCGGTCACGCACTCCGGTCGGCAGGACGATGGTGACCGTCAGGTCGTCCTCTGCGGGTATCACCAGAAACATGGATCACGCCTTCTCGTTCAAGGTGCCGGTACGTCGATCAACCCGGGCAGGAGCGCCAGCGACGCGATGACGTGGTCGGCCCCGGCCAGCCGGTCGGCCGGTGTCGTCGCGGCGAATCCGACGACCCGCATCCCGGCGGCCCTCGCGGCCTCCACGCCCAGCGGGCTGTCCTCCACCACGAGGACCCTCGCGGGATCGGCGCCCATCCTGGCCGCCGCGTGCAGGAACAGGTCGGGGGCCGGTTTCCCCGCCGCGACGTCGTCCGCGCTGACCACCCGGTTCCCCAGCAGCGGCGACAGACCGGTCACCCGCAGCGTCAGCGCGAGCCGTTCACGGTTGGAGCTGGAGGCGACACAGAACCGCGTGCCCCCGGCCGCCAGTGACTCCAGGAGTGCGCGGGCCCCCGCCACCGGCCGCAGCCGTGTGCTCAGCGAGCCGAGCAGGCGCTGCTGGAAGCGCTCCTGGAAGTCCGCGGACAGCGGGCGGCCCGCCCGTTCCTCGGCCAGCCGCCGGACCCGGGCGAACGAGCCGCCCATGTACGTCCGGATGCTCTCCTCCAGCGTGGTGGGCAGGCCCTCCTCGGTGAGCATCCGCGCCAGGAGTCCGTTGGCCAGACGCTCGGAGTCGACCAGCACTCCGTCGTTGTCGAAGATGACCAGTTCGACGGGGCTCATCGGGGGCTCGTCCGCCCGTCCGGACCGGCGAACTCCAGGAGCTCCTCGATGTCGACCGCGCAGTCCCCGCATCCGGTGTTCGCGCCGGTGGCCTCGCGCAGCGCCGGCAGGTCGCGGTGGCCCAGCGCCACGGCCGTGAGGAGCTCCCCTTCGGTGACCTCCATGCAGATGCAGACCAGCGGGTCGTCCGTGTCATGCATGCGACTGCTCCGCCGCCAGGGCGCGGAAGGCCAGGTCCAGGACCTCGGCCATCTGGTCCAGCTCGCCCGGGGTGATCACCAACGGCGGGTGGATGTTGATCACATCGGGCGCCATGCCGGTCGAGGCGACCAGCAGACCCAGGCCGGGGTGCACAGTGGCGCACAGCTGCCGCAGGCGCGGGGCGTGCGCCGCGCGGAGCACGATGCGCGCGGTGCCGCCCGTGGCGTCCACCCGGTCGATGAGGGCCGGGTGGGCCTCGGCGAGGGCGGCCAGCCGGGCGATCATGCCGTCGGCCAGCGCGGCGACGTCCGACTCGACGTCCTTCCAGGCCTCCCAGCGGTCCAGCACGGTGTCGACCACGGCCAGTGCGTGCGGGATCCCGACGTACGTGGAGGAGTGGCTGCCGGGCGGGTAGTGCGCGGGGTCGGCCAGCGGCTCCCGCGCCCAGACCGCGCTCAGCGCCGCGCCGCCGTTGCTCAGCCCCTTGCTCGTCACGACCACGTCGGGCTCGACGCCCGACAGCTGGAAGCCCCAGCGCGGACCCACCCGGTGCATACCGGTGAAGATCTCGTCGGCGATGACCACGGCCCCCTGGCTGCGCGCGTGGGCGACGGCTGCCCGGAGCAGCTCCGGGTCGGGTACCACCATGCCGCCCACGTTCTGGACGGACTCGAAGATGAACGCCGACACCTTGCGCCCGAAGCCGGCGCCGCCGACCCCGGACAGTTCGGAGCCCCAGCGGGTCACCGCACTGATGCAGCCGGGCCCGCAGCGGCCCGAGGACGGGTCCACGTGCGGGCAGGTCCGGGAGTCGGGACTGGGCAGCCGTACGACCTCCAGTCCCCAGGCGGCCAGCAGTTCGCGGTAGCGCGGGCTGGAGCTGAGCATGCTGGTCACACCGGACCGGCCGTGGAAGGCGCCTTCGAACACGACGACCGTGCCGGGCCCGTTGGCGCTGAAGGCGATCCGCAGGGCGGTCTCCATGCCCTGGGCTCCGCCGAGGTCCAGCTCGACGCGCCCGGGTGTCCCGAGCACCTCCGAGAAGAGCCGCTCCAGGCGCTCCAGCACGGCCAGCCGCAGGGGGGACTCGCAGAACGACGGCAGCGCCGGCAGGTCGAGGCAGCGGCGGGCCGCCTCCTTCAGGATGGACGCGTCGTAGCCCCAGGCCACCGTCCCGTTCGCCGCCTCGGCGTCCAGATAGCGGCGGCCGTCGTCGGCCTCCAGGAAGCAGCCGGAGCCGCGTACGAACCTCGGGACCACGGCCGACCGGTAGATCAGGTTCCCCGCGCCCGCGAACGGCGGCACCGCGGGGCCACCCGTCACACTCGACAACTTTCGACCTCCTGCTCCGTGCGGAGCCGTTCGTCGGTGTCCGCCCGCCATGCCGCCGCCGAGGAGGTGGGCAGGATCGGGGCGACACCGTGTTCGTTGCAATCGATCCACTGGGTGGCCACGGTGAGGACGTCCCACCGGGCCGCCCCGTCCGGCAGCGCCGTTCCGCGCCGCAGCTCGGCGAGCCATGCGCCGATGTGCGCCGGGGCACCCGCCCGCCGGGCCAGTCCGGCCCATGCCCCGGTGCCTTGCGACAGCCGGCCCAGGGCCGCGTCGACGTCCAGGTCGTGCGCGGGAACAGCCGCGTGCACGACGTCCAGCAGCGCGCGGGCGGGGTCGGCCGACCGCGGCCGGTCGGCGGCTCGCGGGCCGCTGCCGGAGAGCGCCTCGCGGCACCAGTCCCAGCCCGCCTGGTACGAGAAGAGCTGGAGTTCGCGGACGACGTCCGCCGGGTCGTCCGCGGTGTGGATGAAGTTGAGCAGGCCGTTGACCCGGCCGATCCTGGTCCGCAGGTCCGCGTGGCGGGCCGCTTCCGGGTCGGCGGATCCCTTGGCCGCGGTCAGCCGTACGCTGGCCGGCATCCAGGCGGGCCTGCGGGTGTCGTGCAGCAGCACCAGCAGGGCGGGGCCGGAGCCGAGCAGGTGGTCGACCACGTCGATGCGCTGCGCGGAGGCCGCGTTGAACTGGTAGCGCCACAGCTCACGGGTGAGCAGGGGGGAGAACCGGATCGTGGTGGCGGCCGCCGGCAGCCAACCCTCGTCGCGCAGGATGTCGAGGATCAGCTCGCAGCGCCGGCCCGCGATGGCGTCCGGTTTCAGCACGACGAAGGTGAAGTCGTGGCTCCGGCGCAGCTCGGCCACGTCGGCGAAGCTGCGCAGGCCCTCCCGCGCGTAGGTGTCGTAGCGGTAGACCTCGCGCTTGGCGGGATCCGCCGTCAGGGTGTCCAGCGCCGTTGCGGCCATCGCGGATCCGGGTGTCACCGGTGCCGTCCTCATCCGAGCCTCCTTCCACCGAGGGCCGTGGGCCGGCCGTCCACCAGGACGGTCCGGCTGCCGTCCGCGTGCGTGCCCGCGCCGAGGGCCAGCCGGCCGGCCGCGAAGGCGCGTACGGTCCATTCCAGGCAGGGCCGGTCGCTGAGGGTCTTCTGCCTCAGCTCCTGCTCCCAGGCGTCCTCGGGCGTGGCCCGGCGCGCCTCGACGTCCACGGCCGGGCCCATGCAGAGCACCGCCCCTCCGTCGCGGGTGCCGTCCACCACGAAGCAGGAGGTGCGGGTGGCGGTGTGGCCGGCTTCCATGGCGAGCCGTACCGGGTCCTTGCCGATCAGCAGCCGCCGGCCGTCGGCGTCGAGCACCGAGAGGTCCGCCGGATGCTGGTTGATCATGCGCCCGCGGAAGCGGTCGAGGAGGTCTCCCTCGATCCAGCGGTGGTACGCGAGCACGATCAGGTCCAGCGCGCCGTGCTCCGCCTCCCAGGCGGCGATCCGTGCGTCGAGGGCGTCGTGCCAGGCCCGGGCGCGCCGGCGGTACCGCAGGAGGGCGTCCGGCCCGGTGGCCTTGGAGACGAGCCCGCAGTGCGCGTCGAAGTCACCGGTCCAGGTCTCCACCCCCGCGTCCCGGGCCACGTCCAGGGCCTTGGCCGTGCTGCCGTGGGAGGCGACCAGGCACACCTCGAAGGAGTCCGGCTCCCGGTCCCGCATGCCGAGCAGGGTGCCCAGGTTCGCGCCGGTCGCGGAGACGAGGACGCCGATCCGCAGCGGCCCGGACGGCCGCAGCGGTCCGAGCGGGGTGACCGCGTGCGGTGCGGAGTTCACGTCCGCACTCCCGCGGACGCGGTGAGCAGCTCCAGCGTGACCGAGCAGCCCGGCCGTTCGGGGTTGACCAGGTGCATGTGGCGGGCCTCCGGGACGACGCGCTCCTCGGGTGCGAGGCCGTCGCCCCGCCAGCCGTCGAGCTGGAGGTCCGTCAGCGCGTCGGGCACGGCCTGGTCGCTGCCCGCCCGTACGACGGTCAGCCCGGCCACGTCCGCGCGGTCCGGGCGGGGCGTGGCCTCGGCCAGGGTGCCGCCCGCCGCGAGGTGCGCGCCCGTGAAGTGGGCCACGGCTGCGTCGCCGACGCCGAGGGATCCGGCGTGCTCCAGGTCCACCACGGGGGCGAGGAGCACGAGCCTGCGCCCCGCTCCCCGGCCGGTCACCGCCGCCATCGCCAGGTGCGCGCCGGCCGAGTGGCCGGCGAGCACCGCGTCGTCCCAGGCGTGGTCGTGTGCCGAGAGCGCCCCGAGCGCGAGCGCGGCGTCCTCGGCCGCGCCGGGCCAGCTGCCGCCGTCCCACACGGGCCGGTACTCGACGACCGCGACGGCGCGGCGGCGGCGTACCAGCGCGACCGCCAGCGGTTCGAGGTCGCGGGCGATGCGGTCGTGCCGCCAGAAGCCGCCGTGGAACAGCACGATCCGGGACTCCACCGGGGTGTCCACCGGGCCGTACAGATCGATGCGGTGCCAGGGGGACGGCCCGTAGCGCAGGACGCTCTCGACGATGCTCACAGCACTCCGATCGCTTCCAGCCGTGTGATCCAGTGCTCGAAGCGCTCGTCGCTCATCCGTACTTCGGCGCGGCGCTCCGCGGACTCGTCCGCGGCGCCCTCCCGCCACCAGACCTGGCCGTCGTCCTTGCGGATCATGAAGGCGCGGCGCTTCTGCGCCGGGCTCTGGATCATCAGCGAGATCGTCTCGGGCTCGGTGATGGTGGTGTGCAGCTGCTCGTGGTGCAGCGTGATGCTGCGCCCGGCGGGCTCCTGGCGCACGAAGTGGGGCCAGAACCGGCTGACGTCCGCGGTCTCGTCCAACGGCTGGTCCGTCGCGTACAGCGTGTGCTCGTAGGCGCCGCTGAGGATGTACGCGGTGAAGCTGAAGCGGTGGTTGTGCACGCGCTCGTACTGGTCGGTGTTGGCCAGTCGCAGCCTGATCCGCAGCCCCTTCTCGGGGGCGTCCCAGATCACGATCTTGTCGTCGAGTGCGTGGCACTCGCACTTCTCGCGCAGCTCCGGGGTCCGGCGCACCCGGTCGACGAGCGTGCGCAGCAGGGCGCGGTCGTCACCGATCCGGCGGGCGATGCGTTCGGTGACCTCGGCCGCGGCCTCCAGGTCGTCCCAGCGCACGGAGGGCAGGGAGTCCATGAAGGCGACGGCGGCGGCCTCGGTCACATCGCTGTGGAGCACGTCGGTCACGTCGGTCACGTCGGTCACGTCGGTCACGTCGGTCGCCGTCCCGGTCGTCGTCCCGGCCATCAGAGGACCTCCATCCCCTGCAGGCGCTGGGTCAGTTCGTCGAAGTACTGCTTGCTGATGCGCTTGCTGCCCCGGCGTTCCGCCTTCTCCTTGTCCTCGCCGAAGCGCCACCAGACCTTGCCGGTCTCCCGCTCGGTGATCAGCGACCGTTCCTTCTCGGCCGGGCCGCGGAGGAACAGCGAGACGGTGTCGGGCGTGGTGTAGGTCGTGTGGATCTCGCTGTGGTGCAGCGTGTAGCAGTTGCCCGCCATCTCGTTGGTGACGAACCGCGGTTCGACGCGCAGGTCGCTGTCGCGGGCGTCGAAGTCGTCCTGGACCTCGTCGGGGATGTCCTCGGGGCGGCCGACCAGCTGGTGGCGCACGTGACGGTAGCCGCCCCGCATGATCAGCGACGTGAAGGAGAAGCGGTGGTCGTGCGGGCGGTCCCGGTGGTCTTCGGTGGAGACGTGCACCCGGATGCGGAACCCCCGGTCCAGGGCGTCGTAGATGACCAGCTTGTCCAGCAGCCGGTGGTGCTCACACTTGTCGAAGAGGTCCTCCTCCTCGCGGGACCGCTCCAGGAGCTCGCGCAGCGCGTCCTTGTCCTCCGACAGGGCGAGCAGGATCTCGCGGGTCTGGGCACGCGCCTTCTGGAGGTCCGACCAGTCCACCGTGAGGCGGTCAAGTGCGTCCAACATGTAGTACTCCCTCTTGCTTCCACGTCTGGATGGGGTGGTGGGCGGGCCTCCGTCCGGCCCCGGCCGGATCAGCCGGCGGCGGAGCCCACTCCCGCGGTCAGTTCGGTCGGGGCTCCGGTGCCGAAGGCGCGGTGGGCCGTCCCGGCCACCAGCTGCCACAGCGGCGCGTCCGTGACGCCCATGCCGCGCGCGTTGCGCATCTGCCGCGCCAGGGGCTGCGAGCCCGCGGCGACGATCCCGCCGTCCTGGTACCAGAGGCCGTTGTCCTCGGTCTGGTGCAGGGCCTGCCCGCCGATCCGCGCCGAGTCGCAGCGGTCGGTCATCATCATGGAGTTGCCGTACCCCATGAGTTCGACGGCCCTGCTCGCGATCTCGAGGTCCACGTGTTCGCCGTCGAAGTTGATGCAGGCCGCGATCCGCCCGGCCGCCGCCTCCTGCATGATCGCGGCGGGGACCGGCCCGGCGATCCGGTCCATGTCGGCCAGCGTCCAGCCCGGGAGGTCGTACGCGGCGAGGGTGCTCTCCCGCTTGGCGCGCGCGGCGGAGGTCCGGAAGGCGTGCCGGATGTTCAGCGGCATGTCGTTGAAGAGGTGGTCGGTGATGACCCGGGTGCCCGAGCCGTTCCACTCGCTCTCCCAGGCCAGGTCCACGATGTCGTGCACCAGCTCGGCCGCGCCCTTGGGCTCGTCACGGGTGAAGTGGCCCAGCGCGGGCCGGATCCCGTGCGCCATGAGCAGCGGCACGATCCAGTCGAAGCGCGGGTGCCGGTCGTCCAGGTTGTCGTGCAGTCCCGAGGCGGTGGTGAAGGCGTCCGGGCTCACCACCGTGTAGACCAGGCCGAGTTCCCCGAGGTGCGCCAGGCGCTCCCACTCCTGGCGCGTCGGCGCCCACACGGTCGCGGCGGGCGTACCGCCGTGGCTGGCCAGCAGCGGGCCTTCCAGCGCGATGCCCACGATGTGGGGGATCCGCCCGGCCGTCCGCAGGGCGTGGTAGCGCCGCATGAACTGCTCGAAATCGGCCAGCTTCGACTGGCGGAGGTAGAGCGTGGGAATGCAGGCGACGTTCTCCTCGGCGCACTTCCTGTCGAGCAGGAGCAGGTCCAGCGCCCCGAACTCCGAGAAGTCCACCTCGCCGAAGCCATGGCAGTGCACCTCGACCGGGAGCCCCAGGCCCTCGTGCCGGTCTTCCACAATTACGTTGCCCATTGCAGGCCTTCTCTCTCTGTTACGCGACGATCCCGAGGCGCCGGATCTCTTCCGCCGCCTCCGGATCGTCGAATGCACCGAGTGCTTCGAAGTACCTGACGGTCTGCCGCGACGTGGCTGCCAGGTGCTCTCCTACCGCCTCCCGTGTGTAGGTCTCCGCGATGACGCGCTCCGCGTCGTCGCGGCTCAGTCCGTACCCGGCGAGTTCCTGCCGGACGGCCGGCAGGTCGGGCCGCAGGAAGGTCTCGATCAGCCGCGGGACCAGCAGGCCCGACCTGCGCCGCTCCTGTGGGGACAGCTGTCCCCACAGGTGGCGCAGGAAGGCGGCGAAGTAGGCGTGGTGCCGTCCTTCGTCCGAAGCGTGGTCGCGGACGGTGCTGCGGACGGCGGCGACGACGTCGGACCGCTCGGGGACCTCGGCGAGGCTCGCGGAGATCAGGGTCTCCGAGACGATGACGAAGAGCATTTCCGCCAGCGCCCGGTCCTGGGAGGGGAGTTCCTCCAGGATTTCACGCAGCCTCACCAGGAAGTACGGCTCCTCGGGCAGCCGCGGCGCGATCCGCGTCCGCTGCTGCACCTGCCGGGACAGGTCGACCGAGAAGAGGGTGTGGTACGCCTCGTCGCAGTAGATCTTGTAGGCGTCGAACCGCATCTCCTCCGGGAGCTCCACCCCGACGGAACCCTGCGCGATGCCGAGGACCGTCCGGTTGACCACCACGTATTCCAGGCGCGCGGTGAAGTCGAGGTAGCGGTAGAGGTGCTGGACGAGCACTTCCTCGAAACAGCCGACCGGGAGCCCCTTGACCAGCGGGTGCTGGGCGATGGGGACGAGGTCGGGCGAGAAGTAGTAGCGCTCCTGCTCGTCGTCCTCCAGCATCCGCCGCGGCGCCTGCCGCACTCCGGCCCGCTCGTACCAGTTGCCGAACGGGCTGCGGTACTCGGCCTCGGTGCTCTCCGGGGCCTCGGGCCGCGCCTCGTCCGGCTCGGGGTCCGCGCGCACGAGGAGCTGCTTGGGACAGTAGGACAGCGCCGTGCAGCCGACGAACATGCCGACTATGCCGCACATCGACTACTCGACCATGCCGTTGGCGGCGAGCTGGGTCAGGAGCTCCAGGCTGTCGGCGACCGCCTCGTCCGCGGAGATGTCGTACTCACCGGCCAGCTTCTCGCCGATCTGCCGCACGGTGGCCGTGCCGTTGACCTGCTTGAAGATGAACTCGGCCACCTCGTCGAGCTCGAAGGCCAGCGAGGCGTTCGCGACGAACAGCTTCCCCCGGAACTTGCGCACGCGCGCCTCGAGCTTGCGGCGCGGTACGGAGTCGGGGCCCAGGGGCTGGGGGGTCGACATCAGATCTCCACCTCGATCGAAAGGTCCTTGCAGAGCGTCACGACCCGGCGGACCCAGTCGCCCGGGTCGCCCGCGTCGTAGTCGGCCATGGTCTCCAGGGCCCAGAACTTCTCGAAGGGCAGCGCGTCGAGGTGCGCTTCCTTGACCCGGCGGGCCCGCCATTTCGGCGTGCGCGAGCCGTAGTTGCCGGACCCCTCCAGCACCGCGTCGGTGGCGTGGCCCAGCGCCTTGCGGGCCGCCATCACAGCGCTCTCGATGTCGCCGACCTCCAGCATGCCGAGGGCGTCCTCGACGTTGCCGTCCGCTTCCGCCAGCGACCTGGTGGTGACGAAGGCCTTGTACGCCGTGCCGTCGAGCTCCGCCCGGCGCTCCTTCACCCAGTCCTCGCCGAGCAGCGGAAGGCCCGTGGCGATCCGCTCCAGGAACAGCTCCTCGGTGTCGACCATGACCTTGAGGGAGGAGACGCCGTCGTCGAACTCGGCCCAGGACACCTTGGCGAGCATCTGGTCGACCTGCGAGTCCAGCCAGTACGCGACCTCCCAGCGGCGGTCCTCGGCCGGGAAGTCGAAGGTGCTGATCGTCTCGTGGGCGAGCGGGACCGGCACGGTCCGGGCGCCCTCGATCGCCGGCACCGTGCGGGAGACCAGGTAGAAATCGAAGTCGCTGCTGGGGTTCGCCCAGCCGCGGGCCACCGAGCCGACGCTGAACAGTGCCAGGGTGTCGTCGGGCACGAGGCCCCGGCGCCGCAGTTCGTCGACGCAACCACTGAGGTCGAGCTTCATGACCAGCCTCTGTCATCGTCATCGCGCTGCAGTTCCAGCACGATCGTCGGAATGTTGTTGAGCACGTGCGCCAGCAGCGCGGGATAGATGGACCCCGATGCCACGGTCAGCAGCAGCAGCGCGGCGGCCGCGCTGATCTCCACGGCCGTCGAACGGGTCGTACCGCGCCGGTTGGTGCCCGGCTGGATGTGGTGTCGTGCGACGAACGCGATGGCGCCGAGCAGACCCAGCGGGGTCGTGGCACCGATCAGCAGGACGGGGGCGCGGAACACCGCCTCCTCGCCGACGGGGCAGACCGCGCTGGCGAAGGCCCGGGCCGCGCCGTGCGCCCTCGGGGTCGGCCCGAAGACGAACGCGAGCTCGCCCGAGAGCAGCGACTTCATCCGCATGTTGCTGAGGGCGATCAGTCCCGCGGTCGTGGCGACCGCCAGGACGAACCACCACCAGTCGGCGCCCTTGGACAGCCACTCCGGGCGCGTGACGGCGGTCAGGACCAGCGCGCCGAGCGGAGCGATCAGGCCCACCAGCGTCTCGGTCCAGAAGCTGAGCCCGCTGCGCATCGTCCGGGGGACCCGCCACGGCAGGATCATCAGGGCGATTTCCAGCACCAGCAGGCCGGCCAGCACCCGGGTGGTCGTGGAATCCATGCTCCACAGGCCGATGGCGAAGGCGACGACACAGCAGATGGCGGTCAGACGCCGGACGTCGAACACGTAGTTCGCCCGGTCGAAGGCGGACGCGTAGGGCCGCTTCACGGCCTTCTTCCCCTGGTCCGTGGACGTGGCGCCCTCGGTGCCGGTCTCGATGACGTCGGCCATCACAGCACCGCCGACGGGCGGGTGAGGATGCCCAGTTCGAGGGCGTCGGCGATCAGCGGCTCGACGCTCTCCCGGGTGTGGCCGAGGGACTCCAGCACCTTGTCCAGGCTCCGTACGCCGTCCAGTGCGCGCAGCAGGCCCAGCCACTCGGGGGTGTCCGTCTCGTCGATCACGAACTCCACCGCGCCGTTGACCACCACGTACCAGCTCGTGGCGTCGTCCGGGGAGTGCAGCAGCAGCACGCTCTCGTCGAGCGCGGCCACCTCCTCGAAGTCCACCGGCGGGCGGCGCAGCACGGTGGCCTCGATCGCCTCCTCCTGGGCGTCCCAGTCGGTCACCACCACGGAGGGCGGGACGGGGGCCTTGGCGGCCTGCGCGAGCGGGGTGGCCGGGATGTCGGCGGTGAGCTGTTCCATCAGGCCGAGGTTGACGACGCGGAGCAGGAACTCCACGTGCCCGGCGGTCGGGTCCTGCTCCAGTCGGCGCAGCGTGGCCCGGATGTTGTCGGCGTCGAGGTACTCCCGTGCCCCGGGGCCGCTGAGCGCCTCGTCGAGCAGCCGGTCACCGTGCTGCGCGAGCATGCGGGTGAACGTCCGGTAGGTGTGCTGGACGCCCTCTCCGTAGAAGAAGGGCACCTTCGGGCGGGCGATCGCCTCCTCGGGAAGCACACCGGCCATGGCCCGGCGGAGGATCTGCTTGTCCCAGATGAGGCTGGGGCGCAGCTTCTCGGGGACGGCGGCGACGAGTTCGACCAGGCGGTGGTCGAGGAACGGGACCCGGGCCTCGATGCCGTTCCCGGCGGCCGTGCGGTCCTCGTGCCAGCAGTTGTACTGCTGCACGTCGCGGTACTTCCAGCGGTACAGCATCTCGTACGGGTCGCGCCTGCTCCCGGCTGCGGCGTCGCGCAGGGCCGCCGCCCGGACCAGCGGCAGGTCGGACTGGTCCCACCAGGCGCCCAGGTCCGGCTTGCGCTGCTGGTCGCTGCGGATCCCCATGCGGTTCACGTTCGCAACGAAGTCGGGCCATTCCCCGCCGCCCGCGAAGGACATCGAGTAGCCGCCGTTGAACTCGTCGGCTCCGCCGCCGAGCAGCATGGCCTTGATCTCGGGCGCGTGCTGTCCGACGTAGCGGTACATCTCGTACTTGTAGAACGCCTCCGGGCCCGCGAGAGGTGTTTCCAGCAGCCACAGGAACTGCTTCCACTCCTCGACGCCGGGTACGGCCGAAGTGTCGAAAAGGATCTGCTCATTGGCGAGACCGAGCCAACCCGCAATGCGATGACCGTATTCGGCATCGGCATTCGCAAGGGTACTTCCATTGAGAGCGGTGAACGTACGCGGCTTCACATCCGAAAGGGCGCCGACGGCGGCCGAGTCGATGCCACCGCTCAGGAAAAGGCCGATTTCGACGTCGGCCATTCCGCATTCCGCCACCGAAGCGGCGAGCGTGTCACCGTAGGAGCGGATCAGCTCGGTTTCGGAGCCGGTGGAAGATCCGTCGAACTCGGGGAAGTCCCAGTATTTATGGGTGCGCGTCTCGCCGCTGCCCAGGTCAAAGGTGACAATGGAGCCGGCCGGCGCGAGTTCGATTTCCTCGTACCAGGTCCGGGGCGGGCTGTCGTCGAAGACCATGGCGCCGGTCATCAGCTGGTCGGAGAGTGCGCCGGCCCAGTCGATCCTGCGCGGAGTGGCCGGGTCCTCGAACAGCGCCTTGATCTCCGAGGAGAAGACGATGCGCTCGCCGTTGCGGTGGTAGAAGAGCGGCTTGATGCCGAACCGGTCCCGGGCGAACACCAGGCGGCCCCGGTCCCGGTCCCACAGGACCAGGGAGAACATGCCGCGGACCTTGTCCAGGAAGGCCAGGCCGTCGCGCCGGTACAGGTGCAGCAGGACCTCGCAGTCGGATCCGGTCCTGAGCCGAGTGCCCTGCGGCAGTCCCGCGGCGAGCTCCCGGTGGTTGTAGATCTCGCCGTTGGCGATCAGGACGAGAGACCCGTCGTCGGTGCTGAGCGGCTGACCGCCCCCGACCGGGTCCACCAGGGAAAGCCGCACGAAGCCCAGGCCAACGGGTCCGGACCGGTGAAAGGCCTCACCGTCGGGCCCACGGTGCGCG
Organism: Streptomyces sp. NPDC028314; assembly: GCF_055565795.1. Taxonomy (NCBI): domain Bacteria; kingdom Bacillati; phylum Actinomycetota; class Actinomycetes; order Kitasatosporales; family Streptomycetaceae; genus Streptomyces; species Streptomyces sp. NPDC028314. Next base: position 197,805 of record NZ_JBVHTP010000008.1, read on the forward strand.
ACCACCCCGGTCATGCGCCGCAGAAGATCATCCGCCTCGCCGCCGAGCGAGCCGCCGCCGAACGTGGCAACTCCGGCCAAACCGCACATAGGTCCCCCACCTGCACTAACATTTTCGACCATTGAAACGATGCTGCGGATGTGCCGCACCCGTACGGGTGCGGCACATCCAGATATCAGCAGACGTTCGTGAGAACGGTGCCGAAGACGACCTTCTTGGCCACCGGCTTGGTGTACTTACGCATGGGTTCCACCTCCTTCTGAGACGCGCCGAGCATCCCGCGAAGAGCCAATTTTTGGCATAGGCAAACCAATGAAGAGACCACTGCGCAGAGCACAGCAAGGTCTTTGGACGAAAGCATGGAACGGCGCGCCGAAACGGCAGCGCAAGCCCCGGTAGATTCCCCCGTCGCGCCTTCACTGGCGCCACTTCCCCGTTACAGCCCCGCTTATTGACGCCAGTTGATCATTCGAGTTACCCGCCAGTCAAGACCCTTGAGGAATCCTAGAACAACGTGACCGACTTGCCCCCTTAAGGTCTGATTTATCCCCCCGGTTGACGCATCTTTCCCGCCATCAGACGCCCCGTTCTGACGGTTCACTTATTCGGAATTCAACATTCCAGCAATAAGCAAATGTCCAGATAGTGGACGTTTATTGTGGAATGCTGAGTTGTAAGCGACGCATTGTGAACGATGCGAACGTCGCTAAAGTGATCCCCTTGCACGACTGACCTCGGAGGGGAAATGACCGACCTGGCATCGGAGCGGGAAACGCCGCCCAAGACATCGAACGCCGGCATCTTCTGGCGTTTCTGGACGGCTTCCACCGCCAGCAGCGTTGGCAGCGCGGTCACGGCGGTGGCACTGCCGCTCGTCGCGGTGGAGACACTGGACGCCTCGAACTTCGAGGTCAGTCTCATTGCGGCTGCAAGCTATGCGGCCTGGCTCTTCATCGGCCTGCCGGCCGGGGTCATCGTCCAGCGGCTGCCACTGCGCGGCACGCAGGTGGCGATGGACCTCGTGCGCGCCGCCGCCATCCTGTCGATACCGGTGACGGCCGCTCTCGGCGTCCTCTCCATGGCCCAACTGGTCGTGGTGGCCCTGGTGATCGGGCTGGCCAACGTCGTCTTCGACGTCGGCAACTCCTCCTTCCTGCCCTCGATCGTCAGCAAGGAGGAGCTCACCTCGCGCAACAGCCTCACCTCGGCTTCCGGCGCGGCGACCGACCTCGGCGGCCCGTCACTCGGCGGCTTCCTCGTCCAGCTGTTCGGAGCGGCCACCAGCCTGATCGTCGACGCCGTCAGCTACGTGGTCTCCGCGGTGCTGCTCTGGACCCTGCCCCGGCCCGCCCCGACGCCGCCCGCGCAGGCCGGCGTCCCGTTCGTGACGCTGATCAAGGACGGGGTCCGCTACGTCGTACGGCACCGTGTCATGGCGCCGTGCGTGGCGGTGGCCACCCTGATCAACTTCGTCGCGGGCGCCCAGATGGCGCTCACCCCGGTCTTCCTGGTCCGGACCCTGGACGCACCCGCGGCCCTCGTCGGCGTCCTGATGGCCTCCGGGGGCGTGGGCAGCCTGATCGGCGCGGCCTGGACCCCGCTCGTCAGCAAGCGCCTGGGGAGCGCCCGGGCCGTGATCTTCGCCAGCTTCACCGCCGCGGCCGCGACCGTCCTGATGCCCCTGGCCGGCAGCGGGTGGTCCCTCGTCCTGTTCGCCCTGGGCAGCGCGGGCTTCACCACCGGCGTGGTCGTGGTCAGCGTCCTCACCCGGACACACCGTCAGACCGTGACCCCGCCGGACCTCCTGCCCCGCGTCATGGCGACGGTGCGCTTCATCTCCTGGGGCGCCATCCCCTTCGGCGCCCTGGCCGCGGGCATCGCGGCCACCACCGTCGGCCCGCGCGGCGCACTGTGGCTGACCTGCCTGGTCATCGCCATCGCGCCGGTGGTCCTGCTGCTCAGCCCGATCCGCCGGATCCGGGACCTCATCGCGGAAGGCCAGTAGACCGGCCGGCTCCCCACCCCCACCGACCCCAGCACGGCCCCCGGAGGCCGGCGCCGCCCAGCGCCGGCCTCCGGCCCGTTCCGGGAACCGCTCCGGCCGCAATACCCGCTGCCCACGCCGCGAGTTCGCAGGAGCCCGCCTCCATGCCTGCGATCCCTGCTCAAACGCCGAGATCCCGCCCGGTCTTTCGACCGGACGGGATCTCGTGACGTTTCCGAGAGCTACTCGGAAACTGTCGTCTGTGGACCTGTGGGGATTTGAACCCCAGACCCCCTCGATGCGAACGAGGTGCGCTACCAGACTGCGCCACAGGCCCTTGCGACGTGTGAAACATTAGCATCCCCGCGCGGGTGCTCCAAAACCGGTTCCCGGGAGCGTCCGCGCAGGTCACCGATCACTCGTTCGCGGCCCGGGGCCGGTCCTCGCTCTCGTACTGGTCGAACAGCGGAGTGCGGCCCCGGTCGCGGCCGCGCGGGCGCGGCGTGGGCTGGGGGCTCGACTCCTCCTTCGGCGCGGGCGCGGGGGCCGGGACGGCGGGCTGGGCGCGCAGCCGGGGTTCCGTCGGCTCGGCGGTGCTGGAGCGGGTGGCGCTCCAGCCGTCGGGGGCCGCGGGGCCGGTGGCGCGCGGGGCCACGGGGGCCGTCACGTACGTCGGGAGCGGGACCGGGACCGGCTCCCAGCTGTCCCCCCGGGCGGGGCCGCGTTCGCGCTCGCGCTGCTGGTCCACCCACTCGGCGTGGTCGGTCTGCTCGACCAGCGCACGCCGTCCGGCCTCCTGCGGGGAGACCGGTGGGGCGGGGTCCGGCTCGGCGCCCGGGGCCTCGGCGTCCTCGGGGTGGCGGCGGTGCGGACGGTTCTCGCGCAGCCGGCGCGCGGCTGCCTCGGCGCGCCGCCGGTCCATCGTGAACTCGTAGCGCCGCCGCTCCTGGACCCGCAGGTGCACGATGTACGCGCTCAGCAGCAGGGCGGGCAGGGCGGGCGCCCACAGGTACTGGAGTCCCCCCACGGCGGCGACGACCGCGCCGAGGGTGAAGACCAGGAAGAGGAGCGCGGTGGTGCGCCTGCGGCGCGCGAGCACCTGCAGGCGCTGCTCCCGCCGGGCCCGTTCGGCCCGTTCGGCACCGGCCGATCTGGGTTCGGCCCTGGTCGGGGGCACGCCGAGGGCCCGGGCGTCGGCGTCCACGGAGTTCACCGTTTCCGTCGCCGCGTCCGGGTCCGCGTGGGGCTGGGGATCCACCTCTTCGGCACCGCGCTCACGCAGCCCCTTGGCGTAACGGCGCTCCATTCCCGCCCGGCCGGAAAGCAGCCGGATGGCAGTGGAGAAGCGTTCCGTCGGACGGGCTTCGTTCAGCTCGTCCTGCCTCCGGAGCCACATGGGCACCAAGTAGGCGGCCCAGGCCCCGACGATGACTGCGTAGATGAGGCCGCTGCTGCTCACACCTCACACCGTAGAGGGGCGTGGCCGGGGGGATCAGCCAATTGAGCCGGTGTGTCGCACGATCTCGCTGATATCACGGACTTTTTTTGTGATTCTTCGGATCAGGTTATGGGCGAATCCGCCAAGAATTCGAACACATTTGCGATTCTGCTATTTCGGCGGGCTTTCGCGGTGCCGCGTCGTGCGGTGCCAGCGGCGCAGCAGCCCCTCCGGAACCTCCTCCGCCGTGAGCGCGAAGACCAGATGGTCCCGCCACGCCCCGTCGATGTGGAGGTAGCGGGGCCGCAGCCCCTCCTCGCGGAAGCCCAGCTTCTCGACGACCCGCAGGCTCGGCCCGTTCTCCGGCCGGATGCACACCTCGATGCGGTGCAGTCCGACCTTCGCGAAGCAGTGGTCCACGGCGAGCGCGACCGCGGTCGGCATCACCCCGCGCCCCGCCACGTCGCGGTCCACCCAGTAGCCGACGTGGCCCGCGCACATCGAGCCCCAGGTGATCCCGGCCACCGTGAGCTGGCCGACGAGCCGGCCCTGGTACTCGATGACGAACGGCAGCATGCGCCCGGCGTTCGCCTCCGCCCGCAGGTGGCGGACCATCTGACGGTACGTCGGGCGGTGGATCACGGGCCCCCAGGGGGCGGGCGGCGGAATCGTCGCCTCCCACGGGCGCAGCCACTCGCGGTTGCGCCGGTTGACCTCCCGCCAGGCGCGCTGGTCCCGCAGCTTTATCGGCCGGAGCGTGACATCCCCGTCCGTCAGCACCACGGGCCAGGAAGGGCCGTTCAGCTCGTGCTCCCGGAGGATCTGCCGGGGGGCGCGGGGTGGTCGCCGCCCCGGATCTGGTCGACGGCGTGCAGCAGGATCCGCGAGAGCACCGCGAGGCCGTCGCGTACGCCGCCGGTCGAGCCGGGCAGGTTCACGATCAGGGTGTGCCCGGCGACGCCCGCCAGACCCCGGGACAGCGCCGCGGTCGGCACCTTCACCAGGCCCTCGGCCCGGATGGCCTGCGGAATGCCCGGGATCTCGTAGTCGAGGACCTTCGCGGTGGCGTCCGGGGTCCGGTCGGTCGGCGAGATGCCCGTGCCGCCGGTGGTGAGGATGACGTCGTACCCGGCGGCCACGCCCTCGCGCAGGGCCTGTTCGACGGGATCCCCGTCCGGGACGACGCGCGGGCCGGCCACGGTGAAGCCGAGCTCCCGGAGCCCCTCGGCCAGCAGCGGTCCGCCCTTGTCGGCGTACACGCCCCGCGATGCGCGGTTGGAGGCCGTGACCACCAGGGCGCGCAGCACCGGGGCCTGTGCGGGGGCGTCGGGCCGCGCCGGCCAGGCCTCGCCCGCCACCGGCGGTACGTGGCTCACGTGGCTGTGGACCTCACCGCCGCGCGGGGGGTTCACGAACGCGTCCAGTCGCCGGACTTGCCGCCGGTCTTCTCCTCCACCCGGACGTCCGTGATGACGGCGCCCTTGTCGACGGCCTTGACCATGTCGATCACGGTGAGCCCGGCGACCGCGACCGCGGTCAGCGCCTCCATCTCGACGCCCGTGCGGTCCGTGGTCTTCACGGTGGCGAGGATCTCGACGGCGTCGTCGGCGACCGACAGGTCCACCTTCACCCCGGAGACCGCCAGCGGGTGGCAGAGCGGGATCAGGTCGGGGGTCTTCTTGGCCCCCATGATCCCGGCGATCCGCGCGGTGGCGAGGGCGTCGCCCTTGGGCACGCCCTCGCCCCGCAGCAGTTCGATCACCCGGGGGGAGACGAGGACGCGCCCGCTGGCTCGCGCCGTCCGGGTGGTGACGTCCTTCGCCGATACGTCGACCATCCGGGCCGCGCCGGCCTCGTCGATGTGCGTCAGCCTGCTCTGCGTGCTCATATCTGGTGCCGCTCCCGCTCCGGGCCCCGCAAGGGCCTGTGTGGTGCAACACGCTACCCGCACCCGCCGGTCCTCAGCCGAGCAGGACCACTTCCAGTTCCGCGCCCGGCTCCACCGAGGTGACGTCCTCCGGCACCACCATCAGCGAGTCGGCGTGCGCCAGCGCGGCGATCAGGTGCGACCCCGATCCGCCGACCGGGCTGACGGTGCCGCTCTGCGGGTCGTACGCGCCGCGCAGGAACTGGCGGCGGCCGGCCGGGGAGCCGAGCGCCTTGTCGGCCTTCAGCACGGCCTTTACGACCGGCCGGCCGACCTGGCCCGGCGGCAGGCCCATCAGGGTGCGGATCGCGGGGCGCACGAACAGCTCGAAGGACACGTACGAGGACACCGGATTGCCGGGCAGGGCCAGCAGCGGGGTGTGGTCGGGGCCGATCGTGCCGAAGCCCTGGGGCTTGCCGGGCTGCATGGCGAGCTTGCGGAAGTCGATCCCGCCGCCGTCGACGCCCTCCTCGCCGGTGGCCACCGAGGTCAGCGCCTCCTTGACCACGTCGTACGCGCCGACGCTGACCCCGCCCGTGGTGACGAGCAGGTCGGCCCTGACCAGCTGGTCCTCGATGGTGGCGCGCAGGGCGTCCGCGTCGTCGGCGACCGCGCCGACCCGGTAGGCGAGGGCTCCGGCGTCCCGCGCGGCCGCGGCCAGCGCGAAGCTGTTGGAGTCGTAGATGGTGCCGGCGGTCAGCGGCTCGCCCGGCTGGACCAGCTCGCTGCCGGTGGACAGGACGACCACCCGCGGCCGCGGCCGGACCCGGACCGCGCCCCGCCCGATGGCGGCGAGCAGGGCGATCTGCGGCGGGCCCAGCACCGTGCCGGCGGCCAGGGCCAGGTCCCCGGCCTGTACGTCGCTGCCGCGCGAGCGGACGTGCGCCCGGGCCTCGGCGGCGCGATGCACCCGCACCTCGCCGGCCGCGCCCTCCGGCGCGGAGCTGGCCGGGGTCATCCCGGAGGCGGCGCCGCCGCCCGTGCCGCCGTCGGTCCACTCGACCGGTACGACGGCTTCCGCGCCGGGCGGCAGCGGGGCGCCGGTCATGATGCGGGCGGCCTGGCCGGGGCCGACGGTGGGCAGCTCGCCGCTGCCCGCCGCCACGTCCCCGATGACCGTCAGCACCGCGGGGAACTCCTCGCTCGCGCCCTGGACGTCGGCCGTGCGGACGGCGTACCCGTCCATGGAGCTGTTGTCGAAGGGCGGGAGGGCGACGGGCACGGTGACGTCCTCGACCAGGACGCAGCCCTGGGCGTCGAGCAGCTGGAGCTCGATGGGCTCCAGCGGCCGGACGGCGGCGAGGATGTCCGCGAGGTGCTCGTCCACGGACCACAGACGGTGGCCGGTGTCCTGCGGTGCGGAACTGGTCAAGGTGCTACATCTCCTCCGTGACGTAACGGCGAAGCCAGGTGCGGAACTCCGGGCCCAGGTCCTCACGCTCGCACGCGAGGCGGACGATGGCCCGCAGGTAGTCCCCGCGGTCTCCGGTGTCGTAGCGGCGGCCGCGGAAGACCACGCCGTGCACCGGGCCGCCCACGGTCTCGTCGGCGGCCAGCTTCTGCAGGGCGTCGGTGAGCTGGATCTCCCCACCGCGGCCCGGCTCGGTCTCCCGCAGTATGCCGAAGATCGCCGGGTTGAGGACATAGCGTCCGATGACCGCGAAATTGCTGGGGGCGTCCGCCGCGTCCGGCTTCTCCACGAGTCCGGTGACCCGTACGACGTCGGGCTCGTCGGTCGCCTCGACGGCGGCGCAGCCGTAGAGGTGCACGCTGGCCGGGTCGACCTCCATCAGGGCGATCACGGTGCCGCCGGTGCGGGCGTGGATGTCGACCATCTGGCGCAGCAGCGGGTCGCGGGGATCGATGAGGTCGTCGCCGAGCAGGACGGCGAAGGGCTCGGTGCCCACGTGCGGCTCGGCGCAGAGCACGGCGTGGCCGAGGCCGCGCGGGTCGCCCTGGCGGACGTAGTGCATGGTGGCGAGGTCGCTGGACTCCTGGACCTTCTTGAGCCGGTCGTCGTCGCCCTTGGCGATGAGGGCGGACTCCAGCTCGTAGTTCCGGTCGAAGTGGTCCTCCAGCGGCCGCTTGTTACGGCCAGTGATCATGAGTACGTCGTCGAGTCCGGCCGAGACTGCCTCCTCGACGACGTACTGGATCGCCGGCTTGTCCACGACCGGGAGCATTTCCTTGGGGGTCGCCTTGGTCGCCGGGAGGAACCGAGTGCCGAGGCCCGCGGCCGGGATGACGGCCTTTTTGATCACGGGGTGCGACTGAGTCATGGGCAGAACGATAGTGGGTCCTACAGAACCGCCAGGATTGATTCCGGTGAATAAGCCCGCTTATGCGTGGTTTTGAAAGGATATTTGAGTCAGCTGTGGTAGGGAACCCGCCAAATCCGTCGGAGCAACCGGCGGCCCACGTGTCCGAGAAGGCCGTCTTGCGCCGGAACCTCCTCGCCGGCCGCCGGGCCCTGTCCCCCGACGCCCGCCGTACGGCCGCCCGCGCGCTCTCCCGCTCCGCGTCCGGGCTGCCCGAGCTCGCCGGCGCCCGCACGGTGGCCGCGTACGTCTCCGTCGGCGCCGAACCCGGCACCCGCGAACTGCTCGACGCGCTCCGGGCCGCCGGGAAGCGGGTCCTGCTGCCGCTGCTGCTCCCCGACAACGACCTCGACTGGGCCGCGTACGAGGGCCCGGACAGCCTCGCCGAGGCCGCGCACCCCGGGAAGATGCGCCTGCTGGAGCCCTCCGGCCCGCCGCTCGGCCCGGACGCGGTGACCGGCGCCGACGCCGTCCTGCTGCCCGGACTGGCCGTGGACCGGCGCGGAATGCGGCTCGGGCGGGGCGGGGGCTCGTACGACCGGGTGCTGGAACGGCTGGAGCGCGCGGGGGCGCACCCCGCGCTGGTCGTGCTCCTCTACGACGAAGAGGTGGTCGCGCGGGTCCCGGAGGAACCGCACGACCACCCCGTCCAGGCGGTGGCCACCCCGTCGGGGGTGATCCGTTTCCGAGCCGGCCGCCGGCCGGGCCCTCGGGCCTAGGGCTTCAGCGTGAGGGTGTCCACCGTGGCCTTGTCCACGGCCTCCTTGCCGAAGGGCCAGTCCAGCAGTTCGCCCTTGGCCCACATCGCCGTCTGGTCGGTGTAGTTGGAGTGGTACGCGTGCCCCGAGGCACCGGTCAGGTTGATCCAGCGCGACTTGTCCAGGTCGTTGAGGTTCACGACCATGCGCATCGACGGCACCCAGGTCACCCCGTAGCCGCTGGAGGCGTTCCAGCCGGTGGCGTTGACCGTGGCCTCGCCGCCGCCCAGGTTCCAGGGGCCCCGGTTCAGCAGCCACTGCATGTAGCCCGGGCCCTCCAGGCCGATGGTCTGGTTCTTCAGCGTCAGCTGGTGCATCCGGCCCCAGCTCCAGGTGGACTGGTCCTTGCCGAGCTTGGCGGTCAGCTCCCAGCGGGCGTCCTTCATGGCCCGCGCGAACAGCTCGTCACGGGTCGTGGTGGCCGGCTTGTTGCGGGCGGCGGGCGTCTGCCACCAGGCCGACTTCTCGTCCTTGACCAGGCGGCGGACCACCTCGAACCAGCGGTCGCCGCCGTCCGGCTGCGCCGAGTCCGGGCCCCGCGTACCGCACTCGCGGACCGTCTTGGCGAGGTCGTCGACCGGGCCGGTGGTCGCCTCGCGGACGTTCATGCAGCTGCCCTCGACCCGCAGCTCCTTCGGCATCTTGTCGCCGAAGGACAGCTTGAGGATGTTGCGCCAGACCGCGTTGAAGTACGCGGCCGCCGCCGAATCGGGCTCCTGGGTGTAGTTCCAGCCGTCCAGCAGCTTCTGCGCGGAGCGCACGTCCGGGTCGGAGACCTGGATCTTGGCCAGCATCGGGGTCAGCAGCGCGGCGATCTCACTGCTGTTGTCCATCTGCATGGTGCGCATGTCGTCCGTGGAGATCTTGCCGTTGTCCTTGGTCTTCGCCTCGATGAGGTCGTTGATCCGCTGGCTCCGGGCGCCGTAGCCCCAGTCGGTGGTCAGCAGGTACGGGTACTTGCCCGCGCCGGTGCCGCCCTCGGCCACGGCCTGGTTGGCGGTGACGATGTAGCCGCGGGCCGGGTTGAGGTCCCAGGGCATCTCGTCCTGCGGGACGTAGCCCGCGTTGCCGTCCTTGCCGCCCTTCCAGGCGTACTTCGGGTCCCAGCCGGGGGCCGGCATCCGGCCGTCGCCGGTGGTGCGGATCGGGATGCGGCCCGGGGCCTGGTAGCCGATGTTGCCGTTGGGGCCCTTGTTGTCGGCGTAGATCAGGTTCTGGGACGGGACCTCGAAGTCGCGCGCCGCGGCGCGGAAGGAGGTGAAGTCCTTGGCCCGGTTGATCTTGAAGACCGCGTCCATCGACTTGCCGGGGTCCAGGGCGGTCCAGCGCAGGGCGACGGCGTAGCCGCTGCCGCGGTCGGGGGCGGAGCTGGCGACGGGGGCCCGTGAGCCGACGGCCGCCAGGTCGTCGCTGCGGTCGGAGACCAGCGGGCCGTTGTTGGTGCTGCGCACCCTGATGTTCTTCTCGCCGCCGCCGGCGATCTTGATCGTCTCGTCGCGGATGGTGAAGGGGACGACCTTGTTGTCGTAGACGTAGCCCTCGGGCTTGACCTGCTCCAGGTAGAGGTCGGTGACGTCGGCGCCCAGGTTCGTCATGCCCCAGGCGATGTCGGCGTTGTGGCCGATGACCACGCCGGGCATGCCCGAGAAGGTGTAGCCGGCCACGTCGTACTGGCACTGGGGCGAGGCCGCGCGGCAGTGCAGGCCCATCTGGTACCAGACCGAGGGCAGCTGCGGGGAGAGGTGCGGGTCGTTCGCGAGGAGCGGCTTGCCGGTCGTGGTGTAGCGCCCGGCGATGACCCAGGAGTTCGAGCCGATGCCGCTGCCGCTGGGGCCGAGGATGGCCGGGATCTCGTCCAGGGTCTTGGCGAGGGAGCTCAGCTGGGTGCGCAGGCCGACGCTCGCGCCCTGGGCGGTGGTGTTGTCGGCGAGGCCGGTGGTGATCCCGCCGTTGGGGGTGGGCTGCGAGCCGGCGCCGCTGCCCGTGCCCGCACCGGAGCCGGAGCCCGTGCCGGAGCCGCTGCCCGTGCCGGAGCCCGAGGAGCCGGAGCCGGTACCGGTACCGGAGCCCGCCGTGCCCTGGGGGGCGTACTTGCCGCCCGAAACCGAGCCGCCCTCGACGATCGGCTTGTTCCGGTCGAAGGGGTAGGGCGGGTAGAGCTCGTCGATCTGCTGCGGCGAGAGCTTGCCCGCCATCAGCGAGCGGTCGATCTCGTCCTGCATGTTCGCCCGCAGATCCCAGGCCATCGCCTTGAGCCAGGCCACCGAGTCCACCGGGGTCCACTGCTCGGGCGCGTAGTCGTCGCTGATCTTGAGGGCGGCGTGCTCGACGGAGAGGTCCTTGCCGGACTTCCCCTTGAGGTACGCGTTGACCCCGTCGGCGTAGGCCTGGAGGTACTTCTTCGTCTCCGGTGAGAGCTTGGTGTCGTACTCGGTCTGCGCCACCTGGCGCCAGCCGAGGGTCCGCAGGAAGGCGTCGGTCTCCACCTGACCGGAGCCGAACATCTCGGAGAGCCGCCCCGAGGTCATGTGGCGGCGTACGTCCATCTCCCAGAAGCGGTCCTGCGCGTGGACGAAGCCCTGCGCGCGGAAGAGGTCCTCGTCGTTGTCGGCGTAGAGCTGGGGGATCCCCTGCTCGTCGCGCTTCACGTCGACGGTCCCGGTCAGGCCGGGAACCTTGAGGGAGCCGGTGGTCTGGGGGAAGGAGGCGCGCACACTGTCGACGCTCCAGTACGCCCCGTAGCCGAGGCCCGCCAAGAGCGCCAGGACCATGACGAGCACGATCAGACGTGCGCGTCGTCCCTTCTTCTTGACGGAAGGGCCGGATTTGTTGGCGGGCATCGCTGTCCTTAGAGGGGCAGGGTGGTCCTGGGATTGCTGGGAGCAACCATAGGCGCAGGACCGGGTCCGATGATCCGCCAGGGGTCTTCGTCCTGAGGACAGGGCCGAACAGGCGTTTCACAATGTGACTATCGCGTCAAGGAATCGTCAAAGATTAGGTAAGGTAACGAAGTACTTGCCGGACGCGCCCCGGGAGGAACGATCCCCCGCTCCGACGGGCGCTCTGAGGAAAGGGCCGCCCGCTGACTGTCCACACGCTCAATGAGCTCCTGCTGGTCTGCTCGCTCGTGCTGCTCGTCGCCGTCGCGGCGGTACGCATCTCTTCACGCAGCGGCCTGCCCAGCCTGCTCATCTACCTCGGCATAGGCATAGCGATAGGCCAGGACGGCATCGGCAACGTCGTGTTCGACAACGCCGAGCTGACCCAGGTGATCGGCTATGCCGCGCTCGTCGTGATCCTCGCCGAGGGCGGTCTGGGCACCAAGTGGAAAGAGATCAAACCCGCGCTGCCGGCCGCGATCGTGCTGTCGCTGGTCGGCGTCGCGGTCAGCGTGGGCATCACGGCGGCGGGCGCGCACTACCTGGTCGGACTCGAATGGCGGCAGTCCCTCCTGATCGGCGCGGTCGTCTCCTCGACGGACGCCGCGGCCGTCTTCTCCGTACTGCGCAAGGTCCCGCTCCCCTCCCGGATCACGGGTGTGCTGGAGGCGGAGTCCGGTTTCAACGACGCACCCGTGGTCATCCTGGTGGTGGCCTTCGCGACCGTCGGACCGGTGGACGAGTGGTACGTACTGCTCGGCAAGATCGCGCTGGAGCTGGCGATCGGCGCGGCGATCGGCCTGGCGGTGGGCTTCCTGGGCTCGTACGGGCTGCGGCACGTGGCCCTGCCCGCCTCGGGCCTCTACCCGATCGCCGTGATGGCCATCGCCATCACCGCGTACGCGGCCGGCGCCATGGCGCACGGGTCCGGCTTCCTCGCGGTGTACCTGGCGGCAATGGTGCTGGGCAACGCGAAGCTGCCGCACTGGCCGGCCACCCGGGGGTTCGCGGACGGGCTCGGCTGGATAGCGCAGATCGGCATGTTCGTGCTGCTGGGTCTGCTGGTCACCCCGCACGAGCTGGTCCACGACTTCTGGCCGGCGGTGGTCATCGGGCTGGTGCTGACGATGGTGGCGCGGCCCCTGGAGGTCTTCGTCTCGCTGCTGCCGTTCCGGATCCCCTGGCAGGAGCAGGCCCTGATGTCGTGGGCGGGCCTGCGCGGGGCCGTGCCCATCATCCTGGCGACCATCCCGATGGTGTCCGGGATCGAGGGCAGCGACCGCGTCTTCAACATCGTCTTCGTGCTCGTCGTCGTCTACACCCTGGTGCAGGGGCCGACCCTGCCGTGGCTGGCGCGCAAGCTGAAGCTCGGCGACACCGACGAGACCGCCTCGGACCTGGGCATCGAATCGGCGCCGCTGGAGAAGCTGCGCGGGCACCTGCTGTCCTTCGCGATACCCCCGGCCTCGCGGATGCACGGTGTGGAGGTCAGCGAGCTGCGGCTGCCCGCCGGGGCGTCGGTGACGCTGGTGGTGCGGGACGCGAAGAGCTTCGTACCGGCCCCGTCGACGGTGCTGCGGCGCGGGGACGAGCTGCTGGTGGTGGCCACGGATCCGGTACGGGACGCGGCGGAGGCGCGGCTGCGGGCGGTGGCCCGCGGCGGCAAGCTGGCGGGCTGGCTGGGCTCGGGCAACGGCCAGAACCGGAAGTGAACGCGGTGCACGTGGTGAACGCGGCGAACGCGGTGCACCTAGTGAACGCGGCGAACTTGGCGAACGCGGCGAACTCGGTGAACGATTCCGTTTAGAGCGGCGTTCTAATTCGGCCATTTTCGGTGGTGTGCGCCCGGGTCTGACCCCATATATGCGGGTTTTGGAATGCGAAGTTCCAGTTAATCGCAGGTGAAGACATCGCCTTGTCGCCGTAATCACAGGGCGTGATAGTGGATTCCCCTGTACGATGAAGGCACACCATATCGAACCAACTCTGCCTGACGCAGAGCTGGCGCGACCGCAAAGCGGCCGTGGCACCCTCCCGCAGTGGGCGCCCAGGTATCACTCGGTTCTGCGCAAGAGGACAGCTCTCGGGGCTCCCACATGTACGGGTGCGATCGCTCACAAGGTGATGCATCGTCCGCAGTCGGGGAGTTCTACCAGGCAGCGGAAAGGCCAGGCCGTGACATCCGCGGTCACGACCGACAAGTCCGCCCGCCCCGGCTACGGGCAGCTCCTGCGCACACCCGGCGCCCTCGGCTTCCTGCTCCCGGGCTTCGCCGCCCGGCTGCCCTTCGGAATGCTGACCATCAGCATCCTGCTGCTCGTCCAGCACACCACCGGTTCCTACGCCAGCGCCGGCATCGTCGCCGCCGTCACCGGTATCTCCATGGCGCTGTGCGCCCCCGTCATGGGCAACCTCACCGACCGCCACGGCCAGAGCGCCGTGCTGCTGCCGGGGGTCCTGATCCACTCCGCCGCCGTGAGCGGCCTGGCCGCGCTCGCCCTGGCCGGCGCGCCCGTCCTGGCGCTCGCCGCCGCCGCGATCCCGGCCGGCGCCTCCGTGCCGCAGGTCGGCCCGATGGTCCGGGCCCGCTGGGCCGCCAAGCTGGAGGGCTCGCCGCTGCTGCCGACGGCCGCCGCGTTCGAGTCCGTCACCGACGAGTTCACCTTCGTCGTCGGCCCCGTCCTGGCGACCGCGCTCTGCACCGGCCTGCACCCCTCGGCCGGCCTGATCACCGAGGCCACCCTGACCCTGCTCGGCGGCCTGCTGTTCGCCGCCCAGCGCGCCACCCAGCCCAGGACCCACGTCCAGGCCGCCGGCTCCGCCAAGCGCGCCTCGGCCCTGTCCTTCCCCGGCCTGCGCGTCCTGATCGTCGCGTTCCTCGGGATCGGCGCCGTCTTCGGCGGCATGCAGGTCTCGCTGGCCGCGTTCTCCAACGAGATCGGCAACCCGGGCGCCAACGGCCTGCTGTACGGCGTCTTCGCGGCCGGCAACATGGTCGCCGGCATCGCCTGCGGCGCCATCGCCTGGAAGATCGGCCCGCGCCGCCGGCTGCTGCTCGGCTATATCGGCCTGACCGCCGCCGCGTCGCTGCTGTGGGCGGCCGACTCGATGGCCCTGCTGGCAGCGCTCGGCCTGCTGGTCGGACTGTGCATCGCCCCGGCCCTGATCACCGGCTACACGATGATCGAGTCGCTGATCCCGGCGAACGCCCGCACCGAGGCCTTCACCTGGCTGACCGGCGCGGTCGCCTTCGGGCAGGCCATCGCCGTGATCGTGGCCGGCCGGCTGACGGACGCGCACGGTTCCTCGTACGGCTTCCTCGTGCCGCTGGCGGCCACCGCCGTGGCGCTGGTCACCCTGCTGGCCCTGCGGGCCAAGCTCGCGCCGACGGCTCCGAGCCGGATCGTGAGCGCTTCGGGGACCGCCGAGAAGCGCGTTCAGCAGCGCGACCTGAGCACGGTCTGAGCGTGGCCTGAGTCACCGCACGCCGAGGACGGTGGACTGATCGGCCGGAATACGTCACCATGGAGCGTCGTTAGCACTCATTGAGTCAGAGTGCCAGGAGGAAATTCGTGCCGACCTACCAGTACCAGTGCACCGAGTGCGGTGAGGGCCTTGAGGCCGTGCAGAAGTTCACCGATGACGCACTGACCGTGTGCCCGAACTGCGACGGACGCCTGAAGAAGGTGTTCTCCGCGGTCGGCATCGTCTTCAAGGGCTCCGGTTTCTACCGGAACGACAGCCGTGGCGCTTCGTCGAGCAGCACCCCTGCCTCGAAGCCGGCGTCGTCTTCGTCGTCCACGACGTCGACCGCCGCCCCGGCCGCCTCGTCGTCCTCGACGGCCGCCTCCAGCGGCAGCTCCACCTCGGCCGCCTGATCCCACCGGGTTTCCGTCAGGCCCCGCCGCCCTTCCCGGGCAGCGGGGCCTTTCGCGTACCCGGTTTCGGCGCCCGGTTAGGGTGGCCGCATGGTGAATGCAGAGATCGGCGTGATCGGCGGCTCGGGGTTCTACTCCTTCCTGGAGGACGTCTCCGAGATCCAGGTGGAGACCCCGTACGGCCCCCCGAGCGACTCCCTGTACCTGGGTGAGCTGGCCGGCCGGACGGTGGCGTTCCTTCCGCGGCACGGGCGCAGCCACACCGTGCCCCCGCACAAGATCAACTACCGGGCGAACCTGTGGGCCCTGCGCTCGGTCGGCGTCCGCCAGGTGCTCGGGCCCTGCGCGGTGGGCGGGCTCCGCGCCGAGTACGGTCCGGGCACGCTGCTGGTCCCCGACCAGCTGGTCGACCGTACGAAGTCCCGCGCGCAGACCTTCTTCGACGGGGAGCCGCTGCCCGACGGGTCCGTCCCGAACGTCGTGCACACCACCTTCGCCGACCCGTACTGCCCCGTCGGCCGCTCCGTGGCGCTGGAGGCGGCCCGGGGGCGCGACTGGGAGCCGGTGGACGGCGGCACCATGGTCGTCATCGAGGGGCCGCGCTTCTCGACGCGGGCGGAGTCGCGGTGGCACGCGGCGGCGGGCTGGTCGGTGGTCGGCATGACGGGCCACCCGGAGGCGGTCCTCGCCCGCGAGCTGGGGCTCTGCTACACCTCGATGGCGCTGGTCACGGACCTGGACGCGGGCGCGGAGACGGGCGAGGGCGTGTCCCACGCCGAGGTCCTCAAGGTGTTCGGCGAGAACGTCGGGCGGCTGCGTGAGGTGCTCTTCGACGCGGTGGCCGCCCTCCCGCCGACGGAGTCCCGCGCCTGCCTGTGCACGCACGCGCACGACGGCTGGGATTTGGGCATCGAGCTGCCGTAGCGCCTGGGCGGCGGGGTGTCACGTTCCGCGGGGCTGTCCGGTCTCAGCTGGTGAAGGGCGGCCACCGGGGCCGTCCGGCACAGAAGGCGACGACCATGCCGCGCATCTCGCTCACCCCGCCCCGCACCCTCCTCAACCGCATCGGCGCCTGGTACTCGCGCCGCGCCTACGGCAAGGTGCTGGAACCGGGCCTGGCCTACGGCCACAACGCGCGCGTGCTGCTCTCGTACGTCCGCCTCGAACAGCGGGCGGCGAAGTGGAACGCCCTCGACGCCGGGCTGAAGCACCTCGCGGTGATGGCGGCGGCGGCGCGCATCAACTGCTCGTGGTGCCTGGACTTCGGCTACTGGGAGGGCCAGGGGATGGGGCTGGCCCCGAAGAAGGCCGGGAAGGTGCCGCGGTGGCGTGAGGCCCGCGAGGCGTTCACCGAGCTGGAACTGCTGGTCATGGAGTACGCCGAGGCCATGACCGAGACCGAGCCCGCCGTCACGGACGAGCTGGCCGCCGGGCTCATCGCCCGGCTCGGGGAGGCCGCGTTCGTCGAACTCACCGCGGTGGTCGCGCTGGAGAACTGGCGCTCGCGCGTCAACAGCGCCTTCGGCCTGACCAGCCAGGGCTTCGCGGAGGCCTGCGAGATCCCGGCCGGGCCTCGGGGCGGGTCGGGGGCGGGGGGTCACTCCTGAGGGTGAGGAAGTTTTCCACAACCTGGGGATCGTCCACAGGCGCCGGCGGGATGCGGCGGGGCGGCGGATCGTGAGGGGTGTCCGGGCAGCAGCCCGGACCTCGGACTCGATTCGGCTCGGCGGTGTTCCCCCATGTCCAGTACGGCTTCCCGGATCTCCGGTACGGCTTCCCGGGGCTCGTCCCCTCACCTTCCCTCCCCTTCCGCGTGCCCTCCCGCGCGCCCCGTTCCCCTCTTCCCCCCGCTGCGCGTGGGGCGGGGCGGGGACCGGCTGCGGCGCGCCGTGCGGCGTCGGCGACGGGCCGGCGCGGCCGGGCTGGCCGTCGTGGCGGCCGCCCTGGCCGTCGGGGGTGCGGAGGCCCGGGCCTCCCGGGACCCCGCACCGCCCGAGGCGAAACCGCCGCCCGCGGTGGTGCGGATGGTGTCGGCCCCGGTGCGCATCGCGGACGCGGCGACGGTGCGGCTGCTGCGCCCGGGGGACCGGGTCGACGTGGTGGCGGCGGAGCGCGCCGGACCGCCGCGGGTGGTGGCGGTGGCGGCCCGCGTGGCCGAAGTGCCCGAGCCGGACAAGGGCGTTGCGGACGGCGGGGCGCTCGTGGTGCTGTCCGTGCCCCGTGAGACGGCGCGCGCCCTCGTGGGGGCGGGCAGCGTATCCCGGCTGGCGGTGACACTGTGCTGAATCGTACGCACACACGGTCAAGTCGCCTTGATTCGGACGCCGATTGGACACGCCGGGCCCGGACTGCCGTAGCTTTCGGAACCGTTGGCTCCGCCATGGAGCCGAGGACGATTGAAGAGGGGTTCAGTGGTGAGCGACAAGAAGACCGGCGTTCTGGCAGGCTTCAAGGCCTTCCTGATGCGCGGCAACGTGGTCGACCTCGCGGTGGCCGTGGTCATCGGTGCGGCGTTCACGAACATCGTGAATTCCGTCGTCAAGGGGATCATCAGCCCGCTGGTCGGCGCGATCGGCACCAAGGACCTGGACAAGTACTCGTCCTGCCTGAAGGCCCCGTGCCGGACGGATGCGACGGGGACCGTCGTCAGCGGTATCCCGATCATGTGGGGCACGGTGCTGAACGCGACGCTCAGCTTCCTGATCACCGCGGCGGTCGTCTACTTCCTGATGGTGCTGCCCATGGCCAAGTACCTCGCCAGGGTGGAGCAGCGCCGCAAGGCCAGGGAAGGCGTCCAGGAGACCATGGAGATCACCGAGCTGGAGGTCCTCAAGGAGATCCGGGACACCCTCGTCGCCCAGCGCAACGGCTCCGGCTCGGTCGCCGGCCGGGTCGACGGCCAGGCTCAGCGCCACGGCCAGGCCCAGGGGTACGGCCAGGGGCGCGACGGCGCGCTCTGAGCCACCGCGCTCAGACGTGGTGGGGCGGCTTCTCGTCGAGGAAGCGGGCCAGATCGGCCGCGCTCCCGCCGGCGGGAGGCCGCTCGCCCCACCCCCGGTCGGTGTCGTCCGAGGACTGCTGGTCCAGCGGGTCGTCGAAGACGAGCCTGGCCTTCGGCTTCGGCCTGGCCGCGGGCGTGACGGCGGGCGCCGGCTCGGGCTCGGGGTTCGCGTCCTGCGGGTCGGAGGCGGGGGCGGTGCTCATGCCTCCAGGGTACGGCCGCCCCCGCTCCCGCCCCGGCCGCCGGCTCCGGCTCCGGCTCCGGCTAGGGCTCGGCTCCCGGCTCCGGCTATGGCTCCGCTCAGCTGGGGGCTTCCGCGCCCCTGCGGGCGTAGAACCACCAGCACACCGCCAGGCAGGTGGCGTAGAAGCCGATGAACAGCCAGAGTGCGCTGGTCACCGCCATGGCCGCGAACATCGCCGGGATGAAGAAGAAGCCGTAGGCGGCGATGGCGGAGGAGAAGCCGGTGACGGCGCCCGCTTCCATCTCGGACTGCTTCAGCGCCGCGGCCTGGACTTCGGGCCCCTGGCCCTCGGCCGCCTTCATGTGCTGGTCCCGGAAGATGACCGCGATCTGCCGGAAGGTCGAGCCGTTGCCCAGGCCGGAGAAGGCGAAGGCGGCGAGGAAGCCGATGAAGAAGGCCCAGAAGTCGCCCGCGTCCCCGCCCGAGGGCAGGGCGAAGACGACGACCACCAGCGCCGCGGCCATCCCGACGAAGGACAGCATGGTGACCCTGGCGCCGCCCATCCTGTCGGAGAGCCAGCCGCCGGCCCAGCGCATGAGCGCGCCGATGAAGGGGCCGATCCAGGCATAGGTGGTGGCCTGGTAGCCCTGGGCCTCGAAGTTGTTCTTGATCAGCAGCGGCAGGCCCGCGGCGAAGCCGATGAAGGATCCGAAGGTGCCGACGTAGAGCCAGGTCATCAGCCAGTTGTGCTTGCGCTTGAAGATGATCTTCTGCTGGCTGAAGGGGGCCGCGGCCACCCTGAGGTCGTTCATCAGGAACCAGGCCACCAGCGCCACGACGACCAGCAGCGGCACCCAGAGGAAGGCGCCGTTCTGCAGCCAGATGTCGGTGTTCTCCTTGGCGTCGTGCTGCGGGCCGCCCGCCGGGGCACCCAGTACGGCCGCCGTGACGACCAGCGGCGCGACCAGCTGGACCACGCTGACGCCGAGGTTGCCGAGACCACCGTTGAGCCCGTTGGCGCTGCCCTTCTCCCGTTTGGGGAAGAAGAAGCCGATGTTGGCCATCGAGGAGGCGAAGTTCGCGCCGCCGATGCCGCAGACGGCGGCGATCAGGGCCAGTTCCCAGTACGGGGTGTCGGTGTCCTGGAGCGCGAAGCCCAGCCACAGCATCGGCACGATCAGGATGAAGGTGCTGACGGCGGTGAACTTCCGCTCGCCGAACATCGGCCCGATGAAGGTGTACAGGATCCGGAAGGTGCCGCCGGTGATGCCGGGGATGGCCGTCAGCCAGAAGAGCTGCGACTTCGAAAAGCCGAAGCCGACGTCGTTCAGTTTGACGACGGTGACCGACCAGACCTGCCAGACCACGAAGCCGAGCATCAGCGCGGGGATCGATACCCAGAGGTTGCGCTGGGCGACCCGGCGGCCGGTGGTCTGCCAGAAGCCTTCGTCCTCGGGCCGCCAGTCGCCGATGGTGGCGCCGGGCCTGTAGGTCTCGGCCCGGTGCGAGCGGCACGCTGTCGGGGTGGGCGTGGGTATGGACATGGTCACCTGTCCTTCGGGTCGAGGAGCCACAGGCCGATCACGACGAGGAAGGACAGGATCAGGAATCCCGCCCCCCACCAGGCCGTGCCGGTGTTGCCCTCCATCCACTCGTTGACGGTCACGGTCAGCGCCCAGAGCTGGCCGACCACCACCGTGAGGGCCAGGAAGAGCCGGGCGTTGAGCTTCGAGGAGCGCTCCGGCTCCTGTTCGGTGCCGGCGCCCGGGCCGGGTCCGGTGTGCCGGGTCCGGGGGTCGCCGTACCCGCTGGTGGGGCGGATCTGCGGATACCGCTCGCGCACCGGCCGGTTCAGCCGGGCCTGGGCACTGCCCGGGTGGTACTCGGGCCGGGGAGGAAGCTCCGCGGGCGGGGGAGGAAGCTGTGCGTCGCTCATGTACGCCCGCTCTCCGTGGCGGCGCGGACCGCGCCGGGGCAGCGCAGCTGTGCGGCGTCCACCGGATGGTTGTCCCCGAACTGCCGGCACAGCGCGTCCTTGGCCGGCTCTCCCGACCTGGCGGTGGCGACGGCCCAGACGCTGCCGTCGGCCTGCTCGGTCAGGAAGACCTTGGGCAGCGGGCGCGGTGGCGGGCCCGCGGTCACCGCGCCGCTGCGCACGTCGAAGACGCCCTCGTGGCACGGGCAGTACAACTCCCCGTCGGGACCGCGGTCCTCGCGCCACAGCACGCCGCAGGCCAGGTGGGTGCAGACCGCCGAGTACCCGACGAGGCTGCCGTCGCCCAGCCGTACCGCCAGGGCCCGGTCCTCCTCGCCGGGGAAGCGGAAGGCCACGGACTGGCCCGGCGCCAGCCGGTCGGTGACCTTCTTGGGCGCGGGCAGCTGCTCGCTGTCCCCGTGCCGGTGCAGGATGCCGGCGGCGACACCGACCCCGCCGACGGCCAGGCCGCCGGAGACGGTGGCGACGATCCGCAGGTAGTCGCGGCGGGTGGTGAGGGAGTCGGCGCTGATCCGGTCCCGGAGCTGTTCGGCGGCCTCGTCCTCGGCCTCCGGACCCGGACCACCGCCGGGAGCGGGCTGCTGGGTCACGCTCATCGGACATCGACTCCATTGATCTCGACGACGGGCAGGCCGCCGGGGACGGGCCACTGGACCTTGTCGGCGGGGACGACCATCGCCACCCCGGTGCTGACCATCACGTCGCCGAAGGCGAAGGAGTCGGCTACCTGCACGCCGGGGCGCTCGGCCCGGAGCTCTTCGAGGGTTCCGTAGAAGAGGGCTCCGGTCGGGCAGACGGTGGCGCACATGGGGGCCAGGCCGTAGGCGGTGCGGTCGTAGCAGAGGTTGCACTTCATCTGCAGCTTCGCCTGGAGGTCGATCTTCGGGACGCCGAAGGGGCAGGCGTTGACGCAGTTGGCGCAGCCGATGCAGCGGGAGGTGTCGGCCTGCTGGACCACTCCGTCGGCGGTGACCAGGATCGCGTCGGCGGGACAGACCTCGGCGCAGGGGGCGACCGGGTCCTCGCAGTGCATGCAGACGGTCGGGAGGGAGGCGACGGACATGCCGGGTTCGGTGTAGTCCAGGTGGATCATCGACTTGCCGCGGTGCGAGTCGCATTCGCGGCAGGCGGAGACGCAGGCCTGGCAGCCGATGCAGCGGCCAGGGTCGATGAAGATCGTGCGGCCCATCATGGCGCGGTCAGCTCCTCTCCGAGGTGCCACGGCCCTGGGGGGACGTGGGGGGCAGGGGGTCGGTGCGCGAGACCTGGGTCTCCGGATAGGCCTCGTGCCCCGGGGCCGTGGGCGGTGCGGGCACCTCGTCGATGCGTTCGGCAGCCTCGATCCGGGCGGCGCAGACCTTGTACTCGGGGATCTTCGAGCGGGGGTCGAGGGCGTCGATGGTCAGGGCGTTGGCGGCCGTCGGGACGGGCCAGTGGTAGGGGACGAAGACCGTGTCGGGCCGGATGGCCTCGGTGACCAGGGCCGGGAAGACCTCGCTGCCGCGGCGGGTGACGACCCGTACGGGATCGCCGTTCTGGAACCCGTGCGAGGGGTGGACCTCCACCCAGGGGCGGGGGGTCTGTTCGACGAGGGCGCCCAGGCGGCGGGTCTGGTTGCCGGAGAGGAAGTGCGCGACGGTGCGGCCGGTGGTGAGGGAGAGGGGGAACTCCTCGGTGTAGGCGTCCATGGGCGGATGCCATTCCACGACCTGGAGGTGGATCTTGCCGTCGGGGTGGTAGGTCCGGCCGTCCTCGAAGAGCCTCGGGGTACCGGGGTGTTCGGTGGAGGGGCAGGGCCAGGCGATCCCGCCGGTCTCCTCCAGGCGTTCGTAGGTGATGCCGTAGTAGTCGTTGACCGTGCCGGCGGACGCGATCCGCAGCTCCTCGAACACCTCGCGGGAACCGGGGAACTCGAAGTGCTCTCCGGCGCCGAGCCGCCGGGCGAGCTCGCAGATGACCCAGGTGTCGGTGCGCACGCCCGCGGGGGGCTCCTGGGCCTTGTTGTGCTTGACCACCCGAGCCTCGGCGTTGGCCATGACGCCCTCGTCCTCGGCCCAGGTGGTGACGGGGAAGACGACGTGGGCGTTGGCCGCGGTCTCGGAGAGGAAGAAGTCGAACTGGGCGTGGAACTCGGCGGCGTCGTACCCGTCCTTGACCACCGCGTAGTTGGGGAGGGAGACGAAGGGGTTGTTGCAGATGCCGATGAGGCCGCGGATCTCGCGGCGCTGCATCTGCCAGACCATCTCCATCATGGAGGTGCCGGCGCCGGGGAGCTCCGACTCCTCGATGCCCCAGATCTCGCAGATCTGCCTGCGGTGCTCCGGGTTGGTGATGGAGCGTCCACCGGGCAGGAGGTCGGACTTCTGGCCGTGCTCGCGGCCGCCCTGGCCGTTGCCCTGGCCGGTGATGGTTCCGTAGCCGGCGCCGGGCTTGCCGATGTTCCCTGTGGCCACGCACAGGTTGATCACGGACAGGCAGTTCTCGACGCCCTGGGAGTGGTGCTCGATGCCACGCGCGTGCCAGGCCATGGCCCGGTCCGCGCCGGCGAAGACGCGGGCGACCTGGACGATCTGCGCGGCCGGGATCCCGCAGATCTCGGCGGACCGGGCGGGCGGGTAGTCGGCGACGGTCTTCTTGACCTCCTCCCAGCCGGTGGTGTGGGCGGCGAGGTAGGCCTCGTCGGTCAGCCCCTCGGCGATGACCACGTTCAGGACGGCGTTGAAGAGGGCGGAGTCGGTACCGGGCTTGAGGGCGACGTGGATGTCGGCGGTGCGGGCGATGGCCGTCTCGCGCGGGTCGATCACGATCAGCGAGGCGCCCCGGTCCCGGGCTCCCCACAGGTACTGGGTCATCACGGGGAAGCACTCCCCCACGTTGGACCCCGCGATGAGCAGGCAGTCGCTGAGCAGGATGTCGGAGAAGGGGTTGCCGGCCCGGTCGATGCCGAAGGCGAGTTTGTTGGCGCCGGCGGCGCTGACCATGCACAGGCGGCCGTTGTAGTCGACGTGCTTGGTCTTCAGCGCCACCCGGCCGAACTTGCCGACCAGGTAGGTCTTCTCGGAGAACAGGCTGGCGCCGCCGAGCAGCCCGAAGGCGTCGTTGCCGTACTCGCCCTGGATGCGGCGGATCTCGGAGACGGTGAAGTCGAGGGCCTCGTCCCAGGAGCACTCCCGGAACTCCTCGTCCCGGGAGCGGCGCATGAGGGGCGAGGTGAGCCGGTCGGGGTGGTTGACCTGCTGGTAGGCGTTGATGCCCTTGGGGCACAGCCGCATCCGGTTGATGTCGTGGTTGCGGGGCTCCACGCCGAAGACCTTGCCGCCCCTGTCGACGCGCAGGTACATCCCGCACTGCACCCCGCAGAAGCAGCAGTGGGTGGGGACGAGGGTCTCGCCGTTCTGGTCGGCGTGCCACTGGTCGGCCGGGATGCCGCCCGCGTCGCGGAAGTTGCGGGTGCCGGGCGGGGCGATCGACGGGTCCAGCGGTACGGGCACGGGCCGCGGCACGGCCTTGGAGGGGTCCGTCGCGGTCACTTGAAGCCCTTCTTCACGTGTGACAGGTAGGCGTTGCCGCGCAGCACCCGCTTGCAGCGGGGGCAGTACTCCACGAAGGCGTTGAAGTCGAGCTTCAGGTCCCGCATCGTGCCGCGCAGGTTCTCGACGTACGGGGCGGTGTCGATGGGCTCCCCGCAGCGTTTGCAGGCGAAGACCTGCTCGTCCTGGCGGGCGGTGTACTTGAAGAGCTGCATGCCGACGGCGGCGGGCCGCTGGACGATGTGGAAGAACTTCCCGAAGGGGATGTAGATCAGGGTGAAGACCACCGACACCATGTGCAGGATCGCGAGGAACTCGTAGCCCCCGCCGTGCAGGAAGATCGACGAGAAGGTCAGCAGCAGGCCCGTCACGGAGATCACGATCAGGCAGATCAGCGGGAGCAGGTCGTAGGCGAACCGCTGGCCGGTGATGGCCCCGCGGTCCTTCATCCGCCGCCACAGGAAGTACGAGGCGCCGGGGATGACCAGCACGGCCGCGATGTCGAGGCCGTGGAACATCAACCAGCCCAGGAAGTCGAGCGAGTCGAAGCCGAGGACCTTGAAGCCCCAGACGCGCATCTCGTAGCCGGGACCGGCGCCGCTGTCGGCGGTGAAGGTGAACCATCCCCAGGTCAGCGGGAAGGTGATGAGCGCGGCCAGGATGCAGCCCCAGAACATCAGCTGGTGGGCGGCCCAGCGGGCGCGGGAGCGGGCGCCGAGGAACTTCTGGAAGCCGAGGTAGGTGGCGATCATCTTCGGCAGGGCGGTGGGTGCCGTGCGGAAGTTGTCGGCCGAGAAGAAGCTGCCGAAGCCCTTCTTGAAGAGGCGGCGCGCGCCGGGCGCGGAGACCCAGACCGTGTAACGGTAGGCCACGCCGAAGGCCAGGAAGACGGTGGCGACGGCGTAGGGCAGCAGGGCCGAGTCGAAGTCGCGCAGCAGCCGGCTGCCGAGCACGATCGCGAGGACGAGCAGGAGCGAGACGACGGCGCCGGCCAGGGTGGCCCGTGCGGTGACGGACCGCGCGGCCGGCGGGAGCGTCGCTGTCCCCGCCGCCCCGGACTCGGTCGGAGGCGGGGAGGGCGGCGGCTCTGCGGCGAGGACATCTGAGGGCTCGGACACAGCACCACGCTAGGTGTTCTGTACCGATTAGGCCTGTTATGTGGAGCCCAGGGGTGGGCCGTCCGGGTGACATCCGTCCGGCCCGTACGGGTCAGACGGGTCGGCCGGGTCAGACGGGTCGGCCGGGTCAGACGGGTCGGACGGGTCAGACCGCCGTCAGCCCGTGCGCGGCGAAGACGGCCTTCGCGTCCGCGACCTGCCCGGCGGTGGGCGAGGGGGTGTCGTGCAGCGTGAAGCGCATGTCCAGCGCCTCCCACTTGCTCTCTCCCAGCTTGTGGAAGGGCAGTACGTCCACCCGCGAGACGTTCCCGAGGGATCCGGCGAAGCGGGCGACTCCCTCGATGTTCTCGGCGGCGTCGGTCAGCCCGGGCACCAGGACGAACCTCAGGTGCACCTCCTTGCCGAGGTGCGCGAGGCGCCGGGCGAAGTCCAGGGTCGGCTCCAGTGGACGGCCGGTGACCTTCTTGTACGTCTCCCGGTCCCAGGACTTGACGTCCAGCAGGACCAGGTCCACGTCCCGCAGCAGCGCGTCGGTGGCGCGGGCGCCGAGGAACCCCGAGGTGTCGAGGGCGGTGTGGAGCCCCAGGTCGTTCTTCATCCGGTGCAGCAGCTCGCCCGCGAAGACGGGCTGGAGCAGCGGCTCCCCGCCGGAGACGGTGGCGCCGCCGCCCGAGGCGGCGATGAACTTCGTGTACTTGCGGGCCTCGGCGATGACCGCGTCGGCCGAGGTGCGCTTGCCGCCCCGCATCTTCCAGGTGTCGGGGTTGTGGCAGTACAGGCAGGTCAGCGGGCAGCCGGCCAGGAAGGTCACGAAGCGGGTGCCGGGGCCGTCGACCCCGGTCGACAGGTCCCAGGAGTGCAGCGAGCCCTCGCTCGGCCGCTGCGTGGCGGCGGCGGCCGGGGTCCGGCCCGCGCCGGCGACGGCGGCGCGGGCGCCGGCCCGGCCGACGGGGATGCTCGTACCGAAGACGACGGTCATGGCAGGTGCTCCAGACTGATCCGGTGGCCGCTCTAGAGGGAGCCGTGGAAGGTGCGGTTCAGCACGTCGAGCTGCTGGTCCCGCGTGAGGCGGACGAAGTTCACCGCGTAGCCGCTGACCCGGATGGTCAGCTGCGGGTGGTTCTCCGGGTGCTCCATGGCGTCCATGAGCGTGTCGCGGTCGAGGACGTTCACGTTCATGTGGAAGCCGTCGCTGGCCATGTACCCGTCGAGCACGCCCGCCAGGTTCTTGATCCGCTCCTCGGGGGTGCGGCCCAGGCCGTCGGGGGTGACGGTGTTGGTCAGCGAGATGCCGTCCTCGGCGTCCTCGTACGGGAGCTTGGCGACCGACAGCGCCGCGGTGACGTAGCCGTGGGTGTCGCGGCCGTTCATCGGGTTGGCGCCCGGGGAGAACGGCTCGCCGGCGCGGCGTCCGTCCGGGGTGTTGCCGGTCTTCTTGCCGTAGACCACGTTCGAGGTGATGGTCAGCACGGACTGGGTGTGCTCGGCACCCCGGTACGTCTCGTGCTTGCGGACCTTCTTCATGAACTCCTCGACCAGCCGGACGGCGATGTCGTCGACGCGGTCGTCGTTGTTGCCGTAGGCGGGGTAGTCGCCCTCGACGGTGTAGTCGGTGGCGAGGCCGGTCTCGTCGCGCAGGGCGCTGACCTTGGCGTACTTGATGGCGGACAGCGAGTCGGCGGCGACCGACAGCCCGGCGATGCCGCAGGCCATGGTGCGGCGCACCTCGCGGTCGTGCAGGGCCATCTCGATGCGCTCGTAGGCGTACCGGTCGTGCATGTAGTGGATGACGTTGAGCGCGTGGACGTAGGTCCGGGCGAGCCACTCCATCTGCTCGTCGAACCTGGCCATGACCTCGTCGTAGTCCAGCACTTCGCAGGTGAGGGCGCCGGTGGGCGGTCCGACCTGGGCGCCGGACTTCTCGTCCCGCCCGCCGTTGATCGCGTAGAGGAGGGTCTTGGCGAGGTTCACGCGGGCGCCGAAGAACTGCATCTGCTTGCCGACGGGCATCGCCGAGACACAGCAGGCGATGGCGGTGTCGTCGCCGAAGCGCGGGCGCATCAGTTCGTCGGACTCGTACTGCACCGAGGAGGTGTCGATCGAGACACGGGCGCAGAACTCCTTGAAGCCCTGCGGCAACCGGGGCGACCAGAAGACCGTCATGTTCGGCTCGGGGGCGGGCCCCAGGTTGTAGAGGGTCTGGAGGTAGCGGAACGAGGTCCTGGTGACCAGCGGACGGAGGTCCTCGCCCATGCCGGCGATCGACTCGGTGACCCAGGTCGGGTCGCCGGAGAACAGCTCGTCGTACTCGGGCGTCCGCAGGAAGCGGACGATGCGGAGCTTGATGATGAAGTCGTCGACGAGTTCCTGGGCCTGCTCCTCGGTGAGGCGTCCGGCCTCGATGTCGCGCTGGAGGTAGACGTCGATGAAGGTGGAGGTGCGGCCGAGCGACATGGCGGCGCCGTTCTGCTCCTTCACGGCGGCCAGGTAGGCGAAGTACAGCCACTGGATGGCTTCGCGGCCGGTGGCCGCCGGGCCGGAGATGTCGTACCCGTAGGAGGCGGCCATCGCCTTGAGCTCGCCGAGGGCGCGGATCTGCTCGGAGAGCTCCTCGCGCAGCCGGATCGCCTCCTCCAGCGAACGGTGGCCCGCGGGGAGGGTGTTCAGCTCCTCCTTCTCCTCCTTCTTGAAGGAGACGAGGCGGTCGACGCCGTAGAGGGCGACGCGGCGGTAGTCGCCGATGATGCGGCCCCGGCCGTAGGCGTCCGGCAGACCCGTGACGACGCCGGCCTTGCGGGCGGCGCGGATCTCGGGGGTGTAGGCGTCGAAGACCCCGGCGTTGTGGGTCTTGCGGTACTCGGAGAAGACCTTCTCCAGCTCCTCGGAGACGGGGTAGCCGTAGGTCTCCAGGGCGCCGGCGACCATGCGCCAGCCGCCGTACGGCATGATCGCGCGCTTGAGGGGGGCGTCCGTCTGGAGGCCGACGATCAGGTCCTTGTCGCGGTCGATCCAGCCGGGGGCGTGTGCGGTGATCGTGGAGGGGATGTCGTACGCGACGTCGTAGACGCCCTTCTCGCGCTCTTCCGGGAACTTGTCCGTGATCGCCTTCCACACGGCGGTGGTGCGCTCGGTGGGGCCCGAGAGGAAGGAGTCGTCACCCTCGTACGGCGTGTAGTTCTGCTGGATGAAGTCGCGGACGTCGATGGCGTCGCGCCACAGACCGCCCTTGAAGCCGTCCCAGGCTTCGCCGTTCCTCGTGGTTTCCGCAGGGGTGGCAGTCATGGCCCGCACCTTCTTCAGTCGCCTCGTTGCTTGTATCCATTGCACGCCTTTTGATCGATCATTTGCCGCCGCGTTGGTCCCGAGCTGCGGCCCGAAGGTCCCCCGGCTTTCGCCCGCGGCGCCCCGGCACCCCACCTGACCTGGGGTTCCCTACAGGCCCAAAGCCCCTTGTCCACTTGTGAAAACTTTCACAAGAATGTGGGCCGAGCCGCCCCGAACGGCCTCGGCCCGGCAGGGCGGGAGCCTGCCGGGGCCGGGCGCGACGCGAAAGAGACGGGCTAGCTGGGGGCTTCGGCGCCGCGGCGGGCGTAGAACCACCAGGCGACGACCACACAGCTGGCGTAGAAGGCCACGAAGCCCCACATCGCGCTGGTCACCGCGAAGTTGGCGAACATCGCCGGGATGAAGAAGAACCCGTACGCGGCGATCGCGGCGGTGAAACCGGTCACCGCACCCGACTCGATCTCCGCCCGTTTCAGCGCGGCCGCGTACTCGGGGGTGCCCTCGGTCAGTCCCTTCAGGTGCTGCCCCCGGAAGATCACCGGGATCTGGCGGAAGGTCGACCCGTTGCCGATGCCCGAGAAGAAGAAGGCCGCCAGGAAGCAGAGGAAGAAGCCGCGGAAGGAGCCCTGGTCGGAGCCGGCCGGGAGGAAGGTGATCACGCCGATGATGGAGGCGGCCATGCCCACGAAGGACAGGATCGTCACCCGGGCGCCGCCCAGCCTGTCGGCGATCCAGCCGCCCGCCCAGCGCGCCAGCGCACCCAGCGCCGGGCCCATCCAGGCGTAGGTGGCCACCGAGTACGCCGGGAACGTGGTCTTGATCAGCAGGGGCAGCGCCGCGGCGAAGCCGATGAAGGAGCCGAAGGTGCCGACGTACAGCCAGGTCATCACCCAGTTGTGCTTGCGCTTGAAGATGACCTTCTGCTGGCTGAAGGGGGTGGCGGCCACCTTGAGGTCGTTCTGTCCGAACCACGCGATCACGGCGAGCACGACCAGCACCGGGACCCACACGAAGGCGGCGTTCTGGAGGTAGACCTCCGAGCCGTCCGCCTTGCGCTGGCCCGCGCCGATCGCGAGAACCGAGGAGGTGATGAGGATCGGGGTCAGCAGCTGGACCACCGATACGCCGAGGTTGCCCAGGCCGCCGTTGATGCCGGTCGCGTTGCCCTTCTCCTGCTTCGGGTAGAAGAAGCCGATGTTGGCCAGCGAGGAGGAGAAGTTGGCGCCGCCGATGCCGCAGAGCGCCGCGATGGCGACCATCGTCGTGTACGAGGTGTCCGGGTCCTGCACCGCGAATCCGAGCCACAGCAGCGGTACGACCAGCACGACGGTCGACAGTGCCGTGAAGCGGCGCTGGCCGATCATCGGGCCGAGGAAGGTGTAGAAGATCCGGGCGGTACCGCCGGTGATGCCCGGGACGGCGGTCAGCCAGAACAGCTGCGACTGCGAGAAGCCGAAGCCGACGTCCTTGAGGTTGGTCGCCGTGATGCTCCAGACCTGCCAGACCACGAAGGCCACCAGCAGTGCCGGCACGGCGATCCACAGGTTGCGGGTGGCGACCCGCTTGCCCGTGGACCGCCAGAAGGACGGGTCCTGTGGCGTCCAGTCCGTGATGGTGCGGCCTGGGCGGTACTGCGCCGGGTCGGGCGCCTGCGTACGTCCGGTCGCCGAGCGCGCGTCCTGTATGGCGGAACTCATGGCGTGTCCTGGGTGGTTGGGAAGCGGAACCGAAAGGGTCCCGATGGTCCTGACCCATCCAGGTTCCGCCGGGCCGGGTACCGCGCGGCAGAGGAGAAGGGACCGTGGCCGACGGGACAAGGTCCCGCCGGCCACGGTCCCTTCGTAGGCACGGTTCAGTCCGCCCGGGGTACCCGGGTGGTGCGGGCCGCGCGCCTCGCCTGCCTTCCCGCACCCGGCTGCTGTGCTGGTCGCCATGACCTACGTACCGATGACCGCCCGGAGCCGCGAGGAAGGCCACCGCGCCGCGACCCCCCTGGAACTCTTCTTCGACCTGTGCTTCGTGGTCGCGGTGGCGCAGGCGGGCCGCCAGCTGGTGCACGCCCTCGCGGAGGGGCACGTCGGCAGCGGCGTGACCGGCTACCTCTTCGTGTTCTTCGGGGTGTGGTGGGCCTGGATGAACTTCACCTGGTTCGCCTCCGCCTACGACGTCGACGACGTCCCGTACCGGATCGCGACCCTGGTGCAGATCTCCGGCGTGCTCATCTACTCGGCGGGGATCCCGCGCGCCTTCAACGACAACGACTGGACCATCGCCGTCGTCGGCTACCTGGTGATGCGCCTCGCGCTGACCGTGCAGTGGCTGCGCGCGGCCGCCGGGGAGGACGGTCCGGGCCGTCGCTGCTGCCTCACGTACGCGGTCGGGCTGGTGATCTGCCAGGCCGGCTGGACGGCCCTGCTCGCGGCCCCCGAGTCGGCCCGCAAGTGGCTGTTCCTGGGGCTGGTCGCCGCCGAGCTGCTGGTCCCGGTCGTCGCGGAGTACGGCCACCAGACCCCCTGGCACCCGCGCCACATCGCGGAGCGGTACGGGCTGTTCACCATCATCGTGCTCGGCGAGACGATCGCCGCCAGCACGGTGGCGGTGCAGTCGGCCATCGACGAGCACGAGGCGCTGGGCGAGCTGCTGCCGATCGCGGCGGGCGGGCTGCTGCTGGTGTTCGCGGCCTGGTGGATCTACTTCGCGGTTCCCGTGCACGAGGGGCTGCGCTCCAACCGCGAGGCCATCCCGTGGGGTTACGGACACTTCGTGATCCTGGCGTCGGCGGCCGCGATCGGTGCGGGCATCGAGGTGGCGATCGAGCAGGCGGTGGGCAAGGCGCACGTCTCGGACCTGGCCGCGAACCTCTCGGTGACCCTCCCGGCGGCGCTGTTCCTGCTCTTCGTGTGGTTCCTGCACTCCCGCCACTTCAAGCGGGGCACGGCCCAGCAGCTGGTGCTGCCCGTCTCGGCGCTGGCCGTGTTCGCGTGCGCCTGGACCGGAGAGCACGCGGTGCTGTGGGCCGGGCTGGTGGCGGCCGCCACCGTGGCGGTGGGCGTGACCTTGGCCGAGCGGGAGCGTTCTGGTGCGTGAGGACGGTCGGGGGCGATTCGGCGTGCTGCCGACGACGAGGAAGAAGGTGCGGGCGATGACAGTCCCGGCACAGCGGTACACGGAGCAGCCCGGGGCGGCTCTGGCCGATCCGGCTTTCTGGCAGTCGCCGCCGGAGGAGCGGCTGGCGGCCTTCGCCCGGCTGCGGGCGCTCGACTCCCCGGTGTACGTGCCCGAGGGCCGGGAGCGGGGGCACTGGGCCCTCGTACGGCACGCGGACGTGCAGGAGGCGAGCCGGCTGCCCAAGGTCTTCGCGAGCGCGCCCGGGGTGACCACCCCGGAGCCGGCGCGCTGGGTGCGGGCGCTGTTCGGGGACTCGATGGTCAACCTGGACGGGCCGGACCACGCGCAGCTGCGGAAGATCGTGCAGCGGGCCTTCACCCCCCGGCTGCTGGCGGCCGCCGAGGAGGACATCCACGCGGTGGCGGCGAGGATCGTGGACGACGTCCTCGCCGAGCAGCCGGACGAGTTCGTCTCGGCGGTGGCCTCCCGGCTGCCGCTGGAGGTCATCTGCAACATGATGGGCATCCCGGAGCGCTACCGGGCGGAGATCGCGGACCGGGTCAACCACGCCTCCGAGAACATCGGGGTGGAGCGCGGGCTGGCCGCCCGGCTGCGGATGCCCGGGCGCGGGCTGCGGGCGCTGGCGCGGATGCAGCGGATGGTCGCGGGGATCGGGCGGGAGCGGCGCAAGAACCCCACCGACGACCTGATCTCGGCGCTGGTCTGCGCCAACGTCGACGGCCAGGCGCTGGGAGCCCGCCAGCTGGGCGCCTTCTTCAGCCTGCTGATGGTGGCCGGCGTGGAGACCACCCGCAACGCCATCACGCACGGGCTGAGCCTGCTGACCGATTTCCCCGACCAGCGGGACCTGCTGCTCTCGGACTTCGAGACGTACGCGGACGGCGCGGTGGACGAGATGATCCGCCACTCGACGCCGATCATCCAGTTCCGCCGCACGGTCGTCGCCGAACACACCCTGGGGGGGCACCTGTTCACCCCCGGCGACAAGGTGGTGCTGTACTACGCCTCCGCCAACCGCGACGAGGCCGTCTTCCCCGGCCCGGACGCCTTCGACATCACGCGCTCGCCCAATCCGCACCTGGGGTTCGGCGGCGGCGGGCCGCACTTCTGCCTGGGGGCGCATCTGGCCCGGGTGGAGATGAAGGCGCTGTTCCGCGAGCTGCTGACCCGTCCGGTGGGGCTGCGCGCGGTGGGCCTGCCCGATCTGGCGGGGTCGAACTTCGACAACAGGGTCCGCTCGCTCCGGTTCGCCTTCGAGCAGCCGTAGCGAAGGGAGCGGGACCGGACCGGCCACCGGGCGGGCTGGGAGCCCGGCGGCCGGAGACGTGCGCGGCGACGGCGCCCGCGGGCAGGGGCCGGGCCGTCTCTTTCGGATCCGGCCTAGTTGCGCAGGCTCTGCACGGTGAGGACGCAGTGGGCGCTGCTGGTCAGCACTTCCTCGTCGCCCGCGAAGGCCTGGAGCACCTCCGCGCTGACCGGCTGGCCCGGGACGGCCTCGGGCCAGGCGCGCGTCGCGAACAGGAAGTAGGCCTGCCCGCTCTCCTTGGCCGCCGCGACCCACTCGGGCGGCGCGGTGCAGGTGGCGTTCAGCCCGGGCAGGGTCAGTGCGATCTGGTCGTCCGCCAGGAGGATCTTCACCGGGAAGGTGGCCGCCTTGAGGGTGCCGTCCATGACCACGTCGCCGATGGGCAGGCCGATCTCCTCCAGCAGTCCGCGGGCGGCCGCCTCGCCGGCCTCCTTGCCGCCCGGGCCGTCGCCCAGGGTGTACGCGAGGAGGTACGGGATGTCGTGGCCGTCGGAGGGGTCACCGATCCAGGCGAGCACGGAAAGGGTGCCGAGCTGGGACCGGTCGATTTCGGCTTGCGTTGAAGTCATGCGCCGCACCTTAGTGGTCCCGCCCCCGGCCCTTTCACGGCCTTTCACCCGAGCGGGCTATACGGCCCAGAAACCCCCTCCGGAATTCGCCTGGATGTTCGCGTCCTGGTACTGGAGCCGCACGATGCGGGCCTTTTCCGGAATTTCGAACACCACCCATCCCTCGGCCCGCTCACCGACCTCCAGCGAATCGAAGACGAGGGGTTTGCCGGTCGTCAGCTCGCCGGTGGGCACCACCGGGTGGCGCTGCCCCGCGCTGTCGTACGCCCACATGCGCCCGAGAGCCCCGTACGAAGCACCGCCCACGTTGACGAACGACATCGAGGCGGCCACCCAGCGCTTCCCGGCGGGCGGCGCGAAGTTCTTCTCGACGCTGACGGCGGGGTCCACGTACGCGTTGAGCACCGCCTGGAGGTGGCGGCCGACCTGGCGGCCCCGCACCCGTACGGAGTCACCCACATGGGCATCCTTCGCGGCCACCGGCACCACCCCCGGGCCGGGCGCGGCCGGATCTTCGTCGACGCCCGGCACCCCGTCGTCCACCGGGACGGCGGGTACCGCGGCGGGGGCCAGTGAGGCCCCCTCGGGCGCGCTCTGGCAGGCGGTGGCGCCCAGCAGGAGGAGGGGAAGGAGGGCGGCGGCGGCGAGGACGGAAGCAGGCTGACGCATGCGGATCCCTTCGGGGATCTTCGGGGCGGGGAAGTATTTCGGCCAGTTTCACGCGCCCGAGCGGGCAATTGCACTCACCGACACGAGTGCGCCCGAGGAGTCGTGTGCGGCCGGTTGCGGCCAACTGCCAGCACAATGCGTTCCGACGGATTCCCGCCACCCGATCCACCTGGAGGAAGAATGCGCATGTCCGGCCGCCGAATGGCACTGGCAGCCCTCTCCGCACTGGCCGCCACCACGGTATTCACCGTCCCGGCCGGGGCCACCGTTTTCGATCAGGGTATTTCCGTACATCCTGATGCTCATGTCGCCGGGGACGGCGCCGTCACCCTTTCCGGCACCTACCACTGCGAGCAGGCGTCACCCATGGGGGCGATGCAGATCAAGGCGACCGTCGAGCAGGACGGCAGCCGGCTCAGCATCGGCGCGGAGCAGGTCGTCTGCGACGGCACGGAGCGCCGGTGGGTGGCCCACGCACCGGGCTCCTTCGCGAGCGTGCACCCGGGCCGCGCGACGGTCACCGGGGAGCTCCAGGAGATCCACCTCTCGGGGAACCTGCTGCCGCGGTCGGTGGCCACGGTCGCCCAGGACACGCAGGACGTCGAGGTCCACGAGGAGCACTGAGCGGCGACGGGCCCGCGGCACGCGCCCGCCCGTCCGGTAGCCGCCGCTACCGGGGCGGGCGCCCGGGGCCGGCCCGCCCGGGCCGCGGCGCCGGACGCAACGCACGCCCGCACCCGGACGCCCACCCGCACCCGCACCCGCACCCGCACCCGCACCCGCACCCGCACCACGAACGCCGAACGCCGTCAGCGGCACTCCGGCGCGACGCCGGTCATCGACATGAACGCCACCGTCTGGCATCCGGGGTCCGCGTGCGGACGCCCCGTGGTCCAGTCCACGGCCGCCGGAACCCCGGCCGCCAGCAGGAGCAGGGCCAAGATGCCCGTCACCGCGCCCCTGTTCAGGCGGCGCACAGCAGAATCCGTTCCATGGCGGCATCATGACGCCACCTCCGCGGTCCCACAACTCGGGGTGACCGCCCGGTCACCCCAGGCTGCCGCGGCTGACCCCGGCGGTGAACTCGCACCAGACGGCCTTCCCGTCCCCCCGCGACTCCACCCCCCAGTGCGTGGCCAGCGCGTCCACCAGCAGCAGCCCGCGCCCCGTGGTGGCCGACTCCCCGGGAGTGCGCCGGCGCGGCCAGACGCTGGAGCGATCCTTGACCCACAGCCGGATCCGCCGCACCGGCTCGGGCAGCACCTCCATGGTCAGCACCGCTCCGCCGTCCGTGTGCAGCAGGGCGTTCACGAGCAGCTCCCCCGCCGCCAGTTCCACGTCGTCGGCGAGTTCGGCCATGCCCCAGTCGCGCAGGGCCTGCCGCAGGGCGTAGCGGGCCTCGGAGAGGCCCTCCGGGTCGGCCTGGTGGATGTACTGGTGGATGCGCGGAGCGCGGTGGGTACCCGGGTCGGGGGCCCGGCGCAGCACCAGCAGGGCCACGTCGTCGCCGGAGCCCCAGCGCTCCCAGAGCCGGTCCGAGAGGTGGTCGGCGAGCGCCCCGGCGTCCTGGGGGCCGCTGCGGACGGCGTGGGCGAGGGCGTCCATGCCCTGGGTGATGG
The DNA here is from genome assembly GCF_055565795.1 of Streptomyces sp. NPDC028314. Taxonomy (NCBI): domain Bacteria; kingdom Bacillati; phylum Actinomycetota; class Actinomycetes; order Kitasatosporales; family Streptomycetaceae; genus Streptomyces; species Streptomyces sp. NPDC028314. The sequence goes on from NZ_JBVHTP010000008.1 coordinate 233,393, forward strand.
TGGTGCCGGGCTCCTCCACCAGGCCGTCCGTGCACAGCACCAGGGTCTCGCCCGGGACCAGGTCGAGCCGGGTCTCGGGGAACTCCTCCTGCTCGAAGGCCGAAGCCAGGCCGAGCGGCAGACCGCCGCGCACGTTGGGCCAGCCCGTGCGTCCGTCCGTATGGCGGATCAGCGGGCCGAGATGGCCCGCGCGGACCGCCCGTACGCCGCCGGTCTCCAGGTCCACCTGCGCGTACATGCAGGTCGCGAAGCGCTCGGTGTCCAGTTCGGCCAGGAAGCGCGAGGCCCGGGCCAGTACGGTCGACGGCGGATGCCCCTCGCCCGCGTACGCCCGCAGCGCGATGCGCAGCTGGCCCATGATGGCCGCCGCGTGCGTGTCGTGGCCCTGTACGTCGCCCACCACGATGCCGACCCGGTCGCGGGGCAGCGAGATCACGTCGTACCAGTCGCCGCCGACCTCCCGCCCGCTCCAGGCGGCGTGGTAGCGCACGGCGATCTCCCCGCCGGTGATCTCGGGGATCCGGCGCGGCAGCATCGAGGCCTGGAGGCCGGTGGCGAACTCCCGCTCCTGGTCGAAGAGGAGGGCTCGCTGGAGGGACTGGGCGACGATGCCGGCCAGGCCGAGGCAGAGGTTGCGCTCCTCCGGGCTGAACTCGCTGCGGCGCTTGTAGAAGAGCACCAGTCCGCCGATGGCCTTGGCCTGGGCGATCAGCGGCAGGTAGGCGGCCGCGTCGTACTGGATCCGGCTCAGGTAGTCCGTGAGCAGCGGGAACTCGTCCGCCAGCTCGGTGAGGGAGGTGACGAACCGCGCCTTCCTGGTGATCACCGCCTGGGACAGCGGCAGCGAACCGTCCAGCCGGGTGAACCTCCGCTCGCCGAGGATCTCCAGGGTCTCCCCGCTCAGCGCGATGATCTTGATGGTGCCGCCCTCGACCAGCCCGAGGGCCAGCCCGTCCGCGCCGAGCCGCTCCAGCGCGCCGGCGCCCGTCAGGGTGGCCGTCACGTCGTCCACCGTCACCGCCCGCGACAGGGCCTCGGTGGTCCGCTGCACGATCGTGGCCTGCTGGGCGCGCGCCGACTCCAGCTTCCGCAGCACCGTCAGGTGGGCCAGCTCGGCCGTCGCGTCGCGGACGATGCCGACGATCCGCAGGGGCTGCCCGTCGGGGCCGCGCAGCACCCGGCCCTGGGTGTGCGTCCACTGCTCGCGGCCGTCGCGCCGCTGCACGGTGAAGTAGGAGCCGTACGTCTCCTCCCCGCGGTCGAGCACCTCGACCACGGTGTCCGCCAGCCGCGCGCCGTCATCGGCCGGAATCCGCAGCCCCAGACCCTCCGGGGTGTTGTCGAACTCCTCCGGCTCCAGGTCGAAGACGGCCAGGCCGGCCTCGTCGATCAGCAGGGTCCCGGCACCCAGGTCCCACTCGAAGCTGCCCATGCCGTTCAGCGCGAGGCGCTCCCCGGGCCCGGTCAGGGGAGTGCCGCCGTCCTGCCCGCCCGGCTCGGGTCTGTCGGATCGCTCCGCCGCTGCCAAGAGTCACACCACCTAACGGCCCGGCCAGCACGGCTGGGAGATCAGCCGCTCCCACTCCTCGTCAGGATGCCCCGGAAGGGTGCGTCCGGCCTCCCGCCAGCGCTTGAGGAGGGAGAGGTAGATCGTGGACTGGTCTCCGGGACCGAAGGATCCGCCCCCGGGCCGGCCCGGGGACTGTTCCGCGCGGCTGGCGGGGATACGTACCCAGCCACGGCCGCCCTGTGCTCGCTCCGCGCCCATCGCGGACCCCTCTCACCGTAAATACGTCTCTCACCGCAGATACGTCTTGGGATGCCCGGCGGCAGCCCGGTCGGGACGGGCACCGCCGAGGGAGGCCGACAGCGGACCCCGGGCGCCGAGGCGCTTGCGGACTCCCCTCACCAGTCTCCCCGCCGTGAAGCCCGCGCCGTGCACGAATCGCATGGAAGGGCCGAATGAGGGAGCCGTCAGCAGCCCCGCGAAGAACAGGCCGGGCCACGAGGACTCGAAGCCCGCGCTCAGCTCCGGCGTCCCACCGTCCCCGACCGTCTCCAGAGCGGCACGCAGCCCCGCGTCGAGCAGGTCCAGCCGGGACAGCGCGGGGGCGAACCCGGTCGCGGCGACCACGTGCGCCGTGTCCAGTACGACGGACTCCCCCACCGCCGTCGTCAGCGCGAGGCGGGTCCGGTCGCCCACCGCGACCGCGCGGTGCAGGTGGTGGCCCAGCATCACGGGGACGCGCCGCTCGAAGCGGTCCCGCAGCCACCAGGCCCCGGCCGGCCCGAGCGCCGTCGCGTGGATCCGCTCCCGCGTCGGCCCGGGCAGCCGCCGCACCGCCCAGGGCAGCTCCGACCACGCCCAGCTGCGCCATCCGGTGCCGAGGCCGCTGTGCGGGTCGCGCAGGGCGCGCAGCGGGGTCCGCTCCAGCGGCTGCGGGACGGTGTTCCAGTTCAGCCGGGACCGCCGGGCCACCAGACACGGCCGCGCCCCTGCCTCCGCCAGCAGGGCCGCGGTCTCCAGCGCGGCCTGCCCGGCCCCGAGCACGGCGACCTCCCGGCCGGCGAACCGGGCCAGGTCGCGGTGGCCGCTGCTGTGCGAGTAGTGGGAGGGCGGCAGGTCCCGCAGCGCCCGGGGGAAGTTCACGAACGGCATGACCCCGACCGCCAGGACGACCGTACGGGCGAGCAGCGGCGGCCCCTCCGCCGTCCTGATCCGGAAGCCGTCCCCCTGCGGGCTGACCTCGGTGACGGTCACCTCCTCCACCTCGGGCGCGGCGTGCCGGGCGAACCAGAGCCCGTACGCGCTGAACGTGCCGATCGGCAGCGGGTTGCCGTGCTCGGCCGCCAGGCCGCGGGTGGCGCAGTAGTCGGCGAGCGTGTACCGCCCGCCGGGCGCGGACAGGTTGGAGGACCAGGGCTCCGACTTCAGGTACATGCCCTCGGGCATGTGGTCCCGCCAGGACGCCATGGGCCGCCCCAGCACCCGCACCCCGAGCCCGGCCGCAGCGGCGTGCGCGGCGACCGACAGCCCGTACGGGCCCGCGCCGACCACCACGAGGTCGTCCATCCGCGTCATCGCTGTCCTTCCAGTGTCATGGCTGTCCGCTCCCGCCGGCCCCCGCCGCCCCGCCCCGCCCGGGCGCCGCACCCGGGCACCCGGAGCCCTCGCCCGCGGACCCGAACCGGCGACAACCGCCGCCCCACCGACCCCCCTCCACGCGCGGTCCCCCCACCAACCCCGCCAGCCCGCCTCCCGCCAAGGCCGCCCGGGCCCGGACCCGCGGGGCGGCGCACAGCCGGGCCCGCGCAATCAGACCCGGCAAGAACCTCGGCCCGGGCCGGCAGGCCCTCCCCGAGCACGGGACCCCCGCCGGGAACGCCCGAACACCCGCCAACGAGGCCGCGCGCAGCCCGACCCGCGGCGCCCGACCCGGCAAGACCGCCGGGCCGGGCGGGCGGTGCCTCCCGCTGTGCGGGCGCACTGGTCGCCCGCGCTCCGCCGGAGGCGTGGGGGGTCACCGGATCACCAGCTCGTCCGGCTCGGCCGGGGCCTCCGGCGGGGCGGGGCGGGCGGCGGGTCCGCCCGGAGCGGCGGCGGACGGCTGCTCCCGCCCCCGCTGGCGGGGTGCGCGCACCACGGCGCGCGCGGTGCGGCGGCCCTGCGCGGGGACACCGCGCAGCACCCGCGCACCCTTGCCGAAGCCCCGTCCGAGGAAGGCGGCGAGCATCGCCAGGAACGGCATCAGGTCGTCGGAGGCGAACCAGGCCGCCTCCACCTCCGCCCGGCGGTCCTTCGGCGCCGGCCTCAGCGGTCCGGGCCGGCCCGCACCCGCGCCGCCTGCTCCTGGTCCGCCCGCGCCCGGCCGGCCCGCGCCCGGCCGGCCCGGCCCCGGCCGGCCGGGGCCCGCCTCCGCCCGCGTACCGGGCCCGGCCGCCTCGCCTCCGCCGGAGCCGGCCGGACCGCGACACCCGGCCGGCTCGGAGCCGTCGGCCCCCGCCGGGTCGGACACTTCGGGCCCCTGCGCAGCCGGGCCGCTGCCGGGTTCCGCCGCCGAAGCCGTTGCCGCTGCGCCGCGGTCCGCGCACCGGTCAGCCCGAACCTCGTCCCCCGCTGCCGCCGGCTCGGTCCACCGCACGAACGCCGCCGGGTCCAGGCCCGCCTCCGGCACACAGCCGCCACCCGGCGCCCGGTCCAGGCCCGCCTCCGGCACCCGGTCCCGGGCCAGCGCATGGCCTCCGCCCGGTGCCCGGTCCAGACCCGGCTCGGCCACACAGCCGCCACCCGGCGTGCGGTCCGGGTCCGCGGCTCCAACACAGCCACCCGGCACCCGGTCCGCAGCCGGCACGCGGCCGCCGCCCGGCGCCCGGTCCTGGCCCGCCTCCGGCATCCGGTCCCCGGCCGGCACGCAGCCGCCACCCGGCACCCGGTCCGCAGCCGCGCCCGCGCCCGGCCGGGGTGCGCCCGTCCGGTCCGCCTCCGGCCCGGCCGCGGGGTCCGGCCGGCGTCCGGCCGCGCGGCCGCGCCGGTCCGGGCCCGCCGGATCCGGGATCACCGCGACCTCGTGCGGTCCGCCCGCCGGGGCACCCGGCCCGGGGATCCCGGCCAGCGGGGCCGCCGGGGACGGGACCGGGCCCGGCTCCGGGACGGGGCGCTCCCGGCGCCCGGTACCCCGCCCGACCCGCGCAGCGACCGGCAGGCGGCGCCCCCGTACCGCCGCCAGCAGCGCGTAGTTCTCCGCGACGAACACCCGCCCCGGACCGCCCGACGGCTCCGGGACCCGTTGACCCGTCAGGTCCAGGTACATCGCCTGGACCACGTCCAGCCCGCCCGCGTCCGTGAACAGCCGGAACTGCGCCCCGGGCCGCGGGTTGAAGTCCACCAGCCGGAAGCACCCCCGCTCGTCACGGCGGAAGTCGAGGTCCAGGATCCCCTGGTAGCCGAGCCGTTCGGCGAGCCGCAGCCCCGCCTCCTCCACCGCCGGGTCCGGCAGCCACCGCCCCACCGCCGTCAGCCCGGTCCGCACCGGCCAGGACAGTTCCTTGCGGCCGGACCCCACCAGCAGCGGATGCCCGCCCCGGGAGAAGGCCCCGTGGAAGAACCAGTCGGTGTCCTGACCCGCCGGCAGGAACCGCTGCAGCAGCAGCCGGCTGCCCGCCTCCGCGGAACGCTCGTACAGCCGCCGCGCCTCGGCCGCGCTGTGCAGCAGCGTGGTGCTCCGCAGCCCGGCGCCGGCCGGGAGCAGCCACGGCCGGCTCCACTTCGCCACCACCGGCAGCCCGAGCCGCCACGCGGCCTCCGCCGCCTCGGCCCCGCCCGCCGGGACCACCGTCTCCGGGTGCGGGACGTCCCACCGCGCGCACAGCCGGGCCAGTTCGGCCTTGTCGGCCACCCGCGCGGGCAGTCCGTCCGGCTGGTGCGGGACCCGGTACCGCCCGTCGAACCTCGGGGCGATCCGGGCCACCGCGATGGCGCTCAGGTCGTCCATCGCGATGAGCACCGCGGGCCGCCCGATCCGCTCCGACACCCCCATGAGGCACTCCAGGAGCGCCTCCGGCGCCTCGGGATCGAGTCCGCCCTCCGGTCCCGGATGCGCGGCGCGCAGGTACCGCGAACGTCCCATGGGACCTCCCCCGGCCTCGACGACGGCATGGACCTCCACGCCCTTGCGCCCAAGGGATCTGACGGCGCCGAGGGTTCCGTGGTGGAACGGATTCCGATCGAGTCTGAGCAGAACAGCGGGCACATGGTTGGCGAACGCGTGCATGGAAACGGTGTCTTTCACCTAGTCGGACCAAGCGGGGATGGTGCGCACCTGCGAATGGCCTACGCAGCGGTCACCGGACAGGCCATTCGTCGGATGTGATGTCTAACGTCGTTGGCAAGCACACCGGTTCAGGAAAGCTCGGGAGACGCCATGCCCAGACCACGCCGCCGACTGGCGAGCACCTGCATCGGTACGGTCACGGCCGGACTGCTGGCCACCGGCGCCGCGCTCGCGGCGCCCGAGGACGAGGTGCCCAAGGGCTCCGACATCGCCATGGGCGCCTACCTCCACTACGGGCCGTCGGGTGTCGCCCGGATCCCGTATCTGTCGCGCTGGCTGGGCGGCAAGGAGATCCGGGTCGGGCACACCTATCTGCCCGGAGACCGGTGGGCCGGCATCGAAGGCAACGTCAGCTTCCTTGAGGACTGGGCCGAATGGCGCCAGGAAGAGGACGACCGGATGTTCGTCCTCAACGTGCCCATGCAGGAGCGCAACGAGGGCCGGGTGCCCGACTGGCAGGTGGCCCGGCTGATCAGGTGGGGCGCGCACGGCGGGTTCGACGCGCACTTCAGAAGGCTCGCCGAGCGGCTGGTGCGGCTGGGCGTGCCGGACACCGTCATCGTCCTGGGCTGGGAGATGAACGGCACCACCTACACCCACCGCTGCGGCCCCGACCCGGAGAACTGGAAGCGGTACTGGAAGCGGATCGTCAACACGATGCGGTCCGTGCCCGGACAGAAGTTCAAGTTCGATTTCGCCCCGAACCGGGGTACGGACGCGATCGGCTGGACCAGGTGCTACCCGGGCGACGACGTGGTCGACATCGTCGGGATGGACTCGTACGACCAGGGTCCCGGCCGGACGTTCGACGAGCAGGTCTCCCAGCCGTACGGGCTCCAGCAGCACGTCGACTTCGCGAAAGCACACGGCAAGCCGATCTCGTACCCGGAGTGGGGACTGTTCCGGCGCGGGGACAATCCGGAGTACGTGCGGCGCATGCTGAAGTGGATCGAGCAGCAGAAGCCGCTCTACCACACCATCACCGACTACTGCCCGCACGGCGTCTGGCAGTGCAAGCAGAACCCGCAGTCCGCGCGGGCCTTCCGGGACGCCCTGACCCCGGAGAAGCCCGGCCCGGTCGTCCCGACGCCGGTCGTCCCGACGCCGGTGATCCCGACCCCGGTGATTCCCACGCCGGTGATTCCCACCCCGGTCGTACCCACGCCTCAGATCCCGACGCCTCAGATCCCCACGCCTCAGATCCCGACTCCCCAGATCCCGACGCCCCAGATCCCGGCCCCCGAGACATCCAGCCCGGTCGTGCCCAGCCCGGTCGTGCCCAGCCCGGTCTCGCCCAGCCCCGTCGTGCCCAGCCCGCAGGTGCCGTCGCCCGAGGCGCCCTCGGTCCCGCCGGTCGAGCCGCCGGTGGAGGCGCCCGTCGAGCCGCCCGTGGTCCCCGCGCCGGTGACCCCGTCCCCGGACGTCTCCGTCCCGGCAACCGAACCCTCCCCGGTCGCGCCGAGCCCGGTGGTGCCGAGCCCGGCCGACCCCGTCCACCCCAGCCCCGCGGTGCCGAGCCCGGCGGACTCCGGTCCCGCCGCCCCGGTGGTGCCGAGGCCGAGCCCCGTCGCACCGAGCCCGCTGGTGCCCTCGCCCACCCCCCAGCCGCCCAAGCCGAACCCCCCGAGGCCGACCGACACCACGCAGTGGTGCGTGCCGCTCAACTTCGGGGAGTGGCTCTCCAAGCTCGTCGGCAACCAGGCGATCTGCATCCGGATCAACTGGAGCAAGGAATCCTTCTGGCCCTTCTAGACACGGTCGCGTGACTCCCGTCATCGCACCCGCAGTTCGTTGAGCCGGGCCCGCCAGTCCCTGGCGGCCGGCAGCGCCTCGCGCAGTGCGTCCACCGCCCGCTCGCGCCCCGTCACCTGCGACTCGTGGAGTCGCAGCAGGGGCGCGAGCGCGCTCGTGGCCAGCAGGAACCGCTGGTTGACCACCGTCTCGGGCCGCCAGTGGTTCTTGTACGGTTCGTTGCCGCGCAGGAAGCTCACCACCGGGCGGCCCTCCGCGAGGGCGCGCCCCGCCTCGTAGCGCAGCAGCAGCGTGGCGATGTCGACCTTGCGGTCGCGCAGGTCCGGGTCGGCGCCGTACAGGTAGCCGCCGCTCAGCGCCGCCGACAGCAGCGTGAGGTTGGCCGCGACCACCTTCCCGTCCAGCCGGAACTCGGTCAGCCGGCCCTCCCCGGCCCGCACCATCCGCCGGGTGGCCCGGGTCAGGTGCTCGGCGAACCTCGGCTTGAGGTGCTCGGGGGTCACCCCGCGCCCGCGCCACTGCTTCTCGTGGAGCCGCAGCAGCGTCCGTACGGCATGCGGCACCTCCTGCTCGGTGACCTCGTGCTCCTCGATCCCGGCCGCGTCGGTCTTGCGGAGCTTGGCCCGCACCCGCTGGGCCCCGGAGGCCGGCATGCGCTTGACCAGCTCGTCGAACGGCAGGGTGGGCAGCTCCATGCAGGTGGAGTCGGTGAGCCTCGCCCGGACCCCCGGCCACTCCTCGAACACCGCCTCGGCGACGGCCCCGGGCCGCACCTCGCGGAAGTCGACGACCGCGCCCCGGGCCGCCCGGTGCAGCCCGCGGGCCAGCGCCGGGACGGCCTGGCCCACGTGCTCGGGGGCCACGAGCACGTCGAAGTAGTCGGTGATCCCGCCGCCGAGCGGCACCAGCAGCGGCAGCGGCCGGTGTACGAGCATCAGCGCGGCGGCGCCGACCAGCTCCTCGCCGCGCCGGACGAGGACGACGCGGAGCCGTCCCTCCCTGCCGTAGGACAGCCACCAGGAGTGCAGCCAGGCATGGCTCTGGAAGGGGGTGGCGGTGGGACAGCCGCGCAGGAGCCGGTTCCACGGCTCCTCCAGCGCGGCGAACTGCCGGGGGTCGCGGCACAGCGTCACCGACAGGGCCCCGGCGGAGCCCGTCGTCATCGCACGGACTCCTTCTCCTTGGCCGAGGCCGGCTCACCCTGTGCGGGCAGCGTGGCGAACTCCCCGGCCACGGATCCGGCGGTCTCCTCGGCGGCGCCCTCCTCCGGGGCGGCCCCCTCGGGCGCGACCCCCTCGGGCGCGGTCTGCCCGGGCGCGGTCTCCTCGGGGCGCCGACGCGCGGGGCGCGCCAGCATCCACAGGCCGCCGAGCAGGCCTCCGGCGCACAGGCCGACGGCCCCGCTGAGCGGAGCGGAAGCGGAGGCCGGCTCGGACGGGGCCACGGCCTGGTTGAACAGCAGCAGCTGCACACCGGTGTTCTTGGCGGCCTGGTTGCTGCTCAGCGACAGCGCGTCGGCCACCGCGTTGGCGATGTCGGCGGCATCGCCGGGGCTCTTGGAGGTCCCGGTGATGGCGATCATCGGGGACTCGGGGGAGGTCTCGGCGCGCACCTGGGTCCGCAGCTGCCGGGCGGCGATGCCCGCGCGGGGCTGGGCGTACGCGAGGGTGGAGCTGCTGGTGGCGATGCGTGCGTAGGCCTGGGCGAAGCCGAGGGCGGTGGCCGGCTCGGTGGTGTCGTCCGGGACGGCGACCACGTAGCTGGTGGCGGCGTACTCGGGCGCCTTGAGCACCCCGTACGCCCCGCCCACGGCCAGCCCCAGCAATGCGCAGGCGGGCAGGGGCCACCAAAGGGGCAGCGCCGGCTTGGGGATCCGGCGGCCCTTCTTTCCGGAGCGGTGGTCGGACTTCTTCTGATCGGCGGTGTCGGCCATGTGCGTGCTCACTTCCTGAGTGGAGGGGACTTCCTTCGGCCCCCGTGCGGGGACCCTGCGGGAGGACGGTTCAGCCGTTGCCCTGGCCGGGCACGTCCCGCCCCGCGTGCGTACGGGACACCTCTTCCGGCCGCGCCGGCCCACGACGCGCCTGATCCGGTCGCGCCGAATCCAGCCCCGCCGACGCACGACGCGCCTGGTCCGAGCGCGCCGCGTCCGGGCGCGCCGGCCCACGACGCGCCTCGTCCGAGCGCGCCGCGTCCAGCCCGGACGGCGCACGACGCGCCGAGTCCGGTCGCGCCGAATCCAGCCCCGCCGGCGTTTGAGGCGCGGGGTCCGGGGCGGAGCCCCGGGAGTCCGGCCCGCGGCCGGCAACGGACAGCACCGGCACCGGCACCCCGCCCGCCGCCGGATCCGCACCCGGGACCGGATCCGCACCCGAGCCCGGGTCCGGGTCCGGGTCCGGCTCCGCACCCGGGGCCCGGTCCGGGGCGCAGCCCCGGGCCCCCGTCAACGGCGCGGCCAGCGCAACGGCGTAGACCTCCAGCAGCCGCTCCGCGCTCCGCGCGATGTCGTACCGCCGGACCACGGGCGGCTGCGGCAGCCGACGGGCCCCCGCCTCCATGTGCCCGCGCAGCGCGGCGACCAGTTCCTGCGTGCCGGTGCCGATCCGCCGCGCCCCCGGCGCCTGCGTCGCGGGCAGGTCGTCGATGGCCGGGCAGGTGACGTGCAGGACGGGCAGCCCGGCGGCCAGTGCCTCGACCACCGCCAGCCCGAACGCCTCCTCCCGCGACGGGGACACGAAGACGTCCATGGCGGCCAGCAGGGCGGGGATCCCCGGGGTGCGCCCGTCCGCGCTGTCGCCCAGCGGATCCCGCTCCCCCAGCAGGTGGATCCGGCTCTGCGCGCCCAGTTCGGCGGCGAGCCGCCGCAGCGCGGCCCGCTCGGGCCCGTCCCCGGCGAGCAGCAGGTGCGCCCCCGGCAGCGCGGCCACGGCCCGCACCAGTACGTCGAACCGCTTGCCCGGCACCAGCCGACCGACCCCGCCCACCACGAACGCCCGCTCCGGCAGCCCGGTCCGGGCCCGTGTGGCCCGCCGTACGCCCTCGTCGAAGCGGAAGCGGACGGCCTCGACCCCGTTCGGTACGACGTGTACCCGCGCGGCCGGCACCCCCCAGGCCTCCAGCCGGGCCGCCACCGTCTCCGAGACCGCGACCGTCGCCGCGCCGAGGCGTTCGCTGGCCAGGTACAGGCCCCGGACCCCGCGGGTCAGCGACCGGCCCTCGATCTCCCCCTCGCCGAGGGAGTGTTCGGTGGCCACGATGGCTCCGACGCCCGCGAGCCGGGCCGCGAGCCGCCCGTACACGCAGGCCCGGTAGAGGTGCGTGTGCACCAGGTCGTAGCGGCCGCGCCGGATGAACTTCACCAGCCTGGGCAGGGCGCCCAGGTCCCGGTTGCCCTTCATCCCGAGGTGCACGACGCGCACTCCGTCGGCGCGCAGCCCCTCGGCGACCGGCCCGGGGTTGGTCAGCGTCAGTACGTCGCACGGCATCGGCATGTGCCGCAGCAGCAGCCGCAGTTGCTGTTCGGCGCCGCCGACGCCCAGTCCGGTGATGATGTGCAGCGCCTTCAGCGCGTGCATGCCGCTCACCGCGTCCGTCGCGGTCATCGCGGGGTCACCCCCCTGCGCAGCTCCCGCATCTGGTGCCGCAGCTGCTTGATCCGCAGCCGGGGCCCGCCGTCGGCCTGGCTGATGTGCGTACGGGGCAGGGCGTGCAGGCCGGCCAGCCGCCCGGGGGCGATGGCGCAGGCGTAGCCGTACCCGGCGGCGCGGGTCGCGTCGACGACCCGGGCGTCGAGGTGCCCGTACGGGTAGCAGAACCCCTCGGGCAGCGTTCCGGTCAGCTCACGCAGCAGGTCCCGGCTGCCGCGCAGCTCCTGCTGGAGCACGTCGTCGGGGGTCGCGGTGAGGTCCTGGTGGAGCAGTCCGTGCGAGCCGATCTCCTGTCCGGCGGCGGCGACTTCACGGATGCCCTCGGCGGTGAGCAGGGACTTGCGGGGGCCCAGCGGGTCCCACACGTTGTCCACGCCGAGCCGCCCGGGCAGTACGAACAGGGTGGAGGTGAACTCGTAGCGCAGCAGCAGCGGCAGGGCCAGGGTCAGGAAGTCGGTGTACCCGTCGTCGAAGGTGAGACCGACGAGGCCGGCGCCGTGCCCGGCCGCGCGGGCCCGGAGCAGCTCGCCGACGGAGACCCCGCGCAGGCCCCGGGAGCGCAGCCACGTCAGCTGCGCCTCCAGTGCGAGCGGGGTGACGGTGATCCCGTACGGGTCCTCGGCGGGATCGGTGAACTCGGCGACCGAGTGGTACATCAGGACCCACGGTGAGGCGGTCCGGCGGGTGGGGACCACCACGGCGCCGGGCGCCGTGTCGGTGTCAGCGGGCATTGCGGAACCTCTGGGTGAGCTGGGAGGAGAGCTGGGCGATCTGGGCGGGCAGAGCGGTGACTTCCAGTGCCCGTATGGCCATCCCGGTGGCCCCGAACATGGCCGGGACGAGCAGGCAGCCGAGGGCGGCGCTGACCATCGGGTCGGGGACCATCGGCCCGGCGATCCAGCCGGTGGCGCAGGCCGCGAAGGCGGCGACCACCAGCCGGCCGATGCTGACGGCGACCCGGCGGACCTCGATGGCGATGATCCGGGTGCCGAGTCCGGTCAGGAGCAGGGCGGCGGTGGTGGAGATGCCGGCGGCGTTGGCGGCGGCGATGCCGTAGGTGCCCCACCAGCGGACGGCGAAGGCTCCGGCCACGATGTTGACGAGCAGTCCGGCGCCCATCGCGAGCGCCGGGAACCAGGTGGGCCGGGCGGTCGAGAAGAAGGGCCGGCTGAGCGCCCCGACGAGGCAGTGGCCGAGCAGTCCGAGGCCGTAGACCCGCATCACTGAGGCGGTGGCCTGGGTGTCCTGGTGGGTGAAGGCGCCGCGTTCGAAGAGCACCTGGATGATCTGGGGCGCGTACCCGATGACGAGGGCGGTGCCCATGAGGACGGCGAGGGAGGCCAGCGCCAGGTCCTGTTCGACCCGGCGCCGGGCCTTCTCCCGCTCGCCGCCGGCCATGGCCTGGGCGACGACGGGGAAGGTGACGGTGCAGATCATCAGGGACAGCACCATCGGCATCTGCGCGACCTTCTGCGCGTAGTTCAGGTGCGAGATGGCGCCGGGCGGCAGGGACGCGGCCAGGAAGCGTTCGACCAGCACCTGGGACTGCCGGAAGACGGCGAAGAAGATGACGGGGGCGATGAGCCCGAAGGCGATGAGCGTGGGCCGGTCCCGGTCGCGCTGGCAGCGCGGGGCGCCCCTGGGCCGGGACGGCCCGAAGCCCACGTTCCGGATGAACGCCGGCAGTTGGACGAGCACCATCAGCGCCCCGCCGACGGCGACCCCGGCGGCGGCGGCCCGCACCCCCCACAGGGTGTGCAGGGTGACCATCGTGCCGATGATCCCGACGTTGTACGAGACGTAGATCGCGGCGGGCGGCAGGAAGGAGCGGTGGGCCCGCAGCGCCGCGCTGAAGTATCCGGCGATCCCGAAGGTGAGCACGGTCAGGGCGGTCAGCCGGGTGCACTGGACGGCGAGTCCCGGATCGGGCAGCCCGGGTGCGAGCACGGCGACGACGAGCGGCGCGGCGACGATGAGCACGGAGGCCACGGCGGCCAGGAACACCGCGAGCCGCGGCAGGGTCGCCCCCACGAGCAGCCGTACGGGGTCCTGCGCGCGGGCCTCCTTGCGGGTGAGCCCGGCCCGGCTGGCGGCCCGGCGGGCGAGGGCGTGGCTGAAGGCGGGCACCATCAGCAGCGCCATGGCGTCCTCGATGAGCAGCGTCGAGGCCATCTCGGGGACGGTCCAGGCGATGAGGAAGGCGTCGCTGTCGTGCCCGGCGCCGAAGAGGTGCGCGATGGTCTGGTCGCGTACGAGCCCGAACACCGCCCCGGCGGCGGTGAGTCCGGCGGTGACGGCGGCGGCCTTGGCGAGGAACCGTCCGAGCGGAGCCGGCGCGCCGGCTCCGGGTGGTCCGGTCGGCCCGGCGGCCTCGCCCGCCCCCGGGCCGGCGGGGGCGCCGCGGCGGCCGGCGACCCCGCCCGACCCGGCCCGCGGTCCCCGCGACGAGGCGGCGGCATGCCGCCCGGGCCCGGCCGTCAGGGTGCCGGAAGCGGCGGCGGGTTGCCCTGCCGCGCCGGTCGCGGACGGGCGCGGACCCACGGTCCTCGGGGCGGCGGCCGGCCCGTCCCCGCCGCCCGTGGCGGTGGGGGCGGCGGGGCCCCCGCTCTCCCCGGCGCCACCCGGGACGGCCGACGGCCTGGACGGCACGGCGGCGGCCACGGGGGCGGGAACGGCGGCGGGCACAGCGGCGGGAACGGCAGGCACGGCCGGTACGGCGGGGAAGGCGCCCGCGCGCTCGGGGTCGCCGGGACCCGGGACAGCGGCAGGTGCCCCCGGTGTCGCGGGGCCGCCGGAGGCGATCACGCGCCCCCGGTCACCGGCGGAGCCGCCCGCTCCGGGCCCGCCCGGCGGCCGGGCGCCCGTGGGGGCGGCCGGCCGGTCCCGGTCCCCGTGGACGGCGGGGCCCCGGGCCGCACCCGGTTCCGCCGGGGTCGGCGGACGGCCCGCGGCGGCGGCGAGGTCGGTCGCCGCTGCCACGGGCCGCCAGGGCGTCGTGTCCGTCACCGGGTGGCCGGCCCCTCAAGGGGCGGCCGGCCCGAACCGGCGCCGGAGGCGCGTGCCTCCGGGCCGCCCTGGCCGCGCACGCCCGCATCGCCCGGGGAGGGCAGGGCCCACCAGGCCGCCAGGCCGATGATCACTCCGGTCAGCACCGTGGACGGCCCCCCGATGTCCGCGTACAGGAAGTCGGTCAGCTGCCACACGAACAGGCCGAGCGCGACCAGTCCGCAGTCCCGGATCCGGCGCGCGGCCGGGTCCGGGGCGGTGATCCGGCGCAGTCCCGCGACCAGCAGCGCCGCCCAGCCGCCCGCGAGCGCGGTCAGCCCGATCAGCCCCTGCTCGCTGAGCACCAGCAGGTACATGTTGTGCGGGGACAGCAGCGGCTGCTTGATGAAGGCCTGGCCCGCGCCCGCGGTGTCGCTGCCGGAGGACAGCGCCAGCGAGGAGTGCCCGTCCCGGTTGGCGGGGAAGCCCTTGAGGCCGACGCCCGCCGCGGGCCGCTCGCGCCACATCGACTCGGCGGCGGCCCACATCGTGTAGCGGTCGGTCACCGACTGGTCGGGGGCGTCGGAGACCTGGGTGATCGAGGTCAGCCGCTCGGCGACCATCTCGGAGCCGACCCCGAGCCCGCCGACGAGCACCACGCCGAGCGCGGCCAGCGCCACCAGGACCTTCAGTGCCCGGCGGATCCCGGCGAGCGCCATCACCAGCACGGCCGCGCCGAGGGTGGCGATCCAGGCGCCCCGGCTGAAGGACAGGACCAGCGGCAGCACCAGGGCGAGCGCGCAGCCGCCGGCCAGCCTGCGGACCCGTTGCGGCAGGCCCGGCGCCAGCGCGGCGGCGGTCGCGACGACCAGGCCGTACGCCACGACCGTGGCCATGCCCATCACGTCACCCGGGCCGAAGGTGCCCACGGCCCGGATGTCCTCGCCCTGGTACGAGGCACCGGTGTGGGTCGCGAACTGCACGACGCCCACCGCGCCCTGGACCAGCGCCAGCACCACGAAGCACCCGGCGGCCAGCCGGAACTCCCCGGCGTCGCGCACCAGCAGCACGATCGCCGCCGGGACCAGTACGAACACCTGGAGGTAGCGCACGAAGCCGGGCAGGGCCGCGTACGGGTCCCCGGCGGTCACGGTCGCCACCGCGAGCCCGACCGCGGGCAGCCCGAGGACGAGCGCCCCCGTCGGGGTCAGCGCCCGCACCCGGCCCCGCAGACCCTGCACGGCGCACACGAACACG
The DNA here is from genome assembly GCF_055565795.1 of Streptomyces sp. NPDC028314. NCBI lineage: Bacteria > Bacillati > Actinomycetota > Actinomycetes > Kitasatosporales > Streptomycetaceae > Streptomyces > Streptomyces sp. NPDC028314. Next base: position 248,865 of record NZ_JBVHTP010000008.1, read on the forward strand.
AGCAGCAGCGAGGCGGCGTCGGCCGGGCCGACCTTGCCGGAGGCGGTGGCGTCGCCCGCCGGGAGCGGGGCGAGGAGGCACAGGACGGTCGCGGCGAGCGGCAGCAGTGGCCAGTGCCGGCGCAGCAGGGCCCCGGTGGCCGGGCGGACGCGCGGCGACGGCGGCGCGGATACGGCAAGTGTCATGCTCAGCTGCCCCCCAGCCGGAATCGGAAGAAGCTGGCCGCGGTACGGGCCAGGATCCACAGGTCCTGCCAGAGCGACCAGGTGTCGATGTAGTGGTTGTCGAAGCGGGCCCGGTCCTCGATCGAGGTGTCCCCGCGCAGCCCGTTGATCTGGGCGAGGCCGGTGATTCCGACGGGCATCCGGTGCCGGGCCTCGTAACCGGGGTGGATGCTGCTGAACTTGGCGACGAAGAAGGGCCGCTCGGGGCGCGGACCGACCAGGCTCATGTCACCCCGTACGACGTTCCACAGCTGCGGCAGCTCGTCCAGCGAGGACTTGCGCAGGAAGGAGCCGATGGGGCTCATCCGGCGGTCCCCGGCGACGGTCCACCGGGTGGCGGACTCGTGCGGGTCGGCGCTCAGGGTGCGGAACTTCAGCAGGGTGAAGGGGCGTCCGTACAGGCCGACCCGCTCCTGCCGGAAGATCACGCCGGGTCCGTCGGAGAGCCGTACGGCCAGGGCGCAGGCGCCCATCACGGGTGCGGCGGCCAGCAGCGCCAGCGCGGCGAGCGAGGAGTCGATGAGCCGCTTCGCGTACCGCTCCAACGGCCGTGCGGGGCGCGGCAGCAGCGGCTGTACGGCGTATCCCCACAGCTGGTCGGCGGGCTGCGCGACCCTCATGCCGGTGACCTTGGCGGTGCCGGCCGGGTCGGCGAGCCAGAGCCGGCAGCCGTGGTCGTGGAAGAGCCGCACCAGCGAGGCGGTGCGCTCGTCGGACTCCGGCGGGCGGGTGAACACGGCGTGCCGGACGGAGTTCTGGATGACGGCGCGCCGGACGTCCTCGTGGGTGGCGAGCACCGGCAGCTGGCCGTTCTCCCCGTCCGTGGCGCCGGTGTCCGCGATGCCGACCGGCCGCAGCCCGTACTCGGGGCGTCCGTGCAGGGCGGCGGCGACGGCGCCCGCGCCCTCGCCGGGACCGACGACCAGGGCGGAGGCGGGCCGGCGGACGGCGGCCCGCCGGTGGAGCTGGTTCACGAGGCCGCGGCCCGCGCAGACCAGGACGACCTGGAGGCAGACGGCGCTGAGCAGCACGCTCCAGCCCATGGTGTGGTGCGGGTCGAGGGCGGCGGCGACGGCGGCGGCCCCGCACCACAGGACGGCGCTGCGCCCGGCCAGCGTCGGCAGTTCCAGCAGCGCGGACGGCGCGAGCCGCGGCCGGTACAGCCCGGCGTGCGCGTGCAGGGTGGCGAGGAGCCCGGCGAGGGGCAGGGCGGCCCCGGCCGGGATCCCCAGCCCGGGTACGGCCGAAGCGGTGAGTACGGCGGCCAGCGCGTCGGCGGTCAGCAGGGGCACGACCCGGTCGCGGCGGCGGGCCCGCTCCGGCCGGACGGCGGGCCGGGCCTGCTCGGCCTTGGGCCCGCGCGGGGGGTGGATGGCGGTCACGGAACGGCGGGCTGCCGGGTGTGGCGCGGGCGCGAAGGCGCTGCCGCCGGCGGGCCCCGTGCCACCCTGCCCGGTGTGCCGGGCGGGTGCGCTGTCCATCGTCATCGGCTGATGCGCTCCTGGTTCAAGGGCCGGGGCCTGCCCAGCAGTTCGTGGTACAGACCGGTGACCGCGTCCGTGGTTCGCCGCACGTCGAACTCGGTCCGGGCGTGCTGCTGGGCCTGCTCCCCGAGTTCGGCGAGCAGCCGCGGTTCGGCCAGCAGCCGTCCCAGGGCCTTGGCCAGTGCCGTCGGGTCCTCCGGCGGCACCAGGCACAGCCGTCCCTGGCCGGGCGGCAGGCTTTCCCGGGCACCGCTGACGTCGGAGACCAGGACCGGGCGGCCACAGGCCATGGCTTCGAGCGGGGCGAGCGCCATGCCTTCCCACCGCGACGGCAGTACAACGAGATCGGCGGCCCGAAGCCACGGTCGGATGTCTCGGGCGGGCCCCGCGAAGAGCACGCCGGTGCCGGACAGCGCCGCGGTGCGGCGCAGCCGTTCGGTGTCGGGGCCGTCGCCGACCAGGGCGAGGCGGGCGCCGGGCACGGTGCCCAGCAGCTCCGGCCAGGCCCTCAGCAGGATGTCCTGTCCCTTCTGCGGGCAGATCCGCCCGACGCAGACGGCGAGTGGTGCGTCGCCCCGGAAGGCGGCGGGCAGCGGGAGTCCGGCGCGGGCCTCGGCCCGGTCCCGGTCGCGGTCGGGTCCGCCCGGGCGGAAGTGGCCGAGGTCCACGCCGTTGCGGATCACCGACCAGCGGGCGGTGATGCCCTCGGACTCACCGGCCCGGCGTTCGGACTCGCTGACGCAGAGCACCCGGTCGGCCCAGCGGGCGCCGAACCGCTCCCAGCGCAGCGCGAGCGCGGCGGTGGCGCCGCCCACGGCGTCGAAGGACCAGGCGTGCGGCTGGAACACCGTCGGTACGGAGCCGCGTACGGCCAGCCGGGCCGCGAGCCCCGCCTTGGCGCTGTGGGCGTGCAGCAGATCGGGCCGGACCCGGCGGATCAGCCGGGCGGCGCCGACCACTTCGGCGGGCAGCCCGGGCCCGGGGGAGCGACCGGCGCGCCAGGTGAGCACCTGTGCCCCGGCGGCGCGGACGCCGTCGGCGAGCTGTCCGCCGGGCGGACAGCCGACGAGGACGCGCAGGCCGGCGGCGGTCTGCGCCCGGACGAGGTCGGTGACGACCCGGGCGACCCCGCCGTCCACGGGCTGGACCAGGTGGAGGACGGTGATCGTCGGTGAGGTGGGGGGCTGTGCGGCGGAACTGTCTTTCGACACGTGGAGCGGTCTCCTACGTTCAGCGGCGCGCGTCTGTCTGAACGAAGAGCACACCGAGGAATTGGCCCTGGCTTTCGCCCGTGAACTTGAAGCTCAGGCTGCGGGCACCACCGGACAGGGCGGGGCTCAGATCGAACACGTCCGCGTCATATCCGAGATTATTCATATAGTCGGGCTGTCGTACCGATGAGGGACGTCCGAATTCCGAGATCGTCGAATTCATCACATCATTGAACGGATTTTCCGAATCACTGAGGCTCACCCGACGGCCGCTGTCGGCCGTCACCGTGAGTGAATCCCCGAGGGTCCCGCGGTCCCCGTCGTAGGCGACCACCCCGGCCTTGCCGGTGGCCCCGGCCGGCGCGTCCAGCCCGGCGAGCTCGACCGTCTCCCCGGCCGCCTCGCCGGCACCGCCGGCCAGCCCCTCGAACCCGTCCCAGACCGAGACGCGGCGCAGCGGCTCCTGCGGGTGCTCGTACGCGACGACCAGCGTCCAGCCGCCCCAGGCACCCACCTCCGAGTGCCCCATCGCGATGTTGAGCTGGGCCACCGTCCACATCCCCGCGCCGCCCTTGCGCACCAGCGGGGTGACGTCGGCCGAGGCCTGGTAGGCATCGCTGCCCGCGTCGCTGCGGTGTCCGATCACGGTGTCCGCGAGGACCTCCTTGTACGCGCCCCCGGGCTCGGAGACCAGCACCCGGCCGTTGTCCTCCGGCGGTTTCTGCTCCCCCACCCGCAGGTTCCCGCCCCAGTAGAGCCGGGCGTACGAGACCTTCGCGCCCTGCGGGACCTTGAGCTCCGCCCGGGTGGAGTTGTAGGTGTCGGGGTCCTTGTCGACCTCGCTGTAGAACATCTCGAAGTCGCTGTTGACCCCTGCGGCGCCGCGCTTCACATCGGCGCACGGCTCGGCCTGCGGAGACTCCTCCTTGCGGCAGCTGATCCCGGAGTTCGAGGCCCGTACCAGCCCGCCGTGCTGCACGGCCTGGTAACGCTGAGTGAACGGTACGCGGGGCAATTCGTTGGGTCCGGCGGGCACCGCGGCACCGGCCGCGGGGGCGTTCGCCGAAAGTGTGAGGCAGGACAGCAGACCGAGCGCGCCGAGGATTCTGCGGGAGGAACCCATGACCCTGTCTCCATTTTCGATCAAGGGGACAAAACAGGAGTGAACTTTGTCAGAAATCAGGCTCGAAATCACGTCGGACTCGCTCGTACGGCCTTTTGGGCGATAACACGCACCCTCGCAGTGGGCGGGTCGTTATGCCGTTGCACCATTGTTCGAACCGATAAGGGAAAGCGGAGATGAAGCCCGGTGTCCCGGGCGGCGACCCGCTCCGGGTGCCCGCCGGCGTCCCGGCGCACCTCCGCGGCGACACCGCCGACGCGACCGCCCCGCCGAACCCCGCCTCCGGCACCCCCGCGTCAACGCCTGACGTCAACCGCGGAGCCCGAAACTTCGGCATCCGGGTGAAGACACGCAACCCGAACCGGAGCGGCGCCGTTGACCCGGGTGCTCCAGTACCGGGCAATCCTGCAAATAAGGGACGACAATGATCAAGAAGCTTGTGGCCGGCGCAGCGGTTGCCGCCTCCGTCGTGGGCATCGGTGCCGCCATGGCCCCCCAGGCGATGGCCATCGGAAACGACAGCGGCGTCACCACCGTGAACGGCAACGGCGCCGCGCAGATCTACGGCAACCAGGCCACGTACGGCAACATGAGCCCGCAGATGGCGCTCATCCAGGGCTCCTTCAACAAGCCCTGCATCGCCCTGCCCGCCAAGGCCAACGTGCAGTCGGTGCTGGCCCTGCTCAACGTCGGCGTCCAGGACATCCCGGTCCTGTCCAGCCCGCAGAACCAGCAGTGCACCGAGAACTCCACCCAGGCCAAGGGCGACGAGGCCCTGTCGCACATCCTGGACAACATCCCGATCCTCTCCGGCAACGTCTCCGCCGGCAGCTGATCGCACCCGTGCCGCCGAGGCCGTCGCACCTCCGGGTCGCGGCGGCCTCGCCGCATGCGGGGGGCGTGAATTCAGAAGTCCGCGCAAATCCCTCTCATTCACCGGCCCGCACACCATTACCGGGCAGGCATCGGAGTGAATTGCGGAGCATCTCCCGAAAAACTGCGGTTTCTTTTCCCGGCGCCGCTCGTTGTTATTTGTGCAGTGGATACGCCTCTGCGGGAAGGATCGAAAACAAATGACGTACAAGAAGGCAGTGGTGCTGGCCGCCGGCGTTCTGATGGCCGCCGGTGCCGCCTCCCCCGCCATGGCCGACTCGGCCGCCGAGGGCCACGCGATCGGCTCCCCCGGCGTGGCCTCCGGGAACCTCGTGCAGGTTCCGGTGCACGTCCCGGTCAACGTCTGCGGCAACACCGTCAACGTGATCGCGCTGCTGAACCCCGCGTTCGGCAACACCTGCCTCAACGACTGACGAAGTGCCTGTGCCCGCAAGGGCAGACCTCCTCGGGGTGGCCTCGGAGTGCACGGCGGTGCACTTCGGGGCCACCTTCGATTCAGCACCGGCCCCAGCGCCGGTAGACAGGGAAGGACCCATGCGACAGGTACTGAGCCGACAGGTACTGGGCAAGGGGATGCTGACGGCGGCCGCCGCTTCGAGCCTGCTGTCGATCGCGGCCGGCGCGGCCTACGCACACCCCGGGGCGACGGCCGAGGCCTCGCATTCGCCGGGCGTGCTGTCCGGCAACAGCGTCTCGGTACCGATCACCTTCGCGCCGAACGTGTGCGGCAACAGCGTGGACGGGGGTGCCGCGCTCAACCCCGCGATGGGCAACACCTGCGCCACCACCACCGGCTCGGACGCCGGCCACGACTACGGGCGCCACCTCAGCCCCGAGAACGCCGAGGCCTTCGAACGCTACCTCGACGAGCGCCAGGGCGGCCGGCACGCGCTGCCCGAGCAGCGCCGGGAGGAACGGCGCCTCGAAGAGCCCCGCGCGCAGCCTCCCAAGCACGCGGCGCCCCGGCACGCGGCCCCCAAGCACGCCGCTCCCCGCCGCGACGAGGCCCGGCACGAGGACGGTTACGGGGGCTCGGGCGAGGAGGAGTGCGACGACCACCCCCCGGTCGGCCCGCCGAGGCCCGAGCCGAGGCCGGAGGCCGAGCACCCCGCCCCGGTGCCGCACCCGGCGCCCCCCGCGCCGAAGCCGCACCCCGAGCCGGCGCCCGGCGCGGAGCACCCGGCCCCGAAGCCGCTGCCGGCCCCGCAGCCCGAGGCGCAGCCCGCGCCGCTGCCCGCCCCGGTCCCCCTCCCGGCCCCGGTCGACGAGGCCCCGAGGCCGCTCCCGGCGCCCGTACCGCCCGTGGCGGAGGAGGGCCCCGCGCCCGCGCCGCCGCACGGGAGCCAGCCGGTCCTCCGGCCCGCTCCGGCGCCCGCTCCGGAGGTCGTACGTCCCGCGGACCAGCCGCCGGCCGCCCCCGCCGGTGACTTCCCGGTCCACCTGCCCCCGGCTCCGGTACCGGCTCCGGCTCCGGCCGCCGCCCCGCCGCCCGCGCCCGTCCCCGCGCCGGCCCTCCCGCCGATGGCCGCCGTCCCCGCGGCCGCGGTCGCACAGGAGCTGGCCGCCACCGGAGCCGGCCAGACCGGAGCCGCCGCGGCCCTGGCGACGGCCCTGATCCTGGGCGGCGCCATTCTGTACCGGCGCTCCCGTATCGCCTGACCGGCAATACCGGTAATCAGAAGAAATATCGGCCGGAGAATCCCTTGTCGGATTCTCCGGCCGTTGCCGTGTTCGCTCGCGCGTTTCCGTACCGGCCGGGAATCGTTAGCCAGGTCGAAAGCGGCGCGACGGTCGCCGCTGGAAAAGGATTTTTGAAGATGAAGTTCAAGCAGGTCGCCGCTGTCGTCGCCGGAACCGTGGCCGCCCTCGGCGCCGGGGCCCCCGCCTTCGCCTCCGAGACCCCGGCCGCGATGCCCCCCATGAGCCTGACGAGCGGGGTGACGGAGACCCTCAACGCCGCCGGCCCCGTCACCGAGTCGCTCCCCCAGACGGTGGGCAACGGCCTGGCCGAACAGGGTGAGGGCGTCAACCGGGTCGTGGGCACGGTGCAGTCGGTCAACAAGGCCCGCAACGACCTCCCCGGCACCGCGCTCGGCCTCGCCAACACGGCCACCCAGGCCTCCCCGGCGCTCGGCGGCGTACAGCTCAACGGCGGCCACTGAGTCCGCGCGGACCCGATACGACTGTGGGCGCCACCGGCGAGGCCGGGGCGCCCACAGTCGGTTGTGCCGACCGGAGATCAGTCGTTGACGCAGATGTTGCCGAAGGCGGGGTTGAGCGCGCCGATGATGCTCACGGAGTTGCCGCAGACGTTGACCGGCACGTGGACCGGCACCTGGACCAGGTTGCCCGAGAGGACACCGGGGGAACCCACGGCCGCGCCCTCGGCCGAGGAGTCGGCGGAAGCGGCGCCCGCGGCGCCGGCCACAGCGAGACCAGCGGAGGCCAGGGCCACGGCGGCCTTCTTGGCAGCAGAGTTCATGGGAAGTGCACCTTCTCTTCGATGTCCTGCCCCGATCCCGGGGCTCACACCGAGCGAAACGGTTCAGGTTTCCCTGACGACACGGGTAGGGCCGCGATCAGACCTGTTCAGCCCAATAGTCGTAACCACGCCACCCGTTCCGGCCGCCCTCCGCCACCCCGCCGACGGTCAGGGCAGTTCGGGGATCTCGGGGATCCCCGGGATCTCCGGGATCTCCGGGATCTCCGGGATCTCCGGGACGGTGTCCACCGGCGGCACGGCCGGAACGGTGGGGAGCTGCGGGATCAGGATCTCCGGGATCTTCGGGATCTCGATCGGCAGAGTCGGAATCACCGGGATGTCGGGGAGGGTGGGGAGTTTGGGGAGTTGGATCGGCGGGAGCGTGACTCCGGGCAGCAGGCCCTGCAGGGACTTGAGCAGATCCTCCAGCGTCTTGCCGAGGCCGGCGAGGAGGTCGTCGATCGGGCCCGCTGCCGCCCGCTTCTCCGCCCCCTCGATCTGCTTCTGAACGGCTTCCACCCGTCGCGTGAGCGCGCCGGCGCTTTCACCGTCCGCGGCGACCGCGGGGGCGGCCGCGCCGGACAGTATGACGACCGCGAGGGCGGACGGGACGAGGACGCGGGTGCGGAACGGCTTGTTGCGCTGCATGGATGTTCCTTCTGGTGGTCGCGCGATGACGGACCCGAGCGATCCGCTTCCTTACCCACCGTGCGAACACCTTCTACCGACCGCAACCGGAGCACGGGCGCCCGCGGACCTCGTGGCGGGTTTCCTGCGGGCTTCGTACGGGCTTCGCGCACGCGTCCGGGGACCTCTCACCCCAGGCGGGGAAAAGCGCGCCCCAAGCGGGCCGTTTGAGTGAAGCAGCGGAACCAACCCCGCCACGGGGCAGTTGACCAGGGCGCTCCACTAGCGGGCACTCGTGCGACAAAAGGACCAATGATGCTCAAGAAGATCATGACCGCCGCCGCGATCTCCGCCGTCGCCGTCGGCGCCGGCGCTGCCGCCGCCGCCCCGGCCATGGCCATCGGCAACGACGGCGGTGTCACCACCATCAACGGCAACGGCGCCCAGCAGATCTACGGCAACCAGAAGACCCACGGCGACCTGAGCCCGCAGCTCAGCCTGGTCCAGGGCACCCTGAACAAGCCCTGCATCGGCCTGCCGGCCAAGCTCAACGCCCAGTCGATCCTCGCCGCGGTCAACATCGGCGTCCAGGACATCAACGTCCTGTCCAACCCGCAGAACCAGCAGTGCACCGAGAACTCCACCCAGGCCAAGGGCGACGAGCCGCTCTCGCACATCCTGGACAACATCCCGGTCCTGTCCGGCAACGGCTCCATCGGCAGCTGACCCCAGCTTCCCCTCACGGTCCGGGCCACTGGCGCCCGTGGAGCGATGTGACGAGGGCCCCGGCAGCCTCCAGCTGCCGGGGCCCTCGCATGCCGTCCGCCCGTCAGCCCGTCAGCCCGTCCAGAACTCCCACCACCGGGTGAGGACCAGCATCCCGATCACGCCGATGTGCAGGGCGGGCGGGGCCCAGCCGAACTCGGTGAAGAACCCCTTCAGCGGGCCGGGGGCGGGGAGGACTCCCGTACGGACGTTGTGCGCGGTGACCGCCCAGAACATCAGCAGCGTCGCCACCCAGGCCAGGCAGCACCACAGGCACAGCGCGTTGATCTCGTAGAGGGACTGGGCCATCAGCCAGGCGCAGAAGCCGGTGCCGAAGAGGGTGCCGGCGTTCAGCCCGAGCCAGAACCAGCCGCGGTAGCGGGCCCCGGCCAGCACGCCCGCGCCCACGCAGACCACGACCCCGTAGGCGACCAGCCCCAGCATGGGGTTGGGGAAGCCGAAGGCGGCGGCCTGCTCGCTCTTCATGACGCTGCCGCAGGAGACCACGGGGTTGAGGCTGCACGCGGGCTTGAAGTCCGGGTCCTCCAGCAGGAGGAACTTGTCGAGGGTGATGACCCAGGAGGCCAGCACCCCCGCGGCCCCGGTGAGCACCAGCAGCCATGCCAACGCCCTTGAGGCCGCGACCGGTTCGTCCTCGGGCTGTTTTCCGGGCCGGCCCTGCTGACGCGGGACGCCCACTGTGTTCGTTGCCATGCCCCCCATAGTCGCGCGCTGTGCCCCAGACCGGGGCTAACCATGCCTATCCGTACGTAAGTTGACCTGAAGGGGTGGCGGGAACCCCGGAAGCTTCCCGGACGTTTTACCGAACCCCGGACGTGATGTCAGAGCCAGGGGTTACGTTGAGCTCTCGCGAAGTGACAAGCTGCGACGGCCTGGAGACCCACCTTGAGCGATCCGTACGAGACAACCGAGGCGCACCTCGAGCGACTCCTGGGCCGCGCCCTCAACTCCTTCGACCTGCCGGACCCGTTGGTCGAGCGCCTCGGTACGGCGCTGGCCCACAGCTCCTCGCTGACCACCACGCACCACAGCCCGTCGGCGCGGCTGTGGCGGGAGACCCACCGGCACGCGTACCTGCTGGCCGACGGGAGCCCGGAGTCGCTGTGGGAGCTGGTGTACCGGCAGGAGGGCGACCGGGCCGTCCGGCACGAACTGTTCGCGAGCAGGGCTGAGCTGTGCCTCGCGGTGGCGCGGTTGTTCGGCGAGGCCCCGTCGCAGGTGGCGCGGGATCTGACGCTGTCCTCGGCCGAGGAGGAGCCCTCGGGTGACGACGCGGCGCTGAGCGGGCTGCTCGCGGCTCCGGCTCCGGCGCGGCGGCACCGGGAGTACACGGTGGAGCAGTCCGCCGACCACGCCCGGCGGGTCCTGCGCCGCGCGGAGAACGTGGACCGGCCCGGCGAGCGGCTGACGGAGCGGCTGCGGTCGGCGTACGCGCACCAGATCACCCAGGCGTTCGGCGGGCGGCAGTCCCTGGCCTCCGGGCGGGACGCGGGATTCAGCCTGTACGAGCACGCGTTCGTCCTGCTGGACGGGACCGAGATCAGCCTGTGGGAGGTCGAGCACACGGCGACGCCGGACGGGCGGCACATGTGCGAGGTGTACGAGAGCGAGGACGCCGCGCGCGGAGCGATGCGGCTGCGCGCGCGGGTCCGGTGACGTAACGGCCGGAGGGGTCAGGCGGCGGCGGTGACCGGCTTGCTCCCGGCCTCCTCGGTCCGGGCCGCGGCGGTGGTCGCGGGGGTGGCCTCGGCCGGGGCTTCGGGCTGCTTGCGCAGTCCCTTGAGGAGGATGACCAGGCCGGCGCCGGTCGCCGTACCGGCGGCGATCGCCACGAGGTAGAGGAGCGGGTTGCCGATCAGCGGGATCACGAAGATGCCGCCGTGCGGGGCCCGCAGGGTGCACTCGAAGGCCATCGAGAGGGCGCCGGTGACGGCGCCGCCGGCCATGGCGGCCGGGATCACGCGCAGCGGGTCGGCAGCGGCGAAGGGGATGGCGCCCTCGCTGATGAAGGAGGCGCCGAGGAACCAGGCGGCCTTGCCGTTCTCGCGCTCGGTCTTGGAGAAGAGGCGGCCGCGGACGGTGGTGGCGAGGGCCATCGCGAGCGGCGGCACCATGCCCGCGGCCATCACGGCGGCCATGACCTTCAGGCTGCCCTCGTTGGGGGAGGCGAGCCCGCCGATGGCGAAGGCGTACGCGACCTTGTTGAGCGGGCCGCCGAGGTCGAAGCACATCATCAGGCCGAGGATCACGCCGAGGATGATCGCGTTGGCGCCGGAGAGGCCGGACAGCCAGTCGGTGAGCGCCTTCTGGAGCGCGGCGACGGGCTTGCCGACGACCAGGAACATCAGGAAGGCGGTCACGGCCGACCCGATGAGCGGGAGAACGACCACGGGCATGATCCCGCGCAGGGCGGCGGGGATCCTCAGCCGCTGTACGGCGAGGACGGTGGCGCCCGCGATCAGGCCGGCGATCAGACCGCCGAGGAAGCCGGCGTTGATGGTGAGGGCGACGGCGCCGCCGACGAAGCCGGGGACGAGGCCCGGGCGGTCGGCCATGCCGTAGGCGATGTAGCCGGCGAGGACGGGGACGAGGAAGCCGAAGGCGAGTCCGCCGGTCTGGAAGAGGAGGGCGGCCCAGCTGACGGCCTCGGTCCAGACGAAGTGGTCCGCGACGGAGGGCGCCTCGTTGATCTCGTACCCGCCGATGGCGAAGGCGAGGGCGATGAGCAGACCGCCGGCGGCGACGAACGGAACCATGTAGCTGACGCCGGACATCAGCCAGGTCCGCAGCCGGGCTCCGTAGCCGTCGGCCTCCTGGCCCTGCCGTTCGACGGGGGTGGGGGCGTGTGCTTCGACCTCCCCGCGTTCCGCCTTGTCGCGGGCCTCCGCGAGGAGTTCGGCGGGGCGGTTGATGCCGGCCTTGACGCCGACGTCGACGGTGGGCTTGCCGGCGAAGCGGGCGCGGTCGCGGACGGGTACGTCGTGGGCGAGGACGACGGCGTCGGCGGCGGCGATCCGCTCCGCGGTCAGGCGGGTGAAGCCGGCCGACCCCTGGGTCTCGACCGCCATCTCGATCCCGGCCTCGGCGGCGGCCTGTTGGAGGGCCTCGGCCGCCATGTAGGTGTGCGCGATCCCGGTGGGACAGGACGTGACCGCCACCACGCTGAACGGCCCGGACCCGGCCCGCGCGGCGGCCCCTGCGCCACTCTCGGCAGCGGTCCCGGCGGTCCCGGCAGCGGTCCCGGCGGCTGGCCCGGCAGCGCTCTCGGCGGTGGTCCCAGTGGTCCCGGCCGCTGGCCCGGCGGTGGTCCCGGCAGTGGTCCCGGCCGGGGCGGCCGCGGTGGCCGGGGCGGGGCCGGGGGACGCGGGGGCGGGGGGCGCGGTGCCGACTATGAGGGCGGCGGCTTCCGCCGGGGTCGCCGCGGCGCGGAGGGCCTCGACGAACTCGGGCCGCATCAGGCTCCGCGCCAGCGAGGACAGGATCGTCAGGTGGGCGTCATCGGCGCCCGCGGGGGCCGCGATCAGGAAGATCAGGTCCGCGGGCCCGTCCGGGGCCCCGAAGTCCACGCCGCCGGCGGACCGGCCGAAGGCCAGGGTGGGGGCCGTGACGTGGGCGCTCCGGCAGTGCGGGATGCCTATCCCGCCCTCCAGGCCGGTCGGCATCTGTGCCTCGCGCGCCGCCACGTCCGCCAGGAACCCGTCCAGGTCCGCGATCCGGCCCAGCGACAGCATCCGCCGCGCCAGCGCACGCGCCGCCGATTCCTTCGAGTCGGCGGACAGGTCGAGGTCGACCAGCTCGGGGGTGATCATCTCGCTCATCGCGGGCTCCTTCGTACGCGTCAGACCGTGGCGGGTTCGGTCAGGGGGAGGTCCAGCGGCAGGTCTTCGGTGACGCGGACCGCGTCGGGGCGCAGGTCCGCGGGGGTCGGCATGGCGCTGCCGGGCAGCTGCACGGCGGCCGCGCCGTGGGCCAGGGCCGAGGCGAGGGCCCGGGGGCCGCGGCCGTCCGCGATGAGGAAGCCGGCCAGGGACGCGTCGCCCGCACCGACGTTGCTGCGGATCTCGGCGACGGGGGCGGTGCCGTAGTACCCGCCCTCGTCGGAGACCAGCAGCTGGCCGTCCGCTCCGAGGGAGGCCAGTACGGCCCGCGCGCCCAGGGAGCGCAGTTCCTCGGCGGCCTTGACCACGTCGCCCAGGGTGTCCAGCGGGCGGCCCACGGCGGCGGCGAGCTCGGAGGCGTTCGGCTTGATGACGTCCGGGCGGGCCGGGAGCGCCGCCAGCAGGGCCGGGCCCGAGGTGTCCAGGGCGACCCGGGCGCCCGCTTCATGGGCCCGGGCGACGAGTTCGGCGTACCACTCGGGCCGCAGTCCGCGCGGCAGGCTGCCGCAGCAGGCGATCCAGGCGGGGCTGCCCGCGCAGGTGCGGACCGTCTCCAGGAGCAACGCCGACTCCTGGGGGCCGAGTTCCGGGCCGGCCGCGTTGATCTTCGTGAGGGTGCCGTCCGGTTCGGCGATGGAGATGTTGGAGCGGGTCTGCCCGGCGATGGAGACCGCCGTCACGTCCACGCCCTGCGCGCCCAGCAGTTCGGCGATCAGCGTGCCGGGGGCTCCGCCGAGCGGGAGGACCGCCGTCGTACGGACGCCGGCGGCCGCGACGGCCCGGGAGACGTTGACGCCCTTGCCGCCCGGGTCCACCCGGTCGCCCGTGGCGCGCAGTACGTCACCGCGGTCCAGCGAGGGGACCTCGTAGGTGCGGTCCAGGGAGGGGTTGGGGGTGACGGTCAGGATCATACGAGCACAACTTCCGTACCGGCGGCCTCGATCGCCGCCTTGTGAGCGGGGTCGAGCCCCGTGTCCGTGATGAGCAGGTCCACGTCCGCGAAGCCGCCGAAGCGGGCGAACTGCTCCTGGCCCGCCTTGGAGGAGTCCGCGAGGAGGACCACCCGGCGGGCGGCGGCCATCGCGGCCCGCTTGACCGCGGCCTCGGCGAGGTCGGGGGTGGTCAGCCCGCCGTCCGCGGTGAAGCCGTTGGTGGCGAGGAAGAGGACGTCGGCCCGGATCTCGGCGTACGCGCGCAGGGCCCAGGCGTCGACGGCGGCGCGGGTGCGGTGGCGGACGCGGCCGCCCACGAGGTGGAGGTCGATGCCGGGGTGGTCCGCGAGACGGGCGGCGACGGGCAGGGCGTGCGTGACCACGGTCAGTGCCGTGTCGACCGGGATGGCGGTCGCGAGGCGGGAGACGGTGCTGCCGGCGTCGAGGACGATGCTGCCGCCGTCGGGGAGCTCCGCGAGGGCGGCAGCCGCGATCCGGTCCTTCTCGTCGGCGGAGGTGGCCTCGCGCTCGGTCAGGTCCGGCTCGAAGTCGAGGCGGCCGACGGGTATGGCCCCGCCGTGCACCCGGCGGACCAGGCCGGCCCGGTCGAGGGCGGTCAGGTCGCGCCGTACGGTCTCGGCCGTGACCTGGAAGCGGTCGGCGAGGGAGAGGACGTCGACCCGGCCGGCCTCGCGGGCGAGGCGGAGGATCTCCTGCTGGCGCTCGGGTGCGTACACGTGGTTTCAGGTCCGTTCAGGTCCGACTGATGCCCGACTGTGTGGGTTCTCTTGTACGGTACGCCCGTTTCGCTGAAAAACAAAGCAAACGGGCATGCCCGCCAACAGAAGCGGACATGCCCGTGAGCCGAGATGTGACGGTCGTGCCGAGTGGTGCCTAGTGGGCGCCCTCGCGCTCGTCCATCGGGACCGCCTTGCGCGGGAGCATGAACATCACCGCGAAGATCACGACGAGCACCGCCACGACCCACCACAGCGCGCCGCGGAAGGCGTCGACGTACGGGGCGCCGAGGACCATGTCGTCGTCGATCAGCCCGAAGAAGACGACCGAGGTGAGGCCGAGGCCCAGGGCGTTGCCCATCTGCCCGGTGGTGTTGATCAGGCCGGAGGCCGAGCCGGCGTGCTCGCGCGGCACCTGGGAGAGCACGGTGTCGGTCAGCGGGGCCACGATCAGGCCCATGCCCGCGCCCATGACGATCAGCGGGGCCGCCATCTGCCAGGAGGCGATCCCCATGCCGTAGTGGTCGGACTCCCAGATGTAGAGGAGCAGGCCCGCGGCCATGGTCAGGGCGCCCGCCTGGAGCACCTTGCGGCCGAAGCGCGGTACGAGCTTCTGGACGGACATGCCCGCGGCGACCGAGACGGCGATCGAGAAGGGGATGCCGGTGGTGCCGGCGCGCAGCGCGCTCCAGCCGAGGCCCATCTGCATGTACAGCGTCCAGACCAGGAAGAAGATGCCCGTCGCGATGCCGAAGGTCAGCTGGACGGCGATGCCGCCCGCGAAGCTCTTGACCTTGAAGAGGGAGAGCTCGACGAGCGGGGAGCCGTCCTTGCGGATCTTGTGCTTCTCGTAGGCGATGAAGAACGCGAAGACCACCGGCGCGAGGCCCATGCAGACGAAGCCCCACAACGGCCAGTCGTTCTCCCGGCCGTGGGTGAGCGGGAAGATCAGCATCACCAGGGCGAGGGTGGCGAGCACGACGCCGACCAGGTCGAGGCGCAGGGCCTTGGGGGCCTTGGACTCGGTGATGAACTTGCGGCCCAGGAGCACGCCGGCGATGCCGACGGGCAGGTTGATCAGGAAGATCGGGCGCCATTCGAGGTCGAACAGGTTCCACTCGGTGAGCAGCGCGCCCAGCATCGGGCCCGAGACCGCACCGAGGCCGACGATCGCGCCGAACATGCCGAAGACCTTGCCGCGCTCGTGCGGCGGGAAGGTGACGTGGATGATCGCCAGGACCTGCGGGACCATCATGGCGGCCATGCCGCCCTGGAGGACGCGGGAGGTCACGAGCATGGCGGGGTTGGCGGCGATGCCGCAGAGCAGCGAGGCGGCGGTGAACCCGGCTATGCCGATGAGGAAGACGCGCTTGCGGCCGTAGATGTCACCGAGACGGCCACCTGTGATCAGGCCCGCGGCGAAGGCCAGCGCGTAACCGGCGGTGATCCACTGGATCGCGCTGGTGGAGGCGCCGAAGTTCGCGCGCATCGTGGGTATCGCGATGTTGACGATCGTGACGTCGACGAGGTCCATGAAGGCCGCGGTCATCACGATGGCGAGCGCCAGCCAGCGGCGGCGGTCGGCGGGTGCGCCCGCTGCCGCGTCCGCTGCGCCGGAGGGGTCAGCCGCGTCGGCTGCGTCTGCTGCGTCTGCTGCGGTAAGGAGGGCGTCGTTCCGCTCTTCTTGTACGGGCCCGTTCTCTCTTTCGGGCGATGCCTTGGCTGTCTCGGTGCTCATGGGGAGAAACCTAGACGGCATGTAGGTCAGATGGTGTCCTATTTCGCTGGCAACCTGATGTCATGAACGACACCCCGGCACGGCTCCTCACCCTGCTGTCCCTCCTCCAGACCCCGCGGGAATGGCCCGGGAGCGAGCTGGCGGAACGGCTGCGGGTGAGCGCCCGCACGATCCGGCGGGACATCGACCGGCTGCGGGACCTGGGGTACCCGGTGGAGGCCACGCTGGGCTCCGAGGGCGGCTACCGGCTGGTGGCGGGCGCGGCGATGCCGCCCCTGCTGCTGGACGACGAGGAGGCCGTGGCGATCGCGGTCGGCCTCCGGGCGGGGGCCGGGCATGCGATCGAGGGGGTCGAGGAGGCCTCCGTACGGGCCCTGGCGAAGCTGGAGCAGGTCCTGCCGTCGCGGCTGCGGCACCGGGTGGGCGCCCTCCAGTCGGCCACGGTCGCGGTGACCCGGGGGGACGGGGCGACGGTGGACCCCCGGACCCTGACGACGATGGCGGCGGCCGTGGCGGGGCCGGAGCGGCTGCGGTTCGCGTACCGGGCGCGGGACGGGGTGGACACGCGGCGGCTCGTGGAGCCGTACCGGCTGGTGAGCACGGGGAGCCGGTGGTACCTCGTCGCGTACGACATGGAGCGCGAGGACTGGCGGACCTTCCGGGTGGACCGGGTGAGCGAGCCGTTCGCGACGGGGGCGCGGTTCGCACCGCGGGAGCTGCCGATGGATCCCGTGGAGTTCGTGGGGCGGGGGCTGCGGGGCAGCCGGACCTATCCGGTGGAGGTGGTCTTCGCGGCGCCGGCCGACGCGCTGCCGGGGTGGCTGCGGGCCGACGCCGTCGCGGAGCCCGGGGGCTGCCGGGTGCGGTTCGAGACCGGGGACTCCCCCGAATGGGTGGCGGCCCGGCTGGCCCTGACCGGGCTGGCCTTCACGGTGTGCGCGCCGGCCGCCCTCGCGGCCGGCGCCCGGGAGCTGGCCGCGCGGCTGACCGCTGCCGCCGGATAGGGGTCCGGGGGCGGGGCCGGGGCCGCCGCGTCCGGCATGGAGGGAGCCCCCGGCGCCTGGGGGGGTTAGGCACCGGGGGCTCGTACTGGGGGCTCCTTCGCGGGCCGCTCAGGCCACGGCGTCGAAGCCGGTGTCGCGCGCCATCTTCTTCAGTTCCAGCAGCGCGTGCTTCTCGATCTGCCGGATCCGCTCGCGGGTCAGGCCGTGCTGCTTGCCGACCTCTGTCAGCGTACGCTCCCGGCCGTCGTCGATGCCGTACCGCATCTTGATGATGGACGCGGTGCGCTGGTCCAGCTTCCCCAGGAGGTCCTCCAGCTCCTCGCTGCGCAGCAGCGAGAGCACGGACTGCTCCGGGGAGATCGCCGAGGTGTCCTCCAGCAGGTCGCCGAACTGCGTGTCGCCCTCGTCGTCCACCGCCATGTTGAGGCTGACCGGGTCGCGCGCCCAGTCCAGGACGTCGCCCACGCGCTTCTCGGTGGTGTCCAGCTCGGCGGCGATCTCGGCGTGCTCCGGGTCGCGGCCGTTCTCGCGGTTGAACTCGCGCTGCACCCGGCGGATCCGGCCGAGCTCCTCGACCAGGTGGACGGGGAGGCGGATGGTGCGGGACTGGTCGGCGATGGAGCGGGTGATGGCCTGGCGGATCCACCACGTGGCGTACGTGGAGAACTTGAAGCCCTTGGCGTAGTCGAACTTCTCCACCGCGCGGACCAGACCGGCGTTGCCCTCCTGGATCAGGTCGAGCAGGGGCAGACCGCTGCGCGGGTAGCGGCGGGCGACCGCCACGACGAGGCGGAGGTTGGAGCGGATGAAGACCTCCTTGGCGCGCTCGCCTTCGGCGGCCAGCGCCTCCAGCTCCTCGCGCGCCGGGGACTCGCCCTCGCGGTCTATCTCGCCGTCGAGGATCTGCCGGGCGTACACGCCCGCCTCGATGATCTGTGAGAGCTCCACTTCCTTGGCGGCATCGAGCAGCGGGGTGCGCGCGATCTCGTCGAGGTACATGCCGACCAGGTCACGGTCTGCGATCTCCCCGCCCACAGCGCGGGCGCTGCTCGTGGACTGACGACGGGCGACGGCGCGGGTTGCCATGCGTGCTCCCTTGCGATGCGATGAGTTCGTTCGCGGTGCGGCTGCCGGACGCGTCGGACACCTCACTGGATCCGGTGTGCGTCCTCGGACACTCTCCCGAGTGCCCGCTTCCGAAGGAAACAACGACTGGAAACGGGACAGAATTCCCACGTTGCCCCCTGTTTTCCGAGATCTTGCAGTATCCTGCCCCGTCACCCTCATGGCCATGAAGGAGACGCGGTGCTGCCGGAACTCGAAGAGGTGCAGGTCAGGCCCGGGGTCGAAGCCGATCTGGCTTCCCTCACGGAGCTGTACAACCACTACGTCCGTGAGACCGCCGTCACATTCGATACGGTCGCCTTCACCCCGGAGCAGCGCCGCCCTTGGCTGCACTCCCACCCTGAAGACGGCCCTCACCGGCTTCTGGTTGCCTGGACTGGCGATCGAATAGCTGGATACGCGACAAGCAGCGCATTTCGCCCCAAACCGGCATATGCCAGCTCGGTGGAGGTCAGCGTCTACCTCGCACCGCACGCGGTCGGCCGGGGCATCGGCACGCTCCTGTACGACGCCCTCTTCGCCGCCCTGGCGGACGAGCCGGTCCACCGGGCCTTCGCGGGCGTCGCCCTCCCGAACGAGGCGTCGGTACGGCTCCACGAGCGGTTCGGCTTCCGCCGCGTCGGGGAGTTCACCGAGGCCGGCTGGAAGTTCGGCCGGTACTGGGACGTCCGCTGGTACGAGAAGCCCCTTGGCGGTCCGGCAATCTAGCCGAACTGGAGGGAGCGCTTCGAGAGGCCCATCCAGAAGCCGTCGACCGGGGTCTGCGACGCCCCGAGGTCCCCGGCGGCCTCGGCCGCGCCCAGGGTGACGAACAGCGGGGCGAAGTGTTCCGTACGGGGGTGGGCGAGACGGCCCGCGGGGGACTTGGCCTCGAAGTCGAGCAGGGCGTCGACGTCGGAGGCGGCCAGCGCCTCGCGGCCCCACGCGTCGAACTCGGCCGACCAGCCGGGCACGCCCGGGCCGGTGTGCCGCAGCGCCGCGAGGTTGTGCGTGAAGAAACCGCTGCCCACGATCAGCACGCCCTCGTCGCGCAGCGGGGCGAGCTTGCGGCCGATGTCCATCAGGCGGGCCGGGTCCAGCGTCGGCAGGGATATCTGCAGGACCGGCACGTCGGCCTCGGGGAACATCTCCACCAGCGGGACGTACGCCCCGTGGTCGAGCCCGCGGTCCGGTATGTCCTGGACGGGTATGCCGGGGGCCCGCAGGAGTTTCCGTACCGACGCGGCCAGCCCGGGGGCGCCGGGGGCCTCGTAGCGGACCTGGTAGTAGTGCTCGGGGAAGCCCCAGAAGTCGTAGACGAGGGGGACCGTCTCGGTGGCGCCGAGGGCCAGCGGGGCCTCCTCCCAGTGGGCGGAGACCATCAGGACCGCCCGGGGGCGGGGCAGGCCGGCGGACCAGGCGGCGAGTTCGCCGGGCCAGAGCGGATCGTCGGCCAGCGGGGGTGCGCCATGGCTCAGGTACAGGGCCGGCATGCGGTTCACGGGGGCGCTCCTCAGTCGTCGGGCGGGGCCGCCACGACAAGACTAACCCCGCTTCGTTCAAATTTGAACGAAGCGGGGTCATCAGTCATTCCCGAGCGCGCGGGCCCGCCGTCAGTGGGCGACCACGGGGATCTTGACCTCGGCTTCGGAGCCTTCGCCCGAGGCCACCGGGCCACCCGAGCCGGGACGGCCCGTGGTGATCAGGGTCAGGGCGATGAGCGAGCTGGCCACCAGGATGCCGACGGCCCACCAGATGGCGGAGGAGTAGCCCTCGACCATGGCCTGGGCCTGGATCAGCTTCGCGCCCGGCCCGCCGGCGGCGGCCTCGGCCGCGTGGTCGGTCAGGTACGCGGTCGTCGCCGAGGCGGCGATGGTGTTCAGCAGGGCGGTGCCGATCGCGCCGCCCACCTGCTGCGAGGTGTTGACCATGGCGGAGGCGACACCGGCGTCGGCCGGGTTCACCCCGTGCGTGGCCAGGGACATGGCCGGCATGAACGCCGTACCCATGCCGAGGCCCAGCAGGAGCTGCGCCGGCAGGATCAGCGCCGGGTACGAGGAGCCGACCTCCAGCTGCGTCAGCAGCAGCATGCCGGTGGCGGCGAGCAGGAAGCCCGGGCCCATCAGCAGCCGCGGCGGGACGCGGGTCATCAGACGGGCGCCGATCTGGGTGGAGCCCGTGATCATGCCCGCGATCATCGGCAGGAAGGCGAAGCCGGTCTTGACCGGCGAGAAGCCCTTCACGACCTGGAGGTAGTAGGTGAGGAAGAGGAACAGGCCGAACATCGAGATGACGGCCAGGCCCAGCGAGAGGTAGACACCGCCGCGGTTGCGCTCCAGCAGGACGCGCAGCGGCAGGAGCGGGGACCGCACCTTGGACTCGGTGTAGACGAAGGCCGACAGCAGCACCGCCGAGGCGATGAACATGCCCACGGTCAGGGCGTCCGACCAGCCCGCGGACTCGGCGCGGGTGAAGCCGTACACGAGCGCGACCAGACCGAGGGTGGACAGGATCACGCCGGGGATGTCGAGCTTGGCGCTGTTGCGGGCGCCCGCGGGCTCACGGATCACCAGCCAGGCACCGACGGCCGCCACGATCGCGAAGGGGATGTTGACGAAGAACGTCCAGCGCCAGTTCAGGTACTCGGTGAGGAAGCCGCCGAGGATCAGGCCGACGGCGCCGCCGCCGCCCGCGATCGCACCGTAGATGCCGAAGGCCTTGGCGCGCTCCTTGGCGTCGGTGAACATGACGGCCAGCAGGGAGAGCGCGGCCGGGGCGAGCAGTGCGCCGAAGGCGCCCTGGAGGGCGCGGGCGCCCAGCATCATCGCCTCGCCGGTGGCGGCGCCGCCGAGCGCGGAGGCCAGGGCGAAGCCGATGAGGCCGACGACGAAGGCGTTCTTGCGGCCCCACTTGTCGGCGATGCGGCCGCCGAAGAGGAGCAGTCCGCCGAAGGCCAGCGCGTAGGCGGTGATGACCCACTGGCGGTTGCCGTCCGAGATGCCGAGATCGGTCTGGGCGGACGGGAGGGCGATGTTCACGATGGTCGCGTCGAGGACGACCATCAGCTGGGCCAGGGCTATGAAGACGAGTGCCTTCCAGCGGCTGGGATCGGCAGCCGGCGCGAGACTCGCGGCTGTTTTAGGCATGGGGGTACCCACTCACTGTGCGGAATGACTGAAAAATAAGGTTTAAGCAGGATTCACGACGCTACGGTGCGCGACCCGGGGCCGTCACATGGTTTTCCGCCTCAGGTCCTCCAGCGTGGCGGCCGTGCCGGGCAGTTCGGAGCGGGCCGGAGCCCTCAACCCGTCGAGGAACAGCTGGAGATGGCGGTGCACGAAGCGGTCCACTTCGAGGCAGCCGGTGCCCGGGAGCGGGCGGCTGAGCTGGGAGAGGGCGACCATCAGGTCGCCGACGCCGATGTCCGTGCGGAGCAGCCCCGACTCCTGGCCGGTGACCACGAGTTCGTTCACCGCGTCTTCCAAGGCGGTACGGGCCGCGACCAGTTCGGGGTGGTCCCGGTCGAAGTCCCCCGAGAGCATGGGGCACAGGGCCCCGATCCGCTCGTCCGCCGCGGCGTGCGTGAAGCGGCACAGCGCGGCGAAGGCGTCGGACTCCTCGGCGAGGGAGTCCTCCGCGTGCGCGGTGACCCGGTCCATCACGTAGAGCACGACGTGGTGGACCAGCGTGGCCCGGTCGGGGAAGTGCCGGTAGAGCGTGGCGTTCCCGATGCCGGCCCGGCGGGCGACCTCGTCGAAGGGGGCGGTCGAGCCGAGCTCGACCAGCACCTCGCGGGCCGCGGCCAGGATCCGCTCGCGGTTGCGGACGGCGTCGGCCCGCGGGCGCGGCAGCTTGAACCCGGCGGCGGGTCCCGCGCCCGATGCGGCGACGGGTCCGGCGGCGGGTCGCGGGCCGGGTCCGGCGGCGGGTCCCGGGCCGGGTCCGGCCGCGGCGACCGCTTCGCGTGTGACCGTACGCCGTCCCGCGGGGGCGGCGGCCGGGGCCGACAGGTCCACCAGCGTGCCCGGCGCCTCCTGGGCGGCGACCGCGTCGCGGCTCTTCATTCGGGGGCCTCCTCGGCACGGGGACTCGTACGGCTACAACCGGCACCGCCCACCCAAACGGGGAAGCGGTCCCCACTTCGTGGGACGTAGGTTCAAACGGGGATTGCGTCCCCGGTTATTTCACTCGTCCGTGTGACCTGGGTCACACTCCCCATGGGCCCGCGATCCCGTTTGGCCTCTCCCGACGCGCGGGCGCGCCGCCGCCGTCGGAGGGTGAGCCCACAGAGCGCAGTCGGGCCCGGCCGGCTGCCGCGGACCCGAAGGCGATCTCCATGTCGCAGACCCGCCACCGGATACGCAGACCACGCCGCACCTGCGCGTACATCGGCCTGACCGCGCTGGCTCTCGGCGTCACGGCGACCGCCAGCGACGGGATATCCAGCCACAGCCACTCGGCGGCCGGGCCCGTGGCCACGAGTGCCGAGTCTGCCCTGGCGCCCTGCCGGATCACCGCCACGATGGGCGTCCAGATGTCCGAGGGACTGCCGACCCCGCCCGGGTACTCCCGGTCGACCGGTGAGGTCCGGGCACTGAACCTGATGATCGACTTCCCCGACGCCAAGGGCGAGGGCACGGCCGTGGACCGGCTGGCGGAGTTCTTCCCGCAGACCTCCGACTGGTTCCGGACCAGCTCCTACGGCCGGCTCAGCTACCGGGCCGAGGCGCCGGTGAGGACCTGGCTGCGGATGCCGATGCCGTTCGCGGCGTACGGGATCGGGCGCGGGTCCGCGTACGAGCCCGGCTACCGGCAGCTCGTCGAGCACATCGCGAAGGCCGCCGACTCCGAGGTGGACTTCAGCCGGTACGACCTGATCAACATCCTGGTCACCCCGAACGCCGGGCCCTCCGCCCTGGACACCGTCCTGTCGGTGACCTTCTCCGGCAACAGCGAGGCCCCGATGGCCGACGGGGTGCCGCTCGCCAACACGTCCTTCGTCTACAGCCGGCAGGACGACGGCTCGGGCACCTACCGGGAGACCGGCTACCGGGTGCTCCCCCACGAGAACGGGCACGTCTTCGGACTGCCCGACCTGTACACCTCCGACGGGGGCGGCGCGGTCGGGCACTGGGACATCATGAGCGAGGACTGGGGCTCCAACAACGACCTGCTGGGCTGGCACAAGTGGAAGCTGGGCTGGCTGGACAGCGACCAGATCAGCTGCGCCGCGAAGTCCGGGGTCACCGACCACGTGCTGTCGCCGCTGGCGGTGGAGGGCGGCATGAAGCTGGCCTTCGTACCGCTGTCGGAGAGCTCGGGGTACGCGATGGAGGTGCGCACGCAGGCCGGGAACGACGAGTCCGTCTGCAAGCCGGGCGTCCTGATCTACAAGGTGGACTCCGAGGTGGACACCGGGCGCGGGCCGGTGACGGTGTCCGACAGCGTGAGCGGCAGCGGGGGCTGCACCCGGCGGCCCAATGTGCACGCGGAACTGTCCGACGCGCCGTTCCGGCCGGGCGAGACCTTCACCGACGAGAAGGCGGGCATCAGCATCTCGGTGGTGGGCGAGCTGCGGAACGGAAGCTTCCAGGTGCGGGTGACGCGGCCCTGAGGCTGCGGCGGGGCGGCGGGCTCGGCGCCCCGGCGAGCTCGGCGGGGCGGGCGCGCGGGCGTTCCGCCACCCCCTGCCTTGATCCTTGTATGAGCAAGCAGATATCTTCGGCCCTGTGGATGTGCCCCCGGTAGCAACGCAGTTGGCCCCCCTCACCGCCGATGACGCCGTCGACGACCGCTGGTGCATGGCCGTACGGCTGCTGGGCCGGATGGAGCGCCGGCTCGACGAGGCGCTGCAGCGCCGGCACGGTCTGCCGCTGTCCGAGTACCGGGCCATGTGCGCGTTGAGCCGCCCGGAGAGCACCGGCGGACTGCGGATGGGTGAACTGGCCGACCGCATCGGGATGAAGGACAGCTCGGTGACCCGGCTGATCGCCCGGCTGGAGGCCCAGGGCCTGGCCGAACGGATCTCCGGCGGCGGCGACGGCCGGGCGGTGAGCGCCGTCGTCACCGCCGCGGGGCGCGAGCGGTACACCGCGGCCACCTCCACCTACCGGGCGGCGCTGGGAGCCGAACTCGACGCCGCCCGGGCCAACATGTACCTCGCCGACCTCGCCAACTGGGTCCGTACCGGAGAGGCCGCAGGGGCCGCAGGGGCCGCAGGGGGCGCTGACGCCGCAGAGGGCGAAGAGGAGGCGAGCTGACGGTGCCGACGCACCGCTCGACCAGGGGAGTCCGGATGACATCAGTGACCGACCACTACGAAGACCTGCTCGCGGACCAGTACACCTGGATGCTCGGCGGTGACCTCGCCTCCCTCGCCGAGGCCCAGGCCGCGCTGCTGCGCGGCCTCGGCGTCCTGCCCGGCGGACCCGCCGGGGACGCCGCCGTCGACCTCGGCTGCGGGCCCGGCGCACAGTCGCTGGCCCTGGCCGGCCTCGGGTTCCGGTGCGTGACCGCGGTCGACACCAGCGAGAAGCTGCTCGACGAACTCGGCCGGCACACCGGCGGGTCCTCGCCCGTCCGCACGGTCCACGCGGACATCCGTACCGCCCTGCCGGAGGTCGCCTCCCCGGGGACGGTGGCGGCGGTCGTGTGCATGGGGGACACGCTCCCGCACCTCCCCGCCGCCTCCGACGTGGTGGCCCTCCTCGCCGACGTCCGGGAGGCGCTGGCTCCGGGCGGCCACCTCGTCATCACCTATCGCGACCTCACGCGCCCACTGGAGGGGACCGACCGGTTCCTGCCCGTGCGCGGCGACGAGAACCGGCTGCTGACCTGCTTCCTGGAGTACGTCGACGAGGACACCGTGATGGTCCACGACCTGCTGCACACCCGGGTCGACGGTGAGTGGTCCCTGCGGACCGGCAGCTATCCGAAGCTGCGGATCGGAGCCGAGTGGCTGGCCGGCCGGTGCCGTGACGCCGGGCTGGAGATCGCCCACGACGGCCCGGGCCCGCGGGGCATGCGCGTGCTGCACGCCCGCAGACCCTGAAGGGCGCCCCGGGGTGTGCGGCACCCCCGGCGCGGGGCCCGTCACATCCAGGCGTCAGGGTGGGTCATAGGAACAACAAGGGCGCGCTGCCGAGCGGCCCGCGAGGAGTCGGACATGGTGGAGCAGGACATGGACAGCCCCAGCCGTACGGCGCTGGTCGAGGACCTGATGGGGCGGTTCCCGCACGTGCCGCGGGAGGCCGTCATCAAGGAGGACCTGCTGCGGGGCGGGATGGCCTTCGACGAGTCCGCGCTCAGCGGCGGCGCCGACGGGGCCTCCGGCGACGTCAAGCCGAAGTCGTACTTCATCTTCTCCTTCGACCACCGCACCCTGCCGGAGCTCGGCGCCGCCGCGCTCAACCGGCCCCCGGAGGAGATCGTCCTGACGGGCGGACCGTACGGGCTGCGCCGCACCGTCGTGTCGGTACGGGTCAACCCGGACTCCCCGTACGTCGTGCGCGGCGGTGAGGACGGCTCCCTCGGCCTGTACCTGGACGGTGCGCGGATCGCGGACGTCGGCCTGCCGCCGATGCCGGAGTACTACCGGCACAAGCTCTCGAACGGCAAGTCGGTGATGGAGGTCGCGCCGACCATCCAGTGGGGCTACCTCGTCTACCTGACGGTGTTCCGGGTGTGCCAGTACTTCGGCGCCAAGGAGGAGTGCCAGTTCTGCGACATCAACCACAACTGGCGCCAGCACAAGGCGGCGGGCCGTCCGTACACCGGGGTGAAGCCGGTCGAGGAGGTCCTGGAGGCCCTGGAGATCATCGACCGCTACGACACCGCCGGGACCTCCCGCGCCTACACCCTCACGGGCGGCTCGATCACCTCGCAGGTCGCCGGCCGCGACGAGGCCGATTTCTACGGGCACTACGCGAAGGCCATCGAGGAACGCTTCCCCGGCCGCTGGATCGGCAAGGTCGTCGCGCAGGCGCTGCCGCGCGACGCGGTGCAGCGCTTCCACGACTACGGGATCCGGATCTACCACCCCAACTTCGAGGTGTGGGACCGGCGGCTGTTCCAGCTGCACTGCCCGGGCAAGGAGCGCTACGTCGGGCGGGACGAGTGGCACCGCAGGATCCTGGACTCCGCCGAGGTGTTCGGTGCGCGCAACGTGATCCCCAACTTCGTGGCGGGCATCGAGATGGCCGAGCCGTTCGGCTTCACCAAGGTGAGCGAGGCGATCGACTCCACCGCCGAGGGGCTGCGGTTCTTCATGTCGAACGGCGTCGTACCGCGCTTCACCACCTGGTGCCCGGAACCGACGACCCCGCTGGGCAAGGCCAACCCCCAGGGCGCCCCGCTCGAATACCACATCCGCCTGCTGGAGACCTACCGGGCGACGCTGGAGGAGTACGGCCTGAGCTCCCCGCCCGGCTACGGCCCGGCCGGCCCCGGCCGCGCGGTGTTCTCCGTCAGCTCGTTCATGGACAGCCTGGAGGGCCTGGACGGCACGCAGTGACCCGACCGGCGCCCGCCCGGGCCGCCCGGAGGGGGTGGGGGCGGTAACGCAGATGCGGATCATGCGCCACCCGCTACACTGACCGCGGTGGCCCGGCCTCACGGCCTGGTCTCCGCACCCTGCCGGTGACGCGCGTTTTCGGCAGAGCCCCGCCTTCGTGGGGCTTGCGGGAAACCTCAAAGGCGCAGGTCAGGGAAGTGCTACGGATGCGTCTGAAAACGCTTCGCCACCTGTACCGGAACGCAATACTCATCACCCCAGGTCAGAGGCGTGAGGATCACCTCACCCCCGGTGGGCGCAGTCACCCCCTGAAACCCACACCATCGGTAAGCCCTCGCGGGTCTTTCGGGCACTACCACGTCCGGCATCTGCGGGGCCCGATAGGTACGCTCAGTGAACCCCCCGCTACGACTGTGCCACCTCGGCCATGGCAGAGCGTCCAGGGCCACCCGGGGGTAGGCGCTGGCCATCGTCGGCGAGCTTGCCGCCGCGTGATCGCCGTGGATCTCTGCGGCGTGGGCTTTCCCCAGGTCGCCCACTGACATCGGGCAGAACTGGAGGAGCTACGGACCGAGGTAGGACATGAGCAAGTCCGGCCCCGACGTTCGTAGCCGAGGAAAGACGAGGGACCGCAGCGATGGCCGCCGGGATCAGCGACCACGGAGCCTCCACCCCGATCTGCTCCCCGTACCAGGTACTGGTCCACCCGACAGCCCCGATCACGGCCAGCGCAGCCATGACGTGCAGCGTTTCCCAAAGAGCAGTCCTGTCTCGAACCGGTTCCAGATCCTTGAGCTCATCCTCGGGCAGCAGGGAACCGAGACGGCCGGAAGCGTAGCCCTCCGCGACGAGGATCAGAAGCCGGGACAGCTCTCGTGCACCGTCGGCAGCCTCGGCATCCAGTCGAAGCTCCGCCCTGCGCAGCGCGGCCACGACCAGTCTGGCGTGCCGATCGATGTGCCCGCGACGCGGTAACGAGCGAGGAATCAATCGGCACCGGCGGCGTGCTCGTAGTACGGCACGCTCCGTGGCGCGGAGGCTCTTCGAAACAGCCTGGAGCGTGACAGGCATGAGCTTGGCAGGTACAGCTACGAGCCGAGCGCATTCCGCGATTGTCCCGAGGGCATGGATCACGGGCAGCGTCAGGGCAAGGGGGCAGGCATCTGCCCTTCGCCCAACGCACGACCCCGAACTTCCACAGGATGAGCGGTGCGTAGAGCATCGGCAGTAGGGCGACAGGTGCACCGTAGATCTCACCTGCGTGAGGGTGACTGGTGACCGCCCAGGCGAACCAAGGAAGCCACAGGAGGCAAATCGCGAAGAGGATGCTGTTCATGTCCTTCGCGCGTGCCGCGACGTACACGTGCCAAGCGATCGCCTTCCGCAGGGGCGGCCGCAGCGTGGCCTCAGTCCCGGTGGCACGCAGGTCGCTCGTGACGCCTTCCGCCCATTGGACGATGTCGGACCGCAGCGACGGCCAATTCCCGCGGGCCAGGCCCCACTCACGCTCTACGAGCCGACGGCGAACTGCGGAGATCATCATGGCTCCTTCTCCCTTGAAGGGAGCGTGGCACGGCTCAAAGCCGTTGGCACTGCCGTTGCTGACCTGTGACGGTGAGGAACGCCGAAGAGGTTCCCCCTGCGGAGCGCCTGCGCGGACGGCACGCTTCGTGAGCGTGGGGCACGGAGGGCCATCGGTTGTCTCCAACCGGAAGCTTCCGCCGACCAGGTTCCAGGCGTTGACCCGTTGAACGGACCGCAGCCGGTGCTGGCCGGATGCTGCGCAACATGGGCAGGCGACAGAGCCAGGCTGCCGGCCGGAGCACCTACGAGCCAATCCAGCCCCTCCAGCCGGAGGGTGGCTGTTGCGGCCGATCCCTGATCCGTATCTCAACAGTCAAAGGCAGGCCCGGGACGTAAAACCTCCGTGCACCGGACCTGCGGGTGTCACCGACAAGGCAGGGCTGGGCCTGGCGAGCCAGGTATCGACCGCCAAGCGATGCCGACTACCCGTCACTCATCCCTGCGTTTGGTGGAGAACGATCTCCCGCACATCCGCCAACCATTGACGCAGCCGCACACCCTTAGGCGGGAAAACGCCAAGCCCCAGCGTCGCCGCCGACTCCTTGAGCATGTGATCCGATTCGTTGAGGATCATGAATTCACGGATCTCGCCCGCCAACTGTCGGAGGTCACTCTCCGAAGCATCTGAAAGGTAGTCGTCCAGAGCCTCCCTGTGCGAGGAGTACTCCAGCGAGAAATCTTGATGGAAGTATGCTGCCAACAGGTGTCGGAGTCCTGGAAAACGCTCTCTCCATTCCCATGAGGTTTGAGGGGGCGACTGGGAGGGAGTTTCCGGCTCTGCGAGGAACTGCCGGAGGTGCCCGCCGATGACGGCAAGACAGCTTTCCACCGTCTTCCCGTGGGGAGGGTGGATGTGAGGCAAGAGGTCGACATCATCCGCGATCTCATCATTGAACAGGCCGGCCTCGAGGAGATCGTCGATTTCGGCTGCCGCCTCGGCTGCGCGCGCGGGCTCGATCGCCGCTTGCCTGAGGTAGGCACTGAGCGCAACTCCGCGACGGTCCTCTGTGTCATCGAAGGCGTAGCCAGTCACTGTATAAGAGCGCAGGAGATCGCGCAGCTCACGGAAACGATCGTTCGACGGTGTCACCTGTTCGCGCCTTACTCTCGAGCTATGGAATGGGATATGAAGTGAGGATTCGGTAGCCGTTCGCAGCGGACGGGTCGCGCTTAAGAACCACTTGCACTCCGTTCACCCATTGCGCGGCGGTTCCGCGTTTGAAGTTCTCCCGGGTCAAACTCAGGCCGGTTGCCTCATCGAATTCCTCAGCAAAGTCCATCTTCTGCCCCCTGGGGCTGGCGAGCCATTCGCCGATTTTTTTCTGGTTTTTCAGCATCGCCGCATCAGTGAATCTCTGAGCCGAAGCCTCATCTATGTATCTGGATGCCGCAGGCATTTTGGGGTTGCTCCGCAGACGCGCACGCAGGTCGCGTGTCGTCATCGTCACGTGCCGCTCGATGGTATGCGAGCCGTTGATTCCTTCGTCCCCCGCGATATCCGCACGGTACTTGGGATTGACGGGCCCCTTGCGCTTGCTGCGAGGCCATGCGTTCGGCTCTCCGTCGCGGAGGAGCATGCCGAGATCGCCCGCCTCGACCGCGAGCCCGCTGGGCAGCGCGAACTCCGGGGTGTAGCCCGGCAGGCGGACACCTCCCAGGAGACTGGTCCATCCACCGCCCTCCCTCGCGAGCTGGAACGCCCTCCCGGCTCCGCCGAAGGCTCCGCCGGTAAGGCCTCCGTAGACTCCGGCGTCCTGTGCCTCGTCAAGGTTGAAGCCGGTCTGCAGCCCCGCGGCTATCTTGAGCGGTTGCGCGACGGCGAGGTCGACGGTGACGGATTCGATGCCCGCGATGGCAGCGGTCGCGAAGACGGTGCCGGCGATGGTGGCGACCTCGGTGGTGAGGGCCACGCCCACAGTCGCGGCGAGCTCGACGATGGTGGCGGTGGCCGCAGCCGCGGCGACTTCGGTAGCACCCAGGGTGAAGAACGCCAGGCCTGTGCCGGCGACGATGACGGCGCCGGCGATCTCCAGTTCGCGGTCGAGCTTCTTCTTCGCGTCGGCCACGGCATCGGCGTACTTGTCGATCCCGTCCGCAAGCGAGCGGGGACCCTCGACGAGGTCCTGGAGCCACCCCTTCTTGTCGTGGTAGTAGCGGGCCCAGAAGGGGTCGGCGAACGCGGAGATCGCCTCTCCGCTGTTGTTGTGAATCAGCGTCTGAGCCGCCTTGTTGGCGGCCGCCGCGACGTCTTCCATGTCGTCGGCGAACGTTCGCCACGCGTTGGCGATGTTACGCAGTTTGCCTACGTTGCCGGCAGGCCACTCGATTCCGGTGACGTCGGTGACGATCTCCCGGACCTTGTCACCGGTGCTCACTGCTGGTGCCCTGGGGCATCGGGCTCGCCGTGGGGCTGAGGTGTGATCTTGCGGAACATGGCCCCGATCAGAGCGTCGTTCTCTATGTGCCCGTCTGCCATGTCGGTCATTGCCGTGTGGATGCTCGCCAGGCCGTCCTTGATGATGCCGGCAGACTCCTCGATCCGGGCCACGATCGGCCCGTACTTGTCGTGGAACTGCTTCCCCGGGTCGTCATCTCCCCAGGCCGCCCCCGCTTTCGCCAGCGACGTGCGAAGCGTACCCAGAGCCTTGCCAAGCGCCTCGCTCTGATCGTGGAACGTCGGTGCTGTCGCCTTCAGATCCGCCATCTTGATGTCAAGGATCTTGCCATCGTCGCCCACTTGTGTCCCCTCCCGTTGCACTCGTGGCCATTTGACCCTAACCGCGCCTGATCGTCCGCAACTATGGAGAGCTCAAAGAACAAGCAAAGATCAACTACGCGGACGCCGACGACCGCCGTGACAACCTGTCGGGACGGAACGGACACTGAGGTGGGCGAGTGGTTGCCTAGTTGTATTGCCCTGGGAGGTTATGGACCGGTGATGCAGGTCTCGGCTGAGGCGTCTTGAACGGGTGAGGGCCTTCCGGGTTCGGTGTGTGGATTGCGACATCTCCACCGACCAACAGAAGGCCCTCATGCCCGGTCGCCGGATAGCTACTGCCTCAACCGGTCCCAGAGCCCTTTCGGAGCTGTGGGGATCCATCCACAGCGCGGGGCGGTCACCGATTTCCTCGGTCAGGTGGGTGCAGGCTCCGGGAAGGTGCGCGTACTGCGTCGGGAGATGAGAATCGTGTCCGCACCGAAGCGTCGCCACTCTTGCTGAGGTGAGGTCACAGGGCGCACCTTTGGCACGGAATCCGTCTGGCGAGCTGCAACGCTCTTCCTTCACGGTACCCGCCCACCCTCACGTCGTACCGGTGTCCACACGGTAGACGATCTTCCCGTCGAACTCCGCGAACCCCAAAGACTTGTAGAAGGCGCGCGCGCCGGGGTTGTCGTGGTCCGTCATCCACTCGACCCGGCTGCATCCGGGACGTGCGGAGGCCAGGGCACGGAGCTCGTCCATGAGGCGGGCGCCGACGCCTTGGCGGCGGAGGGTGCCGCGGACATAGAGCTCTTTCAGGAACAGGGAGTGGGAGGAGCCGGCTGCCGGCCAGAGGAACGAGTAGGCGGCGAGCCCGACGAGATCACCAGCCTCGTCCTCGACCAAGAGAGCGGACGCCAACGGCGGGGAGCCGAAGAGCGCCTCCTCCACCTGGGAGCGTCGCTCCTCGAACGGCTGGATCTCGGTCGATCCGTAGAACCGTTCGATCTCCTCGATCAGATCGGCCACTGCCTCGGTGTCGCGCCTTTCGGCGGGGCGGATCGTCACGGTCATCGACATCTCCTGTCGCTTTTGCATCGCTTCACTCGTTCGTTTCAATGCGTGATCATGGGGTGGCGGCACTGCTCGTGGCTACGGGGGCGTCAGTGCCTGAGGAGCCCAGCCGTGCTGGCGCAGGGAGCCCTGAACATGCCGGATGAGGTACTCCAGATCCGCGCAGTAGACCGAGGGGTTTCGGTAGCCGCGGTCGGTGCTGAAGCGGTGCGGTAGATAGCCCCCACCGCACACCTCCACCAGAGGACAGCTCCGGCACTGATCGGCGAGCGCGGCCTTCCCGTTCTGCCGGTGCAGGAGCTTCGGATGGTGAAGGACTTCATTGAAGGACTGCCTGAAGACGTCGAGTCCCAGCCAGGAGGCGCCTTCCTCGACGGACCGCAGGGTGTCCACGCCCTCGATCGTGCCGTCCGACTCGATCACGATGCTCGTCGGCGGGGCCAGGCCGAGGGACTCCACCGAGCTGTGCACCCCGGAGCTCAGCGCCACGATGTCTTCCAGCATCCGCACGCTGTGCCGCTGCTCCGGCCGGGCGAGCCAGGCGTCGTAGACGCGGCTCATCCACAACCCGTACTCGGGCACACTCGGGTCGTCGCGATGCGGCGGCTCGTCGTGCGTCCCGTGCGGCAGGCCGAAGTCGATCACAGGCGGCTCGAACGACGCCAGGTAGTCGTGGACCTCGACCGGGTCGTTGGCCAGGTCGACGACGGCGAGCAGCCCTGCGAACAGGTGCGGCCGGGAACGCAGGAGTTCGATACCTCGTACGGCCGAGGCGGCGCTCGATCGCGAGGCGTGCGTCAGCCGGTGCCGGTCATTCGCGGTCGGCGGTCCGTCGAGGCTGACGCCCACGACGACCTCGTACCGCTCGAAGAGGTCCAGCCACGGCTGCGTGAGGAGCGTCCCGTTGGTCTGAAGCTCGAAACGGACCGCCACACCAGCCGGAACACCCTCCCGTACGGCGCCGAGCAGGTCTGCCATGTGCCGGGGGCCGGCGAGCAACGGCTCACCGCCGTGCAGTACGACGTGCACGCTCCGCAGGCCGTGCACCGCTGCGTGCTCACCGATTCGCAGCCCAGCCGCCCGGGCCACATCCGCACTCATCCGGGCAGGCAGGTGCCGCCACGCCTGGTCAGCGGAGTTGAAGACGTAGCAGTAGTCGCAGTCGATGTTGCAGCGATTGGCAACCTTGAGGATGAACGACCGAAAGGGGGCGACGTCCGCGCGCGGTGTCATCGAGCGGAACGACTCAAAGAGGCCAGGTCCAGATCAGCGAAGCCTGGTGACCACTCTCGCCGACGTGGTTTGACGCCGTCTGCTCGGCCGCCAGCCGCTGCCGTACGCGGACGGCGACACGATCCAGGACGACCGAACCGTTGATGGACTCCGCGACGACGGGCGCCGGAGCCTGCGGTGCGGGAACGGGCGTACGTGACGGCATTCGACGCTCCTCGTGGCAGTACAACGGTGATTGAGGCGGCAGACCAGCCCGCAAGGTAGCAGCACCGCTACCCTCGGCGACATAACGAATCCGGCCACGTGCCCGGCTACTCGGCCTGCAACGCAAGTAGCCGCTCGACGACATCTGCCGCCCCGACCACGCCCAACCGTCGGTACACATCGAGCGCTTCACGCAGCGCCCCTGCGCCCCGCGCCCGCTCGCCGGCCGTCCAGTCGCAACGGCCGATCCCGTCCAGGGCCCGTGCCTCCTCAAGCGGGCAGCGGATGTCCCGGGCCAGCCCCAGCGCCTGCTCGAAGATTCCGCGGGCGGCGGTCCAGTCACCGGAGGAGTGCAGCAGCGTCCCCCAGTGATTCAGGACCTCCGCCTCACCGCACCGGTCGCCGAGCTCTCGGAGGATGTCCAGACTCCGCCGGAACGACTCGACGGCACCGTCCCGCTCGCCGGCGACCCCGCGCGCCACACCCAGCTCGCCCAGAGCGGCGGCTTCGCCACCACGGCTGCCGAGATCGCGGTACGAGCCCAGGGCGTCATCCAACAGCCGGATCGCCTCCGTGACGTTCCCGTCCATGCGGTCCAGTACCCCGAGGTAGCGAACGCTGTTCGTGCGGCCGAACCGTTCACCGAGCTCGGTGAAGTACTCCAGCGCCTGGGTGTGAGCCTCCCGCGCTCCGGTGGGATCGCCAGTCAGACGCCTGACGACTCCGAGCTCGTTGAGGGCGTACGCCTGGTGGACCCGGTCGTCGAGCTCCCGGTAGATGTCGAATGCCTCACGGTGGCGCTGCGCAGCCAGCTGATACTCGCCCAGGAGACAGTGCACAACGCCGAGGTCCCGCAGTGAGTTGGCCTCCCCGTACCGGTCGCCCAGCTCCCGGTAGATCGACAACGCTTCGGTCTGTGCCGCCACCGCTGTGTCGAACCGGCTGGTCTGCCGGCGCACCATGCCAAGGTCCGCGAGCGCGTTGGCCTGGCCGAGACGGTCGCCGACTTCCCGATAGAGCGCGAGGGCCTCGGTCTGCGCCTGGGCAGAGGCGTCGTTGTCCGCGGTCATGTACCAGACGATGCCCACCTGGTTCAGAGCGTCGGCCTTGCCTCGCTTCTCGCCGACTGCCTCGTACTGCGTCACCGCCTCGTTCAGTGCCTCGATGGCCTCGGGGTAGGCCGCCATGAAGCGCCGTACGACTCCGAGCTCGGCCAGCGCGTTGGCCAGCGCCCGCCGGTCGCCGGTGTGCCGGGCGGCCTCGGCGGCGGTCCGGTGGAGGCCAACGGCTTGATCCCAAGGCCCGGCCTGCCGCAGGAAGGGCGCCATCGCCGCAGCCATGTGGATCACCAACTCGTGCAGCGCGAGGTCGTTCGCCCTCCGGATGCAGGCCAGGACGTTGGCCCGCTCGTCCTCCAGCCATCCCAGAGCCGCCGTACGTGAATCGATGGGCGGGGTCTCGACCTGGGCGGCGCCGTCCGGAGAATTCGGCGTGGAGGCGCCGCTTCGGGCAATGTGTCTGTTCGCGACAGCTAGGGCGGCCAAGTAGTAGGAGCACACGCGCTGAACGGCATGAACAGGGGTCATGCTGCCTCCCTCGTCGGCGAGACCGCGGGCATAGTCGCGTAGGAGATCGTGAAGCCGGAACCGGCTTCCCGGATGTTCCTCGATCAGATGGGCGTCGTAGAGCGCGTCGAGTCCCTCGCGTGCCGCCGCCACCGAGACCGAGCCGAGCGCGGCCCCGGAGAAGGCATCGAGCTCGGTTCCAGGGTAGAGGCCGAGACACCGGAAGAAGTGCTGCCGCTCAGGTGTGAGGTCCTGGTAGGACAGACTGAACGTCGCGGCGACCGCGCGCTCCCCAGCTCGGAGCTCTCCCAGCCGGTCCCCGGCCGTGACCAGACGCGCACGGAGATCCTCGGCGCTCCACGACGGGCGATGGCGCAGCCGCGCGGCGAGCAACGACACCCCGAGTGGCAGGTACCCGCACAGCTCCACCAACTGCTCGAGGGCGGACCGATCCAGCGACTCCGCCGACCGCCCGCTGAGGCGTACGAACAGTTCGACCGCATGCTCCGCCGGCAACGCCTCCACTGGCAGAACCACCTCCTCGTACGCAGCCAGCCGCTTCCGGCTCGTCACCAGCACGAGACAGTCGCTCCCGCCGGGGAGCAGGGGCTCCAGCTGGCGATAGCTGGCCGCGTTGTCGAGGATGAGCAGTGCCTTCTTGTTCGCGAGCTGGCTCCGCCACATGGCCGCCCTCGCCTCGGTGACCGCACCCAGGTCGTCGCCGACAGGAATCCGCTGCGCTGGAACTCCGGTCGCCGCCAGCAACGATGCAAGCGCTTCCGTGGCTTGTACGGGGGGCCTTCCTGTCGTGTGCCCGTTGAGATTCACGAAGAGCTGGCCGTCCGGGAAACGCTCCGACAGCACATGTCCTGCGTGTACGGCGAACGTCGTCTTTCCGACTCCTGGCATTCCGTCGATCACATGCACAGGCAGCGCGTCACCGCTCTCCTGCGAGTTCCGTACGGACCGCACCAGCGCCTCGAGCTCGGCGGTCCGGTCGGTGAACGCGTTGGTGTCGCGTGGCAGGGACCGCAGCACGAGGGCAGCACCCGGAGGCACCGCCCCTTCCTCTGGCTGGGGCGTCGACGCAGCGCGGCGTTCCGGCGCCCCCGACTCCGACAGAGCGGCAAGCAGCACCGCCAGCGCGACCATGGCCCCGCCGAGCAAAGCGAACGAGAACCAGCCATGCCGCTGCAACCACCCCAGCCACCCGGGCCACTGCGACTCGGACACGGCGTTGGTGACGAGCCCCACGAGCATGGTCGTAACGGCTCCGCCGGCAGCCACGACGGCGACGGAAATCCCCCGCCGGAGCCTCATACGTGGGTCGTCTTGACGGAGCAGGGATTGGTCCGTTCGGGCTGGCCGCCTGTGGCGCGGCACAGCTTTCCAGCTGTAGCTCCGGTCACGAACGCAACCCCCGAATCCGACGCCCTATCGCGCATAAGCGGACCAGCTCTCACGGACCCTGGTCAAGGTCAGCTCCCCGCCACACACCGGCTCGTATCAGCCAACCTGTGCGTGGCTTCTACGCCGGGCGCACCGACGCCCCTTTCACGGAGCTGGCCAGATGACCAGGTGAACAACGCTTGATCACGGCGCCCCTGAGGGGCCACGGGGGCGAAGAGGGAGAGCGACATGCGTCTGAACTGCTCGACTTCACTCCCAACCCCGCGGTGTCACCTGCTTGTGCTTCGCCTGCTCCAGCAGGCGAAGGCGAGAACTGAACGACGGTTACTGGTGATTGCTCACCCCGGAGGAACCGAAGGCGGTGTGCGCGTTGTCGCCGCCCCAGCCGGTCGGGCTGCGCCAGATGACATTGACACGGAAGACATCGCGAATCGTGTCTGCAGACCAGTCTTCGGTAGGCGGTTCGGAGAGGACAAGGTGCAGACCCTCGGCCGGCGCGGGCAGCGTGTGGTTGATCTCGAGGAGGCGGGTCGCGCCCGATCGCAGGTCCGCATAGGTGGAGCAGCCTGCGCCCAGGGCCTCGTAGAGGAAGAGACCGTGCTGGGTGACGCAGCTGACGTCGACGACCGAGGAGTCGGCCGGCTGGAGGTCCGCCCAGAGAAGTGATGCCTTCAGCGCATGACGGACCGCCTCGTGCTTCTTGCACGTACGGTCGGCCTCGGCAGCCGCTTCCAGCGCGCGGAGGAAACCGTCCTTCGTGGTCGCAGCCGGTGTTGCGGCGGCGGTGTCCGCGGTGGTCATCTGCACCTTTTCCTTCTGATCTGGTTGCGTCGGGGCGACGGGGATCGCGCCGTCAGAGTTCGGCTTCGTCGCCATGCTGAAGCGTTCCTGAAGCTCTCGCCGTGCTTCAGCGAGGGGCCCTGCCCAGCCGGAAGCATCCAGCCCCTCCGCGAGCCGACCTGCGTCGAAAGCGCCCTCCTTGAGCGCACGGTTGGTTGTCGCGGCAAGGTCTCGAAGAAGTCCGAGTCGCTCTCTGTCCGGATCACCGAACAGATGAAGTACATCGACCCAGTCAGCCTGGTCCCGGCGAAGGA
This sequence comes from Streptomyces sp. NPDC028314, assembly GCF_055565795.1. Classification (NCBI taxonomy): domain Bacteria; kingdom Bacillati; phylum Actinomycetota; class Actinomycetes; order Kitasatosporales; family Streptomycetaceae; genus Streptomyces; species Streptomyces sp. NPDC028314. Next base: position 286,466 of record NZ_JBVHTP010000008.1, read on the forward strand.
TGCGATTGGCCATGCCCTGGAGTTCGGAGAGGCGGCTGCGGGCGTCAGGAACGTCGCCGTCGCTGCCGGTCAGCTCTCCCAGCACGTCCAGCGCCGCGATATAGCGCCCCGCCATCCGCTCCGAGACGGGCGACCGGCCACGCTGATCAGCGGTGAGCACGGTCTGACTCGTATCGTTCGCGAACACCCAGCAGTCCAGCTCGTCACCCCGGCGCGGGGGAACCGAGCCCTGGCGGACGGTGAGCACGAGCGGCCGACCGATCACCGGAGACAGCGGCCTGACCTTGTACCGACCGCCAGAGACGTGGCCTACGACCTCGACCCGGACATCGCTGCCGATCCGGGGAACGCTTTCCGCCGCGCCCGCCGGCCGGAGGTCCGGTGCCGCGGGTTCGGAGTCGTCCGCTGATGCGGTGAGCGCCTCCGGCAATGCGGCGGTGTGCAGGACCGTCAGGCTCTGGGTGCTGCGGGTGAGGGCCACGTACAGCTGACGCAGCCCGGCCGGACCACGGTCGGCGATCGTCGCGGGCTCGACGACCAGGACGTGGTCGTACTCCATTCCCTTGGCCTGCGCGGCGGCCAGTACGGACACGGCATCGCGATCGCGCTCGGCGATGTCGCCGCCCTCGTGGATCCGGTGGCTGATGGCGTCCAGCCAGTCGGAGTCGTCGGGGACGATGACGGCAACGGAGCGGGGGTTGCTGCCGTCGCTGGTGCGCACCAGTCGTGCCACGTGGGCGACGGTGTCGTCGAGCAGCTTCCATGGTTCGGTCGCCACGGTCCGCACGGCGTCCGCGCCCGCCTCACGGACAGCCTGTGGATATGGCAGGGACGGGGCGACCACGCGGGCGAGAGGGGCGACGAACTCCATGATCTCGGCAGGGACGCGGTAGCTGGTGATGAGCTGAGCCACGCTCCAGTCGCCGTGGTCGGAAAGGAGTGCGCCCAGCAGGTCCCAGCTCGTCGGGATGTGGGCGCCCGTCGCCTGCGCGAGGTCGCCCAGGACGGTCATGGAGCCGCCCACGGCACACCGCCGCCGCAGGGAGCGGGCCTGCATGGGCGTGAGGTCCTGGGCCTCGTCGACAACGATGTGGCCGTATCGCGGTGGAGTGTCGCCGCTGATCAGCACCCCGAGCTCTTCGAGGCAGACGTGGTCGTCGAGCGTCCACGGGTCGGCGTCGGCGCTGGCAGCGCGGGCCCGCAACAGGGCTGCCTGCTCGTACTCGTCGAGGATGCCGTCGGCGCAGTCCCGCAGGAGGTCGGCCGAGTCGTAGAGGCTACGCAGGGCCTCTCGGGGTCCGGGGGACGGCCAGACGCGTTCGACGAGGCGCTCGACGCGGCGGTTGCGTTCCAGGTCGCGGCGGATCGTACCGGCCTGTCCGCGGCGCGGTGCGACATCGGCGAGCTCTTGGAGAAGCCGGTCGACGAACAGGCCGCGGAAGCGGTCCCGCCGCTCCCGGAAGGGCCCGTCGCCGGCGTGAGCCTGGTCGAGGAGGGCGAGGACCTCGGACTTCGGCACGCGGAGGGTCGTACTGCCGGCGGTGACGACGACCCCGGGCTCGTCGCCCTCGTAGGAGGGGGCGACGGTGAGGGCGTCGAGGGCCTCGGGACGGTAGTCGCTCTCGACCCGGCGCCGCAGTACAGCCGCCATGCCTTCCCCTGACTTCGCCAGACGCGCCTTCGGGGAGTCCACACCGAGGGTCTCGCCCTCCCACAGCCGGTCCAGCTGGACGGCGTTGACATCCCGGGTGCCGAGGGTGGGGAGGACCTGGCCGACGTAGTCGAGGAACCGCTGGTGGGGGCCGATGACGAGGATGTCCTGGGCCTTGAAGTGCTCATTGTTGACGAGCCAGGTCACCCGGTGGAGACCGACCGCCGACTTGCCGGTACCGGGGCCGCCCTGCACAACGAGGATGTCCGAGGGCGAGCCGGTGACCAGCGCCATCTGGTCACGGCGGATGGTCTCGACGATGTCCCTCATCCGACCACCGCGCGACCGCTGGAGCTCCTGCAGCAGGAAGTCGTCCGGCTGGGGTGCCTTACGCCGCTGCCGTCGTACGACATCGCCGGGCGTGGGGGCCGTCGTACGTTCCGGGGCGGGGGACGCGTCCGCCTCCTCCGCCACGCTGTCGTCGGCGGCCTGACGGGGCACCGGTACGTCGGCGTACTCGGGTACGCCGACGGGCTCGGGTACGGGAGCGGGAGCGGGTGCCGCCGGGGAGATCTCGTCGAAGTAGCCCTCGACGATGCGCTGTACGCAGCGGAGCTGCCGGCGCAGGACCACCTCGCCCGGGCTCTCGGGCCGGGTCTCGATCCAGGTCTTCGCCTGGGGGCTGGTCCACGGCAGCACCACCAGCTCGTGCGAGGCGTCGTGCACGCTTCGGCGCCCGATGTACCACGGTCGGGGCTCTCCGCCCGGGTCCTCCGGGGCGTCGACGCGGGAGAAGACCAGCGCCTCGTCGCCCAGTCCTCCGTAGGCCTCGGCCCGCGCCTCCGCTTCGGCCCGGTTGGTGATCCCGTCCTTGCCGCTCGCCGAGGCGGTGGCCGCCGAGGTGCCGCTCAGTTCAGCCAGTTTCGTGGTGTAGCAGTCGTACGCGTGGTCCACCGCCCGCTGCTCGCCGGCGAGGGTCTCGTCCCGAGTGGTGGTGCTCATGTGCGTCCTCCCTGCGGTGCCAAGGAACACCGCCGCGGGCATGTGCCCGTACCCCGCTGAAACAACTATCAGAAACCGGACGGTGACGAAGGGTCAGTGGCCCAGTTCTCGGACGAGGCCGTCGGCCTCGGCCCGCCAGGCCCGCACCTGGTCGTACGTGGGCCCGAGCTCGTACAGGTGGTAGTGGCACCCCAGACTCAGCTGGGACCAGAGGGCCTTAGCCCGTCGGGCCGTCTCGGCCGACGCGACGGAGTGCAGAAGGAGCAGCTTGGCGCGCCCCGTGGTCTGGGACAGACCGGGTGTCGCGGCTTCCAGCACCCGGTCGACGCAGAGCTCCAGCGCGGTCCGCAGCGCGAGGCAGGCGCCGCGGTGCCGGCCGGCGGTGGTCGCGTCGGCGAGTTCGCCGTCGAGGAGGCGGTCGGCCGTCAGCAGCAGGCCTTCGACGGATGCGGGAACAGGGGTGGTCATGCGGTCACCTCCGGCTTGCGGATCTTCTGCGCCAGGCTCTCCACGTCCGAGACGAAGCGGTGCGGGTCAGGGATCGAGGCGCCGCTGGAGTGGGACCCCTTCTGGCACTGCTGGATCAGCGACCATGCCGGGCTTCCGTAGCGGCGGAGCACCTCCCCCGTGACGTCGGCACCGCGCGTCACGTCGCCGAAGAGGGCGAAGGCCGCGACCTCCAGGAACCTCTCCGCGCTGTCGATCGCGGTCTGGAGGTCGTGCTCCGAGCCGCCGGTGCGGTGGTGGCGGATCCACGCGGCTTCCAGGAACGCGTTCTCCAGGGCGATCCGGCACAGGCCGGGCAGCACGTGGCTGTACGTCTCGGGGGGCAGCCCCGGGGTGGCGGCGATGGCCCGGGCGTCGCCGATGGCCTGCTTGACCGGGTCGTCGACGCGGTCGACCTTCACCCGGGACCCCTCGCCACGCATCACCTGGAAGACCGTGACCGGCAGCTCCTGGTCGGTGAACGCCTTCTGCAGACGGGGATCGTGGGTGAAGACGACGATCTGCCGGTGCCTGCCCAGCTCGTGCAGCACCTGGGCGAGTCCGTGCACCTTGGTCGGGTCCATGGACTGCACGGGGTCGTCGATGACGAGGAAGCCGAACGGGCTGTCCGCGGTCGTGGCCCTCGGCAGGAAGAGGGAGAGCGCGAGGGAGTGCAGCTCGCCCTGGCTCATGACGTCGAGCGCCGGGGCGTCCTGGCCGTCGACGGAGGCCGCCATGACGAGCTTGCGGACGTTCGCCTTCTCGCTGCCCTTCAGGCCCACGGCCGTGAGGTCGACGTTGCTCTCCTGCCGCAGACGCTCCCAGATGGCCTGCGTGGCGTCGGTGAAGCGCTCCATACGCTGCTCCCGCAGCTCGGTGGAGAGGTCCTTGAGCCACTTCACCGCCTTGCGGAGGTTGCCCAGCAGAGGCTTGTCCCGCTCGGTCTCGCGCGCCTTGTCCGCCCAGGCGGCGAGCCGGGTGACGAGCGCGCGCCACCGTTCGTCACGCTCCTCCAGCTCGTGGGCCGCGTGCCTCCTGACGGTGTCGCAGGCGTCGACGAGGACCGTGGCGGCTTCTTCGGCGCTCCTGGCGAGATCGGCGGGGTCGGTGATCCGCCGGCAGTCGGTCCACCCCTTCCACGGGTCGGCCAGAGCCGCGGGGATCCGCTGGGGGTTCTCGATGAGGTTGTGGAGGTTCCGCTTGCCGGTCCGGACGGCGGCGTGCGCGTCCTCGGCGGTCTTCGCCTCGTGGCGCAGCTCCGCCACCTGTCGGGCGGCGCGGTCGTACCACTCCCGTCCGAGGACCCGTTCCGCTCCGCACGTAGGGCAGACGTCGTCGTCGGGGTGCCGGTGGGCGTGGTCGAGGGCCTTTTCCAGCAGGTCGGCGCGCAGCCGGGCGTTCTCGGCGTCGGTGCCGTGCAGGTCCTCCACGTCGGCGAGGGCGTTCCGCAGCCGCCGGACGGCCTCCTCGACTTCCGCCAGGTCGGGCCCGTGTACCCCGGCCTCGATCCGGAGCTCGGCGAGCCGGCTGTCGTCGGCCGGGGGGAGTCCGGTGACGAGGGCGTCGATGGTGTCGAGGTCCGGGGCGCCCGGGGTGTCCACGGCGAGCAGGGCCTGCACGGCGCGGTCGTCGTCCTCGAGGGTGTAGAGGGCGTCCTTCAGGCCGGGGAGGGCGTCCTTCATCTCCTTCGCGACGGCAGCGATGGCCTTCTCCCGCGCGCTCAGCCGGTTCGTCGCGGTGGAGAGCAGCTCCATGCCGAGGATGGTGGCGATCGCGTCGTACCGCTCGGACGGCTTGCCGGTGAGCATGAGGTCGAGGTCGGTGTACGAGAGGAACGGCCGGTGGTCGGCGAGGGCCGTGTCCCAGCCGGCCTCGGCCACGGGGACGGTCCCGTGACCCGGGCGCTTGAAGGTCGCTTCGGAGCTGCCGAACTCCTGGCTCGTCCAGGTGCGGGTGACGGTGCTGTTGCCGGTGTCGCCCTCGATCGCGAGCTTGAGCTCGATCTTGGGGCTGTCGGCGTTGTGGAGGTTGTACCAGTGGCCGCCGCGCGTGGCGTCCTGGCCCGGCCGGTGGGCCCGGGTGCCGGTGAAGCCGACCTCGATGGCGTCGGCGAGGCTGGACTTGCCGGAGCCGTTGCGGCCCACGACGAGGTTGACGCCCGGGCGGGGGCTGAGGCTCAGCCGGGCACGAGGCCCGATGCCGCGGAAGCCGTTGACGGCGAGGGAGCCGAGGTAGATCCGGCCGCCCGGGGAGGTTCCACGGGTCTCGTTCTCGCCCAGCGCCTCCTTCAGCAGCGCCTTCACGGACTCGGGGAGTGCCGCCTCGCCCAGACGGGTCCGTACGAGATCGGCCAGGGGCGGGGGCTGGTCGGCGGAGTTCGGCCGAGCGGGTTCGGTGGGTTCGTCCGCGTTGCGCTGGAACTGTTCCGTCACGGTCATGTGCGTCTCCCGGGGGCCGGATGCTCGTTCGGAGGGTGGGGCGGGCACCGGCACGCGGTTGGTGCGGATGGCGCCCCGGCGTTCGCGTCGGGGGGTCCACAGTGCAGTTGCGCGGTGGGATCACGCTTCCACTCGGAACCATCGCTAGATAAGCATGACACTGAAAGCACTGTCAAACAGCTTGACGAATTTGACGACTGTTGTAATCTGTTAACCGTCCCTGTCCGACTGGCCCGAGAGGTGCGGAGCCCCACGCCATGCCCCAGCAGCCACCAGCCCGACCGGCGCCCTCAGCGCATGTGACAGCCGCCGAGATCTCCCGTATCGCAGGGGTCACGCGCGCCACCGTCAGCAACTGGCGCCGCCGCCACGACGACTTCCCGGCTCCCAGCGCAGGCACGGAATCCAGCCCGCTCTACGACCTGCCGGCCGTCCAGGCCTGGCTGCGGGGCCGCGGGCACACCTCCACCGCCTCGCCGACCGAGGAACTGCGTACGGCGCTCCGACTGCTGGGCCCCGGCTCGGGAGTGGCCGCGCGACTGTTCCCACTGGCGGCCGGCGCGTCCCGCCGCACACCGGAGGAGCTGGCCGAACTCGCCGCCCTCCCCGACGACCGGTTGATCGCCCTGGCGGAGAAGACCGCGGGCAAGCTTCCAGCCGCCGTGCCCGAGGCCGAGCCGGTCCGCTACGGTCCGGACGACGCGGACGCGGTCCGCGCGCTGCTGGGCTGCGTCCGTGAGGCGGGGCCACAGGCCGCCGTCGACGTCCTCGCCGAACGCGAACTGGACGAGGGCGCCGCCAGCGGCGTCTACCAAACCCCGAAGAGCTTGGCCCTGCTCATGGCACGGCTCCTGCCCGCCGACGCGTCCCGCGTCCTCGACCCCGCCTGCGGCAGCGGCACGCTCTTGGCTGCCGCGGCCCGGCAGGGCGCGCGGAAGCTGTTCGGCCAGGACTCGCTCCCCGTCCAGGGCCGGCGCACCGCGGTCCGGCTGCTGCTGGCCGCACCCGAAGCAGAGACGACGATCCGCGTCGGCGACAGCCTGCGCGACGACGCCTTTCCCGACGTCACCGTGGACGCCGTCCTGTGCAACCCGCCGTTCGGCGACCGGGACTGGGGTCACGACGAGCTGGCCTACGACCCGAGGTGGGCGTACGGACTTCCGCCGCGCTTCGAGTCCGAACTGGCCTGGGTGCAGCACGCCCTCGCGCACCTGGAGCCCGGCGGCCACGCGGTCATGCTGCTGCCGCCCGCGCTCGCCTTCCGCTCCTCCGGCCGCCGCGTCCGCGCGGAACTCATCCGCGGCGGGGCCCTGCGCGCCGTCGTGTCCCTTCCGGCGCGTGCCGCGTATCCGCTCCACATCGGCCTGCAGATCTGGGTGTTCCAACGCCCCGAGCCGGGCGGCACGGACCGTACGACGGTGCTGTTCGTCGACGGGGAGGGCGAGCAGCGGGACGGCGCCCCGGGCACGGCGCCCGCCACAGACACGGCCACGGCCGAAACCGGCACCCGTGGCGGCTCACGCACCCGCCGCTCCGGCTCGTCCTCTTCCACCGTTTCCTCCTCCGCCGCCTCCTTCGACTGGCCGGGGCTGACGGAGCGGGTCCTAGGCCAGTGGGCCGCGTTCACCACCGCACCCGACGCCTACGCCGACGAGCCGGGCGTCGCCCGCGCGGTGCCGCTCGTCGACCTCCTCGACGACGTCGTCGACGTCACCCCGGCCCGCCATGTCCGGGCGACCGCGGCCGACATCGACCCGGCCGCCCTGGCCCGCCGCGTTCACGACCTGCACGGACAACTGGCCGAACAGGTCACCGCGCTGGCGGCCTCCTCCGCCTCCGGCGGGTGGCAACCGTCCGGGGCCTCGGCCCGCGAGTGGCGTACGGCGACCGTCTCCGACCTGGCACGCGGCGGAGCCCTGACCGTGCTGCGGGCGGCGACGCCCGGCACCCGGGGCTCCAAGGGCTCCGACGCCCCCGCCGTGGAGCGGCCGGTCCTCGCCGCCCGCGACATCGCGGCCGGAAACCCGCCGTCCGGCACGGCTGTCGACATCCACACGGACGCCGTGCAACCCGTGGCCGCCGGGGACGTCCTCGTACGCGCCGTCGCGGGCGGCGGCAACGCGGCCGCAATGACCCGGGTGGCGGACGACCGGGACGCCGGAGCCCTGCTAGGGCAGCACATCCACCTCCTGCGCCCCGACCCCGCCCGCCTCGACCCGTGGTTCCTGGCCGGGTTCCTCGGCGCCGAGGACAACATCGCCTCCGCGTCGACCGGCAGCAGCCTCGTACACGTCACACCGGGCCGCCTACGCGTGCCGCTGCTACCTCTGGAAGAACAGCGGCGCTACGGGGAGGCCTTCCGCCGCGTGCACGAACTGCGCGCAGCCGTCCGCCGAACCGCCGACCTCGCCGCCGACACCGCGGCCACCCTCACCACCGGCCTGACCGCCGGCGTACTCCTGCCACCGGACACCCCGGACATCCGTTCTGCCTGAAACACCCGACGCGTCCCACCGCATGCGACCACACTGGATCCTTGCCATCCCCCGCCCGGATGGTGCTCTTCGGAAGGAAGCCTGGACCTCTTGAACATCAGTAAGCACACGGAGCTGGCAAATCACGCCTGGTCCGTCGCCGACCTCCTGCGCGGTGACTACCGACAGTCCGACTACGGCAAGGTCATCCTGCCGTTCACCGTGCTGCGCCGCCTGGAGTGCGTCCTGGAGCCGACACGCGAGAAGGTCGTCGAAACCGTCGCCAAGTTCGCGGGCCAGGAAATCGACACCGACCACTTCCTGCGCAAGGCCTCGGGTAACTCCTTCTACAACAAGAGCGACCTCACGCTGCGGAAGATCGCAGCCGACCCGCAGAACGCGGCGAAGAACCTGCAGATCTACGTCGGCGCCTTCTCCGACAACGCCCGCGAGGTCCTCGACAAGTACGAGTTCAACCAGCAGGTCAGGAAGCTCGACGGCGCGAACCTGCTCTACCAGGTCATCGGCAAGTTCACCGACCTCGACCTGCACCCCGATGTCGTGCCCAACCACAACATGGGCTACATCTTCGAGGAGTTGATCCGCCGCTTCGCCGAGCAGTCTAACGAGACCGCGGGTGAGCACTTCACCCCGCGCGAGGTCATCAAGCTGATGGTCAACCTGCTGGTGGCGCCCGACGCGGACGCCCTCAGTCTGCCCGGTGTCGTCCGCACGGTCATGGACCCGGCCTGCGGCACGGGCGGCATGCTCAGCGCCGCCGACGACCGGATCCTGGCCCTCAACCCGGACGCGACGGTCGAGGTGTACGGGCAGGAGCTCAACCCCGAGTCCTGGGCGATCTGCCGTTCCGACCTCATGATCAAGGGCCAGGACCCGGAGAACATCCGCTTCGGCAACTCCTTCTCCGACGACGGCCACGCCCGCCGGAAGTTCGACTACATCCTCGCCAACCCGCCGTTCGGCGTGGAGTGGAAGAAGGTCAAGGAGGAGGTCGAGTACGAACACAAGTCGCTCGGCGACGCCGGCCGCTTCGGCGCCGGCCTGCCGCGCATCAATGACGGCTCGCTGCTCTTCCTCCAGCACATGATCTCGAAGATGAAGCCGGTGGACGTCAACGGCGGAGGCGGCTCCCGCATCGCCATCGTCTTCAACGGCTCCCCGCTCTTCACGGGTGCGGCCGAATCCGGCGAGTCCAACATCCGCCGCTGGATCCTGGAGAACGACTGGCTGGAGGCGATCGTCGCCCTCCCCGACCAGCTCTTCTACAACACCGGCATCTCCACCTACTTCTGGATCCTCACCAACCGCAAGGACGCCGACCACAAGGGCAGGGTCGTCCTGCTCGATGCGCGCGACCAATGGCAGAAGATGCGCAAGTCGCTCGGCGACAAACGCAAGGAACTCGGCGACGGAACGAACGGCCGCCCCGACCACATCGGCAACATCACCCGGCTGTACGCGGAGGCGCTGCAGGTCGCGAAGGACCCCGGGCACCCGCTGCACGGGAAGGTCAAGGTCATCGCCAACGAGGACTTCGGCTACCAGCGCATCACCGTCGAACGCCCGCTCAAGCTGCGCTTCGAAGTCACGGAGGAGACGTTGGCGGCTCTAGAGGAAGCCAAGCCGGTGGCGCGGCTGGAACGGAGTGAGGAGGTCGTCGCGGCGGTGCGTACGTTGCTCGGCTCGTCCTGGACGACGAAGTCCGAGGCGTTCATTGCGCTTAAGGACGCGGTGGTCGAGGCCGGCCTGACCTGGCCCTCGGGAGCGCCGTTCGCGAAGGCGGTACGGGAGACGATCGGCGTCCGGGACCCCGAGGGCGAGGTCCAGAAGGTCAAGGGCACGCCGGAGCCGGACGCGGACCTGCGAGACTACGAGAACGTTCCGCTCGGCAAGGATGTCGAGGACTACCTCAAGCGCGAAGTGTTGCCGCACGTCGCGGACGCATGGATCGACCACTCGAAGACGAAGATCGGCTACGAGATTCCGTTCACTCGGCATTTCTATGTTTACGAGCCGCCGAGGCCGCTGGCTGAGATCGACGCGGAGTTGAAGTCGCTGGAGGCGGAGATTCAGGGGCTGCTGGGCGAGGTGACGGAATGAGCACCGTGCTGGGCGTTACCCTCCCGACCTCTTGGTCCGCCGCTCCGCTGAAGCACGTGACAGCAATGTTGAATCGTGGGTCTGCTCCGGACTACGTGGATGTCGGACCCGTACGGGCAATTAGTCAGGCCTCGAACCAAGCCAGCGGTCTAGACTGGTCGCGCACTCGCTTCCATGACTTCAGCGGAAACCCGAAGAACCTCAAGGGCAACTTGCGCCCGAACGATGTGCTCATCAACTCCACGGGCACAGGCACTCTGGGCCGTGTCGGATACTTCACCGATTCGCCGGACGGGCTCCCCTGCATGGCGGACAGCCATGTCACGATCGCGCGGGCAAAGCCCGACGAGTTGGATGCTCGATTCTCCTATTACTGGCTCAGTTCACGGCCGTTCCAAGAGTACGTGTACGCGGCCCTCGTGGTCGGGGCGACAAACCAGATCGAACTCAACCGAGACCGGCTCGGCGACGCGCCGGTTCCCCTGCCTCCGCTGGAGGAGCAGCGCCGCATCGCTGGCTTCCTCGACGCCGAGACCGCCCGCATCGACGATATGCGTCGCTGCAGCCAGCGACAAGTAGAACTCCTTGGCCATCGATTCAAGGAGTTCATGCGCCGGGAGACGACGGTCGGCCAAGGTCCCGCGACAGAAACCGGTGTCCCTTGGATGCCAAGGATGCATCGTGGATGGAATCTCCGTAAGGTCAGCCAGGAATTTCGCACCGCGAGTGGCACTACGCCAACGTCGAGCGATGCTTCATACTTCGATGGCCCCTATCCTTGGGTCAACAGTGCAGATGTTAGAGATGGCTTGATTGGGCGGATCGATAAGAGCGTCACAAAGAAAGCACTGCTCGATTTCTCTGCGTTGACGGTACATCGAGCGGGAGCACTCGTGGTGGCCCTGTACGGCCAGGGCGCCACAAAGGGAAGAGTGGGAATTCTTGATTTCGATTCATGCCTAAATCAGGCGTGTTGCGCGCTAGTTCCCATTGGGAGAATCTCGACCGAGTTTGCCTTCTATTGGTTTCGCGGACACAAGGATGGGATCGTGGCCCAAGCCGTTGGCGCTGGCCAGCCCAACCTTAGCCAAGAGTTGGTCCGCCAGTTGCGAATTCCTGCACCAAATGCGGCAATGCAGCTCCAGATCACGAGTCAACTTCGGGATGCTGAGAAATCCACCCGGGTGCAGGTGTCGCAACTTGAAAGGCGAGATGCACTGCTCGCCGAGCGCCGCCAAGCCCTCATCACCGCCGCCGTAACCGGTCAGTTCGACGTCTCCACCGCCAGCGGGCGCAACGTAACGGACGGAGTCACCGCCTAGCCATGAGCCCCATCCACACGGAGTCCGCCTTCGGCGAGGCCATCGTCGCCGCCATGGTCGAGCGTGGCTGGCGCGAGACTCGCCCGCAGGACTACCGGGCCGATCTCGGCCTGGACACCAACGAACTCTTCACCTTCATCGGAGCGACCCAGCCCGACGAGTGGAGCGAGCTGCTCACCGTCTACGGCGGCGACCCGAACGAGGCGCAGCGCGGGTTCGCCGGCCGCCTCGACCAGGCCATCGCCACCAACGGGCTTCTCGACGTCCTCCGCAACGGCGTCAAGGATCGCGGCGTCCTGCTCCGCGTCGCGTACTTCAAGCCCAACCTCGTCGCCCACGACTCCGTGCTGGACGGCTACCGGGCCAACCGTCTCACCGTCGTCCGTGAACTCGAGTACGCGACGAAGCAGGCCGACTGGGGCAACCGGCTCGACCTCGCCCTCTTCCTCAACGGAATCCCCGTCGCCACGGCCGAGTTGAAGAACCCGCTGACCAAGCAGGGGGTGGAGCAGGCCAAGGAGCAGTACCGCACCGACCGCGATCCCACCGAGCTGATCTTCACGCGGCGCGTCGTCGCGAACTTCGCCGTGGACCCGGACCTGGTCTTCGTCGCCACCCAGCTCAAGGGCAAGAACACCCGCTTCCTGCCGTTCAACACCGGATCCGACGGCCCCGGCCAGCCCGGCGGCGCCGGCAACCCGGCCCCCACGGCCTACGGCACGTACGCGACCTCCTACCTCTGGGAGCAGGTCTGGCAGCCGGACAACTGGCTGGACCTGCTCCAGCGGTTCGTGCACCTGCACAAGAGCAAGACGCCCGGCGGCGGCACGACGAAGACGATGGTCTTCCCCCGGTTCCAGCAGTGGGACGCGGTCAAGAAGCTGACCACGCACGCCGCCACCCACGGCGCGGGCCACGACTACCTGGTCATGGCATCGGCCGGCTCCGGCAAGTCGAACACCATTGGCTGGCTCGCGCACCGCCTCAGCGACCTGCACACTCCGACCGACCCACGCGAGCTCGACCCCGAGGCCATAGCCAAGGGCATCAAGCCGGGCGTGCCGGTCTTCGACAAGGTCATCGTCATCACCGACCGCCGCAACCTGGACGCCCAGCTCCGGGAGACGGTCGGCAATTTCGAGCAGACCGCCGGCCTCGTCGTGAAGATCGACGAGAAGTACGGGGCGAAGGGCGAGCAGCTCGCCAAGGCCCTCTCCCGGGACACCGGGAAGATCGTCACCGTCACCCTGCACTCCTTCCCGGCACTGCTCGACTACCTCCAGCGCAACCCCACGGAAATCCAGGGCAGCCGCTTCGCGATCATCGTGGACGAGGCCCATTCCTCGCAGTCCGGTGATGCCGCCACCGCCGTACGGTCCGCCCTGCGCGACCTCGGTCTGGACTCCGACTCGGACGACGCGGGCGCGACCACGGTCAAGGCCGAGGCCGCCACCCTGGACGAGCAGCTCAAGAAGAGGGCCGAGCAGCGTTCCCGTGCCGCGAACCTCTCCTACTTCGCGTTCACCGCCACGCCGAAGGCCAAGACCCTCGAACTCTTCGGCACGCTCCAGGACATCGACGGCAAGGCGGCCTACCGGCCCTTCCACACGTACTCCATGCGGCAGGCGATCGAGGAGGGCTTCATCCTCGACCCGCTGCGGAACTACGTCACGTACAACACGTACTGGAAGCTGGTGAACCAGAACCCCGACGAGCGGGAGGTCGACCCGTCGAAGGCGAAAAGCCTGCTCGCCCGGTACGCGCTCACCCATGACTCGACGGTCGCCCAGCACGCCCAGGTGATCGTGGAGCACTTCGTGGCACACAGCCGGGGGCGTCTCGGCGGGCGGGCCAAGTCCATGGTGGTGACCGCCTCCCGACAGTCCGCCGTGGAGATGGCCCGCGCGATCAAGAGCTACCTCAAGGACCGGGACTACGACACCAAGTACCCCGACCTGGGGGTCCTCGTCGCGTTCTCCGGCTCGCTCACCCTCGACGGCGAGGAGACCACCGAGCCGAAGGAGAACGGCGGGCTGTCGGAGAGCGCGCTGCCCAAGGCATTCGCGTACACGCGTGCCGACGACAAGGCCGCCCGGGCCGGTGGTGCGGGCCAGCGCGAGTACCGGATCCTGGTCGTGGCGGAGAAGTACCAGACCGGCTTCGACCAGCCGCTGCTGACGACGATGTACGTCAACAAGTCGCTGACCGGTATCTCCGCCGTCCAGACCCTGTCCCGGCTCAACCGGACCGCCGAGCGCAAGACCCAGGCGGACCTGGCGGTCCTGGACTTCGTCAACGACGCCAACGACATACAGGACTCCTTCCGCCCGTACTTCGAGGAGGCGAACACCCTCCCCTCCGACCCCAACCTGCTCTACACCGCGCAGAGCCGGGTCATGCAGGCGGCGATCCTGTCCGGGCAGGAGATGGACGAGTTCGCCGCCGCGTACTTCGCCGCCAAGGAGAAGGCCGCGGGCTCACAGTCCAAGTGGGAGAAGCTGCACGCCGAGCTGTACCGGCAGCTCTCCCCCGCCGTCGCCCGCTTCACGCCCCTGCTCGAAAGCGAGGACACGGACGACCAGGAGGCCGCGGAGGACTTCCGTGCCGCCCTCAACGACTACGTCAGGAAATACGGCTTCCTCGCGCAGATCGTCCCCTACCAGGACGCCGAGCTGGAGCGGCTGCACCTCTACGGCCGCTACCTCCTCAACCGGCTGCCACGCCGGGCGGACGGCGGCGTGGACATCGGCGAGATCGACCTCAGCCACATGCGGGTGGAGAAGACCGGCGAGTACGACGTCTCCCTCACTTCCGAGGGGCCGACGACGATGCAGGGCTTCGGTGACGGCACGGGTGGTGCCAAGGAGGCGGAGAAGTCGCTGCTCTCGAAGTTGATCGACGACTTCAACGAACGCTTCGGCACCGAGTTCACCGAGCAGGACGTCATTCGGCCGTTCGAGGAGGCCAAGGCCGACCCGAAGGTGCGGGCGGCAGCCGTCGTCAACGACGAGGAGAACTTCGGCCTCGTCTTCGACAACGTCTTCGCGGACAAGATGGCCGACCACATCGACACCATCGCAGGCATGGGCCGCCAGTACTTCGGCCCCGACAAGGGCTTCAAGTCCAGCCTGGACCGCAGCGCCCGCAAGGCCGCCTGGCGGATGATCCGCCGCGAGGAGGGCCTGGACGACGACGTCTGATGTGTACGAACGCCCCGGCCGGAAGCGCCGGCCGGGGCGCCCTCTGGAGGAAGACCTTGCCCCCTGCACGGCGATCGCCGTGCTCACCCCACTACCCCTCATCTGCGAAATGCCACTTCAGGAGCGGGCAATGGACAACGCGATTCAGCTGATCAGTGACGGTGATGGACTGGCGGTCATCGGGAATCCGACGGATGTCGAACGCTTCCTCGCCTCCGAGGGACTGCCGTCGAAGGACCTCGGACCAGGACGGCTCAAGTCCGTCTTCGACACCGGGGCTGCAGTCGCGCAGGCAGGTTCGGAGATCTCCGCCAATTCCGGTCGCTGGGTGAAGCTGACCACGGAGTCCGCGCAGCGCCTCAAGAAGTTCGGGCTGATGGAGACCAAGACGCCAGGCGTCAGCCATGCGATGTTGGGCAAACCCGGCTCGATCAAGTCGTGGCTCCAGATCGAGAAGGGGGCCGGTTCGTTTCTGTCCAACCCGGCGCGTCTGGCTGGTGCCGCGGGGATCATGGCGCAGTTCGCGATGCAGCAGACCATGGACGAGATCACCGACTACCTCGCCGCGATCGACGAGAAGGTCGACGACGTGCTCCGCGCCCAGAAGGACGCTGCGGTGGCCCGCATGATCGGCATGGACTTCGTGATCGAGGAGACCATGACCATCCGAGAGCAGGTGGGCCGGGTCTCCGACGTCACGTGGTCAAAGGTGCAGGCCGCGCCGGCGACGATCGCAGAGACCCAGGCGTACGCGTTGCGTCAACTCGACGCACTCGCCGAGAAGGTGGAGCACAAGAGCAAGTCCAAGATCGGCGATCTCGCCGCGGCGGCCAACGAAGCCGAGTCCAAGGCTCAGGAGTGGCTCGCCGTGCTGGCTCGTTGTTTCCAACTTCAGGACGCGATCGCCGTGCTCGAACTCGACCGGGTGCTGGACGCGGCTCCGGAGGAGCTGGACCGGCATCGCCTCGGGCTTCGGGCTGCCCGACAGAACCGGCTGGATCTCATCTCGCGGAGCACCGAGCGTCTGGTGGCCCGGATGAATGCGGCTGCTGCCACCGCCAACGCGAAAGTGCTGCTGCACCCGACCAAGTCCCCGGCCATAGTCCAGTCGAGCAACCATGTCGCAACGGGCGTCCATGACTTTCACGGGCGGCTCGGGATCGAGTCCGGCCGCCGGTCATCGGATCCGAGACGATGGGTACAAGCGGCCGCGGAGGCGAGGGACAAAGCGCTCGAAACAGGAGCAAAGGGCGTCGGTGCCGCCCGAAGCCTCGGCAACGAGACCCTCGACCGGGCCGGCTCGGTGAAGGGGAAGGTCTCCAGCGGGATCGCCGAGCTGGCGCGCCGTCGGCGCGGGGACGAGGAGGAACGCGCCCAGGAAGGCTGAGCCTGATCCGTCGGTCCCCCGGATCTCCGGAGTGGTGGCGTTCGTTGTCTCGGCTCACCGTGCAGGACGCGGGTGCCGGTACCAGCAGTCGGTGATCCCGTGGCCCCTTGCGCACCGTGACCGCTGGACGGCGGATCGCCCCTGCGGTCACACTTGACCCCTGACCGTGACTGTTCATCACGTACACCGGGGGCAAGGTGCCGCAGGAGGCGATCTCCGACCGTTACGAACTCCTGGAGGAGCTCAGCCACGGCGGCATGGGCGACGTGTGGCGCGGCTACGACGCCGTGCTCGACCGGCCCGTCGCCGTGAAGCTCATCCGGCAGGCATCGGTTACTTCCCCGCTACTGGCCGAGGAATTCGCCAAGCGCTTCCGCCGCGAGGCCCGCATCACCGCGCGCATCCAGCACCCCGGCGTACCGCAGGTGTACGACGCGGTGCTCGACGCGTCGTACGAGCGGCTGTTCCTGGTGATGGAGCTCGTCGATGGTGTGCCCCTGTCGGCCTACCTCGACCCCGGCCGGCCGCTGCCGGTCAGCTGGGCGGCCGCCGTCGCCGCGCAGGTCGCGACCGTACTGTCGTACGCGCACGACGTCCCGGTGATCCACCGCGACCTCAAGCCGGGCAACATCCTCGTCGCACGCGACGGCACCGTGAAGGTCCTCGACTTCGGCATCGCCGCCATCCTGCGCACCGACGTCACCAAGCTGACCGCCACCGGCAGCCCCATCGGCACCCACCAGTACATGTCGCCCGAGCAGGTCCGCGGCGGACGCATCACCCCGCAGACCGATCTGTACGCGCTGGGCTGCGTGCTGCACGAACTCCTCAGCGGACGACTCGCGTTCGAGGCGGACAGCGAGTACATGCTGATGTACCAGCACGTCAACGCCGCCCCCGCCCCGCTGCGGCAGCTGCGGCCCGACGTCCCCGAGGCACTGGAGGAGCTGGTCCTGCACCTGCTGCGCAAGGCGCCCGAGGCGCGTCCCGCCGACACGCAGGAGGTATACGCGCGACTGCTGCCGTTTCTCCCGCCTCCGGGCCAGGAACCCGGCGCGACGGACGCCGGGCCGGCCGGCGCGCCCGATCCGACGGGCGTCTTCCGTCGTCCTTTCGCGCCCCGCGCCCGCGCCCAGTCGCCCGTACCTGATGATGTGCCGCCCACGGCCGTCCTCCCGGGGGCCCGGCCGGTGCCCGTTCCCGCCCAACTGCGCGAGGACATCAGGGCGGCGTACGCCCATTCCGACGCCCTGCTGGAGGAGGAGCGCTTCGCTCAGGCCGCCGAGGTGCTCGGCGAGATCATCGAACCCGCGGCCCTCGCCCTCGGCTCCGAGAGCAAGGCCGTTCTGGCGCTGCGCCGCCAGCGTGCGGCCATCCGCCTCCTCGGCGGCGACTACCGGGCCGCCCTGCCCGAGTTCGAGGCCCTCGCCGACGCCTACGCCCGCATCGCCGGGCCCACCGGCGAGCAGTCCCGCGCCTGCCGCGCCCAGGCGGCCCGGTGCCGCGCCGAACTGGGCCAGGTCACCGACGCGCTCGCCGCGCTCCAGGGCGTGCTGAACGTGGTGCGGGCCGTCGAAAGTGACGTGAGCGAGGAAGCGGTGGAGCTGCGGCACAACATCGGGATGCTGCTGCTCGCCCAGGGCCAAGCCGGCGAAGCCAGGCAGGTCCTCGAACCGCTCCATCAGGACATGTGCATGGTGTTCGGCCCCGACGACGAGATGACCGTCGAGATCGCCGAGGCGCTGGCCCTGATCCGCCTGGACCTCGACGGCGACGCTGCCAGGTAACCCGCTCGTACACCTCGCAGGCTCGGCTGGAGTCACTGAAGCAGGCCAAGGACCCGCGCATCCGCACCATCCGCATCGCCCAGGGGAACCGAGGACGAGCATCGGCCATTCAGGGCACCAGGGACAGGGCGCGCCGAGGCTCCGATGCGGCCCGCTGGCCGCCGCCGTCGACCATCGTCATGGTCAGCCCGAAGAGCATCTTGTTCATCTCGTCCGGCGTGAGGCCCAGCTCGGCGGCCACCGCCGCCGGTTTCATCCCCGTGGAGCGCAGGCCCTGGAAGACCTTGGTGAGCACCTGGGACGTCTCCCGCTTCTTCATGCCTTCGGGCTCCGCCTTGCGGTAGCCCCGCTGGCTCAGCTCGGTGCAGGCGGAACGGTACTGCCAGTCGGTGAGGAGTCCGAGGTCGTGCATGCGGTAGGTCAAGGCCATCGCGGACACGTTCCAGATGACCTTGCCCTTTAGGATCTGATCGACGTGGGCCCCAGCCGGCATGTGGCCAAGCACGCTCGACGCAGGCATGAGGAAGGCACTGGCGAAATCGTTCGCCTGGCGCTCGGCCTCAGGACCGGCACACTCTCGGTCGCTGCCGTGCATAACGAGGTGTCCGAGTTCGTGGGCGGCGTCGAAGCGGCTGCGCTCGGCGGACTTCATCGTGTTCAGGAAGACGAACGGGGTCCTCCCGCGCCAGACAGCAAAGGCGTCGACTTCCGCATAGTCGGGCGCGAGCGAGAAGACTCGGACGCCGTGCGCCTCCAGGAGGTGCACCATGTTGGGTGCTGGGGAGCTCCCCAGCCCCCACGCCGTGCGGACCATCTCGGCCGCGGTCTCGGGGTCGGGCTTGCCGAGAGAGGGAATGTCGGCAACCGGCAGACGGAAGCGTTCCTCGATCCAGTCATAGAGGAGCGCGGCCAGCGTGCCGGCGGCGCGCGCGGCATCAAGAGTGCGGGCCGGAGTCTTGCTTCGAGCACGCCACGAGATGCCCTCGGCGGGCAGCTCGTCGATCTCCGGACCGGTGAAGAAGTCTCCCGGGAAGCCGAGCGCGCCTGCGAGCCGCTCCACGGTGGTACGTCGGGGTGCCGTCCGGCCGGTCTCATAGTTGGACAGGCTCTGAAGCGAGACCCCCGCGAGTCGGGAAAGCTCGGCGAGCGTCAGGCCCCGGCGCTTTCGGGCCAGCGTGATGCGGGACGGGGTCACCATGGTGAGACTGCCTCGGGATCCGGATGGTGCGGGTGGGGCGGCCAGTATCGCGGCCACCCCACATGATGGGCCTCAGCGAAACTCGACGGAGATGTCGATCTCGTCGGGTCCATCTTCGTCCGACAGTTCGATTTCGTCCATCTCGATGACCGGCAGCAGTATCCGCTGCTCCCACTTCACGACGAACCCGCGATCGACCTGACCGGGCAGCGACAGTTCGCTGTGGATCCGCACCCCGCCCTCGGCCTTCACTCGGTACGAGACCAGGAACCAGGTCTTGAGCTTCAGGGCCTCGTCTTCATCGAGGAGGACTTCGTTCGGATCGACGGGCGGCGGGAAGAGCCCGAGCTGGACGTTGTGTTCGGCGGCGCGCTCCGTGGCGGCGCCCCTCTTGTGGAGGTTGGTGGGGTGGAGGCTCGCGCTACCGGTGGCCGCGTCGCCGACCATCGTGCCGATGGCGAGCGTCTTCTCCGGGTTGCAGACGAGTTCGAGATGGTCGTGGAGAAGCCGCTTCCACCCCTCGTGGCGGATGTGCGCTTCCCTCAGCATGCGCACGTGCTCCTGATAGGCGCGCGTCCCGGCAGTGTTCGCTGGATGGTTGGGGGTGGCCGTTCGCCGCGCCGCCTCGCCGGCATACAGAGCCGGGTGCAGGTACTCCAACTTCGTTCCCAGCGCCGCCAGCTGGGCATGGACGCCTTCGGACACGGAGCCTCCGATGATTGGGCAGGAAGTTATAAGGAGGCTACCGCAAACGAGGCGTCAGTTTTATAAGTTTTCCCTCCACGAGCCTTAAGATGATGCGTAGTTGCCGCCCGCCGAATGTTGCCAACCCAAGCACGACTTCAGAGCACGCTGCGGCCCGCTTGGTCGCCGGCCCGAAGAAGGAACGCTGTGACTCAGCAGACCAACGGCCCCTCCCAGGACCTCAAGCCGACGTTCGACTCGATGACCCTGCTGGTCGCAGCGGTCATCGTCCACGACCGGGCCGCCCATCGCGTCGTGCTCCTCCAGCGCGGCGAGCAAGCCAAGTTCGGCCAGGGCTTGTGGGACCTACCTGGCGGCAAGAGCGAGCCGGGTGAACCGATCACCGAAAGCGCAGTCCGCGAGCTCTATGAGGAGACCGGCCTCACTGTGAAGGCCGACTCGCTCGAGGTCGTTCACGTCATCCACGGCGCCTGGGGCGTCGAGGCTCCCAACGGTTACCTAGCGGTCGTCTTCGCCACTCACGAGTGGACCGGCGAGCCCGAGAACCGCGAGCCCCACAAGCACTCCCAGGTCCGCTGGGCCCGCGTCGATGACCTGCCGAGCGAATTCGTCCACACGTCGGGCAGTGCCCTACTAGCCTTCCTGCACGGCGGCCCCCAGGTCACGCTCCGAGGGTGGTCGTAGACCCCGGAGGCAGGAGAGAGCCATGTCTGATTCGCCTCGGGACGCCGCGCTGTCGCCCATGAAGCCGTTCCACCCCTTCAATGACGTCGGCGAGCCGGTCGGTCTGCACCGCGGGCAGGTCGGCGGTGTGCGGGACAGAGGTGCCCGGTGAGGTGAGCCTTGCGTGTTCACCGGTTCTCAGCCTCGTCTGGAGCGTCACCCCCGAGCCGAACTCGTATCCGTACACGCAGGACACAGCCGTCCTGCGGCTTCCTCGGCCGTACGGTGAGGCAGGGGTGGAAGCCTGGGTCCGCGGTTTCGACGAGGGCTGGATCAACGGAGCCGTCCTGGGAGACAGCTCGGTGTGCGTTCCCTCGACCGCGCGGCAGCCGTCGTCGGGTACGACTGGCAGTGCGATCCCCGTTGCTCGTGTGCGGGACTGCCTCGACTACCCCCTCCTGTACGAGATGGCCGAGCTCCTCCCCCCGCCCAACACCGTCGGATGCCCACGCGAGTACCCCGCCATCGTCTACCTGATCATGGCCGCACTCACCCCCGTCGCGGGATCCAAGCGCTCCACAGTGGGTCTACTGGCTGCCCCCAGGACTGGCGCAGCGTGCGTGCCAGCATCCGACGCCACCTCGGCCGCCGGGCCGCGGCGGCGCTCCCCCTCACCGCGCCGTCCCGAGGCCAGTACCAAGACGCGATGACCAGTCTCCTCGTGCCCTGCATAGACCTGCTCGAGGAAGAATTCCGCCGCTACGCCACCCAGCAGGCTCTGCGGCAAGGGCTGTTCCCAGGTGACATCGCCAAGGTCTGGAGCCGCCCCGAGCGCCGGCAGCTGATCGTCGGTGATGCCACCGTCCCCAAGGCCCCCTCCAAAGCTCGCAGGGAGATGACCGCTGATCCGATCACCGGGGAGATCCGCAACCACCGCGTAGACCCCGCTGCCCGCACCTGCTACGAGAACGGCGATAAGGCGAAGAAGAAGGTCCGCGGGACGAAGTGGTTCTTCGCCTCAGGCCGTGACGACGGGTACTGGAGTCGCGTGATCGTTTCCTTCTCGCACGTCGCCGGTGGCGAGTACGAGGACGAAGCAGCTGTCGCGGTACGGCAGTTCACCGCCCTCAAGAGCGCCCTTCCGCACTGCATGGGCATCGTCTACGACGGGGCCTTCCGAGGCGTCCACCGCGACGCCCTCGCGCGGCTTGGCCTCCTCGCCGTCAACAAGCAGCACGGGTCGCTCACCCCGGTCTTCTACGAGAAGATCAAGACCTGCCGGAGCGGCCACGAGTTGTGGTGCAACGACGGCCGCATCGCCGAAAGCATCCGCCTCGACGACGGTACCCGCGTCTTCGAACCCGTCCCGATCATCAAACTCGAGCACCGGGCCGGCAGCACCAAGAGCCGCTGGTACCACCGCCTGAGGATCCCCTGCCGGCACCGGGCCCACGACTACCGCGTCCCCGTCGGCATCACCACCACCGCCGAGGACCGCACCCTGCGGTGCGTAGACAGCGGCCGGCCCCTGAAGAGCGACAGCGAGCGCGGCTTCCACCGCGCCGAGCACCTCCAGGAGATCCCGCAAGACACCCTGGCCCACCAACTCGTCTACCCGTACCGCGCCGACTCCGAGTCGGTCCACAGCCAGTTCGACCTCAGCCTCTGGAACCGCCGCATGATCGCCTACGGCGTCGAACGCCAGAAGCTGTTCGTCCTGGGCTTCGCCCTCTCCCAGAACGCCACCAGCCACCAGCTCCACCTCAGCAAGGCCGCATAGACCGAGATCCACAGCCCCCGCAGCCTCCGCGACGGCCGTGCCCACAGAGGGCGCGGCCGTCTTTCGTGCCCCGGGTCCACAGCCGACCAGAGCCACCCCGGACGCGAAACGGACATCCAGAAGCGCTTCGGCAACGCCCCCACCGTCCCGACAAAGGCCCTACGCACCCGACATCGCCGAAACGCGCAGGTCACAGGGCCCGAGATGGACGTGGTCGAGGCGCACGTCAATCGAGGCGACCACGGGCAGCCTGATCCGCTAGGCTGTCAGCGGTCAGACGGCTACCAGGCGTGTGCCCGGGAAAGTGTCCGCCAGGACGCCGCCCCGCCAGCATACGCACGCAAGCTGACCAGGACGTTTGTCAGTCCGCGTCGAACTACCCCACCGGGGTTTCCGACACGGTTCTCGACAAGCCCCCGCCTTCGTAGCTCAGGGGATAGAGCACGGCTCTCCTAAAGCCGGTGTCGCAGGTTCGAATCCTGCCGAGGGCACGTGGACCGAGGCCCCCAGCCGATCACGGCTGGGGGCCTTCGTCGTGCCGTGGGGGCGGCGGGGCAAGTCAGGTGTCCGGGGTGGCCGTTGGGGCGTCCGTCGGGAGGGTGATGCGGGCCTCGGCGCCGCCCTGCGGCCGGTTGCGGAAGGTGAGGGCGGCGTTCAGGGCGGCGGCCTGGCCCGCGGCGATGGTGAGGCCGAGGCCGTGGCCCTTGTTCATGCCCTCCGTACGGAACCGCTGGGGGCCGGTCCGCAGCAGGTAGTCCGGGTAGCCGGGGCCGGAGTCGGCCACGGTCACCGTCGGGCCGTCCACCGTCACCGTGACCGGGGCCGCGCCGTGCCGGTGGGCGTTGGCGATGAGGTTGCCGAGGATGCGTTCGAGGCGGCGCCGGTCCGTCTCCACCCACTGCGGGGAGAGCACGGATAGGGTGGTGTCGGTGCCGGAGGCGCGGATGGCGCGGGCCGCGAGGTCGGCCAGCTCGTACGAGTCCGGTTCGATCCGCTCGCTGCGCGTGTCCAGGCGGGAGATCTCCAGCAGGTCCTCGGTCAGGGAGCGCATCGCCTGGACCCGGTCGCGGACCAGTTCCGCCGGGCGGCCCGGCGGAAGGAGTTCGGCGGCCGCGTTCAGGCCGGTCAGCGGGGTGCGCAGTTCGTGGGCGACGTCCGCCGTGAAGCGCTGTTCCGCTTCGAGCTTGCGCTGGAGCGAGGAGGCCATGGTGTCCAGGGCCCGGGAGACGGCCGCGACCTCGTCCTTGCGGCGCGGGGAGTCGTCGACGCGGGCGTCGAGGTCGCCCGCGCTGATCCGGCGGGCGACCTGGGCCGTCTGGTGGAGGCGGCGCGTGATGCGGGTGACGCCGAAGGCGCCGATCAGGAGGGTGCCGCCGATGGCGAGCACCGAGGAGCCGAGGATGGCCCGGTTCAGGTCGGCGATGTTGCGTTCGCTGCTCTCGTAGTCCACGGCCGCCCCGATGACGGTGTCGTGGTCGGCCGGTCCGGCCGCCCACATCACGGCCCTGCCCCGGTACTCGCCGACCGCCGTGCCGCGTCTGCCGCTCGCCGCCAGCTCCCGCAGCTCCGCCGGGAGGCCGGCGGGGTCGATGCCCTCGCCGCGCGGGACGCGCGCGCCGGTCTCGTACGCCGTGATGTTGCGTTCCAGCCTGCCGAGTGCCTTGTCGCGGGCGGTGGCGACGGTCTGCCGGGTCATCGCGCCGTGCACGAGCGTGCCGAGCAGCGCCGCGAGCCCGCAGCACATCAGGGTGATGAAGACGGCGGCCTTCCAGGTGAGGGCGGAGGTCCAGGCCGGGAGGCGGATCACGGCGACTCCTTCGGGGTGCGGACCGTCTCGATCACCCGCGGTGTCATGGCCTGCAGGTCGGGATCCCAGGTCCAGACGTACCGGTTCTCGGTGCCCGGCATGACGGCGGTGGACCGGATGATGAGGTCGCGTGCCGTCGCCTCGACGCTGAGCACGCCCTCCCTGGCGTCCATGATCTCGGTGATCCGGCCGTCCTCCCGGCCGGCGTAGACCCGGACGTTGAGGACGTGTCCCGGTCTGTCGACGCCGAGGATCAGTTCGTCCCGCCCGTCCCCCGTCAGATCGCGGTAGTGCGCCTCGCGCAGCGGGCAGCCGGGCGTCCCCGTGCCTTCGGCGCAGTCGTCCAGCACGGACTGCCGTTCCTCCTGCGCCGGGCCGGCCTGCGGCAGGAGCGCGAGCTGCGCCTCCAGGATCTCCAGGGGCGGTACGTCGCGCAGCGCGCGGCCGGCCGGGACGCCGACGCCTGGTATCGGCGCGGGCCGGGCGGCGGTCGCGCCCGTGCTCTGCGGCGGGGCGGCGGGCCGCTCGGGCCAGAGGCGGAGCGGGCCCTGGGCCCGGGTGGCGGGCTTGCCGTCGTCGGCGGGCCGGAGCCCCCCGTCCGCGCCGCAGCCCGCCAGCGCGAGGAGCGCGGCGGGCAGCAGCAGGGGGCGGACGGCACGGAGCCGGCGGCTCACGCCACCAGGTCCGCGTAGAGGATGACGTTGTCGGTGCGGTGCCCGTCCTCGATCTCGCCGCCGCAGGTCAGCAGGCGCAGCTCGGGGCGCTGGGTCTGCCCGTAGACCTTGTCGGTCGGGAAGTCCTTCTTGTTCACGTCCTCGATCTCGCGGATCTTGAACTTGGCCGTCTTCCCGTCCTCGCGCGGCACCTCGACGAGGTCGCCGAGCTCGATCTTCTCGACGTTCCTCATCAGCGCCGGGCCGTGCCGGGTGTCGAAGTGCGCGACGAGGACGGAGACGCCCTTCTCCCCCGGGGTGACGCCCCCGGTCCACCAGCCGGGCCGGTCGGCTTCGGTGTCGGCGTCGGGTACGCCCAGCTCACCGGTGCCCGGGTCCACCGTGAGGTCGACCATCTGCCTCGCGTCCACGCCCGCGGCGTCGATCTTCATGCCGGTGGGCTTCGACTTCTCCAGCGCCGGGGCCGGGCGGGCGTCCACGACCGGGGAGGCGGCCGCGGTGCTGCCCACCTTGGGGGCCGGCGGGAGCTCGGCGCCGCCGCCGCAGGCCGCGAGGGCGCCGCAGACGCCGGCCACCAGGGCGGCGGCGGTCGCTGCCCGCCGGGCGGTGCCGCGGGCGGGTCGGGCGGGCGCGGGCGCGGGGGCGCCGGGCCTCATCGGCTCACGGAAGGCGGCGCGCATGGGTGGTTCCCCTCGGGTCGGCGTCGCCTGTGCTCTCGGTCCGGGCGGCCGGACCACCCGGTCGGATGGCCCGTCCGGGCGACGGTCACGACGTTACGAGGGTCATGTTCTGGTCATCCGTCGGCAATGTAACAGTTGTCCGGCCACTCCCCCGCGAAGGCGTTAAGGGGCGGCCGGACAGCCCCCGGACCCGCTGGGCCGGGCAAGCGCAAGCCCTCCCGGCCGGGGCCGGGAGGGCTGGACGATCAGCCGACGGGGGTCAGCTCAGACCTTTGCTGCGCTCGCCGATCCGGTCGCCCTGCGGAGTGCCGGCGCGCTTGAGGGCCGCCTTGGTGTGCGCTCCGCCCTTGACCTTGCTCCGGACCGGACCCTCGAAGCCGTGACCCGGCGCGTGTGGCAGCTGGACCTGCTCCGCCGCCTTCGCGATCACCGCCTGGACGTCCTGCTTCTGCTCTTTGCTCATCCCGTCGTCAACTCCCTCGGGAAGCACCCAATCGGACTACTGGGATCGTATGCAGATATATCGGCCGACGCACCCGGACCGGACGTAAAAACTCTCGATCATGGCCTGGCCGGAGCGGGCCGTTCCGGCGACCCCGTGACCTCGGAGAGCAGTTCTTCCGGGCAGGGCGTCCCCCGCGGGATCTGGTACTTCGCCGCCACCCGGTACTGCCCGGCGGCCGGCGCCAGCAGCTCGGTCCACACGTCCCCGGAGTCGTCCGGATCCGCCTTGAACAGGCACCCGGCGGTGTTCACGTACTCCTTCGGCCCGGGGTTCTTGCCCGCCGCGTGGCGCTGCTTCGAGGCGGCCGTCTCCTGCGGCGGCGCGACCGCCTTGCCCGCGCCGTCCACCAGCCCCAGCCACGGCGAGTGCGGGATCCGCACCAGTACCCGCCCGGGCCGCTCCACGTCGATGACCAGCTGGTCGGCGCCGGCGCGCACCACCTTCGCGGGCCCGACCACCAGGTCCGTGGGCTCGTTCACCTTGAAGAGCCGCCAGTTCGAGTCGCCCCAGATCTGCTGGAGGTACGGAAGCCCCTGGCGCACCAGCTTCGCCTCGTCCACGCCGCCCGAGTCGGGCTTGTCGGCGGGCAGCACCACGTAGTGCACCGCCCAGCGCTCCAACCAGGCCTGGTAATTCTCCGCGTCGAGGGTGTCGTCGTAGAAGAGCGGGTTGCGTTCCAGGTCGGCCTGGCGGTTCCAGCCGCGCGCGAGGTTCACGTACGAGGGGAAGGCGGAGGATTCGCGGTGGCTGCTGGCCGGGACCACCTCGACCCGCCCCCGGTCCGCGCCCGCCTTCTGGAGCTGGTCGACCAGCGGGGCGAGCTCCCGGTTCCACGCGGCCAGCGGGGTGGTCCGGATGATGTCGGTGACGCTGTTGGAGGTGATCCAGAAGTTCAGCCCGACGACGGCGAGCACCAGCGCGTACCGGTGGCGCGAGCGCGGGAGGGAGTACGGGAGGGCCGAGAGCAGCACCGCCCCGCCGAACAGCATGACGAGCCGGGTGGCGTTCGAGCCCACCTGGGAGTCGATCAGCCAGGTCAGCAGCACCCCGAGGGCGTAGACGGCGGAGGAGATCCGGACCGTCTTCCACCGCTTGGGCACGAGGAACACTATGGCCAGGCCGAAGACGAACGGCAGCCAGGCCGAGCCCAGTTTCATCGGCTGGGTACCGGAGAACGGGAACAGCCAGGCCGACAGCCCGACCAGGGCCACCGGGGGCAGGCCCAGTGTGTACGCGCCCGGTCGCCGCCCGCTCAGGAACAGCGCGGCCGCGACCACCCCGAGGAAGAGGCCGGCCACCGGACTGGAGGCGGTGGCGAGCCCGGCCAGCGGGGCCGCGACGGCGGCCTTGGCCCACCGCCGCTCCGCCCACTTCCGGGGCCAGCAGAAGACGGCGGCGACCGCGCCGAGCGCGAACATCACGCCGAGCCCGAAGGTCACCCGGCCGGACAGGGCGTTGCACAGCAGCCCGTAGACCCCGGCCAAGGCCGGCCACAACGGCTGCCGGACAGTGCCCCGGCAGCGGGTCAGGATGAGCGCGAGCAGCGCGGCCGAGACCGTCCCGGCGATCATCATCGTGGTCCGGACGCCGATCATGTGCATGACGTACGGAGAGACCACGCTGTACGAGACCGGGTGCATCCCCCCGTACCAGGCGAGGTTGTACGCCGTGTCGGGGTGCCGTCCCACGAACTCGGCCCACGCGTCCTGCGCGGCCAGGTCCCCGCCGCTGTTGGCGAAGCTGAAGAACCAGACGACGTGCAGTACGGCCGCCACGGCGGCGGCGACGGCCACCGGATGCCCGTACGCCCAGCGGAGCGCGAGGCGCGCCATGCCGACGCCGTCCCCGGCAGCGGGGGCCGCGGCGGGAGCCGGGGCGCCGGGAGCTGGGGCGCCGGGAGCCGATCCTTCGTCGGGTACGCCGGAGCCGGAGCGCTGCCCGTACTGCTCCTGCTCCTGCTTGTGCTGCTCAGCGGTGGTCACTTCCGACGCTCTCCCGACACCCACACCCACACCCGACACACCCGACACACCCGACACACCCGATATCCGACATCCCGCACGCGCGCGGGTCCCGTTCTTCCGCCTCCTAGACGTGCTCAGGCGCCCCGGGGTTGCCCGGAGCGCCTGAGCGGATCAGTCCGCAGCGGTCAGCCGACGCGGGTCAGCTTGCTTCCCAGGCTCGGGGTGACGAGGTCCTGCTTGAGCGCCACCGGCACCTTCACCTGACTGGCGCCCTCGCCGACGGTCAGCACGCCGATCTCCGTGCCGGCCTTCGCGGTCTGCGGGAGCTTGGCGTTGCCGCCACCCAGCTTGACGTCGACGCCGAGCGACGGCCACCCGACCGCCTCCACGTCGGCCGTCGCCACGACCGGGGTCCGGCCGCCGAGACCGTCGTCCACGTACCCGACGACATCGCCCTTCTTGACGACGACCGCGCCCGTCAGCGACTTCTGCGTGGCCAGCATGACGTCCTTGCTGGCCGCGATGGCGGTGCCGAGGATCGGCACGCCGTGCTGGCCGAGCACGGCGCCGACGATCAGCTGGTTGGTCTTGCCGACCTTCTTCTCGGCGGCGAAGAGCAGGTTGCCGCCGGCCTTCGTGGTGGAGCCGGTCTTGATGCCGAGCGAGCCGTTGTAGGGGATCAGGTCGTTGTAGTTCCGCCAGCTCTTGCCGGAGGGGTCGACCCAGTTCGTCTTCTTGGTGATGTCGATCAGCTCCGGCATCTCGACGACCTTGAGGCCGAGCTTGACCTGGTCCTCGGCGGTGCTGACCGTGGTCGCGTCCAGACCCGAGGGGTCCGTGTACGTGGTGTTGGCCATGCCGAGTTCCCGGGCGGTCTCGTTCATCTTCTTGACGAACGCCTCCTGGTCGCCGCCGGAGTCCCAGCGGGCGAGCAGCCGCGCGATGTTGTTCGCGGAGGGGATCATGATCGCGGCGAGGGCGTCGTACTCGGAGATCTTGTCGCCCTCCTTCAGCGTGTTGACGGTGGACTCGCCCTCGGAGTCCTTCTTGCCGTCGTCCACGGCCGTCTTGTCGACGTCGATCATCGGACCCTTTTCCCCCTTCTTGAGGGGGTGGCTCTTGAGGATCACGTACGCCGTCATGGTCTTGGCCACGCTGCCGATGGCGATCGGCTTCTGCTCGCCGAAGGTGCCGACGGTGCCGAGGCCGGCGGCGGCCATGAAGCCCTGGCCCTCCTTGGGCCACGGCAGGACCGGGGCGCCGCCGTCGAAGGTGTACGAGCCCTTCGCCGTCATCGTGAGCTTCGGCTCGGGCATCGGCCGCACCAGCTGCACGATGGCCAGGACGATCACCAGCAGCGCGACGAGCGGGGCGTAGATCTTGAACCGCCGGGCGACCGTGCGCATGGGGCTCGGCGGCGGGGGCGGGTTGTTCGTGAGGTCCGCGAGCATGTCGAGCGGCGGCTTGGGCGGCAGCGGCTGCTGCGTGGTCCGCTCGGTGTCCGGCTTGGGGCCCGCGGGCGCGGGCGGCGCGGGCGGCCTGGGCGCGGCGGCGGGGGCCGGCTTCGGCGCCGGGGGCGCCGCCGGCTTGGCCTGATCACCGCGCAGCGGCACGAAGGTACTGGCCCGCTCGCCGCCGACGGACTTCGGCGGCACGGGACGGCCGGCCTGCGGGGGCTTGACGGCGCGGAAGACGGCGGTGCGCTCGCTGTCGGCGGGCTCCTCGGCGTCGGCCGGCTTGGCGGTGGCCGGCTTGGCGGTGGGAGCGGTGCCGGCGCCGGTACCGGTACCGGGCTTCACGGCGCGGAACACGGCGGTGCGCTCGCTGTCCGCAGGCCCGTCACCCTCGGCCGGCTTCCCGGACGCGGCACGCGGATCACCCGACGGCTTCTGCCCGGAACCAGAACCGGAACCGGAATCCGACTTCGGCCCCGCAACACCCGGCCGCACGGCCCGGAACACAGCCGTACGCTCACCGTCCGCAGGCCCGTCACCCTCGGCCGGCTTCCCGGACGCGGCACGCGGATCACCCGACGGCTTCTGCCCGGAACCAGAACCGGAACCGGAATCCGACGTC
>NZ_JBVHTP010000008.1:316479-401290 GCF_055565795.1 Streptomyces sp. NPDC028314
GACTTCGGCCCCGCAACACCCGGCCGCACGGCCCGGAACACAGCCGTACGCTCACCGTCCGCGGGCCCGTCGCCCTCGGCCGGCTCGTCGGCCTTCGCACCGCCCGAGGCGGGCTTCACCACCCCGAAGGCCGTCGTCCGCTGCCCGGCGTCCGCCGAGCCGGAACCCGCACCCGGACCGCCCCGGCCCGAGGCGGGCTTCACCACGCCGAAGGCGGTCGTCCGCTGCTCAGCGGCACCCGGACCCGCGGCCTCGCCACCGGAACGGCCGACGCCACCGGCGCCCACCGAACCGGAATCCGGCTTCTCCGACCCGGAGGCGGCATCCGACCGCTCACCGGAACCCGGCCCCGCGGCCTTGCCCGACTCCGCGTCGTCCACGGCGGGCTTCACGACCCCGAAGGCCGTAGTCCGCGCCTCGGCGGCCGCCGGCACGCCCGCGGAACCGGAAGGCGCGTCAGCACCCTCACCCGCCCCACGGGACGCGGGCTTCACCACGCCGAAGGCGGTCGTGCGCTGCTCGGCGGCACCCGGACCCGCGGCCTCGCCACCGGAACGGCCGACGCCACCGGCGCCCACCGAACCGGAATCCGGCTTCTCCAACCCGGAGGCACCCTCCGACCGCTCACCGGAACCCGAGCCCGCAGCCCTGCCCGACGCCGACGCCGACGCCGACGCCGGCTCAGACTCCGACGCCGACTCCGGCTCAGCCTCCGACCCCGACCCCGACCCCGACTCCGCATCGTCCACAGCGGGCTTGACCACACCGAAGGCGGTCGTCCGTGCCTCGGCGGCCGCCGGCTCGTCCCCGGCCTCGGAACCGCCGGAGGCGCCGGCACCCGCACCGGCCTCCCGCTCCGCTTCCCCGGCCGCCCCGTCCGACGGCGCCGCATCGGCGGACGCCGCTTCGGCGGACGCCGCTTCGGCGGACGCGGCTTCGGCGGACGCCGCTTCGGACGACGCCACCCAGGCCGCGACCGCCTCCTTCAGGGGGTCCCGGTCGCCGGACTCCGGCTCGCGCGGCCGGAGGACCGAAAGCCTCGGGTCGCGCTCCGTTGAGGACGCGGCGGATTCCGCCGCCCCCGACGCACCTTCATCTACCGACTTGTCGGGGGACTCGCCCGCCACCAGTTCCTCCTCGATCGACGTCCGGCCGCTGTCCGAACCGTCTAACAGTGTCCCGTCTAGGGGGCATCGCCCACCCGCTAGACGAGAACGACATAGCTGCAGGTTCCCCCATAAAGCGACCAGGCGCTCTCGACAGATGAATGTGAGAGGCGTCACCCTGTCACTCATCCACGCGGGGAGGCATGGATGGGCAGGAGCCGCAGAACAATTCCGGAGGAGCTTCTGCTGCTCGCCTTGGACCCGACCACGGGAACCACGGCGCAGCCGCAGTCGCTCGACCTCGGCCTGGCCGGGGCACAGCTAGTAGAGCTGGCTCTGGCAGGACGGATAGCCCCTGACGGGGATCGTATCGCCGTGGTGATGCCACGGCCGACAGGAGATCCGACACTGGACTCCGCACTGGAACTGCTGCGCAGGCGCGGCAGCCCGGTTCGGGCCGTCCACTGGATCGGCGGACCCCGACTGGGGCTCCGCCAGATTTACCTCGCCCATCTGGAGCGCTGCGGCATGGTCCATGCCGTCGCGGGACAGATGTGCGGGGTGCTGCCGACGACTCGCTACCAGGCGACCGACACGGCGATCAGCCGGGAGATCCGTGCCCGGCTCGACAGTGCGATCCGCACCGGTGTACCACCGGACCCGCGGACCGCGGCGCTCGCCGCACTGGCCCACGCGGTCGGACTCGGCAAGCACCTGTACCCCGGCAACGAGGGGCGGTCGTCCAGGTCCCGGCTGCGGGATCTGATCCGGCACGACCCCATGGGCGGTCTCGTGGCACACGCCGTGATGGACGTCCAGAACGGAGTGGCCGCACAGCCACGCCGTGACCGCGCACCGGCGGCAGCACCCGTCGCCCGGGCCTCGGCAACCGCCGCGGCCCCCGCGGGTGGTGTGCCGATGCAGCCGCGCCGGACGGGTGCGATGGCCCGTGCGGCCGCGCACTGAGCACCCGGCAGCGGTCGGCAGTACCCCTGGCAGTACCCGTACGACCCGTTTCACCCGTGGGATCCGCGACACCCCTTGACGACCAGCGGTCCCACACGCGTCACCGCTCCACCGAACGCCCTCGCCCCGACCGGCAGTCCCCCGGGAACCGGTCCGGGAGCCGCCGGTGCGCGGGGTGGCGGGGCCGGTCCCACCCGGCTCCGCCACCCCGCGCGTCTGTCTTTCCCGTCCGTTCTTCAGCGCTGGCGCACCCTTCGGTGGCAGTCTGCTGAACATCAGACACGCAGAGAGACAGAACCAGAAGAAGGCGGAGGTGCCGTCCCCGTGGCGTCCAATGTCAATCCCACCGTCCGACGCCGCCGACTGGGCATGGAATTGCGCAAGCTGCGCGAGGACAAGGGCATGACGGCCGAGCAGGTCGCCGAGCGCCTCCTCGTCTCCCAGTCGAAGATCAGCCGGCTGGAGAACGGCCGTCGCTCCATCAGCCAGCGCGACGTCCGCGACCTGTGCGACGTGTACGAGGTCGAGGACCGCCGGCTCGTCGACTCCCTCATGCAGATGGCGAAGGACTCCCGCCAGCAGGGCTGGTGGCACGCCTTCGGCGACATCCCGTACAGCGTCTACATCGGCCTGGAGACGGACGCCGCCAGCCTGCGCACCTACGAGCCCCAGATGGTCCCGGGGCTGCTCCAGACCCCGGAGTACGCCCAGGCGCTGATCCGCGGCGCGCTGCCCGAGACCGCGCCGGTGGACGTGGAGAAGCGGGTCCAGGTCCGGATGCACCGCCAGAAGCGGCTGTCCGAGACGGAGAACAACAACCCGGACGTCGGACCGCTGCGCCTGTGGGCGGTGATCGACGAGGCGGCGCTGCGCCGGCACGTGGGCGACGCGCAGTTGATGATCCGGCAGCTGGAGTACTTGATAGAACGCTCGGAGGAGCCGTACATCACCGTGCAGGTGATGCCTTTCTCGATGGGTGCGCATCCGGGCGTCAACGGCCAGTACGCGATTCTGGAATTCCCGGACGCCTCTGACTCGACGGTGGTCTACATCGAGGGGGTCACGAGCGATTTGTACCTGGAGAAGGCCAACGACGTTCAGAAGTACAGCGTCATGTACGAGCATCTGCGCGCCCAGGCCCTCAATGTCGAGCAGACCCGGCAGTTCATCTCCGAGATCATCGGCCACTATGCGGGCAAAGCGAAGTAAAAGCGGTGGAATCAGGCCTGGTGGCGAGGGCGGCCCGTACGGTACACCGTCAGTCCCCAGCCACAGAAGGCCTGAATGGAATATGCCACTCGGTCGAGTGAATGGCCCCTTCAGCCTTCGGGAGGTGCGGGTAGCGTCGATCACGTCAGCCGGGGAAATGGCTGGCACGACACCGGAACTACTCGCTGAACCGGAGAGAAACATGGCTATTCGTCAGGGCGCCACGGAAAACTGGACCAAGTCCTCTTACTCCGGCGGAAACGGTGCCTGCGTCGAGGTCAAGTCCCCCGTCATGGAGGCCATCGCGGTCCGCGACTCGAAGGTGCAGGACGGCCCGTCCCTCACCTTCGCGCCCGGCTCCTGGACCTCGTTCGTCACCGAAGTCACCGAGGGCCGGCTGGGGCGCCTCGTCTGAACATCAAGACGCCCGCCCCAACCGTCCGACCGGCGCTACCGGAACCTCCAGCACAACCGGAGCCACCGGAACCACCAGCACCACCTGCACTACCTGCACCACTGACTGGAGCCCTCTCGTCCGGCCCGCCGTCCTGGCCGAGGGGGCTCGGCCATGTCCGCGTCCGCGGTCAGCGCAGCTGGTCCACGTAGCGGTCCGTACCCGGGACCGTCGGAACGAACGGCGCCACCAGCTCCACCCGCCCCAGGCCCGCCTCCGCGACCTCCGTGTCCAGCCCCTGGAACCGGTCCCAGCAGGTCCGCGGATCGGCCTCCAGGAACCACAGCAGCGTCAGCCGGGTGCCGACCCCCTCGACCTGCTTGACGTACGTCATCCGGTCGCCGGGCAGCGGTGTCGGCCGGAAGACCGTCACCATCGCCGCGGGCCCGCCTGCCAGCCGCTTCGGGAGGGCCCGTGAGCGCAGCCATTCCAGCAGCCGGTCCCGCTGCTCGGGCCCTTCCGCATCGATGACCTGGACCACGAGCCCGGCGTACGGGTGGTCGAGGGCGTGGAAGTCCCGGGGGCCGGCGGCGCCGTCGCGGTAGACCGTGGCGGCGTGGTCCTGGAAGGCCGTGAAGACGTGGGTGCGGTCCTGGTAGACGCGCCCGTCGCGGTTGAGCCGCTTGTTGATGCCGACGGTCCACTTCATGTGCTCGTCGTAGCGGCCCTGCGTCACCCAGTACGTCGAGATGTAGCACCCGGCGGTGACGGGCTGGGCCACCGCCGACTTCTCGGGGTAGCGCAGCTCCTGGAGCTCCCGGGTGGCCACCCAGCGGCGTCCGGCGTACATCCAGGGCATGGCCATGGCGCCCGCGTAGTAGTGGTCGTCCTCGTACCAGCGGTTGTACGCGTACTCGTGCCCCGGGTGCGGTTCCACCATGGTGATCAGCGCATGGCCGGGGCGGACCCCGTAGGGGCCGACGGCGGCGAGCGCGGCGTAGTCCTCGACGCGGGTGTCCGGTGCGCGGTCCTGCTCTTCTGCGGTCATGGCACCGGTGTATCTGAAGCGGCGTCAGATGTGGAGGGGTCGGGCGGCCCCGGCGCCCGGCCCGCCCCCGGCGCCCTCAGCCGTACAGCGCCTCGATCTCCCCCGCGTACCGCTGCGCCACCGCGCCGCGGCGGAGCTTCAGCGTGGGCGTCAGGGTGCCCGCCTCGATCGAGAAGTCCTCGTCGAGGAGGTGGAAGGCCCGGATCCGGGCCGGGCGGGAGACCGTGGCGTTGGCCGATGCCACCGCCTCCTCCACGAGGGCGCGCACGGCCGGGTGCGCGGCGGGCTCGGTGAGGGTCAGCCCCTCGCGCGCCGCCCAGGCCGCGATCTCCCCGGCGTCCAGGGTGATCAGGGCCACCGGGTGCGGGCGGCGGTCGCCGATCAGCACCGCGCGGGAGACGAAGCGGGAGGCCTGCACGGCGAACTCCACCTCGGTCGGGGTGATGTTCTTGCCCGCCGAGGTGATGATCAGCTCCTTCTTGCGGCCGGTGATCGACAGGAAGCCGTCGCCGTCCAGCTCGCC
This sequence comes from Streptomyces sp. NPDC028314, assembly GCF_055565795.1. Classification (NCBI taxonomy): domain Bacteria; kingdom Bacillati; phylum Actinomycetota; class Actinomycetes; order Kitasatosporales; family Streptomycetaceae; genus Streptomyces; species Streptomyces sp. NPDC028314. Next base: position 321,726 of record NZ_JBVHTP010000008.1, read on the forward strand.
CAGGTCGCCCGTGTGCAGCCAGCCGTCCCCGTCCACCGCGTCCGCCGTCGCGGCCTCGTTGGCGTGGTAGCCCGGGAAGACCATCGGGCCCCGGGCGAGCACCTCGCCGTCCTCGGCGATCCGGACCTCGCAGCCCGCGATGGGGCGGCCGACCGTGCCGTAGCGGACCGCACCGGGGTGGTTGAGGCTGATCACCCCGCCGGACTCGGTCATCCCGTACCCCTCGTAGACGGCGATCCCGCAGGCGCGCAGGAAGTCCAAGGTGGCGGGGGCGATCGGGGCGCCGCCGGTCAGCGCCCACTTCAGCCGGCCGCCGAACGCGTCCCGGACCGGGGAGTACAGCGACTTCTCCGCCGCCTCGTACGCCTCGCGCGACTCGGCCGGCAGCCGGTCCTCCGCGGCCAGCACGCCCAGCCGTACGGCCTCCTCGAAGCGCTCCCGGCCGCCTTCCCGGGACTCCGCCAGCGACAGCACCACCGCGTGCAGCTTCTCGAACAGGCGCGGTACGGAGGGCAGATGGGTGGGGCGGGCCTCGGCCAGCTCGGCGATGACGTCCTCGATCCGGCCGCCGAAGTAGCTGAGCTCCCCGCCCTCCAGCAGCGTGGTGAACTGGATGAGCTGGGCCAGCAGATGGGCCAGCGGCAGGTAGAGGTACGTGGAGTCGCCCGGCCCGCCCCGGATCAGCGGGAGCGTGGCGTCCTGGATGGCGCCCAGGTTCCCGTGCGTGAGGCGGCAGCCCTTCGGCAGGCCCGTGGTGCCCGAGGTGTAGACGATCGAGGCGTCGTCGCCGGGCACCACCGCCCGGGCCCGGGCGAGCAGTTCGGCCTCCGGCGCCAGGGGCAGCCCGGCGAGGTCGTCCATCCGCACCACCGCCCGCAGCGCGGGCAGCGCGTCCCGCAGCGCCTCCACCCGGGCGGCCTGGGCGGCGTCGTCGCAGACGGCCACCACCGCGGCGGAGTCGGTGAGCACCCAGGCCAGCTCCTCCTCCCCCGCCGTCGGGTAGACGGGCACCAGGACCGCACCCGCGGTCAGCACCCCGAAGTGGGTGAACGTCCACTGCGGCCGGGTCTCGGCCAGCACGGCGACCCGCTCCCCGGCGGCCACCCCCAGCCCCAGCAGGGCCCGCCCGGCCTCGCGGACCCGGGCGCGCAGTTCCCCGTACGAGAGCGTGCGCGAACCGCCCTCCGCAGGGAACCGCAGCGCGGTCTCCGGCCCGTACCGCTCCCCCGTCCACTCCGTGAACACGGAGAGGGTCTCCGGTCGCGCCCCGCCGTGTGCCGGTACAGCCCGTGCAGCGTCCATCGCCGTCGCCTCCCTGGGGTCCGTACCGACGACGCTAGGCAGCACGGGGGCGCGGGCGGCATGACCGGAAGCGTCACCCCCGCTGACCCCAGCGCTCATTCGGGCTACCTTCGGACCATGGGGAGGCGGACGATCACCGTGCACCACGTGCGCGCCGTGCTCGCGGGAGCGCGGCGCGCCGGCCTCGACACCGTGCCGCTGCTCCAGGAGGCGCAGATCCCTCCGCTGCTGCTCGGTGACGACCGGGCGCGGATCACGCCCGCGCAGTTCGCCCGGCTGTTCCGGGCGCTGTACCGGACCACGCAGGACGAGTTCCTCGGCCTGAGCTCGGTCCCGAGCCGGCCGGGCACCTTCGCGATGATGTGTCACGCCTCGCTGGGCTGCCGGGACCTCGGGGCCGCGATGGAGCGGGCGGCGGCCTTCTACGGGCTGTTCCCGGGCGGGCCGGAACTGGCGCTGGAAGTGGACGGCGGGCAGGCGCGGTTCACCGTGCTGGGCGACCTCGACGGGGACGAGGAACGCTTCCTCTCCGAGTGCGTGCTGGCCATCTGGCACCGGCTGAGCAGCTGGCTCATCGGGCGGCGCATCCCCCTCGCGCACGCCGCCTTCAGCTATCCCCCGCCCCCGCACGAGGACGAGTACGAGCTGCTCTTCGACTGCCCGGTGCGCTTCGGGCAGGACCGCACGGGAGCCGCCTTCGACGCGCACTGGCTGACCGCCCCGCTGGTGCGGGAGGAGCCGGAGCTCGACGCGATGCTGCGCCGCGCCCCCTTCGACCTGCTGTCGCGCCCCGAGTACGGGACCACGGTCGCGGAGCAGGTACGCCGGACCCTGACGCAGCGGCTGCGGAGCTCGCCGCGGCTGCCGGAGCTCGGGGAGGTGGCGGCGCGGCTCGCGGTGTCCCCGGCGACGCTGCGGCGGCGGCTCCAGCGGGAGGGGACCTCCTTCCAGCAGCTGAAGGACCACGTGCGGCGGGACGCGGCGATCGCGGGGCTGGCGGAGAGCCGGGAGCCGATCGCGGAACTGGCGGCCCGGCTGGGGTTCTCGGAGGACACCGCCTTCCACCGGGCGTTCCGGCGCTGGACGGGGACGACCCCGGGCGCCTACCGCATCGCGTCGGGCGGCTGAGCGAGCGGCGCCCCGGGCCGGACGCTCCCGGCGGGCCGGCCGGGGCGGCCGGGGGCGGCCGGGGCGGCCTCGCCGGCGGGTGCGGGCGGCCGTGAGACACCGGGTCAGTAAAGGTGAGCTGCACGGTCAGCGACCTTCCTACCGGTCGGTCACTACCTTCTCCTCACCTGCCCCCGCACGGACCGTTGGGAGAGCCGCCCATGCGTTTCCGAAACCCCCCGCGCAGCCGAAGGACCGCCCTGGCCGCCGTGGCCGCCCTGGCCCTCTCGGCCTGGATCCCCGCCACCGCGAACGCCGCGCCCGAGGACGCCGGGCCGGCGGGCCGCCCCGGCGACATCGTCAGCAGCGCGCCCTCCGCCTTCCACCCGCTGCCCGGCCAGCCCACCAACACCAAGGCCTGGAAGGTCCACTACCGCTCCACCACCGCCGACGGAGCCCCGAACACCGTCTCCGGCACCGTCATCGTCCCGCAGGACGGCCGCACCGGCCCCCGCCCCCTGATCACCTACGCCGTCGGCACCGTGGGCCTCGGCGACTCCTGCGCACCGAGCAACAACCTCCCGTACGGCACCTCCATGGAAGCCAACCTCATCCAGCAGCTCACCCTGCGCGGCTGGGCCGTGGTCGTCACCGACTACGAGGGCCTCGGCACGCCCGGCCGGCACACCTACACCGTCGGCCCCTCCGCCGGCCACGCCGTCCTCGACGCCGCACGCGCCGCGACCCGCCTCCCCGGGACGGGGCTGTCGGCCGACACCCCGGTCGGCATCATGGGCTACTCCCAGGGCGGCCAGGCCAGCAGCTGGGCTGCCGAGCTGCACGGCTCGTACGCACCGGAGTTGCGGGTCAAGGGCACGGCGACGGGCGGTGTCCCCGGGGACCTGCTGAAGGTGGCCGACTTCAACAACGGCTCCTACGGATCCGGCCTGATCTTCATGGCGGCCGCCGGGCAGGACGCGGCCTTCCCGGAACTGAAGCTCGACTCCTACCTGAACCCGGCGGGCAAGGCCCTGGTCAACGGCATGAAGGACGGCTGCGTCGCGATCGACGCCATCGCCGGCTCCTTCAAGCGGATCTCCGACCTCACCACCCGCGACCCGCTCGCCCAGCCCGACTGGCAGGCCCGGCTGAACCAGAGCAGGCTCGGCCGGACCGCCCCGGCCGCGCCGGTGTACCAGTACCACGCGCTCGGCGACGAGCTGATCCCCTACGCCGTCGGGCGGCAGCTGCGCTCCGACTGGTGCGCGGCGGGCGCGAACGTCGAGTTCGACACCGTCTGGATCGGCGAGCACGTCAGCGGCGTGATCACCCACTCCCTGGCGGCGGGGAACTGGCTCGCGGACCGGTTCGCGGGCCGCGCCACGCACGCCAACTGCTGAGGCGCCCGCCCCCGCCCCGCCGGTGCGCTCAGTCGTTCCCGGCGGGGCAGGACCGCGTCCCGGCCGGCAGCCGGCCGTCGGCCAGGAAGGCGTTCACGTACGCGCGGACGCACGGGGAGGCCACGTAGCCGGTGTGTCCTTCGCCCCGGTAGTCCAGCACCACGGCCGAGCCCAGCCGACGCGCCGTCTCCTCGGTCCACTCGTAGGGGGTCGCCGGGTCTCCGCGCGTGCCCACGAGCAGCATGCGCGGGGCGCCCGGGTGGTCGATCCTGCGGATGAAGTCGGTGCCGGCCGGGCGGCCGTAGCAGGACAGCACCGTCATCAGCTGGCTCGGCCCGAAGATCGGCGAGGCCTTGAGGAACTCGCCCTGCAGGCCTTCGAGCTCCTTCTCGATCGCGGCCGGGGTGGCCTTGGCATCGCCCCGGTCCGGGTCGTCGGCGCAGTTCACGGCGGTCAGCGCGGCCTCCGGGTTGTCGTCGGGCACCTTCTCCTGCCCGTCGTCGTCCTCCGGCGGCTCCAGCACACTGCCGAGCTGGAGCAGCCCGACCGGGTCGCCGTTGCGCTCGACCAGCCCGAGGCTCTCCGCGAGCGCGGGCCACAGGTTCTTGGAGTACAGGGCGTTGCCGACGGCCACGACCACGTCCTGCCCGGTGAAGTGCGAGCCGTCCTGCCCGACCAGCGGCTGCTCGTCGAGCCGCGTGACGAGGGCGCCCACCCGCTCCTTGGCGGTACGGGTGTTCGTGCCGTACACGCAGCCGCGCAGGCGGGCGCACCAGCCGAGGAAGTTGTCCAGGGCCCGCTGCTGGCCCCGCGCCGCGGCCAGGGCCTGCTCGGCGAGCGGCTCGGTGAGGGTGTCGACCCCGTCGAGGACCATACGGCCGGTCCGGCCGGGGAACTGGGCGGCGTACACGGCCCCGAGCCGGGTTCCGTAGGAGAAGCCGAGGTAGTCGAGCTTCTTTTCGCCGAGGGCCTGGCGCAGGACGTCCATGTCCCGGGAGACGTTGATGGTGCCGATGTACGGGAGCACCGGGCCGGAGTGCAGCTCGCACCGCCTGACCACGGCCCGCAGGGCGGCGAGCTGCCCGGCGGCGTCGTCCGGGGCGATGTCGGAGTCGGTCTCCTGCGAGCCGCCGCAGGAGACGGGCTCGCTGCGCCCGACTCCCCGGGGGTCGAAGGTGACGAGGTCGTGGTCCTTGCCGAGGTCGGCGAAGGTCTTGGGGTCCTCGGCGAGGGTGGCGACGCCCGGGCCGCCGGGGCCGCCGAAGTTCAGGACGACCGAGCCGCGCCGCTTGCTCCCGGCGGCAGGTATCCGGGCCAGGGCCAATCGGGTGGTCCCCTTGCCGGGGGCCGCGTAGTCGAGGGGCACGTCGAGCGTCCCGCACTGCATCCCGGCCGGGGCGTGCGCGGCGGCGCAGTCGCCCCACCGGACGCGCTGTTCGTAGAACCGTCGCAGCGGGTCGGCGTCGCCGCTGGGGGACGGGGTGGCCCCGAGCGAGGCCAGGGCCAGCCCTGCGGCGGCCGCTGCGGCGCGGAACCAGGTACGGGAACGGTGCACGACACCCTCCTCGGGCAGCCCCCCGGACCGGTCAGCCCACCATAAGCGCGCCCCGCACGCGCCGCCCCACGGCCACGGTCACGGCCACGGCCACGGCCACGGCCCGTCCGGCGGGATGCGGCGCGGGCCCGCTGCGCCCCACCGATCGCGGCCCCCTCAGGAGCGCCGGTACATGGCGTCGACCTCCCGCGCGAACTCCCGCGCCACGACCCCCCGCCGCAGCTTCAGCGACGGCGTCAGATGCCCCCGCTCCTCCGTGAAGGCGCCCGGCAGGACCACGAAGCGCCGGATCGACTCCGCCCGCGAGACCAGCTGGTTCGCCTCGTCCACCGCCCGCTGCACATCGGCGCGCAGTTCCTCGTCCTCCACCAGCTCCCGCATCGGCATCGCCGTCTTCTTCCGCATCTGCCGCCAGTGCGCCAGCCCCTCCGGCTCCAGCGTGATCAGCGCGGCCACGTACGGCCGGTTGTCGCCGACGACCATGCACTGCCCGACCAGCGGATGGGCCCGGAGCCAGTCCTCCAGTACCGCCGGGGCGACGTTCTTCCCGCCCGAGGTGATGATCATGTCCTTCTTGCGCCCGGTGATGGTCAGGTAGCCGTCCCCGTCCAGCTCCCCGATGTCCCCGGTGGGGAACCAGCCCCCCGCCTCCATGGCGGCCACGTTCCAGTAGCCCCCGAAGAGGTGCGGCCCCCACAGCAGGACCTCCCCGTCGTCGGCGATCCGTACCGCCGTGCCCGGCAGCGGCCAGCCCACCGTCCCCAGCCTCGGCCTCAGCGGCGGGGTGATCGTGGAGGCGGCCGTCGTCTCCGTCAGCCCGTAGCCCTCGAAGACCTCGATCCCGGCGCCCGTGTAGAAGGCGGCGAGCCGCCGCCCCAGCGGGGAACCGCCGCTGAGGATGTACCGCACGTGCCCGCCCAGCGCCGCCCGGATCCGCCGGTACACGAGCGGGTCGTACAGCGCCCGCGCCGCCCGCAGGGCGACCCCCGGGGTCTTTCCCTCCACCACCTCGCCGAACTGCTGCGCGATCCGCGCGGCCCGGTCGAAGGAGGAGGCGCGGCCCATCCGTTCGGCGGTGGCCCGGGCGGTGTTGTAGACCTTCTCCAGCACGTAGGGGATGGCCAGCAGGAACGTCGGCCGGAAGCCGGCCAGGTCCGCGAGCAGGTCCTCGGTCCGGATGCTCGGCGCGTGCCCCAGCTTCACCCGGGCCCGCAGGCACCCGACGGCCACCATCCGCCCGAACACGTGCGACAGGGGCAGGAAGAGCAGCGTGGAGGCGGGCTCCTCGCTCTTGGCGCGGAAGACCGGGTGGAGCAGCTCCACCGCGTTGTCCACTTCGGCGAAGAAGTTCCCGTGGGTCAGCACGCACCCCTTGGGCTGTCCGGTGGTCCCCGAGGTGTACACCAGCGTGGCCACGTCCTGGGGCGTACGGGCCCGCCGGCGCTCGTGCACCAGCGCGTCCGGGATGCGCTCCCCGGCCTTGACCAGCCGCGCCACCGCCCCGGTGTCGAACTCCCACAGGTGCGCCAGCCCCGGCAGGTTGCCGCGCTCGACGCTGATGATCCGCGCCTGCGCCGTGTCCTCGACGGCGCAGGCCACCGCCCCGGAGTCGTGGATGATCCAGCGCGCCTGGATCGCCGAGGAGGTCGGGTAGATGGGTACGGTCACCAGCCCCGCCGCCCATCCGGCGAAGTCCAGCAGGGTCCACTCGTAGGTGGTCCGCGCCATGATGGCGAGCCGGTCCCCGGGCCGCAGGCCCTCCGCGATCAGCCCCTTGGCCACGGCCAGCACCTCCGCCGCGAACTCGGCGGCGGTCACGTCCCGCCAGCTCCCGTCCGGCTGCTTGCGGGCGAGCACCGGCTCCCCCGGCGCCTGGGCGGCGTTCTCGAAGGGGATGTCGCCGAGGGACCCCTGTACGGGCGGTCCCACGAGTGCGGGCACGGCGACCTGGCGCACCACTCCGTCGATCACGGTCTTGACGGGTTCGACCAGTTTCGGCGCGACAGCGTTCACGGCACGCTCTCCTTCGGCTCGGCAGAGTTACCGCCGGTAATCTATGCACCCCGGCCCCCGCTGACCACCCCCCGCACAGCCCCTGACCAGCACACACCCACCTCACACACACCACGCACACACCCCCGGCCCGCCCCACCTGCGACTTCGGGCCGCAGGGCGGAGTGCGGGCGGGGCCGGGCGTGCCGCAGACTTCCGGGGTGATCACCGTGCAGCCCGTACTGGAACTCGGCGCTCCCGCCGGCTTCGGCCTCTGGCCGGTCTCCGCGCACGAGCCGTACGGCCACCTCGCGCTCGGCGGCGCGCTTGGCTCCGCCGAGGTCGGCACGGCGGTGATGGGCGCAGCCGCGTACAACGGGCCCGAAACCAGGCCGGGCGACCCGGTCGGGGGCTTCCTGCACGGACTCCTCACCAGCGAGGGCCCCCAGGCGCCCGGCGGCCTGCGGATCACCGACACCGCGAGCGGGGCCGTCTTCCTGCCGGGCTGCTGCAACGGCCTGGAGGAGTGGCGCGACTGGTTCGAAGTCCTCGACGGCGACGGTCCCGTGTGGTTCGGCCACGATCCCGACGCGCGCGCGGAACGCGTGGGCGACACCGTCCGGCTGACCGTGGACGGCAGCAGGGACGACAGCCCCGTCATCGAGGTTCGGGCCGCCGGGCTGCGCCGCCTGCTCGCGGACGCGGAGCGCGACCTGACGGGCTTCCTCGGCCTGGCCGGGGACTGGGCCCGTCACCACCTGCCGGATCACGCGGCCCCCGTCACCGCGGCGTTGGCCCGGGCCCTGGACCTGCCCGGCGGGCGCACGGCGACAGCTGCGCGCTGATCCACCGGGGATCACGGGAGGGCCCTCAGTAGATCCGTACGCCCCGGTCCACGACGGGCTCCGGATCGCAGCCCTGCGCCGCGCACCGCAGCGCCTCGCGCGCCGCGAGCTCGCCGAGGTGCGCGAAGACCCGGTCGTGCGAATCCACCCGGTGCCAGGCCATGTGCCGTACGAGCACCCGCGCACCCGTCGCCCCGAGCCCCGCCCGCACCCCCCGGGCCAGGGCCGCCGCGAACTCCTCGTCCGGCTCGGGCCGCCACACGGTCCCGCCGAACTCGACGGACACCGGCGCCCCGGCTCCGGCCGGCTCGAAGTCCAGCTCCGCCCTCCCGTACGTCGGCGCACAGGACCCCACGGACTGCGGCGAGAACACCCGCACCCCGCGCACGGGCCGGACCAGCCCGGCACCACGTTCACCCGTCATGCCCGCCAGCGTACGGAAGGAAGCGGGCGTCTACCCGCTCCCGAGCCGGCCCGTGTGGTGGTGGAGGACGGCGCCCTCCGCCGCCTTGGCGGGCTCGCAGTCACCGCAGAAGTAGCGCCGCGCGTCGGGCGTCCGGAAGCAGCGCCCGCACGCGACGCAGTCCACCATCGGGTCGGGCGGGGCCCACTTCCGCCGGGCCGGGGCCTGCGGCAGCCTGGGCGGCAGCGAGTTCTCCAGCCGGAAACCGATCAGGGACGCCGCGTGCCTCAGCGGGTCCGGGAGGTCCGAGGACAGGGCGCGTTCGACCGCCTCGGGTAGGACTCCGCGTTCCAGCCAGGCCGAGACGGCGGGTGCGAGGCGGCGTACGTCCCGCTCGGAGAGCAGCAGGCGCGGATCGAGCCTCCGCAGCCCGGCCAACAGCTCGGCGGCGCCGGGCTCGACGGCCGCGTCGGGCTCCCGATCGGCCGCGCCCTCAGGCTCCGCCTCCGCGACCCCCCACCAGACCCCGTCGGGCACAGCGGCCGCGTCGGGCTCCGCGGGCGCAGCGGGGGTTGCAGGTGGCGCAGCAGGAGGTGGGGGGACCCCAGGCGACCCGCAGTCCGCAGAAGCCGCGGAAGCCGCCGGCTCGGCCGGAGTTCCGGGAACCTCAGCACCCGTGGGCACAGCGGGAGTTGCGGGGACGTCAGACCCCGAAGGGCCCGCAGGAGCAGGGGGAGCCGCAGGAGCCGCAGGAGCCGCAGGAGCCGCAGGAACAGCGGGAACCGCGGGAGCCGCAGGAACAGCGGGAGCCGCGGGAGCCGCAGGGTCCGCAGGGTCCGCAGGAGCAGCGGTGGCGCCCCGTGCCGCGCCGGCCGGCTGGTTGTGCCAGTACGTACGGGTCACCACCCGCCCGTCCGGCAACCGCTCGACGCGCCGTTCCAGGTACCCGTGCGCCTCCAGCTCCCGCAGGGCCGCGGCCAGTCGGGCCTGCCCCTCGGGGAAGTGCGCGGCCAGCGCCTTGATGCCGACCGCGGAGCCGCCGCGCAGCGACTGGATGTAGACCCCGACGCCGCGCGCCAGACCGGACAGGCCGCGGTGCTGGGCGAGGTGGTTGCCGACCACCGTGAACCGGGAGGTCTGCCGGGTGGTGACGTGGTTGACGCCGGACCGGTGGGTCACCGGGCGAAGCGGGGACGATGCGCGCGAGCGCGCGTTAAGCTGCTGACGAGCCATGGGGAAGGTTGCTGCTTCCTTGTTGGTCAGGCCCTCGTTCGGGATGCCAGTCCCGGCGGGGGCCGTCTCATGTCCTGGGGTTGTCGCGGCGAGCATATGCCAGCGAACCCCACCCGAATCCAGCCCAGTTGGCCTGGTTCACCCTTCCGGGCGACGGGAGGCCGGGAGGGTTGGTCGGGGTATTTCACCCCTCCGTACTCGGAACTACGGCGCCAAGCCGGCCGGATCCCGGCGCACCGCGACCCGGTGCACCGAGACCCGGCCCGACCCGGCCCGGCCCCGACCCGGTCACAGCCGTTCCGGCAAGGAGATTTGCACCCGAACCACCTTGCGCGGAGCAAGGCCCGCCCCGTCCCCCACCGCGTCGCTGCGGCCCGCCATCCGGTCACCGCGCGTCGCCCGCGATCTGCGGAACGCCCGGTTCCAACTGCCCCAGCCGCGCCATGACATGATCCGGGTCCAGACTCCCGCAGCCCCCGACCGCTCGAAGGCGTCATGTTCACCATCGGAGACTTCGCCGAGCACGGCCGCGTACCGGTCCGCACGCTCCGGCACTACGACGAGACGGCCCTGCCGCGCCCCGCGCACACGGGCCGGCCCGTCACGGCGGACCCGGCCGACCGGACGGCCGAAGCCCTGGCCCCGCTGGAGGCGGCGTGACGCGGCGCGAGGTCATCGACCTGCCCGAGGACCGGGGTTGCCTGCAGTGGGTGCTGGGCGTGCCGCTGGCCTTCTTCTACCTGGTGGCGGGGTTCTTCCTCTGCCTCATGTTCAGCATGACCCCGGACGGCCCCCACGACGACCGCATGCGCGACGACATCCGGATCACCGGCATCCTGGTGCTGGGGATCACCCTCCTCCCCCTGCTGCTGTCGGTGCTCCCCGTCTACCACCGCACCCTGAACCGGTGGTGGTACGCCGTGCCGCTGCTCATCGGGGTCGCCGCCTACACCCGCGTACTGGCCGCGTAGCAGCGCACCGCCACCGCCCGCCCCGACGCACCGCGGCCCCCGCCCGGACGGGGGCGGGGGCTGCGATGAGTACGGCGTGACGGGCGCTGCCCCGCGCTCAGGCGGCGACGGCCACCTGGGGCTGCGGGCGCTCGTCGAGCGGGGAGGACGAGGCGGCCTCGTAGGCCTCCTTGTCCAGGATCCCCTCGCGGGCCGCGACGATGACCGGGACGACGGCCTGGCCGGCCACGTTGGTGGCGGTGCGCATCATGTCCAGGATCGGGTCGATCGCCATCAGCAGGCCGACGCCCTCCAGGGGCAGGCCCAGGGTGGAGAGGGTCAGGGTCAGCATGACCGTGGCACCGGTCAGACCGGCCGTGGCGGCGGAGCCGACCACCGACACGAACGCGATGAGCAGGTACTCCTTGATGCCCAGCTGGACGTCGAAGATCTGCGCGATGAAGATCGCGGCGAGCGCCGGGTAGATCGCGGCGCAGCCGTCCATCTTGGTCGTGGCGCCGAACGGGACGGCGAAGGAGGCGTATTCCTTCGGGACGCCGAGGCGCTCGGTGACCTTCTGGGTGACCGGCATGGTGCCGACGGAGGAGCGGGAGACGAAGGCCAGCTGGATGGCGGGCCAGGCGCCCTTGAAGAACTGGACCGGGTTGACCTTGGCGACCGTGGCGAGCAGCAGCGGGTAGACGCCGAACATCACCAGGGCCGAGCCGATGTAGACGTCGGCGGTGAAGGTGGCGTACTTGCCGATCAGGTCCCAGCCGTAGGTGGCGATCGCGGTGCCGATGAGGCCGACGGTGCCGATCGGGGCGAGGCGGATGACCCACCACAGGGCCTTCTGGAGGAGCTCCAGGACGGACTCGGCGAGGTTCAGGACGGGCTGCGCCTTGCTGCCGAGCTGGAGGGCGGCGATACCGGCGACGGCGGCGAGGAAGACGATCTGGAGCACGTTCAGCTCGGTGAACGGCGTGACGATGTCCTTCGGCACGATGCCGGTCAGGAAGTCGAGCCAGGAGCCGTGCCGCTTGGGCAGCTTGCCGTCCTGCGGGGTGAGGCCGGTGCCGGCTCCCGGGTTCGTCAGGAGGCCGATGGCGAGGCCGAGGCCGACCGCGATCAGCGACGTGATCATGAACCAGAGGAGCGTGCGGGAGGCGAGCCGCGCGGCGTTGTTCACCTTCCGCAGGTTGGTGATGGACACCAGGATCGCGAAGAAGACGAGCGGGGCGACGGCCAGCTTCAGCAGCTGGATGAAGATGTCGCCGACCTGTTCGAGGGTGGTCTTGAGCCAGCTGATGTCCTGGCTCTTGGCGAGCCAGCCGAACAGCACGCCGAGCACGAGACCGGTGACTATCTGGGCCCAGAAGGGGAATTTGAACGAGGCCTTGGCGGGAGCCTGGGCCTGGGGGGTCGCGGACACGGACACTCTCCGGGGGAACGCACAAAGAACAGGGGACGGTTCTGCGGTGATGCGGTGCGGCAGCCGGGAAAAGGGCCGGCCGGGACCGCTGCTGTATCGATTCAGCTCGGCTCGCCCGAGCTGGGCGACAGCGGTTCAGCGACAGCGGCAACAGGCCGCGGACACGCGGCGGCAGAGGTCGACGTCCAGGCGCGACACGAGCGGGACGCTCGGGGTCATCTGGTGCGCAGCCGTGGTCAACATGTTGAACACGCTAACACTTCCCCTTTGAGAATCTCAAAGGCGTCCTTTGAGCCCGGCTCGCGCGCACCTCGCGCCGGACCGGCCCGGGGAACACCAACGCCCCAGCGTTACGGGCGGTATTCCCGTGGCTGGGGCGGTTCGGTGTGTGAGGAAGCTAACGGGGGCCGCGGGCCCTCGGAACTAGCTCGCGCGCGCGGTCTCGTCGACCTCGTCCTCCTGGCGGCGGTTCGCGGCGAGCTTCTGCTTCGCATCCGCGACGCGTCCGGAGATCTGGTCGGACATCTCGTCACGCTGCTTGCGCAGCAGCACGAAGGACAGCGGAGCGGACAGCACGAGGGCGAGCAGGATGACCCACACGAAGTTGGCGTCGCCCAGCCCCGCGGGCACCCAGCCCAGCCGGACCAGTCCGGCGACGAGGACGAGGCATCCGACGAAGATGCCCAGGCGCATCGCGGTGTAGCGGATCGTCGCGCTCGGCTTGAGGGACACGGTGACCCCTTCTCTCTCGTCTTCGTACGTCGGCACGTGCCCGTCCAGTGAAGCACGCCGGGCCCGCGCTCCGGCCCGCCGGGGTCAGCGCAAGGGCAGCAGGAGCGTGATGTCGTCGCGGTCGTCGCCGGGAGCGACGCGGATGGCGTCGGGGACCCGGCCGACCTCCTTGTAGCCGCACGCCGCGTAGAAGTGCTCCAGCCCGAGGCCGCCGCGCGCGCAGAGCCGGATCGCCTCGATGCCGTCGAGACCGCGGGCGGCTTCGGCGACGGCGTCCATCAGGGCCCGGCCCGCGCCGCGGCCCTGGAGGGCGGGGGCGACCATGACGGTGTAGGCCCAGACCCAGTGCTTCTGCAACCGGTGCGCGTTGAGGGCGAGGAACGCGGTGGCGGCGACCCGGCCCCGCCCGTCGTGCCCGACGAGCAGCCGCATCCGGCCCTCGTCCATCGCGGCGAGGTGCTTGACCAGCTCGGACCGTACGACGTCGGTGGTCACGGGCGGCACGAACCCGACCGCTCCGCCGGCGTTGGAGACCTCGGTCCACAGCTCGGCGATCTCGTCGCACAGGGCGGGGTCGACGACCGGATCGAAGGTGAAGGTAAGGGTCATGGGCCTAGGGTAGCTATTACCCACCCCTCGGGCAACGGAGGTTGGCCGCGCAACGGCGGCAGGCCCCGGTCCACGAGGGAACGGGGCCTGCCGGCGCAGCGGAGGGGTCGTCAGAGGCGCATCGCCTGCGGCGTCTCGCGCAGGCCCGCCTCGGGGCCCGGGTACTCGCGGATGATCTCGTAGCGCGTGTTGCGCTCGACCGGGCGGAAGCCGGCCTCGCGGATGAGCTCCAGGAGGTCCTCGCGGCCGAGCTTGTTCGGCGTGCCGTAGTTGTCGGCGTCGTGCGTGATCTTGTACTCGACGACCGAGCCGTCCATGTCGTCCGCGCCGTGCTGGAGCGCCAGCTGGGCGGTCTGCACGCCGTGCATCACCCAGAAGACCTTGACGTGCGGCACGTTGTCGAAGAGCAGGCGGGAGACCGCGAAGGTCTTCAGCGCCTCGGCGCCCGTCGCCATCGTCGTGCGCGCCTGGAGCTTGTTGCGGACCTTGCCGTCCTGCATGTCCACGAAGTCGTGCTGGTAGCGCAGCGGGATGAAGACCTGGAAGCCGCCGGTCTCGTCCTGGAGCTCGCGCAGGCGCAGCACGTGGTCCACGCGGTGGCGCGGCTCCTCGATGTGCCCGTAGAGCATCGTCGACGGGGTCTTGAGGCCCTTGGAGTGCGCGAGGCGGTGGATGCGCGACCAGTCTTCCCAGTGGGTGCGGTGGTCGACGATGTGCTGCCGGACCTCCCAGTCGAAGATCTCGGCGCCGCCGCCGGTCAGCGACTCCAGACCGGCCTCGATCAGCTCGTCCAGGATGTCGGAGGCCGACATCCCGGAGATCGTCTCGAAGTGGTGGATCTCGGTGGCCGTGAACGCCTTGAGGGAGACGTTCGGCAGCGCCTCCTTCAGCGCGGAGAGCGAGCGCGGGTAGTAGCGCCACGGCAGCGTCGGGTGCAGGCCGTTGACGATGTGCAGCTCGGTGAGGTTCTCGTTCTCCATGGCCTTGGCCAGGCGGACGGCTTCCTCGATGCGCATCGTGTACGCGTCCTTCTCGCCCGGCTTGCGCTGGAACGAGCAGTACGCGCACGACGCGGTGCACACGTTGGTCATGTTGAGGTGGCGGTTGACGTTGAAGTGGACGACGTCGCCGTTCTTGCGCGTGCGCACCTCGTGGGCGAGGCCACCGAGCCAGGCCAGGTCGTCCGACTCGTAGAGGGCGATGCCGTCCTCACGGGTCAGCCGCTCGCCGGAGCGGACCTTCTCCTCCAGCTCACGCTTGAGCCCAGCGTCCATGCCGGTCGTCTCCTCTATGTGTCCTGCACTGCCTGCACTGCTGCAACCGCCGCGACCAACCGTACTCTCAGCCCTCTTCGGGCAGTTCCCCGACCCGGTTCTCCCACTTCGTGGAGAGCACGATCGTGGTGCGGGTGCGGGAGACGCCCTTGGTGCCGGAGAGCTTGCGGATGATCTTCTCCAGGCCGTCGACGTCGCTGGCGCGCACCTTCAGCATGAAGGAGTCGTCACCCGCGATGAACCAGCAGTCCTCGATCTCCGCGAGGTCGCGCAGCCGCCGGGCCACGTCCTCGTGGTCCGCGGCGTCGGAGAGGGAGATGCCGATCAGCGCCGTGACGCCGAGGCCGAGCGAGGCCGAGTCGACGGTCGCGCGGTAGCCCGTGATCACGCCCGCGGTCTCCAGGCGGTTGATCCGGTCGGTGACGCTGGGGCCGGAGAGGCCCACGAGACGGCCCAGCTCCGCGTACGAGGCACGACCGTTTTCCCGGAGTGCCTGGATGAGCTGCCTGTCCACCGTGTCCATTTACGTGGAGCCTTCCATTATTCGGCGATCCTGCAAGTCTAGGTATAGAATCTAAGGCACACAGGGTCAACACCCTGTGAATCTTTCAACAGATCAATGACGATCTTCAGGAGTGGTTTTCACCGTGTACACGATCGAGATGGCCTACGCGCACATGCGACAGCTCCAGGAGCTGGCCAACCGATCCCGCACCGACCAGCCGTCCGCCGCACACCGCGTGGACAAGACCCGCAAGCCGCGCAGCGCCAAGAAGCGCTAGTCACCGCCGCTTGCCCCCCGGGGAGCGCGGGAGCCTCCGAGCTCCCCCTCCCAACGGCGGTACAGCCGGTGCGGCACCCCTGCCGCGTCCAGCACCCGCCCGGCGACGAAGTCCACCAGATCCTGGATGTGCGTCGCACCCGCGTAGAAGGCCGGTGAGGCGGGCAGCACGATCGCGCCCGCCTCGTCCAGCGCCACCAGGTGCTTCAGCGTCTGCCCGTTCAGCGGGGTCTCCCGCACCGCGACCACCAGCCGGCGCCGCTCCTTGAGCGTCACGCTCGCGACCCGCTGGAGCAGGTCCTTCGACAGCCCGAGCGCGACCCCCGCCACGCAGGCCGTCGACGCCGGCACGATCAGCATCCCCTTCACGGGGTACGAGCCCGAGCTGGGTCCGGCCGCCAGGTCCCCGGCGCCCCAGTACCGCACGTCGCCCAGGTCGGGCACCTCGAAGGTCCCCGGCTTCCCGTCGGCCCCCCGGCCCAGCCACTCGGCGAGGTCGTCCCGCCAGTGGGCGTCGCGGAAGGCGATCCCGGTCTCGTCCAGCAAGGTGAGCCGCGAGGCCCGGCTCACCACCAGGTCCACGCTCTCCCCGGCCGCCAGCAGTCCCCGGAGCACCGCGGCCGCGTAGGGCGTCCCGGACGCCCCGGAAACCCCGACCACCCACGGGGTGCGCTTGCGCTCAGTCATACCTCCGAGACTATCCGGCCACGGAGCGAAGCCACTCGGTAAGGTGACCGCACGTCCCAGGGGGTGGGACGGTACGAGGGGACGGGCATGAGCGCGACGGCCGAAGAGACCTGGACGCAGACCGACCGGGCCAAGGCCGCGGCCAAGCTGATGCTCGGCTGGGTGGCGCTGCTGTGGCTGATCGAGTTGGCGGATCTGGCCAGCGGCCACGCGTTGGACGCGTACGGGATCGCTGCCCGCGAGAGTGACGGCCTCACCGGGATCCCCCTGGCGCCCTTCCTCCACTACGGCTTCGGCCACGTCGCCTCCAACAGCGTCCCGCTGCTGGTGCTCGGCTTCGTCGCGGCCCTCGGCGGCATCCGCCGGTTCCTCGCCGTCTGCGCGCTGATCGTGGTCGCGGACGGCCTCGGCGTCTGGCTGCTCTCCCCCGCGCACAGCGTCACGGCCGGCGCCTCGGGCCTGGTCTTCGGGCTGTTCGGCTACCTGGTGGTGCGCGGCTTCGTCGAACGCAAGGTGCCGGGCGTGGTCGTGGGCCTGGTGCTCGCCGTGTTCTGGGGCGGCTCGGCCCTCCTGGGCGTCCTGCCGCTGGACCCCGGGGTCAGCTGGCAGGGCCACCTGTGCGGCCTGGTCGCGGGCGTGGCGACGGCCCTCTCCCTCCGCCGCCCGGCGCCCCGGGGCCGGCGGGAACCGGTCAGCTGACGACCGAAGGGTCGAAGGGGACGGCAACATCGGAGATGAAGCCCCACTCCGGTGATAGCTGCGGCTTCAGGAGATCCCGCACCTCCCAGATCGTCTCGTCGTGGTGCGGCTTGACCGGCCCAGGCCGCACGCCGGCTAGATCGTCAGACCTCGCGCCACCAGATCCAGCAGGGCGCACACGAAGAGGGCAATGCCGATGAAGCCGTTGACCGTGAAGAAGGCGCGGTTCAGGCGGGACAGGTCGTGCGGCTTGACGATGGTGTGCTCGTAGCAGAAGGCCGCTATGACGACCAGCAGGCCGAACCAGAAGAGCGGGCCCGCGTCCGTCGCGAGCGCGTACCAGGCCAGCAGGCCGGTGGTCACCACGTGCGCGCCGCGCGCGCCCCACAGGGCCGCCGGGACGCCGAAGCGGGCCGGGACCGAGCGGACGCCCTCCGCCCGGTCGGCCGCCACGTCCTGGCTGCCGAAGATCAGGTCGAAGCCGCCGATCCACACGCCGACCGCGAGACCCAGGATCACCGCGTCCCAGGACCACTCGCCGGTGACGGCCAGCCAGGCCCCGACCGGCCCCATGGCCTGGGCCAGGCCCAGGATGGCGTGCGGGAAGTCCGTGAAGCGCTTGCCGTACGGGTACACCACCATCGGCACGACGGCGATCGGCGCCAGCATCAGGCACAGCGGGTTCAGCGCCGCCGCCGACCCGAGGAACACGACGAGCGCGACCCCGGCCCCGGTCCAGGCCGTCCGCACCGACACCGCGCCGGTGACGAGCTCGCGCCCGGCGGTGCGCGGGTTACGGGAGTCGATCTCGCGGTCGATGATCCGGTTGGCGGCCATCGCGAACGTCCGCAGGCCGACCATGCAGACGGTGACGAGCAGCAGGTCGCCCCAGTGCACGGTCTCGTCGAGCTGGAACATCGCGGTCAGGGCCGCGATGTAGGCGAAGGGCAGCGCGAAGACCGAGTGCTCGATCATCACGAGCCGCAGGAAGGCCTTGACCTTGCCGGTCGCCTCCGGCGCGGAGCCGGGCCCGAGGACGCCCTCGGCAGCCGATGTCATCCGAGGGACCTCCGGAACTGTTCGATTTCGGCGCGCAGGTCCGTGACGGACGACGGGCCGATCTCCACCTCCAGCAGGGGCGTTCCCTCGGAGGGCGGCGGGACGACGCTGGCCAGGAAGGCGAAGCCCTCGCCGGCGGGTCGGCCGTCGAGGCGCAGGACGTCGTGCGCGGCGACGGTCAGGAGCACCGAGAACTCGGCCTCCGGATCGGCGATCGCGGCCAGCAGGCGGTCGGCGAAGGCGCCGGCGTCGGCGTCGGAGAGGTCGTTGAGGGCGATCTCGCGGCCCTCTCCGTCGGTGCGGTCGGCGATCAGCTGCCACAGGTCCGACGGTCCGGCGAACTCCTCGGGGGTGACGCCGGCGCGCTCGGCGGCCTCCCGGACCGCCGGCTGGGCCGGGTCGATCTCGGGGCGCACCAGGGCGACGCAGGGCGTGTCGCTGCCGATGAAGAGGGCGGGACCGCCCACGGCGATGGGGCTCACAGGCCGTACTCCTTCCATCGGCGGTCCACGAGGGCCGCCGTCGCGGGATCGGACTCCACCATGTCGGGCCAGCCGCCGTCGCGCGTGTAACCCTCCTCCGGCAGTTTCTTCGTGGCGTCGATGCCGGCCTTGCCGCCCCAGAACTGCTGGTACGAGGCGTGGTCGAGGTGGTCCACCGGGCCCTCCACGACGGTGAGGTCGCGGGAGTAGTCGGTGTTGCCGAGCGCCCGCCAGGACACCTCGTGCAGGTCGTGGACGTCGCAGTCCTTGTCCACCACGATGATCAGCTTGGTCAGCGACATCATGTGGGCGCCCCAGATGGCGTGCATGACCTTCTGCGCGTGCTTGGGGTACTTCTTGTCGATCGAGACGATCGCGCAGTTGTGGAAGCCGCCCGACTCCGGCAGGTGGTAGTCCACGATGTCCGGCACGATGATCTTGAGCAGCGGCAGGAAGAAGCGTTCCGTCGCACGCCCCAGCGGCCCGTCCTCGGTCGGGGGACGGCCGACGACGATCGACTGGAGCAGCGGGCGCTTGCGCATCGTCACGCAGTCGATCTTCAGCGCCGGGAAGGGCTCCTGCGGGGTGTAGAAGCCGGTGTGGTCGCCGAAGGGCCCCTCCGGCAGCATCTCCCCCGGCTCCAGCCAGCCCTCGACGACGACCTCGGCGTGCGCCGGGACCTGGAGCGGGACCGTCTTGCAGTCGACCATCTCGATGCGCTTGCCCGCGACGAACCCGGCGAAGAGGTACTCGTCGATGTCCCCCGGCAGCGGCGCGGTGGACGCGTACGTGACGGCCGGCGGGCAGCCGAAGGCGATCGCGACCGGCAGCCGCTCGCCCTTGGCCGCGGCGACCGCGTAGTGGTTGCGGCTGTCCTTGTGGATCTGCCAGTGCATGCCGATGGTGCGCTTGTCGTGGCGCTGGAGGCGGTACAGGCCGAGGTTGCGCACGCCCGTCTCCGGGTGCTTGGTGTGCGTCAGGCCGAGGTTGAAGAAGGAGCCGCCGTCCTTGGGCCAGGTGAAGAGGGCCGGGAGCTGGTCCAGGTCCACGTCGTCACCGGTGAGCACGACCTCCTGGACCGGGGCGTCGCCCTTCAGCTTCTTCGGCGGTACGTGCACCATCGAGCCGAGCTTGCCGAAGGCCTCGCGGACGCCGATGAAGCCCTGGGGCAGCTCGGGCTTGAGCAGGCCGCCGATCTTCTCGCTGATCTCCGCGTACGACTTGAGCCCGAGGGCCTTGAGCAGCCGGCGGTCGGTGCCGAACACGTTCATGGCCAGCGGCATCGCCGAGCCCTTGACGTTCTCGAAGAGCAGTGCGGGCCCGCCCGCCTTGTTCACTCTGTCGACGATCTCCCCGACCTCCAGGTACGGGTCGACTTCGGCCTTGATGCGCTTGAGGTCGCCCTCCCGCTCCAGGGCCCGGAGCAGCGAGCGGAGATCGTCGTAAGCCATGGGGCCCAGTATCCGTCACCAACTACCCTGGGAACGTCACCGGGGCCCGACGCGGGCCCGCCGCCACTGCCTGGGAGTCGGTCCCACACCGTGCTGCGCTATCTGCCCTTCCTGCTGATCATCGCGCTGACCATCTACGCCTTCATCGACTGCCTGAACACGCCGGAGGAAGAGGTCAAGCACCTGCCGAAGGTGGTCTGGGTGCTCATCATCCTGCTCTTCTCCATCGTCGGGCCGGTGGTCTGGCTGTTCGCGGGCAAGAAGCGGGAAGCGGTCGGCGGAGGCGGTTTCGGGGGCGGCGGCCGGGCGCGCCGGACGCAGTGGGTGGCGCCCGACGACAACCCGGAGTTCCTCAGGTCGCTGCGCGACGAGCAGGACGGCAAGGACGCCGACAAGGACAAGGGCAAGGACTAGGGCAAGGACTGGGACGGGGCCGGGGCCGCGGGCGCCTCCCGTAGCGCGATGCGGAACGCGGCGCTCGCGAAGGCCCGCACCGCCGCGGAGTTGTCGGCCGCGCGCCAGACCAGGCCGTAGCCGGCCGGCTCGGCGTCCGCGAAGGGGACGTACGCGACGCCCGGGCGGGCGTAGTACGTCGACGCGTGCGCCGAGGCCAGCAGCCCGCCCTGGCCCGCCGCGACCAGCATCAGGGCCTCCTGCAGGTTCGTCACCTCCGGCCCGCGCCCGATGGGCCGCCCGGCCGGGGTGCGCGCCGGAGTCAGGTACTCGCGGCGGTACTGCGGCAGGTCCCCGGAGACGGCCAGCAGCGGGATCTGCGCCAGGTCCTCCAGCGATACGGAATCCCGCGCCGCCAGCGCGTGCCCGGCGGGCACGGCCAGCACCCGCGCCTCGGTCAGGAGCACGGGCCCCTCCCCCAGATCGGCCTCGCGGACCGGGAACTCGGCGAAGGCCACGTCGAAGTCGCCGCTGCGCAGCTGGCCGTAGGGATCCGAGAGCGGGACCTCGCACACCTCGACGGCGAGGCCGGGGTGGGTGGCGCGCAGGGCCTCGGCGGCCTTGAGGACGACCTCCCCGGCGGGCGGGGTGGTGAAGCCGACGTGCAGGACCCCGTCGGCCGCCCGTGCGGTGGCGGCGGCCCGGTCGAGGGCGGCGGCGATGCCCCGGTGGTGCGGTTCGAGGTCGGCGCGCAGCTGCGCGCCGAGGGCGGTGAGGACGACACTGCGGCTGGTCCGCAGGAACAGCGGCGCGCCGATGCGCCGCTCCAGCCGCTGGACCAGCTGGCTGACGCGGGCGCGGGACAGCAGCATCCGCTCGGCGGTCCGGCCGAAGTGGAGCTCCTCGGCCAGGATCAGGAAGCAGTCGAGCTCATCGCGATCGGTAAGCATGGCTGAACGAACGTTGCGTTCTTCGTCGTTGTTCCCCTCCGGGCGGCGGGCGAGGGTGATCGGGCCGGCAACCTTCCCTTCCCTCCCTTCCGTTCTGTGAGGTTCCACCGTGACCGACCCGACCGACAACGGCAGAATCAGCGGGCGCCGCCGGGGCGTGCTGCTCGTCCTGTGCGGCGCGATCTTCCTCGAGGGCATCGACGTCGCGATGCTGAATGTGGCCCTGCCGTCGATACGAGCCGACCTCGGACTCGAAACCGGCGAGCTCCAGTGGGTGATGAGTGCGTACGTGCTCGGCTACGGCGGCTTCATGCTGCTGGGCGGCCGGGCGGCCGACCTGTTCGGGCGCCGGCGGATGTTCGTCGGCTGGCTGGCCGTCTTCCTCCTCTTCTCCGGCCTGGGCGGCCTCGCCACCGAGGGCTGGCAGCTGATCGCCGCCCGGTTCGCGACCGGGGTCGCGGCGGCCTTCATGACCCCGGCCGGGCTGTCGGTCATCACCACCGGCTTCGAGGAGGGGCCGCAGCGCGAGAAGGCGCTGCTGGTGTACTCGGGGACCGCGGCCGGGGGCTTCTCCCTCGGGCTCGTCGCGGGCGGCCTGCTGGCCTCCGCCGACTGGCGGTGGGTCTTCTTCGCCCCGGTGGCGCTGGCCGCGCTGATCCTGGCGGGCGCACTGGCGTTCCTGCCGAAGGAGGCCCGGCCGGCGGCCCGGGGCCGGCTCGACCTGCTCGGCGGCGCTCTGGTGACGGCGGCGGCCGTGCTGCTGGTGCTGGGCGCCGAGCGGGCCTCGGTTCTCCCGGCGGTGGCCGGGCTGGTGCTGGCGGGGGTGTTCGTCGTGGTGGAACGCCGGGTGGCCGAGCCGGTGGTCCGGCTGGGGATCCTGCGGTCGGGAGCGCTGCTGCGGGCCAACGCTGCGGCGCTGCTGTTCTCGGCGGCCTTCTTCGGCTTCCAGTTCCTGGTGGTGCTGTACCTCCAGGAACTGCGGGGCTGGTCGGCGCTGGAGACCAGCTTCGCGATGCTCGTGATCGGGATCGACGCCGTGCTGTCGCCGACGGTGGTGCCGAGGCTGGTGAAGCGGTTCGGGAACGGCCGGCTGATCTTCGGCGGGCTGCTAGTCGCGGCGCTCGCGTACGGGCTGTTCCTGCCGCTGCGGACCGACTGGACGTACCTGGCGATGCTGCCGGCGCTGGTCCTGCTGGGCCTGGCGTTCGCGCTGGTCTACGGCCCGCTCACCATCGTCGCCACCGAGGGGGTCGGGGAGTCCGAGCAGGGTCTGGCGGGCGGGCTGCTGTACACGGCGTTCCAGTTCGGTGCGGCCGTCGGGCTGGCCGCCGTGACGGGGGTCGCCTCGGCGTACGCGGCTCCGCTGGAGGGGTACCGGGCGGCGCTCCTGGTGCCGTTCGCCGCGGTGCTGCTGGCCGCGGCCGTCTCCCTGCCGGGGCTGCGCCGCCGGCCTCCGGTCCCGGCGCCCGGGCCGGACCGGCAGCCGGACCCGGTCCGGGCCTGAGCCGGCGGGGGTCGGGCCGCCCGTCGGGGGCCCGGCCCCCGACCCCCGCACCCCGGCCCCCGCACCCCGCTCCCCGCTCCCCGGCCCGGCGTCCGCGCCGCGGCCGGTCACACGGCCCAGGGCAGGGTGCGGGTGCCTTCCGTGCCGGGGACGGTGACGACGCCGTCGGCCCGCATGGCGACGTACGCCTCGAACCGCTCGGCCGAGTGGATCCGGCGGAGCACGTCCGGCGGGAGGACCAGGGTCTGGCCGGCGGCGACCTTCTCGGTGCGGCCCCCGCAGGTGACCTCCAGGGCTCCCGCGGTCACCGTCCAGACCTGCTCACGGCTGACGGAGTGTTCGGGGCCGGTGGCTCCGGCGGGCATGTCGACGTGCCAGGTGCTCAGTTCGGCGCTGCCCCGGCTGGGTGCGGCGAGACCGGTCATCTTCGCGTTCGGGGTGACGGTGACCTGGTCGGGAGAAACGGTGATCACGTGCAAGGCGGATCCTCTTCATCGACGAGTAAAGGAGCTTTACTCGGCTGAGTAAAGCAGCTTGACCCGCCCGTGTCACCATGTTTCCGTGACCAGAACCGAAACCGGGAACGCCGCCGGGAATCACGCCGGGAACGAAGACAGCGCCGACCAGGGCGGCGGCATCGAGCTGGCCTTCCTCCTCGGCATGGGCTTCCAGCTCCTGCTCGCCGAGTTCACCCGCCGCCTCGCCGACGCGGGCCAGACCGACCTGCGCCCCGTGCACGGCATGGCCTTCCAGGCCCTCAGGGGCCCCGGCGCCACCGCGACCGAGCTCGCCGAACGCCTCGGGGTGACCAAGCAGGCGGCCGGGCAGATCGTCGACGACCTGGAGCGGCGCGGCTACGTCCGCCGCGAGCCGCACCCCGGCGGCGGCCGCCGCAAACTGGTGGTCCTGACCGGCGCGGCCCATGACCACCTGGCGGTCGCCGGCCGGGTCCTGCACGGGCTGGAGGCCGAGCTCGGCGCCGTCGCCGACCTCCCCGCGCTGCGCTCCGAGCTGCTCCGCGTCATCCGCACCCTGCACGGGGAGGAGGGGCTTCCGGCGCTGCGGCCGGTGTGGTGAGACGCGGCGCCCGGCTCCCGACCGGCGCTGTGACCGGAAGCACGATTGAACGCGTTCAACAAGGCTGACAGAATGCCCGCATGCCAAGAGAAAGCAGCCCGCGGATCGTCGACACCATCCTGCGCAACCTGCTCGCGTACGGGGTGTTCGTCGCCGTCCTGCTCACCATGGCCGGCTGCAACCCCCTGGGGGTGGACGCCCCCGTCCGCGCCGTCCACGACGCCCGCGCCGCCGAGATCGTCGGCACCTGGCGCTGCGTCGAGGGCACCGAGGTCACCTTCCGCGCCGACGGCAGCGCCTCGGTGGCCCTCCTCGACGGCCAGGAGATCGACTACGACAACGGCTGGCGCCTCTCCGGCCCCGCCTCCTGGGAGCTCACCACGCAGCAGCCGGCCGGCTGGAACCTCGGCCAGCACGTACGGCTCGACCTGCCCGCCCTGACCGGCTCGGCCGTCCGGCCCGGGATGGAGCGGGCCGAGCACGTGCCCGACCGGTACTTCTGGACCTTCGAGCTGCGCCGCGACGAGCGCGGGTCGCTGGAGCTGTACTTCTTCTTCGGGGCGCCCGACGCCCGCCACGCCTACGTCCTGGAGAAGGACGCGTAGGACTCCCGGATCTCGTACCAGCGGGCGTCGCTCCAGGCGCCCCCGTCGGCCGCGCCGACCGCGTCACCCGCCATCGCCGCGTCCAGCAGCTCGAAGTGGTGGTGCCAGGCGGCCAGGCAGTCGAGGCGGTCGCTCTCCGACCCGCCCCGCTCCTGCTCGTTCGAGAAGCGCACCACCGTCGAGTCGGTCCCCACCGGCTCCAGGTGGAAGCGGATCCGCCCGTACCGGGTCACCGTGTACTCCACGACCCGCTCGGTGTCCCAGGCGGTGATGGTTCCCGAGACCTCTTCCGCGCCGTCGAGCCGGCGCGCGGTCACGGCCCCGCCGAGCCGCCGTTCCAGTACGTCCGCCGTTCCCAGCCAGCCGCGCAGCCCGTCCGCCGTGGTCAGCGCGGGCCACAGGGCCTCGTACGCGTAGGGCAGGTGCAGCTCGAACCTCAGCAGCCGCCGGTCATCACCGCGGCTCTCGCTGGTGCCATGGGTCACAGGAGCCATGACACCAGCGTCCCACTCCCGCCGGTCAGACGCCCGCGTACGAGTGCTTGCCGCTGAGCAGGATGTTCACGCCGTAGTAGTTCCAGATCCAGCAGGCGAAGGCGAAGAGCGCGAGGTACGCGGCCTTGCGGCCCTTCCATCCGGCCGTGGCCCGGGCGTGCAGGTAGCAGGCGTACGCCACCCACGTCACGAACGACCAGACCTCCTTGGGGTCCCAGCCCCAGTAGCGGCCCCAGGCGTCGCCGGCCCAGATCGCGCCCGCGACGATGGTGAAGGTCCACAGCGGGAAGACGGCCGCGTTGATCCGGTACGAGAACTTGTCGAGCGAGGCAGCCGAGGGCAGCCGCTCCATCACCGAGGTGCGGAACCGGCCCGGGGTGCGTCCCTGCTCCAGGTGGCTCTCGTAGCCGTCGCGGAAGAGGTAGAGCACCGCGCCGGCCGCGCCGATGTAGAAGACCGCGCCGCAGAAGATGGCGGTCGAGACGTGGATCCACAGCCAGTACGAGTCCAGGGCGGGCACCAGCTGGTCGCTGTCGGTGTAGAGCCACTTGGTGGCGATGCCCAGGTCGAGCAGCACGGTGGTGACCAGGATCAGGCCCAGCCAGCGCACGTTCTTCTTCAGCGCGAGCAGCAGCAGGTACGCGCCGACGGCCACCGTGGAGAAGGTGAGCGAGAACTCGTACATGTTGCCCCAGGGGGCCCGCTGCACCGACATCGCGCGGGCGACGACGCCCCCGGCCTCGATGAGGAAGGCCAGCGCGGTCAGCGAGACCGCGACCCGCCCGTACAGGTCGCCCTGCTCGGTGCCACCGGCCGCGCCCGGGCCGTCGGGCACGTCCCGGGTGCCGGCGGCGGAGCGGGTGACGACCTTCGGCTTGTCGAGGACGGCGGTGCCCCCCTTGGAGCGCACCTGCACGGCGGGGGCCTCGGCGGCCTTCCCGGCGGTCAGGGCCGCGGCGGTGCGGGCCACCTTGCTGCGGCTGCCGAAGGTCCACTCCGCGATGTGCGCGAAGAAGGCGAGCGTGTAGACCGCCATCGACGAATAGACCAGGTAGTTGCTGATCTGCGCCAGATTCTCATTGGCTGCTACTGCGAGCGGTGTCATCCGCGCTCCCCTTCAACGTTTTCCTCGACAGGTTGATCGGGCGCCGTCGGCGCCTGCTCGTGGAGCGCGGCGGACAGTACCGCCAGTTCCTCCGGGAGCTTGGCGGACTCGCTGCGGCCGAGGCCCGCCATCTCGACGACGGTCACGCCGTCCTTGCCGGTGGCCGCCCGGACCCAGACCCGGCGGCGCTGGATGAACAGCGAGGCCGCCAGGCCGCCGATGGCGGCGATGGCACCCGCGAGGGCGAGGCCGTTGGCGGGCTGCTGGGTGACCGAGAAGGTCGCCCAGCGCTCGATCCCCTCGAACTTCACGGTGCCCGCGCCGTCCGGCAGGGTCATCGTCTCGCCGGGCAGCATGCGCTGCTTGAACAGCTCGCCCTTGTCGTCCTTGAACTCCTGCAGCTTCGAGGTGTTCAGCTGGTACACGTTCTGCGGAAGGCCCGAGTCGACGCCGAGGCTGCCGTGGTAGGCGCTGAGCGCGAGGACGGGGAAGTCCAGGGCGGGGAACTGCGAGAGCATCGTGCCCTTGCCCTCGCCCGCGAAGGTGGGCACGAACATGGCGTTGAAGCCGAGCTGTTCCTGCTTGCCGTCCTTGTTCCGGTAGCCGTCGGTGACCTTGACCGCGCCGGAGGAGCTGAGGTTCGCGTCGAACGGCAGCATCGGCACGGCGTCCTTGAAGACCACCTTGCCGGTGGGGTCGGACACCGAGATGACCGGCGCGTAGCCGTGGCCCAGCAGGAAGACCTTGGAGCCGTCGATCTCCAGCGGCTTGTTGACCTCGATCTCGGTCTTGACCGGCTTGCCGTGCGCGCCCTCGCTGTAGGTGACGTACGCCTTGAAGTCGCGCGGGGTGCCCTTCTGCGGGCCGGTCTTCTCGTACGTCGCGTCGAACTGGTCCAGGGTGAACGAGAACGGCGGCAGGTTGTCGGAGGAGAAGAGGCTGCCGGACTTGAAGTCGTCGTACTGGGTGAGCGTGTTCGAGAAGCCCTTGCCGCGCAGGACGAGCTTGCCGCCCTCGGACTTGTAGAGCTGCCCGGCCGCGAAGGCCACCAGCATGAAGATCAGGGCGATGTGGAAGGCCAGGTTCCCGGCCTCGCGCAGGTAGCCCTTCTCGGCGGCGACGGAATTGCCCGCCGCCTCGGTGCGGAAGCGGCGCCCGCCGAGCACGTCCTCGGCGTACGCGAGCACCTCGTCCGGGGACTTCTCCGTACGCCACGTCGCGTACGCGGGCAGCCGGTCGAGCCGCTTCGGCGCGCCGGGCGGGCGGCCGGCGAGCTGGCCGACGAACTGCCAGGTGCGGGGGATGATGCAGCCGATCAGCGACACGAACAGCAGGATGTAGATCGCGGAGAACCACACCGAGCTGTAGACGTCGAAGAGCTGGAGCTTCTCCGCGACGGGCACCCAGAACTCGTGGGTCCGCTTCCAGTCCGCGACCTTCATCGCGTCGACCTGGGTCTGCGGGATGAGCGAGCCGGGGATGGATCCCAGGGACAGCAGGAAGAGCAGGATCAGCGCCACCCGCATGGAGGTGAGCTGCCGCCAGAACCAGCGGGCCCAGCCGAGCACGCCGATGCCCACGGGGGCGCCGGGGCCGTCCTCCAGGGGGGCGGTGGACAGCTGGGCGCCCGCGGCGGCGTCGGCGTTCGCCTCGGCCTGCTCGGTGGACTCGTGCGGCGCCTCGGCGGACGCCTTGTCGGTCGTACTCATGTCCGTGTAGTCCTCAGATCCCCACCGTGAAGCCCTTGGTCCAGCTCTGCATGTCGCTGACGAGCGTGCCCCACCAACCTGTGACGAGCAGCAGACCGGTGATGACCAGCATGGCCCCGCCGATCCGCATCACCCACGCGTAGTGCCTCTTCACCCAGCCGAAGGCGCCGAGCGCCTTGCGGAAGGCGAGCGCGGTGAAGATGAAGGGCAGTCCCAGCCCCAGGCAGAACACGACGGTGAGCAGCGCGCCCCGGCCGGCGGTGGCCTGGTCGATGGAGAGCGTGTTGACCGCCGCCAGCGTAGGGCCCATGCAGGGGGTCCAGCCGACCCCGAAGAGCACGCCGAGCACCGGCGCGCCGACCAGGCCGATCGCCGGCTTCTTGTGGAAGCGCAGCTCGCGCATCGTCAGGCCCGGGATCCAGCCCATGAAGAAGAAGCCGAGGACGATCACCAGGCCGCCGAGCACCCGGGAGATGACCGGCTTGTTGTCCGCGAGGGTGTCTCCGAAGTAGCCGAAGAGCGCGCCGGTCGAGGTGAAGACGGCCGTGAAGCCGAGGACGAACAGGCTCGCGCCGGCCAGCATCCGCCCGCGCCGGGCTTCCGCGAGGTCGGCTCCGCCCACGCCGGTCACGTAGGAGAGGTAGCCGGGCACCAGCGGCAGCACGCAGGGCGAGAAGAAGGAGACCAGTCCGGCGAGCAGGGACAGGGGCAGGGCCAGCAGCAGCGCGCCGTTGAGGACGGTCGCGTTCGCGCCGGTCGCCTCGGCGGCGAGGACGAACCCGGGCAGTTCGGTCACCACGGGGTCACTGCTCCGCGAGGAGCGGGTCGATCATCGAGCGCAGCTGCTCCTCGTTGACCGCGACCAGGGTGCGGGCGGCGATCCTGCCCGCCTTGTCGAGGACGATCGTGGAGGGGATGGACTGCGGGTTGAGCGTGCCCTTGGGGAAGCGGAGCATCAGCTTGCCGTCCGGGTCGTAGAGGCTCGGGTAGGTGATCCCGTAGGTCTCTTCGAAGGAGGCGGCGTTCTGCTTGCTGTTGTCGCGGGTGTTCATGCCGACGAAGGCGACGTCCTTGCCGGCGTCGGCCAGCTCCTTCGACACCTTCGCGAAGTACGGGGCCTCGGCGCGGCACGGCGGGCACCAGGAGCCCCAGACGTTGAGGACGACGACCTTGCCCTTGAGGGTGGTGGTGTCGAGCGTCTTGCCGTCGACGGTCTCGCCGTCCAGCTTGGGGGCCTCGGTGCGGTCCCCCTTGGCGACGGTGGAGATGCCGCTGGGGCCGGTCACGTAGTTGCCGCCGGCGGAACCGGAGGGCTTGCCGCCGCTGCCCGAATCGCTGCACGCCGTAAGGGTCGCGGCGCTCACGAGGGCCACCGCGCCCAGCAGGACGGCGCGGCCACTGGTCGAGCGGCGGCTGTTTCGACGACGACGGGCGCGGCTGAGGCTCATGTGAAAAGTTTCGCATGAGCGATTTGCGGATCTTCCGCACCCCCCGGCCGGATGTCAACGCGCTGGTCAGGTCGTGGACAGATACGTGCGCCAGCCACCGGTCGGCGCCTGGCCCGGTCCGAGGCCGCGCAGCCTGTCCAGCACCTTGGGGTCCTGGACGTCCAGCCAGTCGGTGAACTGACGGAACGAAACGAGTCGTACATCCTTTTTGTCCGCCATGCCCTTCAGGGCTTCCTCGACGGCATCCATGTAGATCCCGCCGTTCCACTCCTCGAAGTGGTTGCCGATGAAGAGGGGGGCGCGGTTGGTCTCGTAGGCCCGCCGGAAGCCTCCGAGGTAGGCGCTGGTGGCCTGCGTGCGCCAGCCGGGGTAGTTGGCGGCGACGCCCTTGGTGGTGTTCTTCGACTGGTTCGCGAGGATGTTGTAGTCCATCGACAGCACCTCGAAGGAGTGCCCGGGGAAGGGCAGGGACTGCAGGGGCAGGTCCCACAGGCCGGACTTCTTCACCGGCCACTGCTGGAGGCCGCCGGGCGAGGAGGCGTCGTAGCGCCAGCCGAGCTGCTGCGCGGTGGGCAGCATGCCGTCCCGGCCGAGCAGGCAGGGGGTGCGGGCGCCGACCAGCTCCTTTCGGTAGTCGAAGGGCAGCGGTTCGAGGTCGGTGAAGCCGGTGTTGGTGCGCCAGTTGGTGACGAACGACACGGCCTGGTCGATCTCGCTGCGCCAGTCCTCGGGCGTCCAGCGGGCCACGGAGCCGGGACCACCACAGAAGTGGCCGTTGAAGTGGGTGCCGATCTCGTGGCCGTCGAGCCAGGCCTCGCGGACGTGGCGCAGGGTGTTGCGGACGTTCTCGTCCTTGAGGTAGCCGATGTCGGAGGCTCCGACGGGATTGTTCGGCGGGTGGTAGAGGCTCTTCCGGGACTCCGGCAGGAGGTAGAGGCCGGACAGGAAGAAGGTCATGGCCGCGCCGTGGTCCTTGGCCACCTTGAGGAAGCGCGGGAAGAGGCCGTTGCCGATCTCGCCCGCGCCGTCCCAGCTGAAGACGACGAACTGGGGCGGGGTCTCCCCCGGCTGGAGCGGGACGGGGGCGGCCGGCTGGTGGGGCTGCGGGCCGGTGTCGGCGGTGGAACCGTCCCCGAGGGGCCGGGCGGGGGGTGGACCGCCGGTCTTCGGCCCGTTGGCGGGCCCGTTCGGCCCGCCCGGGCCGGCTCCGCCTCCGCAGCCGGCGAGACCGACCGCGGCGGCGCCGAGCCCGAGGCCGAGCGCGCCGCGCCGGGTGAGGTCGCGTGTCCTCCACACATCGCTCATGAAATGTCATACAAACGGACAGTCAGGAGTCGCTGAAGAGCGGACACGGCGCGTCGCGCCAACTTGTATGAAATTAGGAAAATCCATGGGGAGCTCATGGGCCGGGCACCGCGCGTGGCGCGCCCACCCGCGGGTATACGGCCCCCCGGACCGTGGCGGCATGCGAAGGGCGGTGTACGAGGAGCCGCCCCCGCACACCGCCCGGACGTGCGCGGGTCTACGCCCCGAACGCCTTCGACTTGCCCTTCACCGGCTTCGCCCCGGCCAGGAGATGGGCCGGGACCAGGTCCCGGGCCGGCTCGCTGTAGCCCACCGAGACCAGCCGTTCGCCCTGGTACGTGAACGAGGTCAGCGAGGCCAGCGTGCACTGGCGGCGCCGCGGGTCGTGCCACAGCCGGCGCTTCTCCGCGAAGCTGCGCACGATCCAGATCGGCAGCTGGTGGCTGACCGCCACCGCCTCGTGGCCGCGCGCCGCGTCCCGCGCCGCCTCGATCGCGCTCATCATCCGGACGACCTGCTCGACGTACGGCTCGCCCCAGGAGGGCTTGAACGGGTTCGTCAGGTGCTTCCAGTTGGCGGGCTTGCGCAGCGCGCCGTCGCCCACGCCGAAGGTCTTGCCCTCGAAGACGTTGCCCGCCTCGATCAGCCGGCCGTCCGTCGCCAGGTCCAGGCCGTGCACCTTCGCGATCGGCGCGGCCGTCTCCTGCGCCCGCTCCAGCGGGGACGCCACGACGTGCGTGATGTCCCTGCCCTGGAGGTGCTCCGCGACCCGGTCGGCCATCTGGCGGCCGAGCTCGGAGAGGTGGTAGCCGGAGCGGCGGCCGTAGAGGACGCCGTCCGGGTTGTGCACCTCGCCGTGGCGCATCAGGTGCACGACGGTGATGTCCGCGCCGCTCATGCCGTGGCCTCCGCTGCGGCGCGGGCGGCGGCGGGCAGCGCGGCGGCGATCCGCTCGACGGCCCGCTCGTCGTGGGCGGTGGACACGAACCAGGACTCGAACGCCGACGGCGGCAGGTAGACGCCCTGCGACAGCATCGAGTGGAAGAAGCCGTTGAAGCGGAAGGCTTCCTGCTTCTTCGCGTCGTCGTAGTTCCTGACCGGGTCCTCGGTGAAGAACACGGAGAACATGTTGGAGGCCGTCTGCAGCCGGTGCGCCACGCCCTCCTTGGTCAGGGCCTCGGTCACGAGCGCCTGGATCCGGCTCGACACCGCGTCCACCTTCTCGTACGCCGCCTCGTCCAGCAGCCGCAGCTGCGCGAGCCCGGCGGCGGTGGCGATCGGGTTACCGGAGAGCGTGCCCGCCTGGTAGACCGGGCCGGCCGGGGCCAGGTGGCCCATGACGTCGGCGCGGCCGCCGAACGCCGCGGCCGGGAAGCCGCCGCCCATGACCTTGCCGAAGGTCATCAGGTCGGGCTTCACCCCGTCCACGCCGTACCAGCCGGCGCGGGAGGTGCGGAAACCGGTCATCACCTCGTCGGAGATGTACAGCGCGCCGTTCTCCCGGCACAGGTCCGCGAGCCCCTGGTTGAACCCTTCACCGGGGGTGACCACGCCCATGTTGCCGGGCGCGGCCTCGGTGATCACACAGGCGATCTCGCCGGGGTGCGCGGCGAAGGCCGCCCGGACCGCGTCGAGGTCGTTGTACGGGAGCACGATCGTGTCCCCGGCCTGCGCGCCCGTCACGCCCGGGGTGTCCGGCAGCGCGAAGGTCGCGAGCCCGGAACCGGCCGCGGCCAGCAGCGCGTCGACGTGGCCGTGGTAGCAGCCGGCGAACTTCACGACCTTGGCGCGGCCGGTGAACCCGCGGGCGAGCCGGATCGCGGACATGGTCGCCTCGGTGCCCGAGGACACCAGGCGCACCTGCTCCACGGGGGCGATCCGCGCGACGATCTCCTCCGCCAGCGCGACCTCGCCCTCGCCGGGCGTACCGAAGGAGGTGCCGCGGGCGACGGCGGCCTGGACCGCCTCGATCACGGCCGGGTGGGAGTGGCCGAGGATCATCGGCCCCCACGAGCAGACCAGGTCGACGTACTCGCGGCCGTCGGCATCGGTCAGATACGGACCGGTACCAGACACCATGAACCTGGGCGTACCTCCCACGGCGCGGAAGGCGCGCACGGGAGAGTTCACGCCGCCGGGCGTCACTACGGACGCGCGCGTAAACAGGTTCTGCGAGACTGGGGCTTCATACGGATACGGGTAGCTCACACCAGCCATGGTCTCAGAGGCCGCGACAGACTTGCGGACGGGCGTTTCACCGCGCCGCCCCGGGGGAGGTCACTGCCATGATGATCAGGCTGCGTGGCGGGGGCCGCGGGGCCGGGGCAGGCAATACCAGTCGGGTGGAGATATGCAACGCGGTGGTGGACCGGGCGAGGGTACGGACGGCCTGGACCCGCAGCGCGCCCGCGATGCCCGCCGCAGCCGGGGCAAGCACCGGCGCAGGGCCGCTGACGCGGCAGATCCCCTACCCGGCCCGATCCAGTCGCCCGACAGCCTTCCCAAGGGCCGCGGCATGGGCGTGACGTACAAGTACTTCGGCGCCCCCGACGGCGCGACGGCGGCCCGGGTGCCGGTGACCATGCGCCCGGAGGAGCTGGGCGGCGACGAGCTCGGCATGGGCGGCCTCTTCACGAAGATCAAGCCGGAGACGGTGGCCGCGATGGTGCTGACCGGCATCGAGGGCATACCCCTGCACAAGGTGCCCCCGCTGGAGCTGGTCGTCCTGCACCCCGACTACGCGGTCGTCAAGCTCCCGATGACGGTGGTCGACCCGCTGCGCGGGGTGGGCGAGGAGTCGGTCGGCGCGGCCGCCTTCATCTGGTCCACGGTCCCCGACCGGGGCGGCCCGCGCGACGCGTTCAACGTCTACCAGCTGCTCCACGAGTGGCAGGACTTCTCCCACCGCCTCCACGAGGCCGGCCACCAGCCGTACTGCCTCGTCTGGCCCTGACCCGCCTGCCTTCCCCGGGTTCGCACGGAACCCTGGCCCGAGGGTGCCCGCCCCGGTGTCCGGTGTCCGGTGTCCGGTGTCTGCGGCGACCGGCCGGCGGCCGGTGACCGGTTCCCGAGGCGCCCGTTCGGCAAGGAGACCACCCATGGCGACGACCTCGCCGCTTCCGTCGCGGGCGTCCTGCCGCCCGCTCCTCCCAGCCCCCTCCCAGGCGGTCTGATGCCCTCCGGCCGACCCGCGCGCGGCATCCTGAGCTCCTCGTGGTGGCGTACCCGCTCGCGCAGGGCGGTGGCGGCGGGGAAGCGGCTGCAGGCCGCCGCCGAGGCCCGGTTCCCGGTGATCACGCACATCGCGGAGCGCATGATCGCGGTGAACATCCTCGACTCCGCGACACGGCTGGCCTCGCAGGTCTTCCTGACCGCGGTGCCCCTGCTCTTCGTCATCGCCTCCTTCGCCCCGCAGGGCCTGCGCACGGAGCTGGCCGCGTCGCTGCGCACGGTGTTCGGGCTCGGCGGGCAGTCGTGGCAGCAGCTGGACGACCTCTTCCGCGGCGCCGACGGCGACCTCCAGGGCGCGGTGGGGGTGGTGGGCGGCCTGATGGTGCTGCTGTCGGCGACCGCGGTGAGCCGTGCCGTACAGCGCCTGTGCCGGCGCGCGTGGCAGGTTCCGGCGCGGACGGGGAAGCGGATCGTCGTCGGGCGCTGGATCGCCTGGATCTCCGTCTGGGTGTGCCTGCTCGCCGTTCAGGGGCCCGTGCGCGACGGCTTCGGTGTGGGGCTGTGGCTGGGGGTGCCGCTCACGCTCGTCCTCCAGACGGCGCTGTGGTGGTGGACCCAGCACCTGATGCTGGGCGGGGCGCTGTCCTGGCTGCCGCTCCTGCCGGGCGCGGTGCTCGTCGCCGGGGCGACGACCGCGCTGTCGCTCGGCGCGCGCGTCTACATGCCGATCGCCCTGGAGGCGGCTCTGAACACCTACGGGTCGGCCGGCTCGGTGTTCGTCCTGCTGTCCTGGCTGATCGTGGTGTGCGCGGCCGTCGCCGTCGCCGTCACCGCGGGCGCCGCCCTGGCGCAGGAGCCGTACCTGGCACGGAGGCTGGGCACTCCGCCCCCGGTACGGCAGCCGGTCAAGGAGACCTGAGGGGCGGGGAGGGAGCCCCGGTGTCCTCCGCGCCGGGTGGGTTGTCCGTGCCCGCGCCGCCGGGTGGGTTGCCCGTGCCCGCGCCGCCGGATGGGTTGTCCGTGTCCTCGGCCAGGAAGTCCGCCACCGCGAGGGCGAAGAGCAGCGCGAGGGCGAGGCCCAGGACCACCCAGCCGGTGGGCCGGGACCACAGCACGTAGACGAGCACCGCCGCCGCCACGAGGATCCAGGTGATCCAGACGCGGTGGCGGTGCACGAAGGGACCGACGGGCCCGGTGCGCAGGCCCGCCCGGTCGGCCGTGGCCCGGGTGGCGGCGATGCCGGAGTGCCACAGCTGGCGGGCGACGGTGGCGGACCGGCCCGGGCCGGACAGCCAGGCGGCGAGGGCGAGGACCACGCCCAGGACCACGACCGAGCGGACCGCGGTCCGCAGGTAGCGGACCAGGGCGTCATAGACGGAGCCGGCCGCCGGCTGGGAGACGCTGTCGGGCAGGGCGCCCAGGTAGACCGTACGGAAGACGGTCAGCCCGATGCCGACGACCAGCGCCGCGACGGCGAACCCGAGGGCCGCGGCGACCAGCGCACGGCGGCGGCGGGCGGCCAGCAGGACGCCCGCCGCCGCGAGCAGGACGGCGAGGACCGGCAGCCACAGGCCGGCGAGCTGGAGGAGCCGGAAGCCCGTCTTCACCTTGCCGATGTCGTCGGACCGGACCACGGTGAAGTCGGTGTGGAGCTCGGGGATCTTGGCGGCGACGGTGAGGCCGGAGTCGACGAGGCGCTGCTTCACCCGCTCGATCACGGGGGCGAGGTCGAGCGTCACCGTGTCGTTGTGGATCTGCACGGCCGCGTCGCCGCTGCCGGTCAGGGCCCGTACCAGCGAGGTGTGCACGGCGCGGTTGGCGTCGGTCCACACCGTCTCGAAGGCGTCCGAGGCGACGACTTCCCGGGCCTTGTCGTGGACGAAGCTGCGGACCGCGCCCTCCAGGGAGTCGCCGAGCTTGCCCAGCGCCTTTCCGAGCAGGGGGCGCTGATCGGGGGCCACGCCCTCCAGGAGCGTGTTCAGGTCGATGTGCTCCATGACCGCACCGGTGACCCGGTTCGCGACGGCGTCCTGGACGTCCGCGTCGGAGGCGAGCGGGGCGACCGTGGCGACGTACCGGTCGGTGTCACCGGTGATGTCGGAGGTCCAGGCCGCCAGGAGGCCCAGCGGGACCAGGACGCAGCCGATGACGATCAGCAGGGCGGCCAGCAGCGAGCGCATGCGGTGCCGGGGCGGCGGCCGTCTGGCCGCTTCGGCCTCCAGCGCCGCGACCCGCGCCCGCAGCGCGGCCAGCTCACCCGCGGGTTCCACGTCCGGCATCCGCCGACCTCCCTGTGCCTGGGGCTTCAGGCAAAGCCGCGTGCCTGGGGGCTCAAAGCCGCGTGCCTGGGAGCCCCAGACAAACCCGCCCGGCGCGGCCCGGCGCGGTGGAGCGGGCCGATCGGGTGAGGCCGGCCGCGCGGCGGCTGTTCTGGAACGACCGGTTGGGTATGGGGTAGCCTGGCGATCATGGCCAGACCCAAGGAGTTCGACCCGCAGACCGCCCTGACGGCGGCGATGGAGCTGTTCCGGCGACAGGGGTACGAGGCCACCTCGGTCCAGGACCTGGTGGACGCCCTGGGGATCAACCGCTCCAGCATGTACGCCGCCTACGGCTCCAAGCACGATCTGTACCTCAAGGCGCTCGACCTGTACTGCGCCGTCGAGGCGGACCGGGCCCGCGAGGAACTCGCCGGGACCGGAGCGGACCGCGGGGCCGTACTGCCCGTGCTGCGCCGGTTCCTGCTCTCGTACGTGGACACCGCGCTGGCGGACCCGGAGCAGGCCGGGTGCCTGGTCACCCACGGCGTGCTGGAGCGGCTGCCGGGGGACGCCGAGGCCGCCACCCGGCTCGGCGGCGCCCTCGGCTCGCTGGAGGAGGCGTACGCCTACCTGCTGCTGCGGGCCCGGACCGCCGGGGAGATCCCGGCGGGGGCCGACGTACGGGCCGCCGCGCGGCTCCTCGTCACGCTGACCCAGGGCCTGCGGGTCATGGAGCGGGCGGCGGACCGCGCGTACCTGGTCCAGGTCGTCGACCAGGCGCTCGGCGGCCTCGCGGGCGGCGGCCTGGCGGGCGGCAGCCTCGCGGTGGGTGCCTGACGCCCCTGACCGCACCCCCTTGCCCCGTGCGGCGGGGCCGGCTTCGCCCTGCCCACATTCTGAAACGATCGTTTAGTTATGGAAGGCTGTGACACCTGCCGTGCCCAAAGCCGTGTACGTCCTCGCTCTCGGCATCTTCGCCATGGTCACCGGTGAGTTCGTGGTGGCCGGCCTGATGCCCCGGATATCCGAGGGGCTGGGCGCCACCGTCCCCGAGGTCGGCTACCTGATCACCGCGTTCGCCGTCGCCATGGCCCTCGGCGGGCCGCTGCTGGCCGCGGCCGTGCTCAAACTCCCGCACAAGAGCGCCCTGATGCTCCTCTTCGCCGTCTTCCTGGTCGGGAACCTCCTCGCCTCGCTGGCCACCGGCTACGCGTCGATGCTCGTCGGACGGGTCATCAGCGGCGTGGCCTCCGCCGCCTTCTTCGGGGTCTCCCTGTCGGTCGTCGCCCGGATCACCGGGCCCGAGGTGCGCGGCAAGGCCATCGGCGCCGTCATGAACGGCCTGATGCTGGGCACCCTGCTCGGCCTGCCCCTGTCGACCTTCGTCGGCGGACAGCTGGGCTGGCGGGCCGCGTTCTGGGCGATCTCCGCGCTGACGGCCGTCGCCGCGCTCGCCACCGCGGTTGGGGTGCCGTCCCTGCCGGAGGCGGGCGGGGCGGGCGGCTCCGTGCGGGAGGAGCTGGCCGCGTTCCGCCACCCGAGGCTGTGGCTGGCCTTCTCCACCTCGACGCTGATCATCGGCGCGACCTTCTCCGCCTTCAGCTACTTCACGCCGATCCTGACCGAACTCACCGGCTTCAGCCAGGGGTCGGTGCCGTGGCTGCTGGTCGGCTACGGCGCCGCGACCGTCCTGGGCAACCACGTCGTCGGCCGGTACGCGGACACCCACACGGTGGTCACCCAGCTCATCGGACTCGGCCTGAACATGGTCTTCCTCGCCGGCTTCGCGCTCTTCGCCGAGGTCACGGCGCCCGCGCTGATCTTCATGGCGGGCATCGGAC
The DNA here is from genome assembly GCF_055565795.1 of Streptomyces sp. NPDC028314. Taxonomy (NCBI): domain Bacteria; kingdom Bacillati; phylum Actinomycetota; class Actinomycetes; order Kitasatosporales; family Streptomycetaceae; genus Streptomyces; species Streptomyces sp. NPDC028314. Next base: position 359,582 of record NZ_JBVHTP010000008.1, read on the forward strand.
TGGTCGGCGTCACGATGAACCCCTGCATGATCACCCGGGTGCAGCGCACCGCGAACGCGCGGCCGCTGGTGAACACCGTGCACTCCTCCTTCATCACGCTCGGCATCGTGATCGGGTCCTGGCTCGGCGGCGTGGGCATCAACGCCTACGGGCTGCGGGCGCCGCTCGTACTCGGCGCGCTCCTGGCCTTCCTCGGGCTCTTCACGCTCCTGCCGGACGTGCGGAGGGCGGCGGCCGTACGCTCCTGAGGCATGGACGAGAAGGTACGGCTGACCCCCTGGTCGGGGGACGACTTCTGGCTGCTGCGGCGGTGCAACACCCCGGAGATGACCCGGCATCTGGGAGGCCCGGAATCCGAGGAGCGGCTCGCCGACCGCCAGCGGCGCTACGAGGCCCTGAGCGCGCGGGAGCCGGCGGCCGGGCGGATGTTCCGGGTGACCCTGGCCGGGACGGGCGAGACGGCGGGCTCGATCGGCTTCTGGGAGCGGGAGTGGCAGGGCCGGCCGGTGTACGAGACGGGCTGGGCCGTCCTGCCGGAGTTCCAGGGGCGGGGGCTGGCGGCGGCCGCGCTGACGGAACTCATCGCCTACGCCACCGCCCACGGCTCCCGCCCGGACCTCCACGCCTTCCCGGGCGTGGACCACCCGGCGTCCAACGCGGTGTGCCGGCGCGCGGGCCTCACCTGCCTGGGCGCGTTCGACTTCGAGTACCCCCCAGGCACCCCCCACCCCAGCAACGACTGGCACCTCCCCCTCCACCCCAAGCCCTGACCCGCCCCCGGCGCCCGCAGCCCGGCTGCCCGGGCCCGCGCGCCCGGGCCCGAATGCCCGTGCGGGCCCGCCCCGGCGGGGCGGGCCCGCACGGGCACGCCGCCGGGGCGCAGCTCCGGGCACGCCGCCGGGGCCGGGTCCGGACGTCCGCGCCCCGGCGGGGCCGGGCTCGGCCCTGACCGGGGCGGATGCCCGGGGCGGGTGCCCGGCGGTCCGGCCCGGGCCCCGCCAAGCCGCGTGCCCGGGGCCGGGTGCCCGGCGGGTGCGGCTTCGGGCCCCGCGGAGCGCGAAGGCGGGGCCGCGGCGCAGGCGGGGTCGGCTACGGGAGGAGGATCAGGCGGCCGCGGGTGCCCGGCTGGGCCAGTAGGGCGTGGGCCTTGGCGGCGTCGGCGAGGGGGAGCGTGTCCGACACCCGGAGGCGGAGCGCGCCCGCGTCGACCAGCGACACCAGCCGCGCCAGGTGGGCGCCGTCGGCGGCGACCTCCTGTTCCGCGATCCGGATGCCCCGCTCCGCCGCCGGGGCGCCGTGGGGGCGCAGGCCCACGTAGACCCCGCCGTCGCGGACGGAGGCCAGCGCGGCCTCGCCCAGGACCGCCGCGTCCAGGACCCCGTCCACCGGCGCGGCCGGCGCCGAGCCGCGCGGCACGAACCCGGACGCGCCCAGCGACCGCACCAGTTCCTCGTCCTCCGCCCCCGCCAGGGCCGTCACCACCAGCCCGGCCCGGGCGGCCAGCTGGACCGCGAGGCCGCCGACCACCCCCGCCGCGCCGGTGATCAGTACCGTGGAACCGGGGGCGAGCCCCAGCAGGTCCACGGCCCGGGCCGCCGTCAGCCCGCTCAGCGGCAGCACCGCCGCGGCCGCGTCGTCCACCGTCGCGGGCGCCGCCGCCACCGCCCCGGCGTCGAGCACCACGTACTCGGCGTGCGTGCCGAGCGGCTTCACCGGGCCGTAGTGGAGGCCGACCACGCGCCGCCCGACGCTCCAGTCGCCCGTCACCCCCTGGCCGACCTCGTCGATCTCGCCCGCCACGTCCCAGCCGAAGCCGATCCGCTGCCCCTCGCCGCCGAAGACCCCGGCCCGTACCGCGCCGTCCACCGGGTTCAGCCCGGCGGCCCGGACCCGGATCCGCACCTGCCCGGGCGCCGGCCGCGGGATCGCGACCTCGGCCACCTCCACCCGCTCCGGACCGCCGAAGACGTCCACCACGGCCGCCCACATCGTCGTCCCGTTCGCCCGACCGTTCGCCGTCCCGTTTGCCGTCGTGCCGTTCGTCTGCCCGTTCGTCTGCTCGCTCATCGTTCTCCCCGTTCGCTTCGGTCATCGCTTCGTTCGGGCTTGGCGCTCCGGCCGACTCCGTTCGGCCGTTCCCGATGACCACTAACCTAGGGAGAGGTACTCTCTTTTCGTAAGTACGTACTTCGGAGTGCGTACCCGACCCGGAAGTGGGCACCCATGGCCACCCGCACCGCCGAAGCCCGCCGCGACGCGGCCCGCGCCGCCTACGACGCCTTCGTCAAGGAGTGCCCCACCAGCCAGCTCCTGGCCCGCATCAGCGACAAGTGGGTCGGCCTCGTCGTCAGCGCCCTCCGCCAAGCCGAGACGGGCTCCATGCGGTACAGCGACCTCGGCCGCAAGATCCCCGGCGTCAGCCAGAAGATGCTCACCCAGACCCTCCGCTCCCTCGAACGCGACGGCCTCGTCACCCGCACCGTCACCCCCTCCGTGCCCGTCCGCGTCGACTACCGCCTCACCGAGCTCGGCGGCAGCCTGGCCTGCCTCCTCTCCTCCGTGAAGCTCTGGGCCGAGAACCACTTCGACGACGTCAGCGCCCACCGCGAGGCCTACGACGAGGCCACCGCGGCCGGGTAAATTCGGCCGCGCCGCACGGTCGGCAAATGGCATGCTGGGCCTGTGAACGGACCCGGCATTCAGCTCACCCTCGCCCCCGAACTGCACGTGTTCGCCCCGCCCAGCCGGCGCGCCGAACGCGTGCCGACGACCACCGACGGCGCCTCCAGCCTCGGCCACGTCGTCGAATCGGCCGGCGTCCCGCTCACCGAGGTCGGCCGACTCCTCGTCGACGGCCAGGAGGTGCCCGTCTCGTACGTGCCCCGGGCAGGCGAGTCCGTCGAGGTGTTCGGCGTCGACCGTCCCCAGCAGGTCCCGCAGCAGAACCCGGGCACCCCGCTGCGCTTCCTCCTCGACGTCCACCTCGGCACCCTCGCCCGGCGCCTGCGCCTCCTCGGCGTCGACGCCGCGTACGAGAACGAGGACATCGGCGACCCCGCGCTCGCCACCCGCTCCGCCGCCGAGAACCGCATCCTGCTCTCCCGCGACCGCGGCCTGCTGCGCCGCCGCGAGATCTTCGCCGGGGCCTACGTCTACAGCGACAACCCCGACGAGCAACTGCGCGACGTCCTCAGCCGCTTCGCCCCCGTACTCGCGCCCTGGACCCGCTGCTCCGCCTGCAACGGCCCGCTCCGCTCGGCCGACAAGGACAGCGTGGGCGACCGCCTCGAACACGGCACGCAGCGCTCGTACGACGTGTTCGCGCAGTGCACCGACTGCGAGCGCGTCTACTGGCGCGGCGCCCACCACGCCCGGCTGGAGCGGATCGTCGACGAAGCGGTCGCCGAATTCGGCGACGGCACCGCCGCGTAACTCACCGCGGGGGCGGTCCCCGGCTGGCAGACTTCCCGAGCATGACTGCCGCTGAGGACATCGTCGACGTAGCCGTCGTCGGCGCCGGGCCCACCGGACTCCTGCTCGCCGGCGACCTCGCCGCCGCCGGACTCTCCGTCACCCTCGTCGAACGACGCCCCCGCACCGCCGCCAACCTCACCCGAGCCTTCGCCGTGCACGCCCGCACCCTCGAACTGCTCGACGCCCGCGGCCTCGCGGACGAACTCGTCTCCACCGGCCAACGGATCGACCGGGCACGCCCCTTCGGTGGCACGACCCTCTCCCTTCGACAGCTGCGCTCCCGCTACCCCTTCGTGCTCATCACCCCTCAATATGAGACGGAAAAACTGCTGGAGCGCCGCGCACTGTCCACAGGTGTGCACATCCGGTACGACTGTCGGATCACCGGCCTCCGCCAGACCCAGGACAGCGTCACCCTCACCGCCGAAACCCCGGGCAAGACCCCTGCCCCGGCCGACGGAACACCCGCCACCCCGCAGGCAGCCCAGGAGATCCGCGCGCGCTACGTCGTCGGCGCCGACGGTGTCCGCTCCACCATCCGCCAGGCCTTGGACCTGCCCTTCCCCGGCCAGGCCGTGGTCCGCTCCATGGTGCTGGCCGACGTCCGCCTGACCGACCCGCCCGAAAACGTCCTCACCGCCAACGGCACGGCCCACGCCTTCGCCTTCCTCGTCCCCTTCGGCGACGGCTGGTACCGCGCCATCGCCTGGCTCCGCGACACCGACTCCGACGCCGCCCCGAGCGAACCGGGCGACCCCGTCGACCTCGACGAACTGCGGGCCATCACCCGCCAGGCCCTCGGCACCGACCACGGCATGCACGACCCCCGCTGGATGTCCCGCTTCCACAGCGACGAACGCCAGGTCCCCCGCTACCGCGTCGGCCGCGTCTTCCTCGCCGGAGACGCCGCCCACGTCCACTCCCCGGCCGGCGGCCTCGGCATGAACACCGGCCTCCAGGACGCCGCCAACCTCTCCTGGAAGCTCGCCGCGGTCCTGCGCGGACAGGCCCCGGACCCCGAAGCCCTCCTCGACAGCTACGACCGCGAGCGCCACCCCGTCGGCCGCCAAGTCCTGCGCACCAGCGGAGCACTCGTCCGGGCCGTCATGGTCAAGGACCCCGTCCGCCGCGCCTCCCGCAGGCTGGGCGCCGCCCTGCTGGCCCGGATCGGCCCCGCCCGGGACCGCGCCCTCGGCGTCCTCACCGGCCTCGCCCTCGCCTACCCGCCGCCACCCGGCACCCGCCGCCCCTCACCCGCCGGCCGCCGCGTCCCCGACCTGCCGCTCGCCGGGGGCCTGCGGCTGTACGAGGCCCTGCGCGGCGGGGGCTTCGTCCTCATCACCCCGCCCGGCCGGGCCACCCCGCCCGGAGCCCCGCTCGCCCACCACCACTGGCGCACGGACCGGCGTACGGCGTGCGTGCTCGTACGCCCCGACGGATACCTCGCCTGGAGCGCGGAACGGGCCGGCGACTCCGAGATCGCGGCGGCCACCGCGACCTGGCTCCTCCCCCAAACCGAAGCCCAGACCCAGGCCGGGGCCGAAGCCCAACCAGCCCAAGCCCAAGCCGAAGCCCAGGCCCAGCCCCAAGCCCAACCCCCCGGAGCCCCGGAAGCCCCCGAGACCCCCGAGACCCCCGGAGGCCCGGCTCAGAAGGCGTAGGTGTCGCCCGTGTCCAGGGCCAGCACCGCGTGCTCGTTGTTGTTGTGGTTGCGGTCGGTCGCGCCGCCGTTCCACCACGTGTCCACCCGGAGCACCACCTCCGGCACCGGCTCCGCCAGCTCCAGCCGCAGCCCGATGTGCCGGCCCCGCCCGTGCAGCGGCAGCGCGCCCGTCTCGCACACCACCTCGCGCAGCCCTGCCCGCGCACAGCCCTCCGCCAGCTCCTGCCGCGGCGCGAGATCGGCCGACAGCCGCAACCGCACCGTGGCATCGGGCAGCTCGGACGGCCCCTCGTTCTCCGGAACCAGCAAGACCCTCAGCTGCCCGTGGGCCAGCGAGACCCGGCCGTGGTAGGCGACGTCCGCCTCCGGCCCGGCCCACGCCCCGGCGCTCCCGGCCCCGCCGAGCACCAGCAAGCCCGCCACCACCACACTCCGTACGGCACCACGGCGCACCGCCACCACCTCCTCGCGCGGACGCTAGCCAGCCGCCGCCCCCACCGGTCGGACCATCACACGATCGAGGGCGAGCCGGGCCCACCGGACGGCCAACCGGCGGCATCCGCCCACCCGCATATGCTGGCCGGAAGTCGTCCGTACGAACGAGGAGCCCCGTCCATGAGCACGGCCACCCGAACCGCCGTAGTCACCGGCGCGAGCAGCGGAATCGGCGCGGCCACCGCCCGGCAGCTCGCCGCGGCCGGCTACCACGTCGTCCTCACCGCCCGCCGCAAGGACCGCATCGAAGCCCTCGCCGCCGAGCTCACCGAAGCCGGGCACGAGGCCACCGCCCACGCCCTCGACGTGACCGACCGCGCCGCCGTCGACGCCTTCGCGGCCTCCCTCGACCGCTACCCCTCCGTCGACGTACTGGTCAACAACGCCGGCGGCGCCATCGGGGCCGAGCCCGTCGCCACCGGCGACCCCGCCGACTGGCGCACGATGTACGAGGTCAACGTCATCGGCACGCTCAATGTCACCCAGGCCCTGCTCCCGGCCCTCACCGCCTCCGGCGACGGCACGGTGGTCGTCCTCTCCTCCACCGCCGGCCACTCCACCTACGAGGGCGGCGCGGGCTACGTCGCCGCCAAGAACGGCGCCCGCGTCATCGCCGAGACCCTCCGCCTGGAGATCGTCGGCCAGCCGGTCCGCGTCATCGAGATCGCCCCGGGCATGGTCAAGACGGACGAGTTCGCGAAGACCCGCTTCCGCGGCGACGCCGACAAGGCCGAGAAGGTCTACGCGGGCGTCGCGCAGCCCCTGTCCGCCGACGACGTGGCCGACACCATCACCTGGGCGGTGACCCGTCCCAGCCACGTCAACATCGACCTCCTGGTGGTCCGCCCCCGCGCCCAGGCCTCGAACACGAAGGTCCACCGCGAGCTGTAACCCCGGCAGGACACCCCTGGACCAGCCTCGCCGACCGCAGGTGCGGCATGAGGGCCGCCGGCTTCAGCCCGGCGGCCTTCGCCCCTACTTGGGCGTCGCCTCGGCCGACATCAGCCCCGGCTTGAGGCAGTTGCACCCGACCCCCTCGGCCGGGCCGTCCGCCGGCACCTCGAAGGTCGCCGTCAGGCTCCGCCGCACGTCGGCCTTCTTCCACGACTTGGCCTCCCCGCCCAGCAGCACGTCCACGTCCCCGCCCTTCCCGAACCTGAAGGTGTACGAGGCCTTGGCCGCCAAGTGCTCGGTGCGCACGTACGAGCAGGTCACCAGCGACTTCCCGTCCGCCAGCCGCAGCACCGGCAGCTCCGGGCCCGTCTCCTCGAAGGCATAGCCGTGGGTGGTGGCCCCGGCGAGCGTCGGGTACTCCGCGTTGTACGCCTCGACGACCCCGCTCGTGAGCTCGCCGGGCACGAAGTCCTTGCTCCCGGTCTCCTCGCGCGGCGCGGTGAAGCTCAGGTACTCGGCGTACTTCCCGCACACCTTCCGGCTCTCGGCCGCGGCCGGCGACAGGTCCACCGCGTCCGCCGCGTTCCGGCCCACGGTCGCGATCGACTTCTCCCGCACCCGGAAGCCGTGCCGGTCCTGGGAGGTGTCCGCGAACTCACCCGGCTGGAGCGCCCTGGGCTGCCGGGCGGTCAGCCAGGACATGACGGCCGCCTTCCACGGCGCCCCCGGCGCCTCCTGCACGAAGTAGTGCAGCGCGGAGGCCCGGTCGTTCTTCTCTTCGGACGCACCACTGCTGACCACGGCGAACGACCTCGGGTACCCCGGCTGGTCCCGCTCCGCCGGGATCAGGAAGTCCGGCCGGTGGAACCTGGCCTCCACCCCCCAGTTCCCGTGCCGCCGCAGCAGCTCGTAGGTGGTCAGGCTCTGTGCCAGCAGCGGCCCCGTCTCCACCTTGGCGATCGCGTCGCTGTCCCGCCGGTTGAGCGAGGCGCCCTGCTCCCACTCGTACGTGGAGAAGACCTGCTCGGCCTGCGCCCTGCTGATCACCATCGGCACCTCGGGCGCCGCCGGCGGAGCCGGTCTCAGCGGCTTGGCCGCCGGCTCGGACGTACATCCGGCCACCCCGAGCACCACCGCGGCCACGACCGCTCCGGCAACCCACCGATACCCCGCCACGAGACTTCCCCCCAAGGACCCACCCGACTGATTCAGGCCGATGAAATCACGCCACTGCCGGACCCGTGCACGCGGAAGGGCCCGGACCGTCACCGGCCCGGGCCCTTCCACTCCCCCGACTCCGCGTCCGGGCGTCAGCCCTTGACGCAGATGACCTGCTTGAGCTTGGCCACGACCTGCACCAGGTCGGTCTGCTGGTCGATGACCTGCTCGATCGACTTGTACGCGCCCGGGATCTCGTCCACGACGCCCGAGTCCTTACGGCACTCCACACCCTTGGTCTGGTCCGCCAGGTCCCGCGCGGAGAACCGCTTCTTCGCCGCCGTCCGGCTCATCTTGCGGCCCGCGCCGTGCGAGGCCGAGTTGAAGGACTTCTCGTTGCCGAGCCCCTTCACGATGTACGAGCCCGTCCCCATGGACCCCGGGATGATCCCGTAGTCACCGCTGCCGGCGCGGATCGCGCCCTTCCGCGTGACCAGCAGGTCCATGCCGTCGTACCGCTCCTCCGCCACGTAGTTGTGGTGGCAGCTGATCTCCTGCTCGAAGGAGACCTTCGCCTTCCGGAACTCCCGGCGGATGACCTCCTTGAAGAGGCTCATCATCACGGCGCGGTTGAACTTGGCGTACTCCTGCGCCCAGAAGAGGTCGCTGCGGTACGACTCCATCTCCGGGGTGGCCGCCAGAAACACCGCCAGGTCCCGGTCGACCAGGCCCTGGTTGTGCGCGAGGCCGCGGGCCACGCCGATGTGGTGGTCGGCCAGCTCGTTGCCGATGTTGCGGGATCCCGAGTGCAGCATCAGCCAGACCGAACCCGACTCGTCGAGACAGAACTCGATGAAGTGGTTCCCCCCGCCGAGGGTGCCGATCTGCTTCGCGGCCCGCTCGCGGCGGTACTTGACCGAGTCGGTGATGTAGTCGAAGCGCTGCCAGAGGTCGTCGAAGGCCTTCTCCTTCGCCTCGAAGCCGTACAGCCGCCCCGGGTCCACGGGCTCCCTGTGCAGGCCCGCCCCCACCGGGATCGCCCGCTCGATCTTCGAGCGCAGCCCCGACAGGTCCCCCGGCAGGTCGTTCGCCGTCAGGGAGGTCTTCACCGCCGACATGCCGCAGCCGATGTCCACGCCCACCGCCGCCGGACAGACCGCGTCCTTCATGGCGATGACCGAGCCGACGGTCGCACCCTTGCCGTAGTGGACGTCGGGCATGACGGCAAGACCCTTGATCCAGGGAAGGGTCGCGACGTTGCGCAGCTGCTGCATCGCGCTGTCCTCGACGGACGCCGGGTCCGTCCACATCCGGATCGGGACCTTCGCCCCGGGCACCTCTACATACGACATAACAGCCTCAATACCCCGTTAACCACAGGAAAGTCGGAATACGCAAAAAGCCTCGCTCTTGACCCCAAACCAGACAAGGGACCGGCGCCAGCACCAGCGTGTGCGATAGACATTGTGTCCATCCGCGCCCGAGCCGCGGCAACGCATTTTCCTGACCGCCGGGCGGCCGGCCGGTCGAAGGGAGCCATTGGACGTGCAGCGCAAGGCGGTACGGCGGCCACTCCTGCCAGGCATCGCGATGCTCACCGCACTCGTGGCCGGAGTCACCGGCCTCACCGGGTGCACCGACGGGAACGACACCGGGAGCACCACCGACGCGAAGGCCGGCGGCAACGCCGTCGCACCCGCACAACCCGGGAAGTACCGCGTCCTGCCCGCGCCCTGCAAGGCCGCCGACGGGAAGCGGCTCAAGGCCATGCTGCCCCCCGCCGACAGCCTCACCGAGGAGCAGCGCGAGCAGCTGTACGCCGGGATCGCGGACGCCTCGTACGACGGGGACCGGCGCGTCGGCTGCCGCTGGAGCGGGCAGACCCCCTCGGAGACGCTGCTGCTGTCGGTCGGGTTCGAGCGCGTGGTCTCGTACGACCGCGCCACGGCCAGCGACGACGACAAGGCCCACCAGGTCTTCGTACGCCGCCTCACCGAGGCCCACCTGCCCTTCCCCGGGCCGACGCACAGCCCCTCGGCCGCCCCCTCGGCCCCCGCGCCGGGCTCCTCCCCCGCACCCTCCACCGCGCCCTCCGCACCCCCTGCCGCGAGCGCCCCGCCCGCCGGCGGCCCGGCCCCCGGCGGCGCCCCGGCCGGCCCGCCCAGCGGCTCCCCCAGCGGCACGCCCACCCCCACCGCGCCGCCCGAGCTCGGCTCCCGCGTCCTGGAGGACCTCGGCAACGAGGCCTACGTCGAGGACAAGCTGAGCGCCGCCGGGGCCAGCGCCGCGCAGTCGCGCACCGTGCGGATTGTGTTCCGTACCTCGAATGTCATCGTCACCGTCGAGTACAGCGTGCAGCCCGCGCTCCCCGGCATCGTCCCGTCCAGCGCGGAAACCCAGGACAAAGTGAGCCAGTTGGCACAGGCCCTGGTCGAGCGTTTCAACAACTGACCCCGCCCGACCCGAGGGGCGTACGGGGCCCGCGTGACGGCGCGCACAGCAGCCGGGCGCCGGGTCGGGCTACCGTTGCCCGGGACCCCGCGCCCCCAACGCGCCCGTAAGAAGCCCCCAACGTCTGAAGGAACCATGCACCGATCAGCCTCGCTCCTCACCCGAGTTCTCGCCTGCGCAGCCGTCCCGGTGATCCTCACCGTCGCCGGCTGCTCCTCCGATTCGGGCAAGGCCTCGGGCTCGGACGACGGCAAGAAGTCCGATTCCTCCTCGTCCGCCAAGCCGGCCCCGAAGGTCTCGGCCCAGCTGGAGAAGGTGGCGTACTCCACGCTGCCCGACCCCTGCAAGGCGATCCAGACGAAGACCATCGAGTCGCTCGTCCCGCAGGCCAAGGACAAGAACGGCACGGCCACCAAGTCGAACGACCTGTCCAGCCGCGCCAGCTGCTCCTGGAACGGCCTCGACGAGGACGGCCTGAAGGGCTCGCAGTACCGCTGGCTGTCGATCTCCCTGGTCCGCTACGACTCGCACGCCTCGCTCGGCAGCGGCAACAAGCGCGCCACGGACCAGTACAACAAGCAGATCGAGGCGGCGAAGAAGACCGAGGGCGCGCACGACGTCAAGGCCGAGCCGGCCGGCGGGATCGGCGACGAGGGCACCTCGGTCGTCTACGGCGTGAAGAAGGACGTCGACTTCTTCAACACGACGATCCTGGTGCGCACCCAGAACGTCGCGATCACCCTCGACTACAACGGCGCCGCGTACGAGGGCGCCGGAGCCCCGGACCAGGCGAAGCTGCTCCAGGACGCGATCGTGGCGGCCAAGGAGATCGTGGCCTCGGTCGACACGGCGGGCAAGGGGCAGCCGCCGGCGCAGCCCTCGCAGCCGGCCGACCAGTCCAAGGCTCCGGAGCAGCCGCAGTCGCCGCAGCCCCAGCAGTAGGACCCGCACCAGCGCCGGCAGTAGGACCAGCAGTAGGACCGGCACCAGGACCGGCCGCTGGGCGACAGCGGGGCTGACATCCAGTCATTCGTGCAGCACCCGTACGCTGTGCCTGCCGTAGCTCGACAAGGGGAGGGGACCGCGCGTGGCCGCGATGCAGCTGACTCGTACGCACCGGATACTGATCGGTGTCGTGGTCGCCGGAGCCGTGGTCATCGCGGGGATCGGTTTCGCGGGGTCGTACTCCGCGGTGCGCGCGCTGGCGTTGCAGAAAGGCTTCGGCAGCTTCTCGCTGGTGTTCCCGATCGGCATCGACGCGGGCATCTGCGTCCTGCTGGCGCTGGACCTGCTCCTGACCTGGATCCGCATCCCCTTCCCGCTGCTGCGCCAGACGGCCTGGCTGCTGACCGCGGCGACGATCGCGTTCAACGGCGCGGCGGCCTGGCCGGACCCGCTGGGCGTGGGCATGCACGCGGTGATCCCGATCCTGTTCGTGGTCACCGTGGAGGCGGCCCGGCACGCGGTGGGCCGGATCGCGGACATCACCGCGGACCGGCACATGGAGGGCGTCCGCATCACGCGGTGGCTGCTGTCGCCCGTACCCACCTTCAAGCTGTGGCGCCGGATGAAGCTGTGGGAGCTGCGCTCCTACGAGCAGGCGGTCGGCATGGAGCAGGACCGGCTGATCTACCAGGCGCGGCTCCAGGCGCGGTACGGGCGGGCCTGGCGCCGCAAGGCTCCCGTGGAGGCGCTGATGCCGCTGCGGCTGGCCCGGATCGGCGTACCGCTGTCGCAGACGGCTCCGGAGGGTCTGGCGGCGGCGGGCATCGACCCCGCGCTGCTGCCCCCGGCCCCGTCCACCGTCTCGGCGCTCCCGCAGACCCCGGCCCTCCCCGAGACCCCGGCCCTCACGGCGGCCGAGCCCGTGGCGCAGGCCGCAGCGGGACCGGAAGCCGCGCAGGCGGCCGAGCCCGTGCAGCCGGGCCAGGCACAGCAGCAGGGCCAGCCGCAGCAGGGCCAGGCGGGCCAGGCAGGCCAGGCACAGCAGCCCGTCCGGCCCGGTCCCGCGGAGCCGGTACCGGTGGTGGCCCCGGCCCCCGCGCCCTTCGCGGTGGACCCGACGGCCATGCCGGCGGCCCACAACAGCGCCTGGTTCGCGGCGCCGCTGGCCCCGCAGGCGGCGTACGAGGGCGGCTACAACCCCCAGTACGTCGAGGGCCTGGAGCCGATCCCGGTGATGCCGCCGACCGGCCCGGACGAACAGGAGCCGCAGCAGCAGGAGCTGCCGATCCCGGCCCCGCGCCCGGACGAGGCGCGCGAAGGCGTCCTGGAGCCGGACCCGGACATCGACGAGGTGAAGTTCGCGGAGGCCGCGTACCAGGTCTTCCGCGAGTACATCGAGGAGAACGGCAAGCTCCCCAGCCCCGAGCAGGTGGACATATACCTCTCGGACCGCCACGGGATCGTGCACCCGCGCAGCTTCTCCACGATCAGCCGGATGATGCCCGACCTCAAGCAGCGCTTCCAACGCGACCTGGAGAGCGAACACATCGCGTAGCCCAGGAGACACCACCGCACACGACGCGGAAGGGCCCGCACCCCCTGGGGGTGCGGGCCCTTGCGCGTCGTACGGGCGGGTCAGACGGCCAGCAGCTTGCGCACCCGGTCCGCTCCGACGGCCAGCAGCAGCGTGGGCAGCCGCGGCCCGGTCTCCCGGGTCACGAGCAGCCGGTACAGCAGGGCGAAGAACGTCCGCTGCGCGACCTTGAGCTCCGGCGTCGGCTTGGCGTCGGGCTCCAGCCCGGCCATGACCTTCGGCACGCCGTAGACCAGGGTGGTCAGCCCGTCGAGCGACCAGTGCGAGTCGAGCCCGTCCACCAGCAGCCGCAGGGACTCGCGGCCCTCGTCGTCCAGCGAGGACAGGAGCTCCGCGTCGGGCTCCTCGCGGACCAGCGTGCGCTGGTCGGCCGGGACCTGGGTGGTGATCCAGTTCTCGGCACGGTCCAGGCGCGGCCGCACCTCGTCGAGGGAGGTCAGCGGCGTGGACGGGTCCAGGTCGCTGAGGATGCGCAGGGTCTGCTCGTCGTGGCCGGCGGTGATGTCGACGACGGACGCCAGGGTCCGGTACGGCATCGGCCTCGGGGTGCGCGGCAGTTCACCGGCGGCGGTGCGGACGGCACGGGTGTGCGCGGCCGCGTCGGCGGGCAGCACGGAACCGTCGGCGACCTTGGACTCCAGCTTGTCCCACTCGTCGTAGAGCCGCTGGATCTCCTGGTCGAAGGCGATCTTGAAGGACTGGTTCGGGCGGCGGCGCGCGTACAGCCAGCGCAGCAGCTGCGGCTCCATGATCTTCAGCGCGTCGGCCGGGGTCGGGACCCCGCCCTTGCTGGAGGACATCTTGGCCATGCCGCTGATGCCGACGAACGCGTACATCGGGCCGATCGGCTGCTCGCCGCCGAAGATGTGCACGATCTGGCCGCCGACCTGGAAGGACGAGCCGGGCGAGGAGTGGTCGACGCCGGAGGGCTCGAAGATCACGCCCTCGTAGGCCCAGCGCATGGGCCAGTCGACCTTCCAGACCAGCTTGCCGCGGTTGAACTCGCTGAGCTTGACGGTCTCGGTGAACTCGTCCTCGGTGCAGACGTAGGTCATCTCGGTCGTCTCGTCGTTGTACGAGGTGACCTTGGTGAAGTCCTTGCCGCACTCGCCGCAGTACGGCTTGTACGGGAAGTACCCGCCCTCGCCCGCGCTGCCGTCGTCCTCGGCGGCCGCGCCGGAGCCCTCGGCGGCCTCCAGCTCGGCCTCGTCGACCTGCTTCTGCTGGGGCTTCTTGCCGCCCGGCTTCTGCTTGGTGCGGTACTGGTCGAGCACGGCGTCGATGTCACCGCGGTGCTTCATCGCGAACAGCACCTGCTCGCGGTACACACCGCTCGTGTACTGCTCGGTCTGGCTGATCGGGTCGTACTCGACGCCCAGCTCGGCCAGCGCCTCGACCATGGCGGCCTTGAAGTGCTCGGCCCAGCTGCCGTACGCGGACCCGGCCGGGGCCGGGACGGCGGTCAGCGGCTTGCCGATGTGCTGGGCCCACGACTCGTCGACGCCCTCGACGCCCGCCGGGACCTTGCGGTAGCGGTCGTAGTCGTCCCACGACAGGACGTGCCGGACCTCGATGCCCCGGCGGCGGATCTCGTCCGCGACCAGGTGCGGGGTCATCACCTCGCGCAGGTTGCCCAGGTGGATCGGGCCGGAGGGGGAGAGTCCGGACGCGACGACGAGAGGTTTGCCGGGTGCTCGGCGCTCCGCCTCGGCGATGACCTCGTCCGCGAAACGGGAGACCCAGTCGGTCTCGGTGCTGCTCTGAGCCACGACACGTCCTTCTATCTCGAATGCTGGCTTCAGCCATTCTCCCAGACGGAACGAGGCACTACGGGGTTGCTCCCCGCCCTCGATATCCCGCGAAAGGGAAGGGGCGCGCGTGGGATACTCGGCACTTGTCGGAACAACCAAGTGCACCCACCGGCACAACCTCACAGGAACGGCAGCTCATGGCCTCGGTCCCTTCCCTCGCTTCTTCCGTCGATCAGCGCGTCGCGGACGCCCTCGCCTCGGCTCTGCCGGAGGCCGGTGGCGCCGACCCGCTGCTGCGACGAAGCGACCGGGCCGACTTCCAGGCCAACGGCATCCTGGCGCTCGCGAAGAAGGCCAAGGCCAACCCGCGCGAGCTCGCGACGACCGTGGTCGAGGGCATCCCGGCGGGCGGCGAGGGTGACCTGATCAAGGAGATCGAGGTCTCCGGACCCGGCTTCCTCAACATCACCGTCACCGACCGGGCGATCATCGAGACGCTGGCCGCCCGCGCCGCCGACGACCGGCTCGGCGTGCCGTACGCCGCGAACGCCGGCACCACGGTGATCGACTACGCGCAGCCGAACGTGGCCAAGGAGATGCACGTCGGCCACCTGCGGTCCGCCGTGATCGGCGCCGCGATGGTCGAGATCCTGGAGTTCACCGGCGAGAAGGTCATCCGCCGCCACCACATCGGCGACTGGGGCACCCAGTTCGGCATGCTCATCCAGTACCTCCTGGAGCACCCGCACGAGCTGGACCACAAGTCGGGCGAGGAGGTCTCCGGTGAGGAGGCCATGTCGAACCTGAACCGCCTCTACAAGGCCTCGCGCGCGCTCTTCGACTCCGACGAGGAGTTCAAGACGCGGGCCCGCGCCCGGGTCGTCGACCTCCAGGCCGGGGACGCCGAGACGCTGGCCCTGTGGCAGCGGTTCGTCGACGAGTCGAAGATCTACTTCTACTCCGTCTTCAACAAGCTGGACATGGACATCCAGGACCCGGACGTGGTCGGCGAGTCCGGCTACAACGACATGCTCGTCGAGACCTGCAAGCTGCTGGAGGACTCGGGCGTCGCCGTCCGCTCCAACGGCGCGCTCTGCGTGTTCTTCGACGAGTACAAGGGCCCGGACGGCAACCCGACCCCGCTGATCGTCCAGAAGTCGGACGGCGGCTTCGGCTACGCCGCGACCGACCTCTCCGCGATCCGCAACCGGGTGGGCGACCTGAAGGCCGACACGCTCATCTACGTCGTCGACGCCCGCCAGTCCCTCCACTTCAAGATGGTCTTCGAGACGGCCCGCCGGGCCGGCTGGCTGACCGACGGGGTCGAGGCCGTACAGCTGGCCTTCGGCACGGTCCTCGGCAAGGACGGCAAGCCCTTCAAGACCCGTGAGGGCGAGACCGTGCGGCTGGTCGACCTCCTCGACGAGGCCGTCGAGCGCGCCACGGCCGTCGTCCGCGAAAAGGACGCCGAGCGCAACCTGCTCACCGAGGAGGAGATCGTCGAGAACGGCCTCTACGTGGGCATCGGCGCGGTGAAGTACGCCGACCTGTCCACCTCCGCCGCTCGCGACTACAAGTTCGACCTGGACCAGATGGTCTCGCTGAACGGCGACACCTCGGTCTACCTCCAGTACGCCTACGCCCGGATCAAGTCCATCCTGCGCAAGGCCGCCGAGGCGGGCGACCGCTCCCCGGCCGCCCACCCGGAGCTGGAGCTGGCCCCGGCCGAGCGCGCGCTGGGCCTGCACCTGGACGGTTTCGGCGCGCTGATCGAGGAAGCGGCCGCGGACTACGCCCCGCACAAGGTCGCCGCGTACCTCTACCAGCTGTCCTCGCTGTTCACGACGTTCTACACGGAGTGCCCGGTGATCAAGCCGGAGCCGGAGCTGGTCGTGGGCGAGAACCGCCTGTTCCTGTGCGACCTCACCGCGCGCACCCTGAGCAAGGGCATGTCCCTGCTGGGCATCCGCACCCCCGAGCGCCTCTGACGCCCGCCGCGCCCCGAGCGCGGTACGAGAGCCCCCGCCGCCCGTCAGGGCCGCGGGGGTTCTTCATGCGTCGCACTCGCACCACACCACCTTCCCCGGCACCCGCGGCAGCACCCCCCACCGGTCCGCGACCGCCGCGGCCAGCAGCAGCCCGCGCCCGTGCTCGGCCCCCGCGTCCCGCGCCTCGATCCGGGGCCGCCCGCCGCCGCTGTCGTGCACCTCGACCCGGACGACGCCCTCGAAGCGCAGCAGCCGCAGCCGGTAGCCGCGGCCGGGCGGGACGCCGTGCAGCAGGGCGTTGGTGGCCAGCTCGCTCACGCAGAGCAACAGGTCGTCCCGGCGTGATGTGACATCCCACGCGTCAAGTGTCTCCGCCGTGAACTGCCTTGCGGCACGGGGTGTTTGGCGACTGCGCGGATAGAACCGCTCCCGCATCAGGGCGGGTTGAATATTCACGTTCACGGGACAATCGTCGCCCTGCGTGACTAGCGTGTGTGAGACGGCCGACCCGTACTCCTCACTGAGTACGGGTTGGTACGGCTATCACTCGGGCGCAGGTGGGGAGTTCGGTTGCATGCCACCAAGGAAAAGGGCTCGGCCCAATTCGACCGCGATGAAGATGGTCGGCGAGATGGTCGCCGTCGCCCGACTCGCCAAAGGACTGACCCAGCGCGAACTCGCCCTGGAAATCTCGATGGACATCGAGACGCTGGCCTCCATCGAGCAGGGCCGACGCGTCCTGATGCCCGATGTCGCCGAGCGGATCGACCGGATCCTGGGGCTGCCCGGGATACTGACGGTCGCCGCGAACAAGATGCCCGAGGTCGACAGCATCCCGCCGTGGGCCGAGGAGTACATGGAGCGCGAGCTGGAGGCCCTCGCCCTGTCCTGGTACGACACGCTCACCGTGCCGGGGCTGCTCCAGACCGAGGAGTACGCGCGCGCGGTCCTAGGCTGCCGCGTCCCCTACCACGGGGAGGAGTGGATCGAGCTCCAGACCGCCCGCCGCATCAAGCGCCAGGAGATACTGCGCCGCCCGGCCCCGCCCACCCTCAGCTTCGTGATCTGGGAGGCCGCCCTGCGCGACCGGATCGGCGGTGACGCGGTCCACCGGGAGCAGGTCCGGCATCTGCGCGCCTGCGCCGACCGCCCGGGCATCGCCCTCCAGGTACTGCGTCTGGGCATCACCGCCCACGCCGGCCTCGACGGCCCGTTCACCCTGCTGGAGACCCCCGAGCACCAGCACCTGGCCTACTCGGAAACCCAGCGTGGCAGCATCCTCGTTCGCGACCCGAATGAGGTCAGCATCCTCACCCAGAAGTATGCGATGCTGCGGTCCCAGGCCCTCAACTTCGATGAGACGAGGGACCTGTTGGACCGGCTGCTAGGAGAGCGATGAGCACCGAACTCGTGTGGTTCAAGTCCAGCTACAGCGGCAGCGAGGGCGGCCAGTGCCTGGAAGTGGCCGTCGCCTGGCACAAGTCGAGCTACAGCGGTGACGAGGGCGGCGCCTGCGTCGAGGTGGCCACCTGCAACTGCGCCGCCGGCCAGGTGCACGTACGGGACTCCAAGGTCCCGCACGGTCCCACCCTCTCCCTGGCCCCCGGGGCCTGGGCCCGGCTGACGGACTGGGTCGGCGGATAGCTCCTGCCCGGGCCGCCTCCCTGTGACGCGGCCCACAGGAACGTTCCCCGTTCCCGCTTCCTCCTTGGGGTGTTGGCCTTCACCACCCCAGGGGGAGCACGCATGAACGTCACCACCCGCCGCCGCACCGGAACCGCGCTGGCCGCCCTGCTGGCCGTAGACGGCCTGGCGCACCTGTACTGGGCCACCGGGCAGACCTGGCCCGCCTCCGACGAGCGGGCCCTGTCGCTGGCCGTGCTCGGCATGGAGGTGTCCTTCGCCCCGCCGGTCGTGCTGCCGCTCGCCGCGATCACCCTCACCGGCGCCGCCGCCGTACTCGCGCACGCCCGCGGCCGGGGCGGCCCCGCCACCCGCCTGGTGACCGCCGCCGTCGCGGCCGGGCTGGCCGTCCGCGGGCTCGCGGGCCTGGGCTGGGCGGCCGGGGTGCTCGACACCCCCGAGGGCCCCTTCTCCGCGCTGAACCTCGCCCTCTACACCCCCGCCTGCCTCGGCTTCGGCTGGGCCGCCGCCCGGCTGGCGCGCGCCCGGTGACCCCGGCCGAACGCGATCGCGGGGTCGCGCTCGCACGGGCCGCCCGCGCCGGGAACACCCTGGCGCTGCACGACCTCCTCGACCACCTCACCCCGTACATCGCCCGCATCTGCACCCCGATCGCCCTGTCCGACGGCCCCGACGCCACCCAGGAGGCGCTGATCGCGGTCTTCAAGGCCCTGCGCTCGCTGCGGGACCCGGAGACCCTGTACGGCTGGGTGCGGGCCATCGCGGTCCGCGAGGCGGTGCGCATCGCCCGCCGCGCGGCCCGGGCGCGCCCCGCCGAGCTGCCCGACGTACCCGGACGCGGCGATCCGCAACTGGCCGCCGACATCGACGACGTACTGGCCCGGCTCTCCCCGGACCACCGGGCCGTCCTGGTGCTGCGGGACGTGGAGGGCCTGGACGAGGAGTCCGCCGCGGCCCTCCTCGGGGTGGCGCCCGGCACCGCCAAGTCCCGGCTGCACCGGGCCCGTACGAGCTTCCGGAAGGCGTGGTTCTCATGACAGTGGACGAGGTCGGGCGACTGCGGATCATGGCCGCCGGCGTGCCCGGGGCACGGGTGGTCGAGCAGGTCCTGCCGGCCGAACCGGCCGCCGTGTGGGCGGTGATGGGCGACCTGGAAGGCGAGTTCGGCCGCTTCCAGCCGGACATGCGCGGCGTGCGCGTGCTCCGGGTGACCGGCGACCGCGTCGAGGCGCTGGCCCGCAGCAAGTACGGGCTGCGCGCCCACTTCCGCGGGGTGCTGCGCCCCGGCTGGTGCTGGCTCCAGAGCCGGTTCCTGATCATCGGCATGGCCGCGGCCCCCGAGCCGGGCGGCGGCACCCGGGTGGCCCTGACGGGCGGGGTACGGGTGCCCGGCCGCGCGGCGATCGTCCCGGTCGGGGCGGCTTCGGAGCTGGCCCGGGCGATGTCCCGGCTCGCGGCCCGCGTGGACCGGGCGGAGGGCCGCTGAGCCTCTGACCAGGAGCGGGAGCCCCCGCATGCGGGCCGGCGCACCCGGTGGAATAGTGATGATCGGGTGGGGCATCGGGGTCACGTCTTCCGCCGGGGCAGCAGGCAGTGCCGCAGCTCCGGATCTCCGGTCTTTTGGACCGTCTGAAGCAAGGAGAAGCCCATGCGCAAGAAGATCATCGTGTCCGCACTCGCGGCGGCGACGGCCTTCGGCGGGTGGACCGCGGCCGCCGCCCCGGCGGCCGGCGCGGCGGTGGCAGCCGTGCCCGGCGCCACCTGCATGGTGACCGAAGGCCCTGGTGGCCGCTTCGGCGTGTCGGGCAACGGATTCAAAGCGGGCGAAAAAGTCATCGTGCAGAGCCTGCGGGGCTCCACGAGGCGCGTGACCCAGGCGATCAGCGGAGGATTCTTCGAGGTCACCGGGATGCCGAACGACAACTACCGCGTCGTGGCGAGAAGCGGCACCGCGCTCTGCCGGAAGTTCGTCCCGAACAACGACGACGACGGCGCCATCACCTGCACGGTGACCAAGGGCCCGGGACAAACGTACGGCGTGTCCGGCAGGGGGTTCCCGGAGGCCGAGACGGTCACGCTGAAGAACTCCAAGGGCGCCGTCGTGGACACATTCGTGACGATCAAGGACGGCTTCTTC
This sequence comes from Streptomyces sp. NPDC028314, assembly GCF_055565795.1. Classification (NCBI taxonomy): domain Bacteria; kingdom Bacillati; phylum Actinomycetota; class Actinomycetes; order Kitasatosporales; family Streptomycetaceae; genus Streptomyces; species Streptomyces sp. NPDC028314. Next base: position 379,776 of record NZ_JBVHTP010000008.1, read on the forward strand.
GAGTTCACCGGCGTCCCCAACGACACGTACACCGTCACCTCGAAGTTCGCCCATGTGACCTGCCCCAAGGCCGCCGCTTAGGCCGCCGCTTAGGCCGCCGCTTAGGCCGCCGGGGGCAACGCCCCGGCCCAGGGCCCGTCTTCCGGATCAGGCGATCCGGAAGACGGGCCCTAGCCCTCGTCGGAGCGGCGCGCCACCAGCGCCGCCAGCCCGTCCAGCAGCCGCTCCAGCCCGAACCGGAACGCGAAGTCCGGGTCGCCGGGACCGGCGGACGGGCTCAGGGCCCCGGATTCCAGCAGCCGGGTCAGCGCGGGGTGCCGCTCGGGGTCGGTGAGCAGGGCGAGGGTGTTGGCGTAGCGGCCGATGACCTGGTCGGGGGCGATCCCGCTCTTGACGATGGCGTCGATCATGTCGGCGGTCAGGGTGGCCTCGTTGCGGACGAAGCCGCCGACGAGGGTGAGCACGGCCAGCTTCTCGCCCTCGTGCAGCCCGGTGCCGCCGAGCGCGGCCAGGCCCCGCTCCATCCAGGCGACCTGGTTCGGGCTCGCGGGCGGCGCGGTGATGGGGATCCGCAGCAGCCAGGTGTTGCGGTGGAGCAGTTCGCGCTGCTGCCAGGCCCAGGCGGACAGCGCCTCGCGCCAGCCCTGTTCCCCCTCGGGCAGCGGGGGCGGGGTCCCGGATCCGGTGTCGGCCATGAGGATGTACAGCTCCTCCTTGGCGGCCACGTACCGGTACAGCGACATGGTGGAGACGCCGAGTTCCTTGGCGACCCGTCCCATCGACACCGCTTCCACGCCCTCGCGGGCGGCGAGCCCGATGGCCGCTTCGACGATCCGGTCCAGGCTCAGTCCGGGCCGCGGGCCCTTGCCGGGGCGTTCGCGCAGGCCCCAGGCCGTTTCCAGGCTGGCCGGGAGTCCGGTCCCACCACCGGTGCTCTCCGGGTCCCTCGCCATCGTGCTCCTCGTACTCGGTACCTGGTTGACCGCCATCCTAGTTCTGTGTATTACTTACGCAGAAGAGCGTAAGGCATACGCAGAAGGAGAAGGGAGTGTGGGCCCATGCCCGCAACCACCCCCGGCAGCCGCGGCCCCGCCATCCAGGCGACCGCCCTCACCAAGTCCTACGGGGAACTCCGCGTCCTCGACGGCATCGACCTCGCCGTCCCCCGGGGCAGCGTCCTGGCCCTCCTCGGCCCCAACGGCGCGGGCAAGACCACCACCGTCCGGATCCTCGCCACCCTCACCGCCGCCGACTCCGGCAGCGCGCGCGTGGCCGGCCACGACATCACCGCCGACCGCGCCCGCGTCCGCCGCGCGATCAGCCTCACCGGCCAGTTCACCGCCCTCGACGAACTCCAGACCGGCGCCGAGACCCTGCGCATGACCGGCCGCCTCACCGGCCTCGCGCCCGCCGCCGCCCGCAGCCGCGCCGACGAGCTCCTCACCCGCTTCGGCCTCGCCGACGCCGCCGGCCGCCTGGTCAAGACGTACTCGGGCGGCATGCGCCGCCGCCTCGACCTCGCCGCGGGCCTGGTGGCCCGCCCCGAGGTGCTGTTCCTCGACGAGCCCACCACCGGCCTCGACCCGCGCAGCCGCCAGGAGTTGTGGGACTGCGTACGGGAACTGCGCGCCGACGGCACCACCGTCCTGCTCACCACCCAGTACCTGGAGGAGGCCGACCGGCTCGCCGACCGCGTCGCCGTCATCGACTCCGGCCGCCTCGTCGCCGAAGGCACCGCCGCCGAGCTGAAGTCCCGCGTCGCGGACCACCGCCTCGACCTCGTCCTGAGCAGCCGCGCCGCCTACGACCACCTCGCACCGCGCGCGGTCCACCACGCCCCGCACGACCTGACCCTCGGCATCCCGACGGACGGCAGCGCCCACCACGTCCGCGCCCTGCTCGACGAACTCGACCCCGACCGCGAACGCGTCGACCGCTTCACCGTCACCAGCGCCACCCTCGACGACGTCTTCCTGGCCCTGACCGGGGCCGAGGCCGGGGCCGGCCCCCGGGAAGGAGCCCTGCTGTGACCACCGCCGCCACGATGGCCGCCCGAAGCCTGCGCATCAGCCGCCGCAACCCGGAAGCGCTGGTCACCGCGCTGATGCTGCCCGTGATGCTGATGCTGATCTTCGTCTACTTCTTCGGCGGGGCGATCGACACCGGCACCGCGTACGTGACCTACGTGGTCCCCGGCGCCATGCTGCTCTGCGCGGGATTCGGCGCGGCCGGCACCGCCGTCAGCGTCACCCTGGACATGGAGAGCGGCGCGGTCGACCGCTTCCGCTCCCTGGACGTCGGCGGCGTCCCGATCCTGGCGGGCCACGTGACCGCGTCCGTGCTGCGCAACCTGCTCTCGACCGGCCTCGTCCTGCTGGTCGCCCTCGCGATCGGGTTCCGCCCGCAGGCCGGCCCGGCCGGCTTCCTCGCCGCGCTCGGGCTCCTGGTCGCCTACATCACCGCGATCTCCTGGCTGGCGGCCGCCCTGGGGCTGCTCGCGCGCACCCCGGAGGCGGCCGGAGGCTTCACGTTCCTGATGATGTTCCTGCCGTACCCGAGCAGCGCGTTCGTCCCCATCGACACCATGCCGAGCTGGCTGCACGGCTTCGCCGGGCACCAGCCGCTGACCCCGGTGATCGAATCCCTGCGCGGGCTGCTGCTGGCGCAGCCGACGGGGAACACCCCCTGGGTGGCGCTGACCTGGTGCGCGGCCATCGGGGCCGGCGCGGTGTGCCTCACCGGGCTGCTGTTCCGCCACCGGACGCGCTGAGGGGCGCCCGGACGCGGCGGAGGCGTCCGCCGCTGCTCTCGCGGACGCCCCCGCCGGTCCTGCCGGCCGTGCCGGTCAGCGGTTGAGCGGGTACGAATGCCGTCCGGTGGCCTCGTCGATCTCCGAGTGCGCCTTCTGCAGCATCTGGGACGCGAGGTCCATCATCGCCCGGGCCCCGGCGATCTCCTCGCCGACCCGGAGCTGGTCCGGGTCGGAAGGATGGCGCATCGCGTAACCGTGCGCCCTGATCTCGGAGCCGTCACCGAGCCGTACCAGGGCCGCCGCACTGGTCCGGTTGCCCTCCTCGGTGAATTCGAGCTCCACGTGCCATCCGACGAGTGTGGACATGGTGCATCACCTCCAGATCGCCCTAGACCTCCAGAGTGCGCCTGTCCGCGCCCGACCGCGACCGCCCGCTCGACACCCCCGAGCGCCCGGCGCAGGATGAAGAAAGGGGGCAGGCGGCTCGCGGAGCCGCCCCGGCCTTACGGGAGTCACCTCATGCACCGACGTACGCAACGCACGCGACGCACCCTGATCACCTCGCTCCTCGCGTCCTCGGTCGCCCTCGGCGGCGCCGCCTTCCTCGCACCGTCCGCCCTCGCCGCGGTGCCCGCCGCGAGCTGCACCGTCACCCCCGCGGCCAACGGCATGTCCGTCACCATCACCGGGGAGGGCCTCGACGCCCCCCGCAAGCTCAACGACGGCCAGACCACCGAAGACCTGAACGTGGACGCGAACGGCAACTTCAAGGTGACCCGCTTCCAGAAGAACGTCGACTACACCGTTCTCGCCGTCAACGAGAACCAGTCCTTCGCCTTCCTGAACTGCAAGGTCGGAGCCGCCAAGCCTCCTCCGCCCTCCAAGCCGCAGGCCACCCAGCCCGCGACCCCCCAGGACACGAGGCAGCAACGGCGGGACTTCCAGCAGGGCTTCGCGAACGGCTACCGGGAAGCGAGCGCGGCAGAAAGGGTGAACTGCCACCAGCGTCCCCAGGCCGCCAAGACCGCGGACCACAGCACCACCTACTGGAACGGCTGGCAGGCCGGAGCCGACCAGGCCGTCAGGCGCCTCGGCTGCTAGCGGCCCGGCGCCCGGCAAACCCGCCCCGCCTCAGCCCTCGCGGCGCAGCCACTGGGCGACCTCGGTCGCCCAGTAGGTCAAGATCGTGTCCGCGCCCGCGCGCTTGATCCCCAGCAGCGTCTCCAGGATGGCCCGGTCCCGCTCCACCCAGCCGCGCTCGGCAGCCGCCTCGATCATCGCGTACTCGCCGCTGATCTGGTACGCGGCCACCGGCACGTCCACCGCCTGCGCGACCCGGTACAGGATGTCCAGGTACGGGCCCGCCGGCTTGACCATCACCATGTCGGCGCCCTCCTCCAGGTCCAGCGCCAGCTCCCGCAGCGACTCCCGGGCGTTCGCCGGATCCTGCTGGTAGGACTTGCGGTCACCCTGGAGCGAGGACGCCACGGCCTCCCGGAAGGGCCCGTAGAACGCCGACGTGTACTTCGCCGTGTACGCCAGGATCGACACGTCCTCGTGGCCCGTCTCGTCCAGCGCGTCGCGGATCACGCCCACCTGGCCGTCCATCATCCCGCTCGGCCCCACGACGTGGACGCCCGCGTCGGCCTGCACCTGCGCCATCTCCGCGTACCGCTCCAGCGTGGCGTCGTTGTCCACCCGCCCGTGCTCGTCCAGCACACCGCAGTGGCCGTGGTCGGTGTACTCGTCCAGGCACAGGTCCGACATGATCACCAGGTCGTCGCCGACCTCGGCCTTCACATCGCGGATCGCGAGCTGCAGGATCCCGTCGGGCTCGGTGCCCGCGGTACCCCGCGCGTCCTTGTTCTCGTCCGCCGGGACCCCGAAGAGCATGATCCCCGCGACGCCGGCCGACACCGCCTCCGCAGCGGCCTTGCGCAGCGTGTCCCGGCTGTGCTGGACGACCCCCGGCATCGCCGAGATCGCGATCGGCTCGCTGATCCCCTCCCGTACGAACGCCGGGAGGATCAGGTCCGAGGGGTGCAGCCGGTTCTCCGCGACCATCCGCCGCATCGCCGGGGTGGTGCGCAGCCGACGGGGCCGCGAGCCGGGGAAGGATCCGTACGCGCTCATCTTCAGTCGCCTCTTCGAGCATCGAGAACAGTCAGGAACAGCGTAGGGCCCGGGCGCTCGCGCACCCGGGCCCCACCCCTGAACCGCTCAGGTCACGTCAGATCACGTCACGTCGTACGGCGTCTGCGCGCACCCGGCCGCCGCTCGCTCGGCCGCGCCACCGACTCGCCGGCTTCCTTGGCCGCCTCGCGGCGCGCCGCACCGTACTCGGCCAGCGCCTCCGCCAGCTTCGACACCGAGGGCTCCGGAGACAGCACGTCGACCCGCAGGCCGTGCTCCTCCGCCGTCTTGGCCGTCGCCGGCCCGATGCACGCGATGACGGTCACGTTGTGCGGCTTCCCGGCGATGCCCACCAGGTTCCGCACGGTGCTCGACGAGGTGAACAGCACGGCGTCGAAGCCACCGCCCTTGATCGCCTCGCGGGTGTCCGCCGGCGGCGGCGACGCGCGCACGGTCCGGTAGGCGGTGACGTCGTCGACCTCCCACCCGAGCTCTATCAGGCCCGCGACCAGCGTCTCCGTCGCGATGTCGGCACGCGGCAGGAAGACGCGGTCGATCGGGTCGAAGACCGGGTCGTACGGCGGCCAGTCCTCCAGCAGACCGGCGGCCGACTGCTCGCCACTGGGCACCAGGTCCGGCTTGACGCCGAACTCCACCAGCGCGGCCGCGGTCTGCTCGCCCACCGCGGCGACCTTGATGCCCGCGAAGGCACGGGCGTCCAGCCCGTACTCCTCGAACTTCTCCCGGACGGCCTTCACGGCGTTCACCGAGGTGAAGGCGATCCACTCGTAGCGGCCCGTCACCAGACCCTTGACCGCCCGCTCCATCTGCTGCGGGGTGCGCGGCGGCTCGACGGCGATCGTCGGCACCTCGTGCGGCACCGCGCCGTAGGAACGCAGCTGGTCGGAGAGCGAGGCGGCCTGCTCCTTGGTGCGCGGTACGAGCACCCGCCAGCCGAACAGCGGCTTCGACTCGAACCAGGCCAGCTCCTCGCGCCGCGCGGCGGCGCCGTGCTCACCGACCACGGCTATGACCGGCCGCGAGCCCTCCGGCGAGGGCAGTACCTTGCCCTGCTTGAAGACCTGGGCGATCGTCCCGAGCGTCGCGCTCCACGTCCGCTGGCGCGTCGTGGTGCCGGCCACCGTCACGGTCAGCGGGGTGTCGGGCTTGCGCCCGGCCGACACCAGCTCGGCGGCGGCCGCGGACACGGTCTCCAAGGTGGCGGAGACGACGAGGATCCCGTCGCTCGTGCCGACCTCGCTCCAGCAGCGCGCCGAGGCGTTGCGCGCGTCGACGAACCGCACGTCGGCGCCCAGCTTGCCGCTCAGCGGGACACCCGCGTACGCGGGCACGCCGACGGCGGTCGCCACACCGGGCACCACCTCGAAGGGGATGCCCTCGGTCGCGCAGACCAGCATCTCCTCGGCGGCGTTCCCGTCCAGGCCGGGGTCGCCCGTGACGGCGCGCACCACCCGCCTGCCGGACCGCGCGGCCTCCATGACAAGATTGGCGGCGTCACGGATCACCGGCACCCCGGCGGCCGTTGACGCCTCGTCAGCGATCGTCAGCTGCGGCGTGTCGACACCCGCACGCGCATGGGTGCGTACGACCTCGAGCACCTCGGGCTCCGCGATCAGTACGTCCGCGGCGGCGAGCGCCTCGACGGCGCGCAGCGTCAGCAGACCCGGGTCACCCGGGCCGGCACCGAGGAAGGTGACGTGCCCGTGGGCGGCGACCGCCGGAAAAGCGGAGGTGGTGGGACGTGAGGGGTTCAAAGGGATCGCTCCCCCATCAGACCGGCCGCGCCCTTGGCCAGCATCTCGTCCGCGAGTTCGCGGCCGAGCGCCATGGCTTCGTCGTGAGACTGGGGCACGGGACCGGTGGTGGACAGCTGTACGAGAGTCGAGCCGTCGAGCGTTCCGACGACACCACGCAGGCGCATTTCATTGACAATCTGCCCGTCGGCCAGAAGGTCGGCGAGCGCGCCCACGGGGGCGCTGCAGCCGGCCTCCAGGGCGGCGAGCAGGGACCGCTCGGCGGTCACGGCGGCCCGGGTGTACGGGTCGTCGAGTTCGCCGAGGGCAGCGATGAGGTCCGTGTCGGACGCGAGGCATTCCACGGCCAGGGCACCCTGGCCGGGGGCGGGCAGCACGTTGTCCACGGACAGCAGGTCGGTCGCCTCGTCACCGCGGCCGATCCGGTTGAGCCCGGCGGCGGCGAGCACGACGGCGTCCAGCTCACCGTCGCGCACGTACCCGATCCGGGTGTCGACGTTCCCGCGGATCGGGACCGTCTCGACGACCTTGCCCAGGCTCTTGGCGTACGCGTTGAGCTGCGCCGTGCGCCGCGGCGAACCGGTACCGATCCGCGCGCCGTCGGGCAGCTGCTCGAAGGTCAGGCCGTCGCGGGCGACGAGCGCGTCGCGCGGGTCCTCCCGCTGCGGCATGGCCGCGATGACCAGCTCCTCGGGCTGCGCGGTCGGCAGGTCCTTCAGCGAGTGCACGGCGAAGTCGACCTCGCCCCGCACGAGGGCGTCGCGCAGGGCCGTGACGAACACCCCGGTACCGCCGATCTGCGCGAGGTGCTCGCGGGACACGTCACCGTAGGTCGTGATCTCCACGAGCTCGACGGGCCGGCCGGTGACCGCCCGTACCGCCTCGGCGACGTGCCCGGACTGCGACATGGCCAGCTTGCTGCGTCGCGTGCCAAGCCGGAGGGGCTGGTCGGGACGTGTGTTCATGATGCCCGTCCTGGGTCGTCGTTCTTCGGATCGGCCGCGTCCGCCCGGCTGACGGAGGCCACCGTCTGAGGGTCGAGGTCGAAGAGTTCACGCAGCGCCTCGGCGTACCCGGCGCCGCCGGGCTCGCTCGCGAGCTGCTTGACGCGCACGGTCGGCGCGTGCAGGAGCTTGTCGACGACACGGCGGACGGTCTGAGTGACCTCGGCCCGCTGCCGTTCGTCGAGATCGGGGACCCGCCCGTCGAGCCGGGCCACTTCCATGGCCACGACCTCCGCGGCCATGGCGCGCAGCGCGACGACCGTGGGCGTGATGTGCGCGGCGCGCTGGGCCGCTCCGAACGCGGCGACCTCCTCCGCGACTATCCCGCGTACGGCGTCCACGTCGGCGGCCATCGGCGCGTCGGCGGAGGCCTCGGCGAGGGACTCGATGTCCACGAGCCGCACCCCGGGGATGCGGTGCACGGCGGCGTCGATGTCCCGGGGCATGGCCAGGTCGAGCAGCGCGAGCCGGACCGGCAGGACGTCCACCTGGCTGCGGGCCCCCTTGCGGGGCTGCCGCTGCGCGGTGGCCTCGCCCTGGTCGGCCCAGGTGCCGTGCAGTTCGAGGGAGTTGGCGTCGACGCCGGTCAGCGCGGAACGCCCCTCGGGCGCCACCGGGCAGCCGTCGGCCTCGGCAGGAGCGCTGATGACCCGTACGGCCCCGGCATCGGCGAGCCTGCGCCCGCCTTCGGCGGCGGCGACGAGCCGGGCGAGTACGTCCCGGTCCAGCCCGGCCGCGTCCGCGGTGTCCGGCCCGGCCGGCGTCTGGGGCCCGGGGTCCGGGGCGAAGCCCCCGGCCACGGCGCCGCCCACGTCCTCGCCGGTCAGCACCAGCCCGGTCGCGCCCGTACAGGAGACGACCACGTCGACTCGTGTCAGCTCCCGGGCCACCGAAGCCATCGGCACGGCCCTGGCCGCCACCCCGGTGCCCGAGGCAACCAGAATCTCGGCCAAACGCTCCGCCCGCTCGCCGGTCCGGTTCGCCACGACGATCTCGGCGACGCCGACCCGCGCCAGTGTCGCGGCGGCCAGCGAGGACATCGACCCGGCGCCGATCACCAGCGCCCGCTTGCCCGCGGCCCACTTCTCCACCGGCTCGTGCACGGCCAGCTGCTCCAGGCCGAACGTCACCAGCGACTGCCCGGCCCGGTCGATCCCGGTCTCGGAGTGCGCCCGCTTGCCGACCCGCAGCGCCTGCTGGAACAGGTCGTTGATCAGCCGGCCCGCCGTGTGCAGCTCCTGCCCCAGCGCCAGCGCGTCCTTGATCTGCCCGAGGATCTGCCCCTCGCCGACGACCATGGAGTCCAGCCCGCACGCCACCGAGAACAGGTGGTGCACCGCCCGGTCCTCGTAGTGCACGTACAGGTACGGGGTGAGCTCCTCCAGAGCCACGCCGCTGTGCTGCGCGAGCAGCGTCGACAGCTCGGCGACGCCCGCGTGGAACTTGTCCACGTCGGCGTACAGCTCGATGCGGTTGCAGGTGGCGAGCACGGCCGCCTCCGCCGCCGGCTCGGCGGCGAGGGTGTCGTGCAGCAGCTTGACCTTGGCATCGGCGGACAGGGAGGCCCGCTCCAGCACGCTGACGGGCGCGCTGCGGTGGCTCAGCCCTACGACGAGCAGACTCATGCCGGCATCACCGCCGGAACGTCGCCCTCGGGGTTGCCCTTGCGCGCCGCGGCGGCGGCCCGGCCGGCCGGCGGTACGACGGCGGCGGTCGGCGCGGCTCCGGTGCCCGTACCCGCGGGGCCCTCGGAAACCGCGGCACCCGCGCCCGGGGCGGACCCGTCGGCGGCAGCGGCGGCAGCCGCTTCCTCCCCGGCCTTGCGCTGCTCGTGGAAGGCGAGGATCTGCAGCTCGATCGACAGGTCGACCTTGCGCACGTCCACGCCCTCGGGCACCGACAGCACGGTCGGCGCGAAGTTCAGGATGGAGGTGACACCGGCGGCGATCAGCCGCTCGCTCACCTGCTGCGCGGCGCCGGCCGGGGTCGCGATGACCCCGATCGAGACGCCGTTCTCCTCGATGATCTTCTCCAGGTCATCGGTGTGCTGCACCGGCATCCCGGCGACCGGCCTTCCGGCCATCGCGGGGTCGGCGTCGATGAGCGCCGCGACGCGGAACCCGCGCGCGGAGAAGCCGCCGTAGTTGGCGAGGGCCGCGCCGAGGTTGCCGATGCCGACGATGACGACCGGCCAGTCCTGGGTCAGCCCGAGCTCGCGGGAGATCTGGTAGACGAGGTACTCGACGTCGTAGCCGACCCCGCGGGTGCCGTAGGAGCCGAGGTACGAGAAGTCCTTGCGCAGCTTCGCGGAGTTGACTCCGGCGGCGGCCGCGAGCTCCTCGGAGGACACCGTGGGGACCGATCGCTCGGAGAGCGCGGTGAGTGCGCGCAAGTACAGCGGAAGCCGGGCGACAGTGGCCTCGGGAATACCTCGGCTGCGGGTCGCCGGTCGGTGAGTTCGGCCAGTTGCCACGATGCTCCTGCGGGATGAGCGGGGCTGCAGGCGGTCACTTGTCCCAAGACCGCCCCGTCGAATGCAGGCTATGTCTTTGTGAACGCGTGCACAAAGATTGTGTCCGCTTTGTCCGAGCAAAGTGACCGGGGTCACGCGGGCCGGGCGTCCAGGGCCGGAACCAGGAACGGGCCGAACCCGTTCAAATCCCGAGGGGGGCAAAGCGGTACACACTCCTCATCGATACGCCCCCGAGTCCCCACAAATCGCCCATGATGGTAACCGGCCGGGGGGTCAGCCCTCCAATGCCCGGCGCAGCCGGTCAGGATTCACCCTCCAGAACGTGTGCTGTTCGCCGTCCACCAGCACCACCGGAATCTGCTCCCAGTACAGCCGGTGGAGCTCCTCGTCCTGCGAGATGTCCTTCTTCTCCCATTGCGCTCCGGTCTCGGCGCAGACCTTCTCGACCACAAGCTGGGCGTCATCGCAGAGATGGCACCCCGGCTTCCCGATGAGCGTGACCATCCGCTCGCCGGGACGCTTCTTTTCCTTACGACGCAGCAAAGGACTCATGTCCTCATTGTCCCGCGCCGCCGCCACCCCTCCCCCGCCCCTGCCCGGCCCCCGCCCCGGCCCCCGGCCCCCGGCCCTTGGCCGGCCGGCGGGCCCCGGCCCGGCTTCCGGTTCCGAAGAGTTCACGCCCGCGTTTCCCATCGGTTCGAGAACTCCCGAACACAATGGCTATGCTCGCGTCATGGCCGCTCTGGGATGGCTCACCCCCCGTAGGCGCTCCGCGACCGCGCGGAGCGTGCTGGCAGGCGAGGCCTCGGCCGAGGCAGCGCGCAAGACCGCTCAGGCCGAAGCGCCACCCTTCACGGAGGCCGCGGAGCCGACGCCCGACGCACTCGCCGCCACCCCGGGCGCGGAAGCCCCCGAGGAGCCGCAGGCGCCCGCCGAGCCCGAGTTCCCGGTGCCCGGCGACGACCTCGCCGCCGCCTTCTTCGACCTCGACAACACCGTCATGCAGGGCGCCGCGATCTTCCACTTCGGCCGCGGCCTCTACAAGCGCGAGTTCTTCCGGCGCCGCGAGCTCGCCCGCTTCGCCTGGCAGCAGGCCTGGTTCCGGCTCGCCGGCGTCGAGGACCCCGAGCACATGCAGGACGCCCGCGACAGCGCGCTGTCCATCGTCAAGGGCCACAAGGTCTGCGAACTCATGGCGATCGGCGAGGAGATCTACGACGAGTACATGGCGGAGCGGATCTGGCCGGGCACCCGCGCCCTGGCCCAGGCCCACCTCGACGCCGGCCAGAAGGTCTGGCTCGTCACGGCCGCCCCCGTCGAAACCGCCACGATCATCGCGCGCCGCCTCGGCCTGACCGGAGCGCTGGGCACCGTCGCCGAGTCCGTGGACGGCGTCTACACCGGCCGGCTGGTCGGCGAACCGCTGCACGGCCCCGCCAAGGCCGAGGCCGTCCGCGCCCTGGCCACCGCCGAGGGCCTGGACCTCGACCGCTGCGCCGCGTACAGCGATTCGCACAACGACATCCCGATGCTGTCCCTGGTCGGACATCCGTACGCGATCAATCCCGATACAAAACTGCGCAAGCATGCCCGCGCACACGACTGGCGGCTGCGCGACTATCGGACCGGCCGCAAGGCCGTGAAGGTCGGCGTCCCGGCCGCAGCCGGGGTCGGCGCGATCGCCGGCGGCGCGGCGGCCGCCGTCGCCCTGCACCGCCGCCGCAAGTAGCCTCCCGCGCCCCCGGCGCCCCTTTCCCGGCCTGCGCCGCAGCCCTCCGGCGCCCGCCGGGGGGCTTCTCGCGCGCTCCCGGCCCGCTGCCCCAAGGGCATTCCCGCAGCCTTACCCGCGCGTCCGGCGCGGCACTCGCGCATGCCCGACCCGGTCGCGAGCCACGGTGGAAGCTTCCATTCCGCGCATCCAACCGATCAAGAATCGATCACCATCTGCGACTGAATATGCCCTCGACACGCAACAGAAGTGTCGGAACCGGTGATTTGAGCAACTGGGTGTAGCGCTGCCTGTACGAAGCGTTATTCTCCTCAAACGCATGCCACCGCCCATCTGTCGCCACGACGGGTGAACGGTCCCGCACTGCACGTGATGGAAGCTCTGCCTCTGGGAGTCCCGTGTACCCACCTGTCGGGGTTGACGCCTCGGGCCTGGCTACGCTGCGCGCAACGGTCCTCGACCACCTGCGTGGCTTCGTCCCCACCGCGTACGCCGTCCCCGCCTTCGCCGCCGCGGTCCCTGCCGGCCTCGGCCCGGCCGGTCCTTGCTATGCCCTGACCGACGGCGGAGCGACGGTGGGCAGACGAGGCCGCGCGGGCGGAGGATCGAGCAGCACCGCCACCGGCACGAGCGCGCCGGCCGCCCGCCGCCCCACGGCGGACAGCGACCAGGCCCGCATGATGGACCTGGTCGAACGCGCCCAGGCCGGCGAGGCCGAGGCCTTCGGCCGGCTCTACGACCAGTACAGCGACACGGTGTACCGCTACATCTACTACCGCGTCGGCGGCAAGGCGACCGCGGAGGATCTCACCAGCGAGACCTTCCTGCGCGCGCTGCGCCGCATCTCCACCTTCACCTGGCAGGGCCGCGACTTCGGGGCCTGGCTCGTGACGATCGCGCGCAACCTGGTGGCGGACCACTTCAAGTCCAGCCGTTTCCGGCTGGAGGTCACCACCGGCGAGATGCTCGACGCCAACGAGGTGGAGCGCAGCCCCGAGGACTCGGTCCTGGAGTCCCTCTCCAACGCGGCCCTCCTGGAAGCCGTACGGAAACTCAACCCACAGCAGCAGGAGTGCGTGACCCTGCGCTTCCTCCAGGGCCTGTCGGTCGCCGAGACGGCCCGGGTCATGGGGAAGAACGAGGGGGCCATCAAAACGCTCCAGTACCGGGCGGTCCGCACGCTCGCCCGCCTGCTCCCCGACGACGCCCGCTGACCGCGGCCCTACTCACACCCCGTAACCCCTGTCGATGACTCCGATGACGCTGTGGTCCGATCATCCTTCGTCCGTAACCCAAGTGCCGCGCCGCTCGTTGTGCGGAATGCAGGCTCCCTGTGGACACGCCCTGCCCGAAGCCGCTCACTCGAAAGTGTGGATGTGCTCAAGGAAGGCAACCTTCCGGACACCTTGGGGAGTCGATCGTCATGACGAGAGGAGGTGCCGCCAGTGATCGCGAACGTGACTCCGCACCGGCGGGCGAACGCCTTCGCCCAGGCCCTGGAGGATCGGACCCCGTCCGACCTTTCGGAACCGGACCCGGCGGCCGAGCAGTCCGAGGCACCTGCCGAACCTGCCGACCACGACCGGTTGTTGGCCCTGGCGAGCGTACTCGGCGAAAGAATGCCGCGCCCGGTGCTGGACCCCGAGGTCAAAGTGGTGCAACGAGCCCAGCTCGTCGCCGCCATGGAGGCCATGGTGATGGAAGAGAGGGCCGGAGGCGCAGCCGCCGACCCTCTGGTGCCCGAACAGCGGACCGGCCGCGGCGCCCACCGGGCGAACTCGCTCCGGAAATTGCGGCCCCGCTCCCGCTGGTCCAAGGGCATCGCAGCGGGTGGCCTCACCGTGGGTGTGGCCGCCGGGGCCTTCAGCGGAGTGGCCGCTGCCAGCACGGACGCCCTGCCCGGTGACTCCCTCTACCCGATCAAACGGGGCATGGAGGACCTGAAGCTGGGCATGGCCGACGAGGATTCGGACCGGGGCGAGCTCTACCTGGACCAGGCCTCGAACCGGCTGTCCGAGGCCCGCAGGCTGATGGAGCGGGGCCGGACGGGCGTACTGGACCACGAGTCCCTGGGCGAGATCCGCCGAGCACTGGCGGGCATGAAGCACGATGCGGCGGAGGGCCACCGGCTCCTCCAGGCGGCGTACGAACGGGACGGCTCACTCGCCCCGATCCAGACGCTGTCGTCGTTCTCCCGCTCGCACCGCGACGCGTGGGGCCGGCTCCGGGAGAAGCTCCCGGCGCAGCTCACCGACGTCGGGGGCGAGGTGGAGTCGGTCTTCCAGGCCATAGACGATGACGTGGCGCCGCTCCAGGGCCTGCTGCCGAAGCCACCGGAGCAGACCCGCGGCTCCCCCGGCACCTCGGCGAAGCCCAGCGCTCCCGCCGGAAAGCAGCACTCCGCACCCCCGTCAGGTGCCCCGGCGGCGTCTCCCCCGAGCACGCCGGCTCCGGGCACCACCAAGCCTCCCGCCCCCGGCGGCGGGCTCCTGGGCGGTACGGGCGACCTGCTGCACCCGCCGACGCAGGGCCAGTCGGCCCCGCCCCCGGCGGCCACTCCGGATCTCCCGAAGCCGGACATCACCCTCCCGCCGCTCCTCCCCGGCCTGCTCCCGGGCCTGGGCATCCAGGCGGAGGACGCCGAGTAGTACCGCAGGACACGGTGCGGGCGGGGCCATCCGGCCCCGCCCGCACCCCCTGCCTGCTCCCCTGCCCGAACGCGGGCCTCAGAAGAACACGGACCGCCGCTGCACCAGCAGCCGGTACAGGGTGTGCTGGATCTGCTCCCGCACCTGGTCCGTCAGGTTGAACATCAGCATCGGATCCTCAGCGGCCTCCGCCGGATACCCGTCCGTCGGAATCGGCTCCCCGAACTGGATCGTCCACTTCGTCGGCAGCGGCACCGCACCCAACGGCCCCAGCCACGGGAACGTCGGCGTGATCGGGAAGTACGGAACCCCCAGCAGCCGCGCCAGCGTCTTGGCGTTGCCGACCATCGGGTAGATCTCCTCCGCCCCCACGATCGAGCACGGCACGATCGGCGTTCCCGCGCGCAGCGCCGTGGACACGAATCCGCCCCGCCCGAACCGCTGCAGCTTGTACCGGTCCCCGAACGGCTTCCCTATCCCCTTGAAGCCCTCGGGCATCACCCCGACCAGCTCCCCGGCCTCCAGGAGCCGCTGCGCGTCCTCCGCGCAGGCCAGCGTGTGCCCGGCCTTGCGCGCGAGCTCGTTCACCACCGGCAGCATGAACACCAGGTCCGCCGCCAGCAGCCTCAGGTGCCGCTCCGCCGGGTGGTGGTCGTGCACGGCGACCTGGAGCATCAGCCCGTCCAGCGGCAGCGTCCCGGAGTGGTTCGCCACGATCAGCGCACCACCCTCCTTCGGGACGTTCTCGATGCCCTTGACCTCGACCCGGAAGTACTTGTCGTAGAGGGGCCGCAGCAGGGACATCAGGACCTGGTCCGTCAGCTCCTTGTCGTAGCCGAAGTCGTCGACCTCGTACTCCCCGGTGATCCGCCGCCGCAGGAACGCCAGCCCGCCGGCGATCCGCCGGTCCCAGTCCGCCCCGGCAGGCCCGGGCGCCGGCTCCACGGCCGCCACCGGCGGCTCAACGGCCGGCTCCGGCGCCGCGGACGGAGCGACCCGCACCCGCCGTGGCTGTCTCCGGCGCGGCCGGTCCTCGTCGAACGGAATGACCTTCGCGTCCGCCACTATCTCTTCGCTCCCTCAGCCGCCGGCCCCACACCTGACACATCCGCACGCGACACGCCGCCGCCGACCATCCCCGCCACCCGGTCCACGGCCCGCCCCATCCGCTCCGGAGGCAGCAGTCCGCTCCCCCGGCTCCGCGCGAAGTCCGCGAAGGTCTCCGCGGTCGTGTACATCGGCGCGAACCCCAGGGTGTCCCGCATCTGGGAGGTCTCCACGACCCGCCCGTGCGTCAGCAGCCTTATCTGTTCGGGCGAGAACTCCGTCACCCCGACCGCGCGCAACGCCGAACCCACCCAGGTCACGGCGGGCAGCAGCAGCGGCACCGTCGGCCGCCCCAGCCGCCGGGCGCACTGGGACAACAGCAGCACCCCGTCGCCCGCGATGTTGAAGGTCCCGCTGTTCAGCGTCCCGCGCCGGGGTTCCCCGGCCGCCAGCCGCAGCACGTCCACCACGTCGTCCTCGTGGACGAACTGGAGCCGCGGGTCGTAGCCCAGCACGGTCGGCATCACCGGGATCGAGAAGTACTCGGCGAGCGCGGAATCCGCGTACGGCCCCAGGATGTTCGCGAACCGCAGGACGCACACGGCCACGTCGGGCCGTCTTCGCGCGAAGCCCCGTACGTATCCCTCGACCTCGGCGGCGTCCTTCGCGAAGCCGGCCGCCGGCAGCGACTTGGGCTGCGTGGTCTCGGTGAAGACCGCCGGGTCCCGTGAGGTGCCCCCGTACACGCTGGTACTGGACTTCACCACGAGCCGTCGTACCGTCGGTGACTTCTGGCAGGCTCCGAGGAGCTGCATCGTCCCGATGACGTTCGTTTCCTTGACGGCGCTGCGCGCACCGCCCGACCCCGCACTGCCGCCTGTGACGGCGAGGTGGACCACCGTGTCCACGGTGTGCTCCGCGAGCACCCGGGCGATGGCCGATTGTCTGATGTCCGTACGCACGAACTCGGCCGAGCCGAGCCGGTGCGGCGGGCTCACGGCATCCACCGCGATCACCCGCTCGACGTCGGGGTCCCGCTGGATGCGGCGCACGAAGCGGCCCCCCAGCTGCCGGGCAGCCCCGGTGACGAGTACGACCTTGCCCACGAGCTCAGCGCCTCCCTCGAAGAAGTACCCCGGCTGCACCGCAGCCCCTCCACCAGGATGGTGGAGGGGCTGCGGAGAACACGTACAGCTGCCGTTTACTTCTTGTTACGGCGCTGGACGCGGGTGCGCTTGAGCAGCTTGCGGTGCTTCTTCTTAGCCATCCGCTTGCGCCGCTTCTTGATAACAGAGCCCACGACTACCCTCGCTCACTTCTCTTCATTCGGTGCGGGGCGTCGGGGCCCACACGACCTACGTCGGCCTAGCCTACCGTCCCGAGCTCTGAGCTTGTAATCCGAGGGCCTGCCGGGTTCAGAGTCAGGCCGACTCCACCCCCACATAGGACTCTCGGAGGTACTCGTGGACCGCGTTCTCGGGGACCCGGAAGGACCGGCCCACCCGGATTGCGGGCAGATGACCGTTGTGCACCAGGCGGTACACGGTCATCTTCGACACTCGCATCACCGAGGCGACCTCCGCCACGGTCAGGAACTGAACCTCACTGAGAGGCCTCTCGCCAGCAGCCATGACACACCTTGACCTTCCGCGCATGACGGGCACCGGCTTCCCCTCCGGTTACGCCCCGTCGTCGCACGCTCACTCCCCAGAGTAGGGGCGTGTGATACGAGTGGGGAAGAGGAGCTACGGCCACTCCTGACGCACCGGCAGGCCCGCGCGGCCGAGAACATAGCGAGTCAGCGGCCGGTAGTAGTCCGAGCGCACCGCGTCATCAAGCGGAACGGCCACCGACACCCGCCCCTCGGCCTCCCCGACGAACAACGCGGGATCATCCGTATCGGCCAGCCCGATCGCCTCCACACCGAGCTGACCTGCACCGCAGACCCAGCCGTGGTCCCCCACCACCAACCCCGGCAGCGGCCCCCCGCCCTCCGCGAGCGCCCCGAGGGCGATCCGAACCGGCAGCGGCGAATGGGTGTGCACGCCGGTCGCACTCCCCGGCGGCCGCGCGCCGGGTTCCCGCACCAGTGCGACTCCCCGTACGTAATCGATGCGGTGCGGGCGTACGCCGAACCGGGTCGCCATGTCGACACGGACCCCCTGCGCCGGGGTGAGGACAACACATCCCGCCGCCGACAGCGCCTGGGCCAAACTGGCGTAGAACCCCAGGAGGCGGTGCGGATGCCCCGTTCCGAACAACAGGGGCGACCGCGCCCTCGCCGCCTCCCCCAGCCGCCCCGCGAAGGCCTCCAGGGCGGCCACCGTCCGCTCCGGGTCGATCACGTCCGGCCCGCTGACGTGCGCCGGGTCCGCCGAGACCCCGCACTTGTCCGCCATCAGCCTCAGCAGGTCGCCCTCGCCCCAGCCCCACTCCGGGTCCAGCCCCAGCAGCACCCGCGGATCCCGCGCCGCGAACAGCCGGTAACTGCGCAGGCTCTCCTCCCGTGAAGTGGCGACGGGCCCGGCCAACCGGGAGGCCAGCAGATGCGCACGCAGCGCGCCGGTGCTCAACACCTTGCCGATGCTGCCCCACCGGACCTGGCGGCTCATCAATTCCGGCAAACAGCCCCACAGTTGGCGTAACGATGCTTCACGTCCACCGGAGGGCCACAGCAGGGCTACAGGAGCATGCCGCGCAGCGGGAACACCGCCCGGCGGGTCGCCAGAACGGCCTGATCCGTCCGGTCCGCCGGATCGTAGCCCGCGTCCCACCCGCGCCACGACACCGTCCGGCCGTCCGTCATCCGGGCCGGCGCCGGCTGCCGGGTCCGCGCGTACACCTCCTCGCGCCACGCGTCCGGGACCGCCGACGCGGGATCCACCGGCCGGTGCGCGGCGATGGCCACCAGGTGCGTCCAGGACCGCGGTACGACGTCCACCACCGCGTAGCCCCCGCCGCCCAGCGCCAGCCACCGGCCGTCCGCGTGCTCGTGCGCCAGCTCGTGGCAGGCCTCCTGGACCGCCCGCTGGGCGTCCAGCGACACCGCCAGATGGGCCAACGGGTCCTCGAAGTGCGTATCGGCCCCGTGCTGGGTCACCAGCACCTGCGGCCGGAAGTCCGCCAGCAGCTCCGGCACGGTCGCGTGGAACGCCCGCAGCCAGCCCTCGTCCCCGGTCCCCGCATCGAGCGCCACGTTGACAGCCGAGCCCTCCGCGCCCGGCCCGCCCGTCTCCTCGGGCCAGCCGGTCTGCGGGAACAGGGTCCGCGGATGCTCGTGCAGCGAGATCGTCAGCACGCGCGGGTCGTCCCAGAACGCCGCCTGCACCCCGTCACCGTGGTGCACGTCCACATCCACGTACGCGACCCGCTCCGCCCCCAGCTCCAGCAGCCGCGCTACCGCGAGCGCCGCGTCGTTGTACACGCAGAACCCGGCGGCCCCGCCCGGCATCGCGTGGTGCAGCCCGCCGGCGAAGTTCACCCCGTGCCGCACCTCCCCGCGCCAGATGGCCTCCGCCGCCCCCACCGACTGCCCGGCGATCAGCGCGGACGCCTCGTGCATCCCGTGGAAGGCCGGATCGTCCATGGTCCCGAGCCCGTACGAACCGTCGGCCGCCCCGGGATCGGCCGACACCTCGCGCACCGCCGCGACGTAGTCCTCGCGGTGCACCAGCCTCAGCGTCGAATCCCCGGCCGCCGGGGCCGCCCGTACCTCCATGGCCCGGTCCAGCCCGAAGGCGCGCACCAGCCCCATGGTCAGCGCCAGGCGCACCGGATCCATCGGATGGCTCGGCCCGAAGTCATACCTCGTTACCGCCTCGTCCCACATCAACAACCCGGTCACCGGCACGCCGCTCATGCCCGACACCGTATCGGGCGCCCTCGGAGCCGAACGAGCGGGCATGGAACAAGGTCACCAACACCAGCACCATCGGCACGAGCATCGCGCCCCGGTAGCTCCACGCGTCCCCGATCCCGCCGACCAGCGGCGAACCGACCAGGAAACCCACGTAGTTGAAAATGTTCAGCCGCGCGATCGCCGTGTCCGACGCCCCCGGGAACAGCCGCCCGGCCGCCGCGAAGGTCTGCGGCACGATCACGCACAACCCGATCCCCAGCAGCGTGAACCCCAGCATCCCCGTCCACGCCCCGGGCGCGGCGGCCACCACCGCGAACCCGAGGGCGGCGACCAGCGTCCCCGCCCGTACGACGGCCACGGCCCCGAAGCGCCGCACGCCCAGGTCCCCCACCGACCGCCCGATCAGCGTGGTCACCATGTACACGTTGTAGGGGACGGTCGCCAGCTGCTCCGAGCTCCCCAGCACGTCCTGGAGGTACTTCGCGCTCCAGTTGGAGACCGTCGAATCCCCGATGTACGCGCAGGCCATCACCAGGCACAGCGGCAGCAACAGCTTGAACCCGCCGGCCCCCAGCCCCTTCTCCGCCTCGCCCGCAGCGTCCCGGTGGTCCACGTAGTACCGGCTCCCGGCCACCACGAGCGGAAGCAGCACCACCACCGCGGGCAGATAGCTCGTGAACAGCCCCAGGTGCCAGTGCGCCCCCGCCCACGCGGCGGACGCCCCGACGATCCCGCCCAGGCTGTACGTGGCGTGGAAACCCAGCATGATGCTGCGCCCGTACGCCCGCTGGAGGCTCACCCCGAGCATGTTCATGGAGGCGTCCAGCGCTCCCACGGACAGCCCGAACGCCCCCAGGGCCACCGCCACGTGCCACATCCGGCTGCCGGCCCCGACCCCGAGGAGGGCCAGCAGCACCAGCGGCTGGGCCCACCTCAGCACCACGCTCGGCGGGACCCGCTTCACCAGGTGCTCGGTGGCGACGCTCGCGACCCCCGCGAGGATCGGCACGGCGGCGAGGAAGACGGGCAGCAGCCCGTCGGATATCCCGTACTGGTCCTGGATCGCCGGGATGCGCGTCACGAGCAGGGCGAAGGTCACGCCCTGCACGAAGAAGCTGAACCCCAGGGATCCGCGCCCACGGCGCAGCCGCACGTCTTCTGTCATGGCGGCTCAGCGTAGGGGCGCGGGCTACCCGTGGGTAGAGCGATCACCTATCGAATCGGAACAACGACCCGCAACCACGAGCGAAGACGAGGCTCAGCCCTCCAGCCCGAGCAGCCGGATGAGCTCCTTCATGTCCCCGAAGCAGCTGGTGGCCCCGACGAGCCGGTCGGCCGGCATCATCCCGGTGAACCCGAGCACCTGCATGCCGGCGGCCACGGCGGCCTCCACCCCGAGCGGACTGTCCTCGACGACCACGCACCGCGCCGGGGCGACGCCCATCTGGTCCGCCGCGTGCAGGAACAGGTCCGGAGCGGGCTTCCCCCGGCCCACGTCCTCCGAGCTGAAGATCCACTCCTCCTCGAACCACCCGTCGATCCCGGCCGCCAGGTGCCCGACCCGGATCCGCTCGTGATTCCCGGAGGACGCGAGGCAGTACGCCACCCCGTGCGCGGTGAGAGCGCCCAGCACGTCCTCGATCCCGTCGACCGGCCGGATCTCCCGCTCGAACGCGGCGGCGGTACGCGCGTGCAGCGTCGCGTCGAAGTCCTCGGGCAACCGCTGTCCGGTCCGCTCCTCGACGAGATCGTGCACCCGGTGGACGGCGGCTCCCATGTAGTCGCGCAGCGACTCGTCGTACGAGGTCGGGTGTCCCAGCTCGGTCAGGTACCCGGCGAGGATCCGGTTGGCGATCGGCTCGCTGTCCACCAGCACGCCGTCGTTGTCGAAGATGACGAGGTCATAGCCCATACGTCCACAGTACGAGCCGCCGGCACCGATACCTCCTGAGACCATGCCGGGCATCCGGGTGCAGGCCTCGGGCCCTCGAATGGGCCCAGAACGCAGAAAAGCCCCGCACCATAAGGTGCGGGGCTTTCCCACAATGATTGTTCGGCGGCGTCCTACTCTCCCACAGGGTCCCCCCTGCAGTAC
>NZ_JBVHTP010000009.1:0-175371 GCF_055565795.1 Streptomyces sp. NPDC028314
CGACTGGATCGACTGGTACAACTACCACCGACCCCACACCGGCATCCAAGGCCAAACACCCGCCAGCCGCGTCACCAACCTCCCCGGACAACACACCTAGGCCGACGACCTAGGACCCGTGGCCGATGCGCGGGTGCGGCGGGGCTGCGAGGCTGGGCGGCATGACGAGGAAGTTCGAGGGATTCAGCGCCGCGGAACTCTCCTACCTGCGGTCCCAGCACCTGGGGCGGCTGGCGACGGTGGATCCGGCCGGGCAGCCGCAGGCGAACCCGGTGGGGTTCTTCCCGCAGGACGACGGGACGATCCTGGTGGGCGGCATGGCGATGGGCGAGAGCAAGAAGTGGCGCAACCTCGCCGCCGATCCGCGGCTTTCGCTGGTGGTGGACGATCTGGTGAGCACCCGGCCGTGGCGCGTCCGCGGGATCGAGATCCGCGGCCGCGCCACGCTGGAGGTCGGCCCCCACTCCCTGGGCCCGCACTTCAGCCCCGAGGTCATCCGCATCCACCCGGAGCGCGTGCACGCGTGGGGTGTGGACGCCTGACGCGGACGGCCGGCGGCCCCGCCGGGCGACGAGGCGCGGCGGGGCTCCGGTGCTGCGGGCGGGTCGGGCGCGGCGGGGCTGCGGGCGGGTCGGGGCTCCGGTACTGCCCGCGGGTCAGGCGCGTCCGCCGCGCTTCGCGGCGTAGTTGGTGCGGCCCTCCGCCGACTTCATGCGCCAGTCCCGGCGGATCTCCGCGCGGAGCCTGGCGTCCGTCTTGGCGACGATCCGCTGGTTCTCCCGCAGCAGCTTGCGGTAGCTCTCCAGCCGCCGCTCGGGCAGCGCACCCGACTCCACGGCGTCCAGCACCGCGCACCCCGGCTCCGCCTCGTGGGCGCAGTCGTGGAAGCGGCACTGCCCGGCGTACTCCTCGATCTCCGAGAAGACCTGCCCGACGCCCGTCTGCGCGTCCCACAGTCCGACGCCCCTCAGCCCGGGGGTGTCGATCAGGACGCCGCCGCCCGGGAGGGCGAGGAGGTTGCGGGTCGTCGTCGTGTGACGGCCCTTGCCGTCGACCTCGCGGGCCTCCTGCACCTCCATCACCTCCGCGCCCAGCAGGGCGTTGGCCAGCGTGGACTTGCCCGCGCCGGAGATCCCGAGGAGCACGCTCGTACCGTCCCCGACGACCGCGGCCAGTACGTCCGTGCCCTCGCCGGTCAGGGAGGAGACGGTGAGCACCTGTACGCCCGGGGCCGCGGTCACCACGTCCTCGACGAGATAGGACAGCGCGGTCGGGTCCGGGACGAGGTCCGCCTTGGTCAGGACGACCAGCGGCTGGGCTCCCGATTCCCAGGCCAGGGCCAGGAAGCGTTCGATGCGCCCCAGGTCCAGCTCGACGGCGAGCGAGACCGCGATGACGGCGTGGTCGACGTTGGCGGCGAGGATCTGCCCCTCGGAACGCTGCGAGGAGGTGGACCGTACGAAGGCGGTCCGGCGCGGCAGGTACGCCTTCACGTAGCGCGGGTTTCCGGCCGCCTCCACGGCGGCCCAGTCGCCGGTGCAGATGACCCGGAGCGGGTCGTGCGGGGTGACGAAGGCGGTGTCGGCGCGGACGATCCCGTCCGCGGTCATGACATCGCACTGGCCGCGGTCGACCCGTACGACCCGGCCGGGCACCAGGCCCTGCTCGGCGTACGGAGCGAACTCGGCAGCCCACGCTTCGTCCCAGCCGTAGGGGGTGAGGGCGTGCGCGAGCGGAGCCTGCGAGAAAGAAGAGAGAGTCAAGGGGAACCCTTCACAGGGTGGCCCCGGCAGCGCGCGCTCGGCGGCGCGCGGAGAGGTGTGAGGTCAGCCGGAGACCACGGGGGTGAGATTGATGGTCTTCTGAGTGCGGGCAGCGCCCTGCGCGATGACAGTCATCAACGAACTCACCTCCGGGTCCTGTACAAGCTGACGGTTCCGCGCCGATCGGCGGGAACGGATCCACCGTAACAAGCCGCCCCGGACGCACGCCAATTCTTTTCCGGGCCGCTTCCAGCGCCCCCGGCAACCCGGTCGCGGACAAGATCGACGGGCGGCAGGATGGTCCGACCGTCCGCCCTTCGAAGGAGTTCCCGATGACCAGCCCGCAGCCCGCCCGCACCGCCCGCACCGTCCGTGCGGCCCAAGCGGCCCTGGACGGCCTGGTGATGGGCGACGCGTTCGGCGACAGCTGGTTCACGCTCAGCGGTGAGGACGTCGAAGCGCAGTGGGCGGCCCGGCGGTTGCGCCCCGTGCCGTGGCTGTGGACGGACGACTCCGCCATGGCCTTCGTCCTCTTCGCCCACCTGTCGGCCCACGGCGAGGTCCGGCCGGGCGAGCTGGCACGGGAGTTCGCCGCCGAGTACGCGCGGGACGACGGGCGCAAGTACGGCCCCTCCATGCACGGCGTGCTGCGGCGCATCGGCGAGGGCGAGGACTGGCGCACCGTCACCACCGGGCAGTTCGGCGGGCAGGGCTCCTACGGCAACGGCGCCGCGATGCGGGTCGCTCCGCTCGGCGCCTGGTTCCACGACGACCTCAAGGCGGTCGTGGAGCAGGCCCGGCTCTCCGCGCTGGCCACGCACGCCCACCCGGAGGCGGTCGCGGGCGCCGTGGCGGTGGCGGTCGCGGCCGCGCTGGCGGCGGCGGGCGAGGGCCGGGCCGCCCCGTCGCGCGCCGAGTTCCTGCGGGAGGTCGCCGCGCACGTGCCGGAGAGCGACGTCCGCTCCGGGCTGCGGGTGGCGGCGGGTTTCTCCGCGCGTACGTCGGTGCGGCACGCCGCGTCCGTACTGGGCTCGGGGTCGCTGATCTCGGCGCCGGACACGGTGCCGTTCGCGCTGTGGTCCGCCGCGGGCCTGCCGGACGACCTGACCGGGGCGCTGTGGCAGACCGTCGCCGGGTGGGGCGACCGGGACACCACCTGCGCGATCGCGGGCGGCGTCGTCGCGGCCCGCACCGGCACCGGCGGCGTCCCGGCCGCCTGGCGGGCGGCCCGCGAGCCCATCCCCGCGTGGAGCCGCTGGGTCCCCGCGCGGTCGGCCGGCTGACGGGGGCACGGGCACGGGCGCGGGCGGGAGCACGGGCGGGGGCGGGAGCGGGGCGCGGGCGCGGGCGCGGGCGCGGGCGGGGATCGGTACGGCGCCGCCGGCGCGCGAGGCCGCAGGCGCCGCGCGGGCGGCCGGGGCACGGCCGATGTCCGTTTCGTTCAAGACCTCCGGCCGGTGCGGCTCCTAGCCTGACCGCATGACTCCCCGACTCGACATGATCGGCCTCGTCGTCTCCGACATGGCCGCCTCGCTCGCCTTCTACCGCCGCCTGGGCCTGGACGTCCCGGCCGAGGCGGACTCCCAGCCGCACGTGGAGGCCGTCCTGCCGGGCGGCATGCGGATCGGCTGGGACACGGAGGAGGTCATCCGGTCCTTCGACCCGTCCTGGACCCGGCCCGAGGGCGGCGGCCGGGCGGGGCTGGCGTTCCTGTGCGACTCCCCCGCCGAGGTGGACGCCGCGTACGCCGAGCTGACCGCCGCCGGGCACCGCGGGCACCTGAAGCCCTGGGACGCCGTCTGGGGGCAGCGCTACGCCGTGGTGCTGGACCCGGACGGCAGCGAGGTCTCGCTGTTCGCCGCAGCCGGCGCGTAGGCCCCGGGGGTGCTCCCGGTCAGGGCCCGGACCTCGCGGGCGAGGTGGGCCTGGTCGGCGTAGCCGGCCGCGTACGCCACCTCCGCCTGCGGCATCCCGCGCCGGAGCAGGGCCAGCGCCCGCTGGAGCCGCAGCACCCGGCCCAGGGTCCGGGGGCCGTACCCGAACGCGTCGAGGGAGCGCCGGCGCAGCTGCCGTTCCCCGAGCCCGGCCGCCCGGGCGATCGACGCCACCGGCCGCCCTGTGCGCAGCCCGGCCAGTACCTCGGCGGCCACCGGGTCGGGCGGCCCGCTCCCGGCCGCGCGGGCCCGGGCCAGGTCCTCGAGCCCCGCGCACGGGTCCTCGTAGGAGCCCATCCGCCCGGTGAGGCGGCGCACCCGCGCCCCCGGCCACAGGTCGGCCAGCTCCACCCGCCGGTCGCGCAGCTCGTGCGCCGGTACGCCGAGCAGCGCGGGCGCGGTTCCCGGGGCGAGCCGCAGCCCGGCGAAGGCGCAGCCGGGGACCTCTCCGGCGGGGTGCGGGCCGGTGTCGGGCCCGGCGACCAGCAGCCGGCCGCCGACCCACAACAAATCCATGCACCCGTCGGGCAGCACCAGCTCGCCCGCCCCTGCGGCCCGCCACACGACGGCGCCGGGGACCAGCCGGGACGGCCGTTCCTCGTACACACCGCCAGGCTACGGGCTGTCCGGGGTTTCGCCCGGGCGGACCCGGGCGGTGCTCAGTGCTTGCGCAGGCGGGAGTGGTAGTCGTCGGGCGGCAGGAAGTTCGACCAGCGCTCCGGGAACTCGGAGGGCATCCCGGCGTCCTCGTCGTCCTCGGACTCCCCCTCGGCCAGCGCCCGCCAGGCGGCGGCCCGGGCGATCAGCTGGGCGGCCTCGGCCTCGCGCACCCGCTCGTTCGCCTCGCGGGCGGCGGCGGTGGCCACGGAGGGCCAGACCCGGTCGATCGCGGCGTTGACGGCGGCGCCGACGAGGACGGCGAAGGCCGAGACGCCGATCCACAGCAGCACGGCCACCGGCGCGGCCAGGGAGCCGTAGATCGTCGGCCCTTCCACGGTGTTGGTCAGGTAGATCCGCAGCAGGAACGAGCCGAGCACCCACATCGCCAGGGCCACCAGCGCGCCCGGCACGTCCTCGATCCAGGGCGAGCGCGCGGGCACGGAGACGTGGTAGAGCGTGGTCAGGAAGGCGATGGAGAGCAGGGTGACCACCGGCCAGTAGAGCACCGCGATCACCTCCGTGCTCCAGGGCACCAGCTGTACCACCGCGTCGGGGCCGGCCACCATCAGAGGCAGCACGATCGCGCCGATGACGAGCGCGACCACGTACAGCAGGAAGGCCAGCAGCCGGGTCTTGACGATGCCGCGCCGGCCGTCGAGGCCGTA
This sequence comes from Streptomyces sp. NPDC028314, assembly GCF_055565795.1. NCBI lineage: Bacteria > Bacillati > Actinomycetota > Actinomycetes > Kitasatosporales > Streptomycetaceae > Streptomyces > Streptomyces sp. NPDC028314. Next base: position 5,023 of record NZ_JBVHTP010000009.1, read on the forward strand.
CATCACGGTGATGGTGTCGATGAAGACGTTCACCGCACGCGAGCCCGACCACAGGGCGAAGGCGAAACCGAGCGAGATCAGGTCGGGCCGGCCCCGGCTGGTCACGTCGTCGAGCATGGGCTTGGCGATCTCGTTGACGCCGCGGTCGGAGAGGACCGTGCCGACCGCCCGCAGGATGTTCTCCTCGATGCTGGCGACGAAGGTGCCGCCGGTCCAGCCGTCCACGTACCCGAGCAGGCCCAGCAGGCCCAGGAAGAGCGGCGGGAGGGAGAGCAGGGTGAAGAACGCCGCCTCTGCCGCGAGGCCCAGGATCCGGTACTCGATGCACGAGTTGACGGTGTCTTTGAGCAGCAGCCAGGCCATTTTGCGCTTGGAGACGTTGCGGTAGAGGGCGCGGGCCCGATGGAGCCGCCCTGGGATCCGCTCGGGTGTTTCTTTTGCTGGCTGCACGTCCTTACGGTATCCGCATGGCAGCCACCACCCACACAGTCAGCAACCAGGCCCCACCCCTTGTGGGCTACGACGTCTTCGCCGGTGACCGGGCCCTCACCGAGGGCGTGGAGCGACACCTGGCCGATGCCGCCCCCGAACTGCGCGACGAGGTACGGGAGGAGCTCACCGTGCTCGGCCGCGCGGCGGGCTCCGCGCAGGCCCAGGAATGGGGTACTCAGGCGAACGAGAATCCGCCGAAGCTACGGACGCACGACCGTTACGGGAACCGGATCGACGAGGTGGAGTTCCACCCGGCCTGGCACCGGCTGCTGGGGCACGCGGTGACCTCGGGGCTCACCGACGCCTGGGGGCGCCCTGCCGGGCACCTGCGCCGGGCGGCGGGGTTCTTCCTGTGGTCACAGGCCGAGGCGGGGCACGGCTGCCCGGTGTCGATGACGCACGCGGCGGTGCCGGCGCTGCGCACGGATCCGGAGCTGGCCGCGCAGTGGGAGCCGCTGCTGACCTCGCACGTGTACGAGCAGGGCCTGCGGCCGGCGGCGCAGAAGGCCGGTGTGCTGTTCGGGATGGGGATGACGGAGAAGCAGGGGGGCAGCGACGTACGGGTGAACACGACGGCGGCGGTGCCGCTGGACGCCTCCGGGGAGTACCTGCTGACCGGGCACAAGTGGTTCTGCTCGGCGCCGATGTGCGACGGGTTCCTGGTGCTGGCGCAGGCGCCGGGAGGGCTCACCTGCTTCCTGGTGCCGCGGGTGCTGCCGGACGGGACGCGCAACGTGTTCGCGATCCAGCGGCTGAAGGACAAGCTGGGCAACAAGTCGAACGCTTCGAGCGAGGTGGAGTTCGACGGGACCTGGGCGCGCCGGGTGGGTGAGGAGGGCCGGGGGGTGCGGACCATCATCGAGATGGTCGCGGCGACCCGGCTGGACTGTGTGATCGGCTCGGCCTCGCTGATGCGGCAGGCGCTCACGCAGGCCGTGCACCACACGGAGCACCGCTCCGCTTTCGGAGCACGGCTCATCGAGCAGCCGCTGATGCGCAACGTCCTGGCCGACCTGGCCCTGGAGTCGGAGGCGGCGACCGTACTGACCCTGCGCCTCGCGGCCGCGTACGACGCCGGCACCGATCAGGAGCGGGCGTTCCTGCGCCTCGCGGTGCCCGCGGCGAAGTACTGGGTGACCAAGCGGTGCACGCCGATGGTGGCCGAGGCGCTGGAGTGCCTCGGCGGCAACGGGTACGTCGAGGAGTCGGGGCTGCCGCGGCTGCTGCGCGAGTCCCCGCTGAACTCGATCTGGGAGGGCTCGGGCAATGTCCAGGCCCTGGACGTGCTGCGGGCGCTCCAGCGGGAGCCGCAGGCGCTGAACGCGTTCCTCCAGGAGGTCGGGCTGGCCCGGGGCGCCGACCACCGGCTGGATTCGGCCATCAAGGACCTGCTGACCGACCTCGCGGACCTGGAGGGGATCGAGGCCCGGGCCCGCCGGGTGGTGGAGCGCATGGCCCTGGTGCTGCAGGGCTCGCTGCTGGTGCGGTGGGCGCCGCCGGAGGTGGCGGACGCGTTCTGCGCCTCGCGGCTGGGCGGGGACTGGGGCGCGGCCTTCGGCACGCTGCCGCACAGCCTGGACCTGGGTGCGGTCGTGGCACGGGCGCGGATCGCCGGCCAGGAGTGGTCCCCAAACCGCTCCGCGCCGTGATCCGGGCCCGTTGACCGGCAGACCGGGGGTGGCGCCGCGCCGACTCGGCACCACCCCAGATCCGCGAAGCCCCGAGGAAGGAGCTGTCACGCCGCTCGGCGGCGTGCCGATAGTTTCGGTCGGGTGACAGGGGCTTGGCGAGAGTTGCATACCGTTGCAACCCTGCAACCCCAGTCAACTCATGAAGTCGGGGATCGTCCGCCGCGGGTGCCACGGGGAAGTCGGCACTCTCGGACCGCGCGGGCGGCTTCCCTCGCAGGTCCTGTTCCGCACGGGGAGGTTCCGGTGGCCAACACCGCAGGCAGCACGGTCGATGTAGCGCGCCTTTCGGCCATGGACGCGCGGGAGGCCACGCGTCTGCTCAAGGGCGTACGGGCGGCCGCGCTGGCCGGTGACCGGCCCCCGGCCGCGCCGCGCCCGGAGATCGCCGAGTCCTGGCGGCGGATGCTGGCCGGCGGGGTGCACCCGGACCGGGACGCGCGCTCGCGGCTGCTGTCGGCCGCCGAGACGGAGGAGCGCCGGCAGGTCTCGCCGCTGCGGGAGGTCCTGCCGGTGCTGCGGGAGGGGCTGCTGCCCGCGCTGGACGAAGCCCTGCACATCATGGTCGTGGCCGACGCGGACGGGCGGCTGCTGTGGCGGGAGGGGCATTCCTCGATCCTGCGCAAGGCGGACCGGCTGGGTTTCGCGGTGGGCGCCGACTGGGCCGAGGCGGTGGTCGGCACGAACGGGGTCGGCACCGCGCTGGTGGCCCGTCGGCCGGTCCAGGTGTTCTCGGCGGAGCACTTCGTCTCCAGCCACCACGAGTGGACCTGTGCGGGGGCGCCCGTGCGCGACCCCCGGGACGGGCAGCTGCTGGGGGTGGTCGACGTGAGCGGGCCGCTGGCCACCATGCACCCGGCCACGCTGGCCTGGGTCACCTCGGTGGCCCGGCTCGCCGAGCGGGAGCTGCGGATCCGCCACCTGGAGTCCCTGGAGCGGCTGCGGGCGGTCGCGGCCCCGCTGCTGGCCCGGCTGCCCGGGCGGGCCGTCGCCGTGGACCCGCACGGCTGGACCGCCGCGGTGACGGGGCTGGCCCCGGCGGACCGGATCCCGCTGCCGAAGGCGTTCGGTCCCGGGCACGTGTGGGTGCCGCAGCTGGGCGACTGCGTGGCGGAACCGCTGCCCGGCGGCTGGCTGCTGCGGATCACCGAGTCCCGCCCGACCGCGGCGGCGGCGAGCAGGGTGGTCCTGGACCTGAGCCGGGCCGGGTCCTGGTCGGCGACGGTGTACGGGGCCGCGGGCAGCTGGTCGCAGGAGCTGAGCCCGCGCCATGCGGAGCTGCTGTTCCTGCTGGCGGAGACCCCGCGGGGGCGGTCCGCGGCGGAACTGTCCGCCGAGGTGTTCGGGGACCCGACGCGTACGGTGACCGTCCGGGCGGAGATGTCCCGGGTGCGGCGCCACCTCGCGGGGGTCCTGGCGCACCGCCCGTACCGCTTCGCGGAGGACGTGGAGGTGGAGCTGATCCGCCCGGGGAACCCGGCCGAGCTGCTCCCGCACTCCACCGCCCCCGCGGTGGTCAGGGCCCGCGCGGGCCGGCCGGGCTCCTGGGGGACCTCGGAGCCGCGGCCGGGGGTGTGATTCCCTGGCGTGCATGAGCACCATCACCCTCACCACCTGGTCCCTGGAAATGACCTCGCCGCAGGACCTGGTCCCGGCGGCCGTCCCCGGCCCGGAGATCACCGTCTCCCGGGCGGAGGTCCCCTCCCCCGAGTTCAGCCGCTTCCTGTACGCCTCGGTGGGCGGGGACATCCACTGGACGGACCGGCTGTCGCTGACCCGGGCGCAGTGGCTGGAGCAGCTGGACCGGCCGGGGGTGGAGACGTGGGTCGCGTACGACCGCGGCACCCCGGCGGGGTACGTCGAGCTCGACCCGCAGCCGGACGGCGTGGTGGAGATCATGTACTTCGGGCTGCTCCCCGACTTCCGCGGCCGCCGCATCGGCGGGCACCTGCTGACGGAGGGCGTGGCCCGGGCCTGGTCCCTGGCGGACCGCTGGCCGGACCGGGAGCCCACCCGGCGGGTGTGGGTCCACACGTGCAGCCTGGACGGCCCGACCGCGATGGACAACTACCTCCGGCGCGGCTTCAAGGTCTTCAGGACGGAGACGGAGCCCAAGGAGGAGGCCCCCACCCCCGGCCCCTGGCCCGGCGCCTGAAACTCCGCGCCGCGGGCGGGGGGGCCGGCCCGGGAGCACGCACAGGCGGCCGAAACAGGTGACCCGGATCACGCCATCCCACGATCCGAGACGAGTTCGTCCGCATGATGGACAGTAGTGGACTCCTCCAATCGGCACATGACACGCTTCCGCCATGAATGGAGCTGGAATTGCCTTGGTGAGTCGGCGGCACGTCGACCTCGGCCGCATGTCCAGCGCCATCTGTCCGGCGCGCTGACGGAACCAGCCACCGCCGCACATCGCCGTCGTCCCCGCTGGCGCGGACGCGTCGATCACCCGGAGTACCCGCAAGCTCCCGACGCCCGAAGACCGCCCTGACCACCGGCAACCCCGGAAATCGGGTGGCGATCAGCCGCACCTGTTCAGCGGCGGGCGCACCGTCGGGGTGCCCGCCGCCGCTCCCCCGCCCCCCGCATCGAGCCGCCGAAGAAGGACGTACCGCCATGGCCGCCACCCCCGAAACGACCGCAGCAGCCGCGCCTGCAGCCGCTGCCGCGCGCCGCAAGCCCGGCCGTCACCGCGGTGAGGGTCAGTGGGCCGTCGGACACCACACCCCCCTCAACGGCAACGAGCAGTTCAAGAAGGACGACGACGGTCTCAACGTGCGGACACGCATTGAGACGATCTACTCCAAGACGGGCTTCGACTCGATCGACCCCAACGACCTGCGCGGCCGCATGCGCTGGTGGGGCCTCTACACCCAGCGCAAGCCCGGGATCGACGGCGGCAAGACCGCGATCCTGGAGCCGGAGGAGCTGGACGACAAGTACTTCATGCTGCGCGTGCGCATCGACGGCGGCCGGCTGACCACCGAGCAGCTGCGCGTCATAGGCGAGATCTCCGAGGAGTTCGCCCGCGGCACCGCCGACCTCACGGACCGGCAGAACGTGCAGTACCACTGGATCCGGATCGAGGACGTCCCGGAGATCTGGCGCCGGCTGGAGGCCGTCGGCCTCTCCACCACCGAGGCCTGCGGCGACACGCCCCGCGTCATCCTCGGCTCGCCCGTCGCCGGCATCGCCCTGGACGAGATCATCGACGGCACCCCCGCCATCGAGGAGATCTACCGCCGGATCGTGGGCAACCCGGACTTCTCCAACCTGCCCCGCAAGTTCAAGTCCGCGGTCTCCGGCTCGCCGCTGCTCGACGTGGCGCACGAGATCAACGACATCGCCTTCGTCGGCGTGAACCACCCCGAGCACGGCCCCGGCTTCGACGTCTGGGTCGGCGGCGGTCTCTCGACCAACCCCAAGCTGGGCGTGCGCCTGGGCACCTGGGTCTCGCTCGACGAGGTCCCGAACGTCTACGAGGGCGTCATCTCGATCTTCCGCGACTACGGCTACCGCCGGCTGCGCACCCGCGCACGCCTGAAGTTCCTCGTCGCCGACTGGGGCCCGGCCAAGTTCCGCCAGGTCCTGGAGGACGAGTACCTGAAGCGGAAGCTCACCGACGGCCCCGCGCCCGAGCAGCCCAGCGGCCAGTGGCGCGACCACGTCGGCGTCCACCGGCAGCAGGACGGCAAGTTCTACGTCGGCTTCGCGCCCCGCGTCGGCCGCGTGGACGGCGCCACCCTGACCAAGATCGCGGACGTGGCCGAGCAGCACGGCTCCGGCCGGCTGCGCACCACCGCCGAGCAGAAGATGATCGTCCTCGACGTCGAGGCCGACCAGGTCGACTCGGTCGTGGCCGCACTGGAGGCGCTGGACCTGCGGGTCAAGCCGTCCCCGTTCCGGCGCGGCACGATGGCCTGCACCGGCATCGAGTTCTGCAAGCTCGCCATCGTCGAGACGAAGGCGCGCGGCGCCTCGCTGATCGACGAGCTGGAGCGCCGCCTGCCGGACTTCGCGGAGCCCCTCACCATCAACATCAACGGCTGCCCGAACGCCTGCGCCCGTATCCAGGTGGCGGACATCGGTCTCAAGGGCCAGCTGGTCCTGGACGAGGACGGCAACCAGGTGGAGGGCTACCAGGTCCACCTGGGCGGCGCCCTCGGCCTGGAGGCCGGCTTCGGCCGCAAGGTCCGCGGCCTCAAGGTCACCTCGGCCGGTCTGCCCGACTACGTCGAGCGGGTCGTCACGCGCTTCCAGGACCAGCGCGAGGACGGCGAGCGCTTCGCCGCGTGGGTGACCCGCGCCAAGGACGAGGACCTGTCGTGAGCGAGCGCGCCGCACCGTTCTACTGCCCTTACTGCGGCGACGAGGACCTGTTTCCCAACGAGACGGGCCACGGCGCTTGGGAATGCAGGGCCTGCAACCGAGCCTTCCAGCTGAAGTACCTCGGGCTGCTGTCCCGGGGCGTTCAGTCCGACACCGCTGGAGGGGAAGAGATATGACGACGAGTCATGCAGTGCGGACGGGTGATCTCAAGACACTGGCCGAGCAGGCGGGCCGGGATCTCGAGGACGCGTCCCCGCTGGACATCCTGCGCTGGGCGGCCGACACCTTCGGCCGGAAGTTCTGCGTCACCTCCTCCATGGAGGACGCGGTCGTCGCCCACCTGGCGTCGCGCGCCTTCCCGGGCGTGGACGTGGTCTTCCTCGACACGGGCTACCACTTCGAGGAGACCATCGGCACCCGTGACGCGGTCGAGGCCGTGATGGACGTCAACGTCATCACCCTCACCCCGCGCCAGACGGTCGCCGAGCAGGACGCGGAGTACGGCCCGAAGCTGCACGACCGCGACCCCGACCTGTGCTGCGCCCTGCGCAAGGTCAAGCCGCTGGAAGAGGGCCTGACCGCGTACGACGCCTGGGCGACCGGCCTGCGCCGCGACGAGTCCCCGACCCGGGCGAACACCCCGGTCGTCGGCTGGGACGAGAAGCGGCAGAAGGTCAAGGTCTCGCCGATCGCCCGCTGGACCCAGGACGACGTGGACGCCTACGTCGCCGAGCACGGGGTGCTCACCAACCCGCTGCTGATGGACGGTTACGCCTCCGTCGGCTGCGCCCCCTGCACCCGCCGCGTGGCGGAGGGCGAGGACGCGCGGGCCGGCCGCTGGGCCGGACGCGGCAAGACCGAGTGCGGACTGCACGGCTGATGACGACCGAACGCACCGAACGTACGGAACTTACGGAGACAGAGCAGATGAGCGTGAGCGACCAGGGCGCCACCGTGTGGCTGACCGGGCTGCCGAGCGCGGGCAAGACCACCATCGCCTACGCGCTGGCCGAGCGGCTGCGCAGCGAGGGCCACCGCGTGGAGGTCCTCGACGGCGACGAGATCCGCGAGTTCCTCTCCGCCGGCCTCGGCTTCAGCCGCGAGGACCGTCACACCAACGTCCAGCGCATCGGGTTCGTCGCCGAACTCCTCGCGAGCAACGGCGTCAAGGCGCTCGTGCCGGTGATCGCGCCGTTCGCGGACAGCCGGGAGGCCGTCCGCAAGCGGCACGCCGCCGAGGGCACCGCGTACCTGGAGGTCCACGTGGCCACCCCGGTCGAGGTCTGCTCCGAGCGTGATGTGAAGGGCCTGTACGCCAAGCAGGCGGCGGGCGAGATCTCCGGTCTGACCGGGGTCGACGACCCGTACGAGGCACCGGAGTCCCCGGACCTCCGTATCGAGTCGCACACGCAGTCCGTGCAGGAGTCGGCCTCGGCCCTGCACACGCTGCTCACCGAGAGGGGTCTGGCATGACGGCCACCGTCACCCACCTGCACGAAGAGACCGACGCCCCCTACGCGCTGTCGCACCTCGACGCCCTGGAGTCCGAGGCGGTGCACATCTTCCGCGAGGTGGCGGGCGAGTTCGAGAAGCCGGTGGTCCTCTTCTCCGGCGGCAAGGACTCCATCGTCATGCTGCACCTGGCGCTGAAGGCGTTCGCGCCGGCGCCGGTCCCCTTCACGCTGCTGCACGTCGACACGGGCCACAACTTCCCCGAGGTCCTCGCCTACCGCGACCGGGCCGTCGAGAAGCACAACCTGCGCCTGCACGTGGCCTCCGTCCAGGAGTACATCGACGCCGGCAAGCTGCGCGAGCGCCCCGACGGCGTCCGCAACCCGCTGCAGACCGTCCCCCTGACGGAGGCGATCCAGAGCCGCAAGTTCGACGCCGTCTTCGGCGGCGGCCGCCGCGACGAGGAGAAGGCCCGCGCCAAGGAGCGCGTGTTCTCCCTGCGCGACGAGTTCTCCCAGTGGGACCCGCGCCGCCAGCGCCCCGAGCTGTGGCAGCTCTACAACGGCCGCCACGCCCCCGGCGAGCACGTGCGGGTCTTCCCGCTCTCCAACTGGACCGAGCTGGACGTGTGGCAGTACATCGCACGCGAGGGCATCGAGCTCCCGGAGATCTACTTCGCGCACGAGCGCGAGGTGTTCCGGCGCAACGGCATGTGGCTGACGGCCGGCGAGTGGGGCGGTCCCAAGCAGGACGAGACCACCGAGACGCGTCTCATCCGCTACCGCACCGTCGGCGACATGTCCTGCACCGGTGCCGTCGACTCCGACGCCACCACGCTGGACGCCGTGATCGCCGAGATCGCCGCCTCCCGCCTCACCGAGCGGGGCGCGACCCGCGCCGACGACAAGATGTCCGAGGCCGCGATGGAAGACCGCAAGCGCGAAGGGTACTTCTAGACATGAGCTCCACCACCGATCAGGTCGCCAACCTGGCCGACCTCGCAGCGACCACACTGCTGCGCTTCGCGACCGCCGGTTCCGTCGACGACGGCAAGTCCACCCTGGTCGGGCGGCTGCTGCACGACTCCAAGTCGATCCTCAGCGACCAGCTGGAGGCCGTCGAGGCCGTCTCCGCGCAGCGCGGCCAGGACACCCCGGACCTCGCGCTGCTGACCGACGGCCTGCGGGCCGAGCGGGAGCAGGGCATCACCATCGACGTGGCCTACCGCTACTTCGCCACGACCCGGCGCCGGTTCATCCTCGCGGACACCCCCGGGCACGTGCAGTACACCCGGAACATGGTCACCGGCGCCTCCACGGCCGACCTCGCGGTCGTCCTGGTCGACGCCCGCAACGGCGTGATCGAGCAGACCCGGCGGCACGCGGCCGTCGCGGCGCTGCTGCGGGTCCCGCACGTGGTCCTGGCCGTCAACAAGATGGACCTGGTGAACTACGAGGAGGCGGTCTTCGCCTCGATCGCCGAGGAGTTCACCGCGTACGCCTCCGACCTGGGCGTCCCGGAGATCACCGCGATCCCGATCTCGGCCCTGGCCGGCGACAACGTGGTCGAGCCCTCCGCGAACATGGACTGGTACGGCGGCCCGACCGTCCTGGAGCACCTGGAGACGGTCCCGGTCAGCCACGACCTGACCGCCTGCCCGGCCCGCTTCCCCGTCCAGTACGTGATCCGCCCCCAGTCGGCGGAGCACCCCGACTACCGCGGCTACGCGGGCCAGATCGCCTCCGGCGTCCTGCGCGTCGGCGAGGCCGTCACCGTCCTGCCGTCGGGCCGTACCTCGGTGATCGAGGGGATCGACGCGCTCGGCGCGAGCGTGGACATCGCCTGGGCACCGCAGTCGGTGACCCTGCGCCTCAAGGACGACATCGACATCTCGCGCGGCGACCTGATCGCACCGTCCGCCAGTGCCCCGGCGACCACGCAGGACGTCGAGGCGACGGTCTGCCACGTGGCCGACCAGCCGCTGGCCGTCGGCGCCCGGGTGCTGCTCAAGCACACGACGCGCACCGTGAAGGCGATCGTCAAGGAGATCCCCTCGCGGCTGACCCTGGACGACCTGTCCCAGCACCCGGACCCCGGGCAGCTCGTGGCCAACGACATCGGCCGCGTGGTCGTCCGTACCGCCGAGCCGCTGGCGCTCGACGCGTACGCGGCCTCGCGCCGCACCGGGTCCTTCCTGCTCATCGACCCGGCCGACGGAACCACCCTGGCGGCGGGCATGGCGGGCGAGTCCTTCGCCTCCCAGGCCACCACGACCGTCCAGGCAGATGAAGAAGGGTGGGACTTCTGACCATGCTGTCCGACATCTACTCCACCTTCGCCAAGGAGGGCGGCCGCGTGGGCAGCGGCTCCCTCGGCAGCGGCCAGGGAGGGGTGGCGCGATGTGCGCGATGACGTACGCGCACCGCATGCGCGCCCACACCCCCCATGAGCTGTACCCGCCCCTGCTCCACAGACGAAGACCTGCGTCGTGATCCCACGGCGCTTCGAGAGGAAGTCCTCCCGTGCCTGCCATCGGTACCACCCGTAACACCCTGCGCCGCAGCATCGTCGCCGCTGCCGCCCTGCCCCTCCTGATCGGCGCCCTCGCCTCCTGCGGCTACGGCTCCGAGGCCAAGAAGGACGAGCCGAAGGACAAGGCCGCCAACGTGGCCGACGCCGGTGCCAAGCTCTCCGCCTCCGAGGTCCGCATCGGGTACTTCCCGAACCTGACGCACGCCACCGCTCTGGTCGGCCTCCAGGAAGGCCTGATCGAGAAGGAGCTGAACGGCACCAAGATCAAGCCGCAGTCCTTCAACGCCGGCCCGTCCGAGATCGAAGCCCTCAACGGCGGCTCTCTCGACATCGGTTTCATCGGCCCCTCGCCCTCGATCAACGGCTACGTGAAGTCCAAGGGCTCCAACCTGCGGATCATCTCCGGTTCCGCCTCCGGCGGCGTCAAGCTCGTCGTGAACCCGGACAAGATCAAGACCCTGGACGACCTCAAGGGCAAGAAGATCGCCACCCCGCAGAAGGGGAACACGCAGGACGTCGCGTTCCTCAACTGGATCTCCGAGAAGGGCTGGACGGTCGACCCGGAGTCCGGCAAGGGTGACGTCTCCGTCGTCCGTACGGACAACAAGGTCACCCCGGACGCCTTCAAGCAGGGCTCGATCGACGGCGCCTGGGTGCCGGAGCCCACGGCCTCCAAGCTCGTCTCCGACGGCGGCTCCGTCCTCCTCGACGAGACCGCGCTGTGGCCCGACAAGAAGTTCGTGATCACGAACATCATCGTGTCGCAGAAGTTCCTCAAGGAGCACCCGGACGTCGTCGAGGCCGTGCTCAAGGGCACCGTGAAGACCAACGAGTGGATCAACGCCAACCCGGACAAGGCGAAGGCCTCCGCGAACGCGAAGCTCGAGGCGGACGGCGGCAAGGCGCTCGAAGCCAAGGTCATCGACCCGGCGTGGCAGAGCATCCTCGTCACCGACGACCCGCTGGCGGGCACGCTGAAGACCGAGTCCGACTGGGCGGTCAAGGCCAAGCTCATCGAGCAGCCCGACCTGGCGGGGATCTACGACCTGAAGCTCCTGAACAAGGTGCTCAAGGCCGCCGGCAAGCCCGTGGTCTCCGACGCCGGCCTCGGCGCCAAGTAATCCCGCTCAGTCAGTTCAGAAACCCCCAGGAGGTGACGACCATGGCCACCACGCTTGCCAAGGCTGCCGAGGGCACCGAAGCGGAGCAGACGCACGCCGCCCGCATCGAGCACGTCTCGAAGTCCTTCCCCGGCCCGGCCGGATCGCAGCTCGTCCTGGACGACATCAGCCTCGATGTCGCTCCCGGAGAGTTCGTCACCATCCTGGGGGCCTCGGGGTGTGGGAAGTCCACCCTGCTCAACCTGGTCGCGGGCCTCGACAAGCCCACCGCCGGCGCCATCGAGACCCCGGGCGGCCGGCCGGCCCTGATGTTCCAGGAGCACGCCCTCTTCCCGTGGCTGACCGCGGGCAAGAACATCGAACTCGCCCTGCGTCTGCGCGGGGTGGCCAAGGCGGACCGCAAGCCCGAGGCCGAACGGCTGCTGGAGCTGGTCCGGCTCTCGGGCTCGTACGGCAAGCGCGTGCACGAGCTGTCGGGCGGCATGCGCCAGCGCGTCGCCCTGGCCCGGGCGCTCGCCCAGGACAGCCAGCTGCTGCTGATGGACGAGCCGTTCGCGGCGCTGGACGCCATCACCCGTGACGTCCTGCACGGCGAGCTGACCCGGATCTGGTCCGAGACGAACCTGTCGGTCCTCTTCGTCACGCACAACGTGCGCGAGGCCGTGCGCCTCGCCCAGCGCGTGGTCCTGCTCTCTTCGCGGCCCGGGCGGGTCGCGAAGGAATGGACCGTGGGCATCCCGCAGCCGCGCCGCATCGAGGACGCGGACGTCGCGGAGCTGTCCGTCGAGATCACTGAACACCTGCGTGGGGAGATCCGCCGCCATGGCCAGCACTGACACCACCCCGAAGGCCAAGAGCGACGATCTGGCCGGCCTGGAGGCGGGCCTGGACGCGCTCGACGCCGTCCAGACCCACCGCACCCCGGTCCGCGAGGTCCTCGTCAAGAAGGTCCTGCCGCCGTTCCTCGCCGTCGGCCTGGTGCTGGTGGTGTGGCAGGTCCTCGTCTCGGCGAAGGTCACCGACGAGACCAAGCTCCCCGCCCTGTCCGCCGTGTGGGACAGCCTGTCCGACATGTGGGTGAAGGGCACCCTGCTGGAGGTCGTCTGGGTCAGCGTGTCGCGCGGCCTGCTCGGCTTCCTGCTGGCCCTGGCCATCGGTACGCCGCTCGGCCTGCTCGTCGCCCGGGTGAAGTTCGTCCGCGCCGCGATCGGCCCGATCCTGCAGGGTCTGCAGTCCCTGCCCTCGGTGGCCTGGGTGCCCCCGGCCGTGCTCTGGTTCGGCCTCAACGACGCCATGATGTACACGGTGATCCTGCTGGGCGCGGTCCCGTCCATCGCCAACGGCCTCGTCTCCGGCATCGACCAGGTCCCGCCGCTGTTCCTGCGGGCCGGCCGCACCATGGGCGCCACGGGCCTGCGCGGCGCCTGGCACATCGTCATGCCGGCCGCTCTGCCGGGCTACCTGGCCGGTCTGAAGCAGGGCTGGGCCTTCTCCTGGCGCTCGCTGATGGCCGCCGAGATCATCGCCAGCTCGCCCGACCTGGGCCTGGGCCTGGGCCAGCTGCTGGAGAACGGCCGCAACAACATCGACCTGCCGGGCGTGTTCCTCGCGATCATCCTGATCCTGGTCGTCGGTATCGCCATCGACCTGCTGATCTTCAGCCCGGTCGAGCGGTGGGTGCTGCGCAGCCGCGGCCTGCTGGCCAAGAGCTGAGTCCCGTGTCCCCCGCCCCCGCCCTCCTCGTCATCGCCCACGGCAGCCGCGACCCTCGGCACGCCGCGACCGTGCACGCCCTCACCCGGCGTGCGCGGGCGCTGCGGCCCGGGCTGCGGGTGGAGACGGCCTACCTGGACTTCAACGCGCCGCGCGTGGAGCAGGTGCTGTCCTCGCTGTACGCGTCCGGTGTCCGCGACGTGGTGGCCCTCCCGCTCCTGCTGACCCGGGCCTTCCACGCCAAGGCCGACGTCCCGGCCGTGCTGTCGGAGGCCACCACCCGCCTCCCGGGCCTGTCGGTCCGGGTCGCGGACGTCCTCGGGCCGTCGCCGCTGCTGACGGCGGCCCTGGAGCGCCGGCTCTTCGAGGCCGGCCTCACCCCGGCGGACCGCGCCACCACCGGTGTGGTGCTCGCGTCCGCCGGTTCCTCGGACCCGGAGGCGATCGCAGTGATCGCTGAAATCGCGCGGGAGTGGCGGCACACCGGTTGGTGCGCCGTGCGGCCTGCGTTCGCCTCCGCTGCCCTTCCCCGTACGGAGGACGCCGTACGGGCGCTGCGCGCCGAGGGCGTCCGGCGGGTGGCCGTCGCGCCGTACGTCATCGCCCCCGGCCGGCTCCCGGACCGTATCGCGGCGGGCGCCGCCGAGTCCGGGGCGGACGTCCTGGCCGAGGTCCTGGGCGCCGCCCCGGAACTCGCCCGCCTCCTGCTGCGCCGCTACGACGCGGTCGCCTGGGCCCCGGCCCTGCGCACCGCCCTTTCGGCCTGACGGACCGTCGCGGGCGCCGTCCCGACCACGGCGTCGGCTTTCCAAGGGCTCCCGCCGGGGTCCGTCACCCACCGGCCCCGGCCTCACCTACACCGCCGGTCAGGCGCGGGCCGCCGCCTCGTCGGCCAGGGCCGTCAGGTCCTCGACGGACATCGCGCCCGGCGGCAGGCCCTCGCGGGCGAAGATGTTCGCCGCGTGGCGCAGCGTGTCGTTGACCGGGGTCGGGACGCCGTGCAGGCGGCCCAGCAGGGAGATCTCACCGTTGAGGTAATCCGCCTCGATGGAGCCCGTGCCCCGGTGCAGTGACTGCCACGACGATCCGCCGCGCACGCCCGGCGGCTGGTCGACCTTCCCGTCGCGGGCCGCCGACTGCTCGGCCTCGGACGCGTACGCGATCCCGGCGGCTTCGAACGCGGCCTTCCCCTCGCGGATCGCCCGCAGCAGCAGCGCGGCCTTCGCGGGATCCGGCGCGGGACCCGTCGTCGCCTGGACGGCGTTGCCCAGGTTGCCCAGCAGCTTCGCGTGCTTCCACCGCATCACGTCCTCGACGACCGGCGCCTCGAAGCCCGACTTTTCCAGGTCCGCCGCGATCCCCCGGATCCGGGCGTCCGCTCCCCCGGCCGCCCGGCCCACGTGCAGGATCCCGGTCAGCGGGGCGCACAGCGCCGAGACCACGCCCGGCTCCAGGAAGGTCGCGGGCAGCCAGACGCACACCCCGTACACCCGCGCGAAGCGCCGTAGGGCCAGCCGCTCGCTCTCCACGCCGTTCTGCAGGCACAGCACCGGCAGCCGCTGCGCCGCCGTACCGCCGCCGGCGACCTCCGCGTCGCTCCAGGCGTCCAGCGCTGCGATCGCGTCCTGGGTCTTCACCGCCAGCAGCAGCACGTCGTCCGGGCGCAGTTCACCGAGTTCGGCCGGGGCGGTGACGACCGGCAGCCGGTGCACCCGCTCCCCGGTGGCCGTCGTGAGCCGCAGCCCGTCCGCGCGCAGCGCCTCCGCGTGCGCGCCGCGCGCGCACAGGACGACGTCGAGGCCCGCTTCCGCGAGCCGTCCGCCGATGGTCGCGCCGACCGCTCCGGCGCCGATGATGATGTAACGCATGCGAAGAGCCTGGCACATCCCGCCTGCCGGGTTACGGTCGGGCCATGACGGACACGGTGTTCAGACTTGGTGGGGACCTGCCGGTGCACCGCCTCGGCCTCGGTACGGGTGGTCTGGTCGGCCCGGGCTACTGGGGTCCGCGCGGGGGCCGGCCCGAGGCCCGGGCGCTGCTGCACGCGGCGGTGGAACGCGGGGTGACCCTGATCGACACGGCCGACAACTACGGGCCGAACCTGGCGGAGGAGCTGATCGCGGAAGCCCTGTACCCGTACGGGGAGCGGCTCGTGATCGCCACGAAGGGCGGGGT
Source organism: Streptomyces sp. NPDC028314 (assembly GCF_055565795.1). NCBI lineage: Bacteria > Bacillati > Actinomycetota > Actinomycetes > Kitasatosporales > Streptomycetaceae > Streptomyces > Streptomyces sp. NPDC028314. Next base: position 20,528 of record NZ_JBVHTP010000009.1, read on the forward strand.
GGTGCGCACCGGCCCGGACCGGTGGCACGTGGCGGGCCGGCCGGAGCAGTTGCGGGAGCAGTGCGAGGCGAGCCTGCGGCGGCTGCGGGTGGACCGGATCGGCCTGTACCAGCTGCACCGCTTCGACCCGGCGCTGCCGATGGTGGAACAGCTGGGCGCGCTGGCCCAGTTGCAGGCCGAGGGCAAGATCCGGCACGTCGGGCTGGACACGGTGAGCGCGGGACAGCTGGCCCTCGCGCTGGAGCTGATGCCGATCGCCTCGGTGCAGAACCCGTACAACCTGCTGGACCGGTCCTCGGCCGAGGTGCTGGCGCTGTGCGAGGCGCACGGGATCGCCTTCCTGCCGTACTACCCGCTGGGCAGCGGCGCCCTGACGCGCGAGAGCGCGGCGGCGGTCACGGCGGTGGCCACCGAGCACGGGGCGGGTCCGGGCCAGGTCGCCCTGGCCTGGCTGCTGCACCACTCCCCGGTGCTGTGTCCGACGCCGGGCACCGGCTCCCCCGTACACCTGGCGGAGAACCTGGACGCGGCGACGATCCGCCTCACCGCGCAGGAGCTGGCCCTGCTGGACGCGCTGGCGGTTTAGGCCGGCCGGGGCCAGGTCAGTCCTGCGTGAGTTCGACGAGCTTGACGACGGTGTTCCAGTTGCGGGTCGTCACGTCGAGCCCCTTCACGACGGCGGGCCTGGCCAGGGCCTCGGCCAGCTTGGAGCGGCCGAGGCCGTCCGGGGCGTAGAGGTAGATGACGCGGTCGCCGATACGGAACTCCTCCGGGAGGTACGAGGGCCCGTCGAGGGCGGCGAACCGCTCCTCGGCGGGCTGCTCGGAGCAGAAAGTGGCGTGCAGCTGCTTGCCCTCCAGCTCGGCGGCCGGGAAGGGGCAGGCTTCGGCGACGGCCCGCAGGTGGTCGCCGTCGACGACGAGGCAGGGCACCTTGAAGCCGAAGTGGGCCTCGATGGCCGCCTCCAGTTCGCGGGCGAGCTCCAGGGGGTCCTGCCGCGCACTGCTGAAGACGGCGTTCCCGCTCTGCAGGTACGTCCGCACGTCGCCGTGGCCCAGGTCTTCGAGGAGCCGGCGCAGCTCCGCCATCGGGACCTTCTTGCTGCCGCCGACATTGATGCCGCGCAGCAGCGCCGCGTACTTCTTTCCGGTGTCCGGCCGAGTCGTCATGGCCGAACAATAGGGCGGGCCACTGACAGTTCGGCCTCGATGAGGTCGGCGGCCTGCCGTGTACCGCCCTCGGCGGCCGCCATGGCGCGGACCTCCTCGACCCGGGCGGCGACCTCGGGGTCCGCGACCAGTGCGAGGACGGCCTCGCGCAGGGTCGTGGCGTCGGCCTCTTCCATCGGGAGGTGCCGGGCGATGCCCAGGGCCTGGAGCATGTCGGCGTTCCCGAACTGGTCGACGGCCTGGGGAACGGCGACCATCGGGGTGCCGGTGGCCATGCCTTCCTGGCTGCCGCCGGCGCCCGCGTGGGTGATGAAGGCGTCGGCCTGACGCAGGATGTCCAGCTGGGGGACCCAGCGGTGCACCTCCACGTTGGCGGGGACCGGGCCCAGCTCGGCCTCGTCGGTGAACTTGCCGATCTGGAGCACCACGTGCCAGTCGGGCAGGTCCCCGAAGGCCTCGACGCAGGCTCGGTAGAAAGCCGGCCGGCGGGTGAAGGCCGAGCCGAGGGAGACCAGCAGCACCTTCTTGCCCTCGGCCCCGGCCGGGCGCTGCCAGCTGCCCTGGACGGTGTCGCGGTCGCCCCGGCAGCCGCCGACGAAGGTGTAGACGGACTCGTCGACGCGGTCGGCGTGGGGCTGCAGGGCCTTGGGGATCAGCACGATGCTGCGGCGGGGACGGCCGACCAGGCGGTCGGAGTCCTCGGCGATGCCGTTCGCGTCGAGCCAGGCGCGGAAGCGGGCGTAGTACGCCTTGCCCCGCTCGGAGGCGCGCAGTCCGGCCGTCATCGGGGCGGCGACCTCCTCCTCGTATCCGGTCCAGGCGACCAGGTTGGGCGAGAGGGAGACATCGGGTACGCCCCAGCGGCGGGCGAGGACGATGGCGGGGTAGGAGGTGATGTCGTGGATGACCAGGTCGGGCTCGTCCCCCTCGAAGGCGGCGGCGAGCTGGGGCAGTGCCTGGACGGCGTCGTTCAGGAAGAGCTCCAGGTGGTCGACGAGTTCGGTGCCCCATGCCTCGGGGGCTTCATCGGTCGGGAGGGTCGAATTCCAGATCACCGGGGTCGCGCCGGTCTCCGCGACCTTCGCGGCGAAGGAGGCGGGGATGGCGTAGCTGACGCGGTGGCCGCGGGCGACGAGCTCCCGGATCACCTCGATGCTCGGGTTCACGTGACCGTGGGCGGCGATGGAGAACATGGCGATGTGGGCGGGCTTGACTGAGCTCATGACCCGACCATAACGAGACGATACGTCTCGTGCAATGTGATTTCCGGCCCCTTGAGTCCTTCCGCATCACTCCGCATACTTCCCTATCCGTCCCCACAGGCAGTCGTTTAGAGTACGATCCATCCCTATGGAGAGTGCCGAGAACGAGCTCTATTCGGTCGGTGAGGTCGCCGAGCGCCTGGGTCTGCATGTGCGGACCGTGCGGAACTACGTCCGCGACGGCCGCCTCAAAGCCGTCCGGATCGGCAAGCAGTACCGGATCAGCCGGGCCGACTTCGAGGCCCTGACCGGCCGCCCTGCCGAAGGGGCGGCCCCGGCGGCGGCCGCCCCGCGCGGGCACGTGGAGGTGTCGAGCATCGTGCAGATCGACCCGCTCGGCCCGGACGCCGCGAGCCGGCTCGGCACCTTCCTCACGGCCAGCGCGCAGTCCGCGCGGGACACGCCGCAACCCCTGCGCATCCAGACGGTGTACGACAAGGAGCGGGCCCGTATGAAGATCGTGATCCTGGGCGACGCCGCGGCGACGGCGGACCTGTTGCAGCTGCTCGACGGGGCACTCGGACCGGAGAACGGCATGTTCCCGGCCGACGCCGGGGAGGCGGGGCACCGTGCCTGACCTCATCGAGGAGCACCACGGCGTCCCGGTGCTCGTCTGCGACCCCCAGGGCCCGCCGGTCGCCTCCGAGCAGGACGCCCTCGACCACCTGATCGGCGGGGCCTTCTCCCGGGAGGCGGCCGTCGTCGCGGTCCCCGCGGAGCGGCTCGACGACCGCTTCTTCGACCTCAGCACCGGACTGGCCGGGGCGATCATGCAGAAGTTCGTGAACTACCGGCTCCGGCTGGTGGTCGTCGGCGACATCTCGCGCCATCTGCGGGCCAGTTCGGCCCTGCCCGACCTCGTCCGCGAGTCCAACCGCGGCCCGCACATCTGGTTCGTGACCGGCCTCGACGAGCTCGGAGCGCGGCTGGGCGGCCAGGGCGGGCCCGCCCGGTAGCCGCGCGTCCGCCCCCTCATCGGCGCTGGTACCGGGCCAGCACCCGGCTCCCGTCCCCGACCAGCCGTTTCTCCAGTTCGGGGAGACCGATCGCGCCGCTGTAGTACTCCTGCAGCGCCGGGGTGGCCACCTTGTCCTTCCACTCCGGGTAGCCGCGCACCGACTGGGCCGGGGCCGGGCGCAGGTGTGCGGCCAGCTCCGCACCCGTGGCCCAGCCGAGCTCCGGGGTGCGCAGGGCCGGGTCCGCGAGGGCCTGCGTACCGGTCGGCAGCATCCAGTCGCCGCGTGCGAGCCGGACCATGTTGGCCGGGCGCAGCAGGAAGTCGACGAAGGCGGCGGCCTCCTTCTTGTGCGGGCTGTCCTGCGCGATGGACAGGGTCTGCGGGCTGACTCCCTGGGCCAGGCCGTCCGCCCCCGCCGGGGGCGGCAGCACCTGCCACTCGAAGCCGGCCGGGGCCTGCCGGACGATCTGCTGGCGGTAGGAGAACCCGAGCGGCACCATCGCGTACCTGCCGCCGAAGAACCCGGGCAGCGTGTCGGAGCCGCCCATCCCCAGAGTGGCCCGGGAGGCGCTGTGGTCGGTGCCGACCTGGGCCCGTACGGTCGCGGGGACGACGGCGTCCCCCGCCGCCCAGCGGAGGCTGACCTTCCCATCAGCCTCGCGGTGGAAGAGCCGGCCGCCCTCGGACAGGCCGAGGTTGAGCGTGGCGGACACGGGGTCCTTGAGGGGCCACGCCACCCCGTACCGGCCCTCGGCCGTGAGCCGCTCGGCCGCCGCGCGGAACTCCGCCCAGCTCCAGGGGGCTTCGACGGTGGGAATGCGGACCCCGGAGGCGCGCAGCAGCGCGGTGTTGGCCATCAGCACCCGGGGTTCCTGGAGGAACGGCACCCCGTACACCCCGCCGCCCCCCTCGCCCCGGCCGTCGCCGCCGAGGGTGGTGGTCTGCCAGCTGTCGGCCGGGATGTCGGCCCGCAGCCGGTCGGAGAGCAGCGGCCGCAGGTCCGCGAGGTGGCCCCCGTACGCGAAGTCCGCGAGGTCGTCGGAGGCGTCGTGGATGACGTCGGGGGCCTCGCCGCCCTCGAAGGAGGTGAGCAGCTGGTCGTGGACGCTGCTCCAGCTGCCCTGGACGTACTCGACCTGGATGCCGGGGTGTTCGGCGTTCCATTCGGCGACCAGGGCCTTGTTCGCGTCGACGGACTCCTTCTGCCAGGCGAGCGACTGGAACCGGATCCTGATCTTCCCATCAGCCGCGGTCCGGTCGTCCGGGCCGCCGGAGCACCCGGCGAGCAGCAGGGCGGCGCAGGTGAGGGCGGCCGTGAGGGACTTGCGGAGCGCGGCCATCAGCTCTTCACCGCCCCCGCCAGCATGCCGCCCGTGATGCGCTTCTGGATGACGGAGAAGACGATCAGGGAGGGCAGGGTCGCCAGGAACGCGGCGGCGGCGAGCGGGCCGAGGTCCGCGGCCCCCTCGGCGCCCAGGAAGTGGGTCAGGACCACCGGCAGGGTCTGCTTCTGCGGGGACTTGAGGAGGACGAGCGCGAAGAAGAACTCGTTCCACGCGGTGACGAAGGCGAACAGCGCGGTGGCGACGAGCCCGGGGGCCAGCAGCGGCGCGACCACCGAGACGAGGGTGCGCAGCCGCCCGGCGCCGTCCATCGCCGCCGCCTCCTCCAGTTCCGGCGGCACGGCGCGCACGTACCCGACGAGCATCCACAGGGCGAACGGCAGCGACCAGACGACGTAGACCAGGATCAGACCCGGCACGGAATTGACCAGGCGCAGGTTCTTGAGCACCAGGAACAGCGGGATGATCACGAGCACGAAGGGGAAGGCCTGGCTGACCACGACCCACCCGGTGGCGACGGTGGAGAGCCTCCCGCGGCGCCGGGCGAGGACGAAGGCCGCCGGCGTGGCGAGCACCACGGCGATCACGGCGGCGCAGAGTGCGGCGACCAGGCTGTTGAGGGCCGCGTGCAACAGCGGCTGCTCGTCGAAGGCCTGGCGGAAGTTGCCGAGGGTCGGGTCCCTCGGGATCCAGGTGGGGTGCAGGCTGCCGAGCTCGCGCGCGGGCTTGAAGGCCATCGACACCAGCCACAGGAACGGGAAGCCGAGGAAGACGAGATAGCCGGCGAGGGCGGCGTACCGGGCGGCCAGGCCCGCCCGGCCGGCCCTGCGCAGTCGGCCGGCCCTGCCCCGCGGGCCGGTCCTGCCCGGCCGGGCGGCCAGGCCCGCTCGGGCGGCTTCGCGCGTACCGGCGCTCACCGCTCCTCCCCTGCCCTCAGCCGCCCGGCGAGGTACCCGGCGAGCAGTACGGAGATCACCGCGACGAGCACGCAGCCCATGGCGGCGGCATACCCGAACTGCCCGTAGCGGAAGGCCTCTTCATACGCGAACAGCATGGGCAGCCGGGTCCGGCCGCCGGGGCCGCCGTTGGTCAGGACGTAGACCAGCGCGAAGGAGTTGACGTTCCAGATGAAGTTGAGCGCGGAGATCGACAGCGCCACGGGCCTCAGCGCGGGCCAGGTCACGGCCCTGAAGCGGCGCCAGGCCCCGGCGCCGTCGAGGGCGGCGGCCTCGTGCAGTTCGTGCGGGGTGTTCTGCAGGCCGGCGAGCAGGGCCACGGTGGTCTGCGGCATGCCCGCCCAGACGCCGACGACGATCACGGCGGGCAGAGCGGTGGCGAGGCCGCTGAGCCAGTCGGTCTCCCCGCCGAGGCCGAGGGTGGACAGGGTTTCGTTGAGCACGCCCGCGTCGGGGTGGTAGACGAGCCGCCACATGATGCCCACGACCACCTCGGGCATGGCCCAGGGGATGATCGCCAGCGACCGTGCCAGCCAGCGCAGGCGCAGGTTCTGGTTGAGGAGCAGGGCGAGGCCGAGGGCCAGCAGGAACTGCGGCACGGTCACCCCGGCCGCCCACACCAGGCCGATCCGGAAGGACTCCCAGAACAGCCGGTCGTGCAGCAGGTCCTGGAAGTTGAGCGCGCCCACCCACCGGGTCGGGGCGGTCCGCCCGGACTGGGAGTCGGTGAAGGCGAGGCCGATGCCGTAGAGCAGCGGGCCGACGCTGAGGAAGAGGATCGGGATCAGGGCGGGGAGGACCAGGAACCAGGCCCCGTGGTCGGGCGGCCGGCGCAGCGTACGGCCGGGCCCGGGGCCGGTGCGGCGGCGCGCCGGGGCGGCCGTGACGGCTGGGGTCACCATTGCCCGCCTTCCGGGTGGATCATCAGGATCCCGCCTCGGCCATCGTGCGCAGGCCACGATGGCGCGTCAAGACGGTGTGCACCGGGATGGCAGACTTGGCGGATTCACGACGATCCGGAGAGACGGCATGGACGAGGCGCAGGCCAGGGACGTACTGACGGCGGCGGGCCTCACCGGGGACGCCGAGCTGCTCACCTTCGGCGAGAACGCCGTCTTCGCGGTCGGCTCCCTGGTGGCCAAGGTGGGCCGGGAGGCCGCGCTGCTGGAGCGGGCCGAGCGGGAACTGGCCGTGGCGGACTGGCTCGCGCAGGCCGGGGTTCCCGCGGTCCGCGCGGCCGAGCCGGAGCCGCGGCTGGTGGCCGGGCACCCGGTGACGCTCTGGCACCGGCTCCCGGGCGCGGTCCGGCCGGCGCGCCCCGAGGACCTCGCCCTGCTGCTGCGCCGGATCCACGCGCTGCCCGACCCGCCCTTCGCCCTGCCCGCGCGCGACCTGCTGGGCGGGGTGGAACGCTGGCTGCGGCTGGCCGGAGAGGCCGTCGATCCGGCCGACGCCGCGTACCTGCGGGCCCGCCGCGACGCCTACGCCGGCGAGGTGGCCGCGCTGACCCCCCGCCTTCCGCTGGGGCCGATCCACGGGGACGCGCTGCCCCGCAACGTCCATGTGGGCCCGGCCGGGCCGGTCCTGGTGGACCTGGAGACCGTATCGGCCGACCTGAGGGAACACGACCTGGTGGTGATGGCGCTGTCCCTCGACCGGTACGGGCTGCCCGCCGAGTCGTACGAGGCCTTCGTGGACGCGTACGGGTGGGACGTGCGCGACTGGGAGGGCTGCGCGGTCCTGCGCGGCGCCCGGGAGACGGCGAGCTGCGCCTGGGTCTCCCAGCACGCGCCGACGAACCCGAAGGCACTGGCCGAATTCCGCCGCCGGGTCGCGTCGTTGCGCGACGGGGACACGGAAATGCGCTGGCACCCGTTCTAGCCGTGCAGTACCAAGGCCCTCAATGAAACCTCTGGAACTGCACCTCACCGTCCACCGGGCCCGGCTCGGCCCGTCGGAGTTCAAGGTCATCCGCCCGGCCCGGCCCCCGGTCCGTGCCGTGCTCACCGACCGCGACCGGTACCTGAACGTCTCCCTCGACCTGGAGGCGGCCCGGCTCACCGCCGGACTGTGGACGCTGGCCGCCTCTTCGCCGCGTTCGCTGATCCACCTGCCGATCCGGGCCAACCGCCCTCCCGCAGCGCCCGATCCGCTGCACCCCGATCCCCTGCGCCCCGATCCCCTGCGCCCTGATCCCCTGCACCCCGGGGCCCACCGGCTCGACCTGGTGCTGCTGCACCACTCGCTCCAGTTCGCGCCCGCCCGCTGGAAGGAACTGCGCGCACGGCTGGGCGCGGGCCGCCCCCGGACCGTGACCCTGCCGGTCGAGGCCCCGCGGCCGGAGGCCGTCGAGGCCGCGTACGTACGGCACTACGCGGAGAACCGGGACCTGTTCCACCAGCACGTCCACGCCGACACGCTCTTCATGACCGGCAGCGCGAAGGTGTTCCGGCAGACCGCCCGGCACTTCCTCGACGTCGCCCTGCACGGCCCCGGCTACGTCCCGGTGCACCAGGGCTACCCGCACTACTGCACCGAGCTCCACTCCAACGACGGCATCCTCGGCGACGCCCGCGAGTTCCACATCGAGTACTGCGACAGCTGGCGCCCCTGAGGCCCGGGCCGGCCCCGGCCCCCGCAGCGGCCCCGCCCGAGGCTCGGGCAGTGGCCGGGGCCACGCGCCGGCCCGTGGCCGCTCGGGCACCCGGCCCCGACGCTCAGGCCGGCACCAGCCCCCGCAGCGGCCAGGCCGTGTCTATCACCGCGTCCGGCGTGCCCTGGCGCCGCAGGTACGACTGGAAGTCCCGGGCCCAGCGGGCGTGCCAGGTGCCCTGCTTGTCATGCAGGACGGCCGGGGTGAGCCCGGCCACCTCCGGGTGGCGTTCGGCTATCGCCCGGGCCACCTGCACCGCCGCCAGCGCGTCGGCGCCCGCGTCGTGCGCGTCCTCCAGGGTGACCCCGTACACCCCGCACACCGCCTCCAGCGTGCGCTTGCCGCGCCGGTAGCGGTCCACCGCCCGGTCGATGGTCAGCGGGTCCACCACCGGCCCCGTCTCCACCCCGCCCAGCCGGTCCGCCAGCGAGGGCAGCCCGTGCCGGGCCAGCTCCGCCGAGAGCAGCGTCAGGTCGAAGGCCGCGTTGTACGCGACCACCACCGCGCCCCGGCGCCAGTGCTCCGCCAGTACGGCAGCCACCTCGTCCGCGACCTCCCGCACCGGGCGGCCCTCCGCGACGGCCCGCTCGGTGCTGATCCCGTGGATCGCCGAGGCCCCCTCCGGGATCGGTATCCCCGGGTCCGCCAGCCAGCCGCGCCGCTCGCGCACCTCACCGCCGTACACCTCGACCACCGCGGCCGTCACGATCCTGGACTCCCCCGGCTCCGTGCCGGTCGTCTCCAGGTCGAACCCGACCAGCGCTCCCCCGTGCCACGCCATCGTGCCGTGCCAGTCCTCCACCCCGTGCCCCTCCCCCGTACATCCATCCGGTCAACGACTTTCAGCCTGCCACGGGGCACTGACACCCGGGCCGCCGGGTCGGTCCGGGGAGGGACCGGCCGCCTCAGGAGACCGGCCGGGAGTCCTCCCACACCGACTCGAATTCCTCCCGGTAGGTGGTGAACAGCCCGTGGTCGGCGTCCTTGGGCACACCCCGCCCGCCGCCCCGCAGCACCAGCACCGGGGCCTCCATGCCCCGGGCCCGCCGCAGGTAGGACTGGACCACGGCGATCCCCGAGGACTCCCCCTCGACCAGGTAGGCGGTGAAGCGGGGGGTCTCGTCGAAGACGTGGATCTCGAAGCGCGACGCGTCCCGCAGCCCGGCCCGCACCCGCCGCACGTGCAGGATGTTCATCTCCACCGACCGGCTCAGCTCGCCCTTGCGCAGGCCCAGCTCCCGCTCGCGCCGCTTGACCGCGCTGCTCGCCGGGTTCAGGAACAGCAGCCGCACGCGGCAGCCCGCCTCGGTGAGCCGGACGAGTCTTCGGCCCGAGAAGTTCTGCACCAGCAGGTTGAGGCCTATGCCGATGGCGTCGAGCCGCCGGGCCCCGCCGAACAGGTCCTCCGCCGGGAGCTGCCGCTGGAGCCGCACCCGGTCCGGGTGGACGGAGATGACGTCGGCGTACCGGTCCCCGACCAGGTCCTCGACCGCGTCGATCGGCAGCCGGTCCGCCGAGGGCGAGCCCGAGCCGCCGCCGAGCACCTCCAGCAGCCGCGCCGAGGCCCGCTCGGCCTGTTCCAGCACCGCCCTCGACAGGGCCCGGTTGCGGGAGACCACGTTCCGGGTGACCTCCAGCTCGTCCAGGGCCAGCTCGATCTCCCGGCGGTCGTCGAAGTACGGCTCGAAGCACGGCCAGTGCTGGACCATCAGCTCCCGCAGCTGGGGCAGCGTCAGGAAGCTCAGGACGTTGTCGTCGGCCGGGTCCAGCAGATAGCCCTTGCGCCGGCTGACCTCGCGCACGGCCACCGCCCGCTGCACCCACTCCTGCCCGGCGGGCCCGGCGGCGGCGACCACCCAGTCGTCCCCGCCGTGCACCGGCTCGTAGATCGGCCGCAGCACCGCACCGACCACCGACCGCAGCCGCTGTTCGATGAGATTCAGCCAGATGTACGCACGTCCTGCCCGCTGGGCGCGGGTCCGGACCTCGCTCCAGGCCTCCGCGCTCCAGTCCAGCTCGGCCCCGGCCCGTACGCTCCCGGCCGTCGGCGGGGCCAGCGACACCGCCCCGGCCGGCACGCCACCGGGCGCACCCCCCGCGGCGTCCGCCGGGCCGCCCTCGTGACCGCTGTCACCAGGGGGCAGCTCCAGACCTCCCGAGCTCACCCGTGCACCGCCTTCTGCGTCTGGACGCCCGTCTCCAGTGATCACGGAAGGGTACTCCGCGCGCGCGGCCCGATGCAGCCCGATGGCCCGTACACCGGCTGTCCGTTGACCCATTATGTGATGCCCACACAGTCCACTGACCCGCATATCAGCTCTCCGGGTCACCCGGTAGGACCATCGCAAGTCCCCGCTTGGGGACCCTCTTTCGGGGAAGATCTGGCAGTGACGTGGTCCACGCCGGATCAGCCGGATCAGCCGGATCAGCCGGATCGTCCTCCGACACCGAGGGAAGAGTCGTTATCTATGCAGGTCTGGCCGGGACAGGCGTATCCGCTGGGCGCGACGTACGACGGCGCCGGCACCAATTTCGCGGTCTACTCCGAGGCCGCCCGAAGGATCGAGCTGTGTCTGCTGCACGACGACGGCTCGGAGACGGCCGTCGAGCTGCGTGAGACGGACGCCTTCGTCCGGCACGCCTATCTGCCCGGCGTGATGCCGGGCCAGCGCTACGGGTTCCGGGTCCACGGACCGTACGAGCCCGAGCGCGGGCTGCGCTGCAACGCGGCGAAGCTGCTCCTGGACCCGTACGCGCGGGCCATCAGCGGGAGCGTCGACTGGGGCGAGCAGGTCTACGGCTACCACTTCGGCCGGCCCGACTCGCGCAACGACCTGGACTCGGCCCCGCACACGATGAGTTCGGTGGTGGTGAACCCGTACTTCGACTGGGCCAACGACCGGCCGCCGCGCCACGAGTACCACCACACGGTCCTGTACGAGGCGCACGTCAAGGGCCTCACCATGCACCACCCCGAGCTCCCCGAGGAGCTGCGCGGCACCTACGGGGCCCTCGCGCACCCGGCGGTCATCGGGCACCTGACCAAGCTCGGGGTGACGGCGCTGGAGCTGATGCCGGTGCACCAGTACGTCAACGACCACCGGCTGGTCGACGACGGGCTCAGCAACTACTGGGGCTACAACACCATCGGCTTCTTCGCCCCGCACAACGGCTACGCCTCCGGTGACCGCGGCCAGCAGGTGCTGGAGTTCAAGTCGGCGGTCCGGGCCCTGCACGAGGCCGGGATCGAGGTGATCCTGGACGTGGTCTACAACCACACCGCCGAGGGCAACCACCTGGGGCCGACGCTGTCCTTCCGGGGGCTGGACAACTCCTCGTACTACCGGCTGGCGGAAGACCCGCGCCACTACATGGACACGACCGGCACGGGCAACTCGCTGCTGATGCGGTCCCCGCACGTGCTCCAACTGATCATGGACTCGCTGCGCTACTGGGTCACCGAGATGCACGTGGACGGCTTCCGCTTCGACCTCGCGGCCACCCTGGCCCGCCAGTTCCACGAGGTGGACCGGCTGTCCTCGTTCTTCGACCTGGTGCAGCAGGACCCGGTGGTGAGCCAGGTGAAGCTGATCGCCGAGCCCTGGGACCTGGGCGAGGGCGGCTACCAGGTGGGCAACTTCCCGCCGCTGTGGACGGAGTGGAACGGCAAGTACCGCGACACCGTACGGGACCTGTGGCGCGGGCAGCCGCGTACGCTCGCGGAGTTCGCCGGACGGCTGACCGGCTCCTCGGACCTCTACCAGGACGACGGCCGCCGCCCGCTGGCCTCCATCAACTTCACCACCTGCCACGACGGTTTCACCCTGCACGACCTGGTCTCGTACAACGAGAAGCACAACGAGGCCAACCGCGAGGGCAACCGGGACGGCGAGACGCACAACCGGTCCTGGAACTGCGGGGTGGAGGGCCCGACGGAGGACCCGGAGATCCTGGAGCTGCGCGAGCGCCAGATGCGCAACTTCATCGCCACGCTGATGCTTTCGCAGGGCGTTCCGATGCTCAGCCACGGGGACGAGTTCGCCCGCACGCAGGGCGGCAACAACAACGCCTACTGCCAGGACAACGAGCTGTCCTGGGTGACCTGGCCCGAGCCGGGCAAACCGGCCCCGTCGCTGCTGGAGTTCACCCGGCAGATGGTGTGGCTGCGGCGCGACCACCCGGTGTTCCGGCGGCGCCGGTTCTTCCACGGCCGCCCGGTGGAGGGCACGCACGACGAGCTCTCGGACATCGCCTGGTTCACCCCGCACGGCGAGGAGATGCGGGCCCGGGACTGGCAGGCACAGCACGCGCGTTCGCTGGCGGTGTTCCTCAACGGCGAGGCCATCTCCGAACCGGGCTCGCGCGGGGAGCGGATCACCGACGACTCGTTCCTGCTGATGTTCAACGCGGGTGCCGATCCGCAGGACTTCACCGTTCCGGCCGGGCACGGGGCCCAGTGGCGCCTGGTCGTGGACACGTCGCGGTCGCAGACGCTGCCACCCGGCACCGGGCCGCAGTACGCGGCCGGGGACCGGGTGGCGCTGACAGGACGGTGTCTGGTCGTGCTTCAGCGGCCGGCGTAGGCGGCCGGGACAGCGGCCGGAGCGTGGGCGGAGGTGTGCGTTCGGGCGGCGGGCACCCGGGTGAACAGCGCCAGCCCCAGGCACAGCGCGGCGGCCCCCACGGCGACCGCGAAGGCCCCGGCGGGTCCGTACCACTCGGCGAACTGCCCGCTGAGCCCGAGCGCGAGGGACTGCCCGGCGACGAGCGAACTCGCGGCGAAGGCCATCGACTCGGCGAGCCGGGCGGGTTCCACGTGCCGCTCGGTGAGCGCGAAGGCGGTGATCAGGTGCGGGGCGCAGGCGGCGCCGAGCACGGTGACGACCGCGTACAGCGGCAGCAGGCTGTCGGTGAACAGCAGCGGCACCGACAGGGCCAGCCCGGCCGCGGTGGCCACCCGCCAGCGCAGCCGCAGCCCGATGCGGGCGGGCAGCGCGCCCATGGCGAGGCCCACGACGGCGCTGACCACGCCCAGCGAGGCGTAGACGAGGCCCGCCTGCCCGGGGACGCCCAACCGGAGGGTGAGCGCGGCGATCCCGGCCTGGCAGGCGCCGAACATGGCGCCCTGGAGGGCGAGCGAACCCCGTACGGAGTACACGACGCCCGGCGGCCGCACCCGGCCGCCCTGGGGCCGCGCCGGGGCGGGCGAGCCGGCGGTGGCGGAGGCCGTCGGGTGGAGCGCGAAGACGCCGCCGAAGACGGCGACGAGGGCGGCGGCGCCGAGGAGGGCCACGGCCGGGTGCGCGAGGAGCGCGGCGCTCCCCACGAGGGCCGGTCCGATGACGAACGAGACCTCGTCCAGGGTGCCTTCGAGCGAGTGGACGGCGCCCACCACGCCGTCGTCGGACCCGGCCCGGTGCGCCAGGGCCACGGAACGGCTGCGGGACAGGGGGCCGATCAGCGGGATGGAGGCGCCGGCGCCGGCCGCGATCGCGGCGAGCGGGGCCGTGTCGAGGTGTCCGAGGGCTCCGGCGACCAGCGCCGTGGTGGCCACCGCGTTGACCGCGGCGGCGCCCAGCACGACGGGGCGCTGTCCGTGGCGGTCGGCGAGCCGGCCCAGGAGGGGCCCGAAGAGCACCTGTCCGGCGGAGAGGGTGAGACCGATGACTCCGGCGGTGGCCAGGGACCCGGTGGTCTCGGCGATCAGCAGGACGCTTCCGAACTGGCACATCGCGACGGGCAGTCGGGCGAGGAAGGAGACGAGCGGAAGAAGGGGCCCGGTCAGGGCGATGACTTTTCGGTAGGTGCCGACGGTTCCAAACACCCGACGGACGTTAACCCGGTGCGGTCACCCGGATGCATGGGGTAATGGCACGGAATCCCGGAGTCTGGGTACGTACGTTCTCATGACCCAGGAGTACTCGAGCAGCCCATCCGGATCGGATGTTCCGGCATCCGTCACCCCGGCGTCCACCTACCGCCTCCAGCTGCGCCCCGAGTTCCCGTTCGCGGCGGCCGGGGCAGCGGTACCGTACCTCGCCGCGCTCGGCGTGTCACACCTGCACCTGTCCCCGGTGCTGGAGGCGGTTCCCGGCTCCGCGCACGGCTACGACGTCACCGACCACTCCCGGGTGCGGGCCGAGCTCGGCGGGGAGGCGGGCCTGCGGGAGCTCGCCGCGACCGCGCGGGCGCACGGGCTCGGCCTGGTGCTCGACATCGTGCCGAACCACATGGCGGTGCCGACTCCGCTGCGGCTCAACCTGCCGCTGTGGGAGGTGCTGCGGGAGGGTCCGCGCTCGCCCTACGCGTCGTGGTTCGACATCGACTGGGAGGCGGGCGGGGGGCAGGTGCTGCTGCCCGTGCTCGCCGGGCCGCTGGACCCGGGCGAGGTGAGGGCCGAGGGGGAGCTGCTCCGCTACGGCGACCGGGAGTTCCCGTTGCGGGAGGGGACGGCCGGGCTGCCGGTGCCGGAGCTGCTGGCCGCGCAGTGGTACCGGCCCGCCTGGTGGCGGGAGGCCCGGACCGGGCTGAACTACCGCCGCTTCTTCACCATTTCGGATCTGATCGGGGTCCGGGTGGAGGACCCGGCCGTCTTCGCGGCCACCCATGCGAAGGTGCTGGAGCTGGTGCGGGACGGGGTGGTGCAGGGGCTGCGGATCGACCACGTGGACGGGCTGGCGGATCCGGAGGGCTACCTGCGGCGGCTGCGGGAGGCGGTGGGCGGGCGCTGCTGGGTGGTGGTGGAGAAGATCCTGGCCCGGCGCGAGCGGCTGCCGGCCGGGTGGCCGGTGGCGGGCACCACCGGCTACGACGCGCTGCACCGGGTGGACGGGCTGTTCGCGGATCCCGCCGGGGTGGCCGAACTGGCCCGCCGGTACCGGGAGTCCACCGGGATGCCCTCCTGGGCGGAGACCGCCGGGGCGGCGGCCCGGGAGGTGCTGACCGGCGATCTGGCCGCCGAGCTGGCGGCGCTGGAGCGGCAGGCCGGTCCGGAGCTGGCCGCGGCGGTACGGGAGCTGCTGATCGCCTACCCGGTCTACCGGCCGTATCCCGGCGGGCCGGGGCTGGCGGCCGAGGCCCTGGAGCCCGCGGCCGGACGGGCCGGCGCCGGTGCGGTGGCCGGCGTACGGGACCTGGTGCTGCGGGATCCGGCCTTCGCGGCGCGCTTCGCCCAGACCTCGGCGGCCCTGCGCGCCAAGTCCCTGGAGGACCGGGCCTTCTACCGCTGGGCACCGCTGCTGTCGGCCACCGAGGTCGGCGGGGAGCCCGGGGAACCGGCGGTCGCGGCCGCGGAGTTCCACGCGTACTGCGCGGAACTGGAGCGGGACTGGCCCGCCTCGGGGACGGTGCTGTCCACCCACGACACGAAGCGGAGCGCGGACGTCCGGGCGCGGATCTCGGTGCTCTCGCAGGCCCCGGAGCGGATGGCGGGGCCGGACGGGCAGCCCGGCGGGCAGCCGGACGGGCAGCCGGACGACCTGCCGGGCGGCCCCGATCCGCAGGCGGCATGGGTGGCCCGGCAGACCGCGCTGGGCCTCGGGGCGGTGCCCGAGCGCGGGCCGCGGCTGGCGGCGGCCCTGCTGAAGGGGGCCAGGGAGGCCGGGCTGCACACCAGCTGGACCGACCCCGACGAGGCGTACGAAGCCGGGATCACGCGGGCCGCGGACCGCCCCGGGGAGCTCCCCGCGGACCTCCCGCCGGACCTGGCGGAGGCCGCCCGGTCCAACCTCCTCGGCATGACCCTGCTGCACCTGGCCATGCCCGGGGTCCCGGAGGTGTACCAGGGCGCGGAGACCGAGTACCGGGCGCTGGTGGACCCGGACAACCGCCGCCCGGCCGTCTTCCCCGCCGAGGCGCTGGCCCGGCTCGACGCGGGCGGGATCCCGCGGGGCGTCGCGCAGGAGAAGCTCGCCCTGACCGCCGCCCTGCTGCGGCTGCGCCGGTCCCGGCCCGCACTGTTCACCGGCTACGCCCCGCTCCGGGCCCGGGGGGCGGCGGCCGACCACTGCGTGGCCTTCACGCGCTCGGCGGACCTGATCGCGGTGGCCACCCGGCTCTCGCACCGGCTCGCCGGCTCGGGCGGCTGGCGGGACACGGCCCTGCCGCTGCCACCGGGACGCTGGATTCCCCTGGCGCACGACACCGCGTACGAGGGCGAGGCCGCGCTGTCGGAGCTCCTCGCCACCTGGCCGGCGGTGGTCCTGCTCCGGGCGTAGGGCTCCTCGCCGCCGATCAGGCCAGGTCCGTCTGCCGTACCAGGTCGGCGAAGGCCGCGGCGGCTCCGGTCAGCGCGACGCGGGAGAAGACCGCGAGGGGGCGGTGCCACGGCGGGTCGAGGGAGAGCAGGACGCAGTCCTCGCCGACGGCGCCGCGGACCATGTGGGCCGGGGCCACCACGACGCCGACGCCGGCCGCGGCCATCCGCACCGCCGTCGAGGTGTGTTCCGTACGCAGGACCGTGCGCGGGGTGAAACCCGCCGTGCCGCACGCCCAGTCGAGGAACGGCTGCCCCTCGATCACCGGTTCCATGGCGCAGCGGATCCAGTCGCGGTCCGCGAGCTCGGCGAGCCGGACGGCGCCCCGTGCGGCGAGCGGGTCGTCGAAGGGGACGACCAGGACCAGTTCCTCCCGCCCGAGGGGGACGACCGGCCCGGTCCACTCCGTGGGCTCGGGGCCGACGGCGACGTCGGCGACGCCCCGTTCCAGCTGTTCCTCCAGGGCGTCGGTGGAGCCGTACTCGCGGAGCACCAGTGCCACGCCCGGGTGCAGGGCCCGCCAGCGGGCGGCGATGCCCGGGAGCACGCCCACGGCCACGGCGTGCACGGTCGCGATGTGCAGCTCGCCCCCGGCGGCGCCGGCGGCGGCGCGGGCGGCGCGCTCGGCCTGGCGGGCGCTGCGGACGGCGAGCTGGGCGTGCGGGAGGAAGGCACGGCCCATGGGGGTGAGCCGGACCCCGCGCGGCAGCCGCTCCAGCAACTCCCCGCCCACGGACCGCTCCAGGGCCTTGACCTGGTGGGAGAGGGCGGGCTGGGTGACGTGCAGGGCGTCGGCGGCGCGGGTGAAGGAGGATTCCTCCACGACGGTGAGGAAGTACTCCATCTGGCGCAGGCTCATGACCTGCGAGCATAAAGAACCTGCATGGGGGCCAGAAGATCATTGCCTTGGATTTCTCCCGGCGGCCCCGCACATCCTTGATCCATGAGCACCGTAGATGTGATCGTGATCGGTGGCGGCACCGGCGGGTACAGCACCGCCCTGCGCGCCGCGGCCCTGGGGCTGACCGTCGTACTCGCGGAACGCGACAAGGTCGGCGGGACCTGCCTGCACCGCGGATGCATCCCCAGCAAGGCCATGCTGCACGCGGCCGAACTCGTCGACGGCATAGCCGAGGCCCGCGAGCGCTGGGGGGTCAGGGCGAGCGTGGACTCGGTGGACTGGTCGGCGCTGACCGCGACCCGGGACGACATCGTCTCCCGCAACCACAAGGGCGTGGAGGGCCACCTGGAGCACGCCGGTGTGCGGGTGGTGCGCGCCGGCGCCCGGCTGACCGGCCCGCGTTCCGTACGGACCGACGACGGGCAGGAGTTCACGGCCGCCCGCGGGATCGTGCTGGCCACCGGGTCCCGGCCGCGCACCCTGCCCGGCCTGGAGCCCGACGGGCACACCGTGGTCACCAGCGACGACGCCCTCTTCGCGCCGGGGCTGCCGGATTCGGTGCTCGTGCTGGGCGGCGGGGCCATCGGAGTGGAGTACGCCTCCTTCCACCGCTCGATGGGCGCCGAGGTGACCCTGGTCGAGGCCGCGGACCGGCTGGTGCCGCTGGAGGACGCGGACGTGTCCCGGCACCTGGCGCGCGGCCTGAAGAAGCGCGGGATCGCCGTCCGGACCGGTTCCCGGCTGGAAGGGGTCGAGCGGCTCGCGGAGGGGGGCGTACGGGCGACCGTGCGGACGGCGCGCGGGGAGGTGCGGGAGCTCACGGCGCAGCGGCTGCTCGTCGCGGTCGGGCGGGTGCCGGTGACCGACGGGCTGGACCTCGCGGCGGCCGGACTGGCCACCGACGAGCGGGGGTTCGTGGCGCCGGCCGACTGGTCCCGGCTGGAGACCGCCGTCCCGGGCATCCACGTGGTCGGCGACCTGCTGCCGCCGCCCTCCCTGGGGCTCGCGCACGCCTCCTTCGCGGAGGGGCTGCTGGTGGCGGAGACCCTGGCCGGGGTGCCGAGCGCCCCGGTGGACTACGCGGCGGTGCCGCGCGTGACGTACTCGGCGCCGCAGACGGCCGCGGTCGGGCTGACGGAGGCGCAGGCCCGCGAGGCCTCGTACGACGTGGTGGTGAACACGATGCCGCTGACGGCCGTGGCCAAGGGGATGGTGCACGGGCAGGGCGGCACGGTGAAGGTGGTCGCGGAGCGGGACGGGCGGGTGCTGGGCGTGCACCTGGTGGGCCCGCACGTGTCGGAGATGATCGCGGAGAGCCAGCTGATCGTGGGCTGGGACGCCGAGCCCTCCGACGTGGCCCGCCACGTCCACGCGCACCCGACCCTGTCGGAGGCGGTGGGCGAGGCCTTCCTCAGCCTGGCGGGCCGGGGTCTGCACCAGCAGTAGCGGCCCGGGGGCGGGTACCGCGGCGCCCGCCCCCGGTGCGGTTCAGGGGAGGGTGCAGACGACGGCGGGGGTGAGGGTCGCGTTCCGCGTGGGGTGGGTGTTCTTCGCGGAGACCGACCAGTACTCCCCGGCGGGGAAGGTGCTCGTGATGACGGTGTCCGGCCCGGCCGGTCCGCCGGTGAAACCACCGCCGCCCGTGGGGATCCAGCCCTCCGGACACCGGACGGTGGTGGTCAAGGTCCGTCCCGGGAGGATGGTCTCCTCCGGCCCGAAGATCTGCGGGTGGCCGGCCCGCGCCGCCCGGTCCTCGTCGCCGTCCCGGGTGGCGGCGGTGGCCGTTCCGGCCGCGGCGAGGACCAGGAGGACGGCCAGGGCGGGGATGGTGATGCGTCTTCTCATCTCGGACTCCCTCGGGTGCTGTGGCAGGGGATGCACCCCCGGTATAGGGCGGGCGCGGGGGCGGGTCCGCGGTGCCACTCGTGGCAGCGCGGGCAGAATCGATCTTCCGACACCCGGAAGGGGGAGCCCCGACGGGGGACCCCGGCACCGGCCCCGGAGGGCGGCCTGCGCAAGGCGTTGGCCAGGGGTTATCGGCGGGATTCGGTGAAGTACGGGGGCGCGCGCAGCAGTAGGGGAGGCGCGCGGCGGGCATGG
This sequence comes from Streptomyces sp. NPDC028314, assembly GCF_055565795.1. Taxonomy (NCBI): domain Bacteria; kingdom Bacillati; phylum Actinomycetota; class Actinomycetes; order Kitasatosporales; family Streptomycetaceae; genus Streptomyces; species Streptomyces sp. NPDC028314. Next base: position 40,125 of record NZ_JBVHTP010000009.1, read on the forward strand.
CATCACATGTGACCCTCCTACGAGACATGTGCTACCCCACCCCGCACGAACTCGCCCTGGCCGCCCGCGCCCTCGCGGACGAGCACCCCGCGCTGGTGCGACTACGCCGGGCCGGCTCCTCCCGGGCCGGCCAGCCGCTCTGGCTGCTCTCCGTCGGCGGGCAGGATCACGCGCCCGGTGCGCCGGGCCGCAACGTACTCGTCGTCGCCGGGGCGCACGCCAACGAGCCCGTCGGCGGCCCCACCGCCCTCTCCCTCGCCCGCCGCGTCATCGGCGACCCGGCACCCCGGGCCGGCTGCGGCTGGCACTTCCTGCTCTGCGCCGACCCCGACGGGGCGGCCCTGCACCGCACGCCCCGCCCGTACTCCCTCCTCGACTACCACCGCAACTTCTTCCGGCCCCCGGGACCCGAACAGCCCGAGTGGGCCCCGTCCTTACTGCCTCCGGACCTGCTGCCGCCCGAGACCCGGGCCCTGACCGCACTCATCGACGAGCTCCGGCCCGTGCTCCAGATCTCCCTGCACGGCACCGATCTCGGTGGCTCCTGGGTCCAGCTCACCCAGGACATACCCGGGCTCGCCGAGCCCTTCGCCAAATCGGCGGCCGAGCTGCGGATCCCGGTGGAGACGGGGGCCTCCGACGCCACCGGGTGGCCCTCCCCCGGCCCCGGGATCTTCGTGATGCCGGAGCCGGGCACCGAGGCGGCCGGGGCCTTCCACCCGGAGGACACCCGGCTGAGCACCTGGTACCACGCCCACCGGTACGCGGGCACCACCGCGATCGTCGAAGTGCCCATGTGGGCCTCCGACCTGGTGGACGACCCGGCCCCGCACCCGGACCCGCGGCGCGCCCTGCTGATGCTGGCCGGGCGGCTCACCCGGGACGCCGCCCGGGTGGCCGCGGTACGCGGGGGCGCCGAGGGCGCCGTACGGGACGCGGGGAACGGCGCCGATCCCGTCACCGCGGCCCTGCTGCGCGCCGTGGACTGGACGCTCGCCCTGATCCCCCGGATCACCGCCGAGTGGTCCGGCCCCGGGGTCCCCGCCGAGGCCACGACGGCCCACATCGGCAGCATCGACGCCTTCGGGCGGCGGCTGTCGCTGCGCGCCGCCGCGATGCTGCTGCGCGTCCTGCGGGAGCAGGGGCATCCGGCGGCGCCCGGGCTGGACCGGCTCGTGACGGGGTGGTGCGAGGAGTTCGCGGCCCGCTTCCAGGCGCGCTGGGTACCGGTGGCCACGCAGGTGGAGCACCAGTCCCGGACGGTACTGGCGGCCTACGAGCGGCTCACGGCGGTCAGCCGGTAGCGGGCCGCACCGGCAGGGCGTACCGGCGCTTGGGCCCGCCGGTCGCGCCGAGGCGGTCGTAGAAGCGGATCGCGCCCTCGTTCCACGCCGGGGTCTGCCACTCCACGTGCTCCAGGCCCAGGTCCCGGGCGAGCGCGGCCACGCCCTCCATCAGCGCGGCGCCGAGGCCGTGCCCGCGCGCGTCCTCGGCCAGGTAGAGGCAGTCCATGTGGAGGTAGTGGCGTGCGTCCCAGAACGCGAACTCCGCCGAGCAGGCGGCGTATCCGGCGATCTCGCCCCCCGGGGCCTCGGCCACCAGCACCCACAGCCGGGAGTCCTCGGCGAACAGCTGCGGGCCGAGCCGGCCGGCCAGCCCCGGCGGGCGGGGCGCGGACCTCTCGTACGCGATGTGCTCGTGGATCAGTTCGACGAGCCGCGGCAGATCCTCGGGGCGCGCGGGGCGCACCACAGACGTGTGTTCCATGGCCTCATCCTGCGCTCCGTCCCGGGCGGGGCGCAGGGCCGGGGGCCGGGCGGCGGCGGGCGGCAGGCGGCAGGCGGCAGGCGGCAGGCGGCAGGCGGCAGGCGGCAGGCGGCAGGCGGCAGGCGGTTCAGTCGACGGAGAGCCGGAACGTCATCCGCCCGAAGCCGATCTCGTCCCCGTCCCGCACCACGGCCGAGCCCGTCACCCGGCGCCCGTTGACGGTGGTGCCGTTGGTGGAGCCGAGGTCCTTGACCACCCACATCCCGTCGCGCAGGCCGAGCTCGGCGTGCGCCCGCGAGACGGTCTCGTGGTTGAGCCGCAGCCCGTTGCCCGGGTCGCGCCCGATCCGCAGCGGAACCGCGCTCGGGTGCGGCAGCAGCAGCTTCGGCAGCCGCTCGGCGTGCCAGGCGCGCCGGATCCCCACGCTCACCGCCGATGCCCGGCCCACCCAGCCGAACAGCCGACGGGTCCACGGGCTTTCGGCGCCCTGCCGGCTCTGGAGGTCGGCCGTCAGGACGGCCAGGTCCTCGGAACGCCGGGCCACCAGCGCGAGTTCCATGCGCCGCAGGAAGGTGTCGTGCGACAGCTTCCCGAGGGCCGCACCCTCCCTGAGCTGGCCCAGCGCCCGGTCGCGCTCGGCGTCGGACAGCCGCGGCGCGGGATAGGCGGAGAACTCGAAACTCGACGTCACAGGGTGATTGTCGGCCCGTCGGGGACGAAGTGTCCAGAACTCCCCCGCCGGGCCCGGAATGATGGGCACGATGCAGGCATGGCAGCGCCGGAGACGAGGGGACCGTCCGTGCAGTTCGAGGTGTGGGCACCGCTGACAGGTCGGGTCGCCATGCGACTGAACGACACCGCCTACGAGATGACGCCCGATCCGGGTCCGGGCCGGGACGGCTGGTGGGTGGTGGACGCCCCGGCCGCCGACGGCGACCGGTACGGGTTCCTGCTCGGCGACGATCCGCTGGTCCGCCCGGACCCTCGCGGGCGCCGGCTCCCGGACGGGCCCGACGGCCTCTCCGCCGTGGTCGACCTCACCGCACTGCACCCGGCGGCGCCGCCGCCCCGCACCCCGCTCCAGGACGCCGTCCTGTACGAGCTGCACATCGGGACGTTCACCCCCGAGGGCACCTTCGACGCCGCCGCCGCCCGCCTCCCGCACCTCACCGCGCTCGGGATCACGCACGTCGAGCTGATGCCGGTCTGCCCCTTCCCGGGCCGGCACGGCTGGGGTTACGACGGGGTGGCGCCGTGGGCGGTGCACGAGCCGTACGGAGGCCCCGCGGGCCTGGCCCGGTTCGTGGACGCGGCGCACACGGCCGGGCTGGGCGTGGTCCTGGACGTGGTCCACAACCACCTCGGGCCCTCCGGCAACCATCTCCCCGCCTTCGGCCCGTACTTCACCGACACCCACCACACCCCCTGGGGGGCGGCGGTGAACCTGGACGCGGCCGGCTCCGACGAGGTCCGCGCGTACTTCGCCGGCAGCGCCCTGGCGTGGCTGCGGGACTACCGGATCGACGGGCTGCGCCTGGACGCGGTGCACGCCCTGGCCGACGGGCGGGCGCTGACCTTCCTGGAGGAGCTGGCGGCGGCCGTGGACGAGCTGGCGGCGGAGACCTCCCGGCCGCTGTTCCTGATCGCCGAGTCCGACCGGTGCGACCCGCACACCACGGCCGCCCGGTCCGCCGCCGGCGGCGGGCTGGGGCTGCACGCCCAGTGGAACGACGACTTCCACCACGCCCTGCACTGCGCGCTGACCGGCGAGTCCCAGGGGTACTACGCCGATTTCGCCGAGGCCCCCCTCGGCGCCCTCGCCAAGACCCTGACCCGGGCCTTCTTCCACGACGGCACCTGGTCCTCCTTCCGGGGCCGCACCCACGGGCGCCCGGTGGACCGGCGCCGCACCCCCGCGCACCGCTTCCTCGGCTACACCCAGACCCACGACCAGGTCGGCAACCGGGCGCTGGGCGACCGGCTGTCGGCCTCCCTCTCCCCCGGGCTGCTGGCCTGCGCCGCGACGGTGGCGCTGACCGGGCCCTTCGTACCGATGCTGTTCATGGGCGAGGAGTGGGGCGCGGGCACCCCCTGGCAGTACTTCACCGACCACCCCGATCCGGAGCTCGCGGAGGCCGTACGGACGGGCCGGCGAAGGGAGTTCGCGGCGCACGGCTGGAAGGCCGAGGAGATCCCGGACCCCCAGGACCCGGCCACCCGGGAGCGCTCCTGCCTGGACTGGGACGAGCCCGAACAGGCCCCGCACGCCCGGCTGCTGGACTGGTACCGCACCCTGGTCGCCCTGCGCCGCGACCACCCGGACCTGCGCGACCCGGACCTGGCGGCGGTCCGGGTCGCCTACGACGAGGAGCGCCGCTGGGTCACCTTCCGGCGCGGCGAGGTGCGGGTGGCGGTGAACCTCTCCCCGGAGCCGGTGACGATCGCGCTGGGCCGCAACGGCGTGCGGGTGCTGGCCGCCTGGGAACCGGTCGAACACCCGGGTCCGGACGGGCGGATCCACGTACCGGGCGAATCGGCGGTGGTCCTCGGGCCGTAGCGCCAGGAGGGCGGCGGGAGCGTGGAGGCCCTGATGGAGGCCCCTATTCGACGATCGCCATCTCGCGCGGGGCGTTGTTGAGGCGGCGGACGCCGTCCTCGGTCACCGTCACGATGTCCTCGATGCGGACGCCGAAGCGGCCGGGCAGGTAGATGCCCGGCTCCACGGAGAAGCACATCCCGGGCACCAGGGGCTGCTCCTCGCCCTCGACCATGTAGGGCGGCTCGTGGGTGGTGACGCCGATGCCGTGGCCGGTGCGGTGGATGAAGCGCTCCCCGTAGCCGAACTCGGTGATCACCGCGCGGGCCGCCCGGTCCACCTCCTGGCAGCCGACGCCGGGCCGGACCGCCGCCACTCCGGCCTGCTGGGCCTCCCGGACGATGTCGTGGACGCGCTGCTCCTCGGGGGTGGGCTCGCCCACGTGGACGGTGCGGGAGATGTCGGAGCCGTAGCCGTGCTTGAGGCCGCCGAAGTCGAGGACCACCATGTCGCCGTGCCGGATGACCCGCTCGGCCGCCTCGTGGTGCGGGTCGGCGCCGTTGGGGCCGGAGCCGACGACGGTGAAGTCCACCTGGGAGTGGCCGTGGACGCGCAGCAGCGCGGCCAGGTCGGCGGCGACCTCGCTCTCCTGGCGGCCCGCGAACGGGACGTGCAGGATCTGGGCGTACGCGGCGTCGGCGGCGGCTCCGGCGGCCGCGAGCCGGGCCAGCTCCCGCTCGTCCTTCACGGCGCGGAGCATGGGCAGGACGTCGGTCAGCGCGGCGTACGCGGTCCCGGGCAACTCCCGCTGGAGGCCGAGCAGGTGGAGCGCCCAGGTGTTGTCGCTCACCCCGAAGCGGCCGCCGGCGTCGAGCAGGGGCGCGGTGACCGCGTACGGATCCTTCCCGTCGGTCCAGTCGCGCAGGGTCAGGGCGGCCCCGCCGGGGGCCTTGGCGGCGTCGGGGGCCTCCAGGGCGGGCACCACCAGCACCGGGTCCTGCCCGGCGGCGAGCACGAGCAGGGTCAGCCGCTCGGTGTCGGCGGGCCGGTAGCCGGTCAGGTGGGTGAGGTCGGGCCCGGGGGCGATCAGCAGGCCCGCCAGCCCCGCGTCGGCGGCGGTCTGCGCGGCGGCGGCCATCCGGGCGGCGTAGTCGGCGGAGGTGAAGGGCTCGGTGTCGGCGTACTGCGGGTCGTGGTCCATACGGGGATCCTGCCGTGCGGCGCGCGGCAGGGGCAGGGGCCGCGCCGGTCCGGTCGTGCGCCCCGGGCGGTCCGGGCGGCGGGGGCGGGGCCCCGGTCCGGGGCCCTCACCAGGCAGGACCCGGTGGTGCGGAGCCGCCCCCCGGTACGGGACGCGCCGGGCCGGGGAGCGCGTCCGCGCAATAACGCGTCGCGGGAGCACCCCGCCGATCGGCTATGCTGTGCTTGCACATCGAACGGGCGGTCTGCCGCCCGTCGTGGTGGGTGTAGCTCAGTTGGTAGAGCACCTGGTTGTGGTCCAGGTGGCCGCGGGTTCAAGTCCCGTCACTCACCCTGTTCGTCCCGTGAGGGGTACGAGGTTTCCTCGTACCCCTCACGGGCGTTTCCCCGCGCGCCGGCGCCGGGCTACCCCCGGAGGAAGGCCTCCACGGCGGTGGCGAAGGCGACCGGGGTCTCGTGCGGCGGGTAGTGGCCCGCGCCGGGGAGGGGGTGGACGCGGCAGTCGGGGTACCAGGCCTGCCAGGTGGCCCGCATCACCTCGGGGGTGAGCGCCAGGTCGTACTCCCCGACGAGGACCAGCACCGGGACGGTGTTCCCCTTGACGGCGGAGGACAGGTCGAGGGGCTGCCAGCTCTCGAGGTACGCGGCGAAGGCCTCGGGCCGGCTGACGGCCAGGGAGTGGGAGACCATCCGGTTCACCCAGTGGCGGCTCGCGCGGTTGCCCGTGACGAGGTCGAGGATGATCCGCCGGCTCTCGGCGTTCTCGGCGGCGCCGTGGAACAGCTCGTGGGTGACGTCGTCCATCTCGTACGGGGCGGCCGGGACCGGGTTGACTCCGATCAGCTTCTCGATCCGCTCGGGGGCGCGGACCAGGACCTGCTGCATGGCCTTGCCGCCCATGGAGTGGCCGAGCAGGGAGAAGGTGTCCCACCCGAGCTGGTCGGCCAGTTCGAGGACGTCGTCGGCGATCTCGGGGAGGCTGTACCGGCCGGGGACGTCCCGGCGGTCGCCGTAGCCCCGGTAGTCGAGGAAGACGTACGAGAACTCCCCCGGATCCAGGTACTCCAGCACGGAGCCCCAGTTCGCGGACGTGCCGAACCAGTCGTGCAGCACGATGACGCGTACGGGTCCGGTGCCGATCCTGCGGTGGGCGATGGCCATGCGTTCTCCCTCGGTGACGGGGCCGGAAGATCTGCCGCCGTACGTTCTGCCCACCGGGCCTACCATCACACCGTGAAGCCGATATCCCGCGCGGTGCGCGTCAGCGTCACGGATTCCCGGCGCCCCGAGGAGTGGCCGTACCATCCCACCGGCTACGAGATCCTCGACCCGGCCGAGATCGCGGAGGTGCTGGCCCGCTGGCCGGAGCTGGACCGCGACCCCCACTTCTCCTGCGCGTGCGCCGACCACGAGGGTGGGCTCAGGCTCTACGAGGCGAGCGGACAGTTCGTCCGGGCCCTGGCGGTCTCCCGCCCCGGGCCGCTGGCCCGGCTGCTCGACCCGGCGGACCCGGCCGGCATCCCGGCCCGCCACCGGGCCCGCTGGGCGGCGGCCGCGCCGGAGCCGCTGCGCGAGCACGCCGGGGCGCTGGCCAGGGGCGAGGCCCCGGCTCCGCCCGCGGCGCCGCTGCACCTGTTCTTCACCTGGCTGGGAACCGCACGGGAGCGGCCCTCGGACGCGGCTTCGCTCCTCGCCGCCGAGGCCCCGCTGCCCGCTCTGTCGGGCGCGCCCACGGAGGAACTGGCCTGGGCGGTCCGGGAGACGGACCGCGCGGGGCTGGAGGGCGCCGTGCGGTTCTTCGCGAGCGAGGCGTTCACCACCCGCCACCCCAAGCGGCGCCGGGTTCCGGACACCGCCCGTGACCTGCTGCTGCGGTACGCCCGCAGCCACCGCCCCGGCGACCTCGCGGTGCTGGAGCGGCGGCTGCTGCGTACGCCGGACGACCGCGTGAGGCGGTCGTGACCGTCGGACGGTCGTGACCATCGGGCGGTCCGGATCGTCAGACGGTCTGGATCGCCGGGTCGGAGACGCCCGGGGCGCCCGTTTCCACGTGGCCCGCGAAGCGGCGCAGGAACGTGGCGTCGGCGTCCGAGACGACCTTGACGTCGTACCAGCGGCCCGTGGTGCGGAGGTCGGCCGTGTGGGTCACCGTGGCGCCGGGGTTGACCTTGAAGGTCTGGGCCGCGCCGCCGTAGGCGTTGGTCACCGTGAGGTTGACCGCGGCCGCGGCGGCGTTGGTCAGCGTCAGGGTCAGGTTGCCGGTGGCCGCGTCATGGCGGGCCGTGACCTCGGGGCCGGCCTTCTTCGCCGGGCCCTTCCAGGTGCGCCGGAAGCCGTTCGGACCCCAGACCGTGAGGTTGATCTGGTTGCCGGTGGAGCTGCTGGTGCTCCAGGTGTCCGAGAGGGTCTTGCCCGCCTCGACCGTGTAGGGCCACGGGCCGTCCGTGCGGTTGCCGGAGGTGCTGTGGAAGTGGGCGCCCAGGGACTGGCCCGAGGCGAAGGTCAGGGTGAACTTGCCGGTGGAGACGGTCGCCTTGCCGTCCACGTACGGCTGGTAGCCCAGCGCGCGCGTCGGCTTGGAACCGGCTTCCTGCTTCGGCAGGGTGCCCGTGGCCGGCGGGACCGGGTGGTAGGACGGGTGCGCGTTGTGGTCCGGCGGGACGTAGCCCGCCGTGGAGGGCAGGGCGGCCGGGGACGCGTCCGCCCGGCTGAAGTCGAAGGCCGAGGTCAGGTCGCCGCAGACCGCTCGGCGCCACGGCGAGATGTTGGGCTCCTGCACCCCGAAGCGCTTCTCCATGAAGCGGATCACCGAGGTGTGGTCGAAGGTCTCGGAGCAGACGTAGCCGCCCTTGCTCCACGGGGACACGACGATCATCGGGACGCGCGGGCCGAGCCCGTAGGGACCGGCCGCGTAGCCGCCGCCACCGGCGTAGAGGTCCTTGGTGACGTCGGCCGTGGACAGGCCCCAGGAGGCGGAGGCGGGCGGGTACGGCGGCACGACGTGGTCGAAGAAGCCGTCGTTCTCGTCGTACGTGATGAAGAAGGCCGTCTTCGCCCACACCGCCGGGTTCGCGGTCAGCGCGTCCAGGACCTGCGAGATGTACCAGGCACCGAAGTTGACCGGCCAGTTCGGGTGCTCGCTGAAGGCCTCGGGCGCGGCGATCCAGGAGACCTGGGGCAGCGTGCCGCTGACCACGTCCGCGCGCAGCTTGTCGAAGTAGCCCTCGCCCGCCTTGGCGTTGGTCCCCGTACGCGCCTTCTCGTAGAGGGCGCTGCCGGGCTGGGCGTTGCGGTAGCTGTTGAAGTACAGCAGCGAGTTGTCGCCGTAGTTGCCGCGGAAGGCGTCGCTGATCCAGCCCCAGGATCCGGCGGCGTTCAGGCCGTCGCCGATGTCCTGGTAGATCTTCCAGGAGACCCCGGCCTCCTCCAGGCGCTCGGGGTAGGTCTTCCAGCCGTAGCCGGCTTCCTGGTTGCCGAGGACGGGGCCGCCGCCGGTGCCGTCGTTGCCGGTGTGGCCCGTCCACATGTAGTAGCGGTTGGGGTCGGTGGCTCCGATGAAGGAGCAGTGGTAGGCGTCGCAGACGGTGAAGGCGTCCGCGAGGGCGTAGTGGAACGGGATGTCGTTCCGGGTCATGTACGACATGGTGGTGGCGGTCTTGGCCGGGACCCACTTGTCGTACTTGCCGTTGTTGTACGCCTGGTGTCCGCCGGCCCAGTCGTGGTTGAGGCCCTCGACGAACTGCATGCCCAGGTCGTTGACCTGAGGGTTGAAGGGCAGTATGTCCTTCGTACCGTTGGACTGGTAGAAGACCGACTTGCCGTTGTCCTGGAGCACGGGACGCGGGTCGCCGAAGCCGCGGACGCCCTTCATCGAGCCGAAGTACTGGTCGAAGGACCGGTTCTCCTGCATGAGGACGACGATGTGCTCGATGTCCTGGATGGTTCCGGTGCTGCCCTGGGCGGGGATCGACGCGGCCCGGGCGATGCTCTCGTTCAGCATCGCGGCGGCGGCCGTACCGCCCGCGATCTGCAGGAACCTGCGACGGTTGAGTTCAGCCATGGGGTGAAGACCTCTGGGGGGGGAGGGGGAGTCGAGGGGCGCCCCAAGAACAGCGGTCCCGGGGGACCGGACGGGGATCCCTGTCTGACCTCGCGCGGTACAGCGAGCGAACGGAAACGGTACGGGGAACCGGGCGCGGTGCGACAGAGCGCGTACCGGATCACTTCGCCGGGCCCGGCCCGCGGAGGCCGGACCTCCTACTCAACACACCGGACGGCCGATCTGAGCATCCGTACTCAGGACCGGCGGATCGCCGCTTGCCATCGTGTGGGCATGCCCATTGAGCCATGTGAACCGGGGCCGCGCGCCGGGATAACCGCCGTCGGCAGCCTGCTGCCCGAGGAAGCCCTGTCCTCCGACGGCCTCCAGCGGGAGGTGGCCCTGCGCAGCGGTCTCGCGCTGCCGCCGAGGATGCTGGCGCAGGCCACCGGCATCGTGTCCCGCCGCGTCGCCGCCGAGGGGGTGTACGCCTCCACGCTCGCCGTGGGCGCGGCGCGCCGGGCCCTGGACTCCGCGGGGCTGACACCCCTCGACATCGACCTGCTGCTCTTCGCCTCCGCCTCGCGGGACGTGGTCGAGCCCGCCACCGCGCACATCGTGCAGGCCGAACTCGGTTCGAGGGCCCACGCCCTGGACGTCACCAACGCCTGCAACAGCTTCGTCAACGGGATCGACCTGGCCCGCTCGATGATCCTCGCCGGGCGGGCGCGCCGGGCCCTGGTGGTCACCGGGGAGACTCCGAGCCGGGCGGTACGGACCGCGCCGTCCGACTTCGCGGAGTTCCGCGCCGGTTTCGCCGGCTACACCTTCGGCGACGCGGGCGCGGCCGTGGTCGTGGAGGCGGTGGAGCGCGGCGGGATCCTGGACGTGGACACGGAGACCCACTCCGAGCACTGGGAGGTCGGGGGCATTCCGGGCGGCGGGTCGCGGCACCCCCGCGGGGACGCGTACACCTACTTCCGGGGCGACGGACACGCGCTGCGCGGGGTCTTCGAGAAGGTGGGCACGGCGGTCATCGACCGGACCCTGCACCGGACCGGCATGGACTGGGACGGCTTCGCGAAGGTGCTGGTGCACCAGGTGACCGTGCCGTACCTGGAACGGTTCGCGGAGCTGACCGGGGTTCCGGCGGGGAAGCTGGTGGTGACCGTACCGGAGCTCGGGAACATGGCGAGCGCGACCATCGGGGTGCAACTCGACCGGGTCTACGCTGAACTGGAGCCGGGGGAAAGGGTGTTGTTCGTCGGGCTGGGCGGCGGCATCAGCATCATGACGATGGTCTGGGAGAAGTCATGAGCCAGGCGCTGTGGGTGGTGGTGCCCGCGCACGAGGAGGAGGCGCGGATCGCGGACACCCTGCGGGCCCTCGCGGCCCAGCGGGACCGCGACTTCACCCTGCTGGTGGTCGACAACGCCTCCCGCGACGGCACGGCCCGCATCGCACGGGAGTTCGCGGCGCGGGCGCCCTTCGCGGTGGAGGTGATCGAGGAGCCGGAGAAGGGGGTCGGCTCCGCCGTGGACACCGGCTTCCGGTACGCGATCGGCCGCGGCGCGACCCTGCTGGCCCGGACGGACGCCGACTGCCTGCCGGGGCCGGGGTGGACGGGAGCGGCGCGGGGGGCGCTGGCCGGCGGCGGGCTGGTGTGCGGGCGGATCACCGCCCGGCGCGATGAGCACGGGCCGCTCGGGCGGGCCTCCTTCGCGGCGCTGGTGGCGCTGGCGGCGCTCTTCGGCCGGCTGCGGCCCGAGCACGCCCGCCGCAACGGCTTCCGGGCCCCGTACCGGATGCACGCCGGCAACAACATGGCCATCACCGCCGAGCTGTACCTGGCCGTGGGCGGGATGCCCCGGCGCCCCTCGCCCACGGACCGCCTCTTCCTCAACGCCGTACGCCGGCACACCGACCGCATCACGCGCTGCCGGGCGATGGTCGTGGAGAACTCGACGCGGCGGCTGCGGGCCTACGGGCTCCGCGGCACCGCCCGCTGGTACCTCGACCAGGGCAGCGGTACGCACGGAACGGACGACCCCCGCTGATGCTGGACCGACTCGACCACGCCCTGCGCGAGCGCCCCGGGCAGCCCGCCGTACTGACCACCACCCGGACCGGCGCGACCAGGGTCCGCGCGACCCGGGGTGAACTCGTGGAACTGGCCGACGCGTTGGCCGCCGCGCTGCACGCGCGCGGGCTGCGGGCCGGGGACACCGTCGGCGTGGCCGTACGGCCGGGGCCGCGGGCGCTGGCCGTGCTGCTCGCACTGTGGCGGCTCGGGCTGCGCGGGGCCGTGCTCGATCCCGGCGCGGGGCCGGAGGTGCTGCGGGCCCGCCTCGCGCTGGCCCGGCCCTCGCTGGTGCTCGCGGACGCGGCGGCGCAGGCGGTGGCGGGGTGGGCCCGGCCGCTCGCGAAGCGGGCCCGCCTCGCGCTGCCGGACCTGGCGGAGCTGGGCGGGCCGGTGGCCACCGTCGGGCCGCGGCTGCCGGGCTGCGCGCCCGCGCTGGACCTGCGGGCGCCGCGGACCGGGGTCCCGGTGCACGGGGACACCGATGGCGACGCGGTGATCGTGTTCACCTCCGGGACCACCTCGAAGCCCCGGGCGGTGGTGCACACCCGGGCCGGCCTGGCCGCCGGGATGGGCGTCGTCTCCTCCCTCTTCGACGCCCGGCCGGACGAACCGGTGCTCGGGGGGACCTTCTTCGTCCTGGTGCCCTCGCTCACGCGCGGCGCGCCCGTGGCCCTGCCGGCCCGCTCCCCCAAGGTGCTGGCCCGGCAGCTGCACCGGCTCCGCCCGCAGGACACCTACCTGACCCCGCCGCAGCTGCGGGACGCGCTGGGGGCCGGGGCCCGGTTCCACGGCCGGGTGTGGACGGGCTCGGCCCCGGCGAGCGCCGGGCTGCTCTCCCGGGTCCGGGACGCGGGCGCCGACCAGGCCTGGGGGGTGTACGCGCTGACCGAGCTGTTCCCCGCCGCGGCGGTGGAGTCCCGGGAGAAGGCCGCCTTCACCGGTCCCGGTGACCTGGTGGGAGCCCCCCTGCCCGGGGTGCGCGCCGAGCCGGACGCCGAGGGGCAGCTGCTGCTTTCGGGCCCGGCGGCCCGGGACCGCTACCTGGGGGAGGAACCCGACGCGTGGGTGCGTACGGGCGACCGGGCACGGCTGGACGGGGCGGGGCGGATCGTCCTGGAGGGGCGCTGCAAGGAGATGGTGCTGCGGCGGGCGGAGAACATCTACCCGGGCCTGTACGAGCCCGCGCTGCACGTGCCGGGGGTGGAGCTGGGCGTGCTCGTCGGGGTTCCGGCGGGCGACGGGGACGAGCGGCTCGTGGCGGTGGTCCAGCCGCAGCGCGGGGCGGCCGAACCCGCCCTGCGCGCCGCGCTGTCGGGACCGCTGCGGCGGATGGGCACGGCCCGGCCGGACGCGCTGCTGTTCGCGGACATCCCGCTGTCGGGGCGCTCGCGCAAACCGGACCGGGCGGCGACCTCGGCGCTGGCGGCGGCCCGGCTGGGGCCGGGCACCGGAGCCGGCGGGTCGCTCCCGCTGTGAGGTTCGCACCGGGACCGGCGCTGCCGGCCCGCCGACACGAAGGAAGCACTCCTGCGATGAACTCCCACGCACGGGCCCGGCGGCGCGACCGCCGGGTCTACCTCCGCAGCCACCCGCTGCTGTTCGGGCTGCTCGCCGCCACCCGGGGGCGTCCCGTACGACGGCTGGGCAGCGCCGTCCTGGTCCACGACGCGGACGCCTACCGCGAGGCGCTGACCCGCCTGCCGCTGGACCGGACCGCGGCGGGCACCACGGGCGGGGCGGCGCGGGCGGCGCTGCCGGAGGGCGGGGGCGTGCTGTTCGACCAGGAGGGGGGCGGCCACCGCGCGGACCGGCGCGGCCTCGCGGGCCGGCTCGGCGCGGACGGGGTGGCCCGGCTGCGCCCGGTGTGGCAGGCCTCGCTCGTACGGGGCCTGGCGCCCCTGTCGCGGGGCGGCGGGGTCGAGGTGGTGGACCTCGCGCGGGAACTGGCCGGGTCGGTGGTGTGCGCGCTGCTGGACTGCGAGGCCGATCCGCGGGTCCTCGCACGGGCGGCCGCCGATGCCGCCGCGGCTTCCGTGCGCAGTCATCTGCCCGGGCCGCCCCGGCCGGGCGCGGCAGCCGCGGCGGCCCGTACCGCCGGGCGGCTCCAGCGGCTGCTCGGCGGCTCCCCGGACGACGCCCTGGCGGCGATGGTGGCGGTGGCCGCGGTCAACACCACCGTGGCCGCGCTGCCCCGGGCGGTGGCCTGGTGTGCGGACGCCGGGCTGTGGGACCAGGCGGCGGACCCGGAGCTGCGGCCCCGGCTGGCCGACGAGCTGCTGCGGGTCACGGCCGCCTCGCCGCTGCTGCCCCGGGTGGCCGCCGCGGCCGGTTCGGTCGGGGGCTGCCCGGTGCGCGGCGGCGACCGGCTGCTGCTGGTCGCCCGGCACGCGGCGCAAGCGCACCGGCGGGATCCCGACGCCCGGTGTCCGGCCGGTCCGGGCACCGCCCGCCTCGTCTTCGGCGCGGGCCCGCACGTGTGCCCGGGGGCCCGGCTGGCCCGCGCCCAGCTGGCCGACGTACTCGCGGCGCTGGCTCCGCACCGGCCGGTGGTGACCCGGTCGCGGGTGGACCGGCGGGCCGCCCTGCCCGGCTGGCGTTCGCTGACCGTCCGGGCCGGCGCGTGAAGGCCCGTACGCGCATCGCGGTCACCGGTGCGAGCGGGTTCTGCGGCGGGCACGTGGCCCGGGAGGCCGCGGCCCGCGGGGCCGAGGTGGTGTCCCTGGGCCGCCGGCCGGGTCCGGCGCACGCGCACCGCTTCTGGGACGCGGGCCGCGACGAGCCGGACCTGTCGGGGGTGGACCTGGTCGTGCACTGTGCGGCCGCGGTCGGCGACCCGGCGCCCGGCTCCGCCGAGGAGGACCGGATGTGGGCGGTCAACGTCGACGGCACGGCCCGGCTGCTGCGGGCCGCGGCCGGGCGGCCCGTGGTCTGGGTCAGCAGCGCCAGCGTGTACGACCCGGGCCTGCCCCGGGACCCGGTCCGGGAGGACCATCCGCGCGCGGGCCACCTGAACGCCTACGGCCGGACCAAGGCGGCGGGCGAGGCCCTGGCCCTGGCGGCGGGCGCGGTGGTGCTGCGCCCGCGGGCCGTCTACGGGCCGGGCGACACCCAGCTGCTGCCCCGGCTGCTCTCCCGGGTCCGGGCCGGGACCCTGTTCCTGCCGGGGCCGGACGTGCGGCTGAGCCTGACGGCGGTGGAGAACCTGGCCGACGCCTGCCTGGCGGCGCCCGGCTGGGTCCCGGGCGCGTACAACGTGGCGGACGCGGAGCCGTACGGCCGCGACGCCGCCGTACGGGCCGTGCTGCGTGCCCACGGCGTCCGGGCCCGCATCCGCCGTCTCCCGCTGGGGGTGGCCCGTACGGCGGCGCGGCTCGCGGAGGCCGTGGCGAGGGGTGAACCGGCCCTGAGCCGCTACGCGGTGGACCAGCTGGCGCACCCGGTGGTGCTGGACCTGGGCCGGGCCAGGGCTCAGGGCTGGACCCCGGGCCGGACCCTGGCGGACCACCTGGGCTCGCTGACCGCGGTGCGCGGGGCGTGAGGCTCCGGCCCGGGTGGGGAGACGCTCAGCGCACGGGGGGACAGGGTGCCCCCACGGCCGCGCAGCGGTCCTCGAAGCCCGGCGGCAGCCAGCCTCCGGAGAGCAGCCTGGGGTGGGCCGGGAACGAGTGGTGCGCGGCGAAGGCGAAGATCAGCGATGCCCACAGGGAGTGGACCTGCACGGTGAGGTGGCCGCCGGTGTTGATGTTGCGGAACGAGCACTGGAAGACCTCGGGGCCGACCAGGTCGATCGTGTCCAGGCCCGTCCAGTTCAGGTCCAGGTAGCTCACCGGGTGGGCGAAGTAGGCCCGCCGGTCGGTGACCGTGAGCTCGCCCTGGCCTTCCAGCACCCAGCGGGGCTGCGCGTCCATGGCGGCCCTGTTCCTGCGGGCGGAGTTGCCGAGGGCTGAGCCGGCCATGGTGCCGATGACGAACGCCGGGCCGCCGAACGCGACCGTGCTGGTGTGCTGGTACGAGCCGTCGCCGAGCGCCCGCCAGGTCCAGCGGGCGGCCGGCCCGACGCCGACGGAGAGTTCGCCGGCCGCGAGCCGCACCGAGGTGGGAACGGGGGGACGTTCGAAGAGGCGTCCTTGCCGCAGGTCGTGCACCGCCCGGGCGGTGTACAGCAGGTGGTCGTCGAACACGCCCCAGGCGGCGGGTCCTTGCCCGGGCACCTGCCCTGCCGGATACGGGTTGTGTTCCACGCTTCACCGCTCCACATCAGCCGGGACACCAGTGGTCGCCATCTTACGGACCGTCCGGCGGTGCCACCGAGGGACGGCCGAACCCCGCCCGGGAAACGGCGGACCCCGCCGAGGACAGGCCTCGACGGGGTCCGGGCGTGCGGCCGGCGGCCTCAGCCCTCGGCGGGGGTGAGCCGCAGGGAGATGCTGTTGATGCAGTACCGCTGGTCGGTCGGGGTGGGGTAGCCCTCGCCCTCGAAGACGTGGCCGAGGTGCGAGCCGCACTTCGCGCAGCGGACCTCGGTACGGACCATGCCGTGCGAGACGTCCGCGATCAGCTCGACCGCGTCGGTGTCCTTCGGGTCGTAGAACGACGGCCATCCGCAGTGCGACTCGAACTTCGTGTCGGAGCGGAACAGCTCGGCGCCGCAGCCGCGGCAGGAGTAGACGCCCTCCACCTTGGTGTCGGTGTACTCACCCCGGAAGGCCGGCTCCGTGCCCGCGAGGCGGAGCACCTGGTACTCGGACGGCGTCAGCTCCGCCTGCCACTGCTCGTCCGTCTTCTCGACCTCGTACGACATGGTTCTCCCGCTCCTGGGTCCCTGGTCCGTCAGCTCGACAGGCGGGCGAGGATGGCCGGACCGAGGTCCGTGACATCGCCCGCCCCCATGGTGAGAACGAGATCGCCGGGCTTGGCCATTCCCGCGATGACGTCGGCCACGGCGGACTTGTCGTGCTCGGCGCCGACGTCGGCGCCCGCGTTGCGGGCGGCGGCGATGATCAGTTCGCTGGTGACCCCCGGGATCGGGTCCTCGCGGGCCGGGTAGATGTCCAGGACCACGGAGGAGTCGGCGAGGGCGAGGGCCTGGCCCATCTCCTTGCCGAGCTCCTGGGTGCGCGAGAAGAGGTGGGGCTGGAAGACGACCAGGATGCGGGCGTCCCCGGCGGCGCCGCGGATGGCCTCCAGGTCCGCGGTCATCTCCGTGGGGTGGTGCGCGTAGGAGTCGATGACCTGGACGCCGGACGCCTCGCCCTTGAGCTGGAGGCGGCGCTTGACGCCGGTGTACTTGCCGAGGGCGGAGGCGAGGTTGTGCGCCGGGATGCCGAGCGCGACACCGGCGGCGAGGGCCGCGACGGCGTTGTGCGCGTAGTGGCGGCCGGGCACGGAGACGGTGAAGGTGAGCATCCGGCCGTCGATGACGACGGTGACCTCGCTGGTCAGGCCGCGCGGGGTGATCTTCACGATCCGGACGTCGGCGGTGTCCTCCTCGCCGTACGTGACGACGTTCAGGCCCTCGTTGCCGCCGACGCGGGCGGCGATCTCGGCGGCGCCGGCCTGCCCGTGGGCGACGACGAGGGTGCCGCCGGGGACGACCTTGCCGACGAAGGTCTCGAAGGACTCGTAGATCTCGTCCATCGACGCGTAGTTCGCGTGGTGGTCGAGCTCGGCGTTGAGGATGATCGCGACCTGCGGGGTGTACTTGTGGAAGCTGCGGTCGCTCTCGTCCGCCTCGGCCACGAAGATGTCGCCCTCGCCGTGGTGGGCGTTGGAGCCGGGGGCGTCGAGGTCGCCGCCGATGGCGTACGAGGGGTCGAGGCCCAGCGCCGAGAGGGAGACCGCCAGCATCGAGGTGGTGGTGGTCTTGCCGTGCGTACCGGCGACGGCGATCGGGCGCAGCCCGTCCATCAGGCCGGCGAGGGCGTCGGAGCGGTGCACGACGGGGATGCCGAGTTCGGCGGCGCGGGCCAGCTCCGGGTTGTCGGCGCGGATGGCGCTGGAGACGACCACGCAGGTGGAGTCGTCGGCGAGGTGGCCGGCGGCGTGCCCGATGTGGACCGTGGCGCCGTGGGCGCGCAGCGCCTGGGCGGTCTCGGAGTCACGGGCGTCGCTGCCGGCCACCTTCGCGCCGCGCTGGGCGAGGATCTTCGCGATGCCGGACATGCCGGCGCCGCCGATGCCGATGAAGTGGGGCCGTTCCATGGCGGTCGGCAGGCCGGGCTTCATTCAGGTCGCTCCAGGAATCGAGTACGAGAGGTGAACCGGACCCAGCCTATTCGTTGTGGGCGAAGAGCTTGAGCACCGGAACGCCGACCTTGTGCCGGGCGCGGGAGGCCCAGTCCCGGTGGAAGAACTCCTCGACGAAGTGCGGCGCGGTCAAAACGATCACCTCGTCGGCGTCGTTCTCCTCCACCACGGCTTTGAGCTTGTCGAGCGGATGGTCCCCGATGATCTGCCCGGTGGCGTTGGCGCCCTTCTGGCGCAAGGCGTTCAGGGAGTGGGCCAGGGCGTGCGCGGCGGGGCCCCGGGCGGCTTCCCCCTCGGGTTCGTCGCCCTCGCGGATGGCCTCGGGAAGCTCGCCGAGGGCCACGTCGTCGATGGCGCGGAGCAGCCGGTCCTGGTCGCCCCGCGGTTGCATCAGGACGACGAAGGAAACCTGGTCGTCTCCGTGCAGGGTGGTGACGAAGTCCACGTCCACCGTGGTCAGCGGCTGCTCGATCATCAATACGCTCGTGAACACGGACGCCCTCTCCTTCATGGGCCGGGGCCGGTCGGCCGGCCCCTGCGGAAACCATCCTGCCCCGCTGTCGCGCGGGGCCTTGCGCGGATATGTCTGCCCAGGTATGTGCCCTGCGGAAGCTAAGCGGAACGACAAATTCCGCCCCTTGTCAGATCCGACGGTAGCTCGTGAAGAGGAACCCGGCCTCTTCCAGTACGGAGGCGGGTGCGAGCCGGTGCGGAACCGTGACGGAGGGACCGCCGGCGATCCGCTGGGCGGCTCCGGCCGTGAGCATCGGGGAGATCGTCAGGCACAGCTCGTCCAGCGCGTCGGCGGCCACGAACTGCCCCAGCAGCCTCGGCCCGCCCTCGGTGAGCTGGCGCCGCAGCCCCCGGTCCGCGAGCTCGCGGACCGCCCGGGCGGGGTCCACGGCGGCCCCGTCGCCCGCCACCACGACCTCGGCCCCGGCCCCGGCGGCCTCAGCCATCCGGTCGGAGGACGCGGTGGCGCCGGTGAGCACCAGGGTGGGCACCAGCGGGGAGGTGAACAGGGGCAGCGAGAAGTCCAGGTCCAGGCTGGCGGTGATCACGGCGATGGCGGCGGCCGGTCCCTGTCCGGCGGCGGTGCGGCGGGCCGCGAAGGCCTCCCGGGCGCGGGCGGGGCGGTAGCCCTCCTGGCGAACCGTTTCCGCGCCCACGACCACCACATCGGCCAGCGCCCGCAGGGTGCCGAAGATCCGCATGTCGGTCTCGCCGGAGATGGGCTGCGAGCGCCCGTCGTGCTGGGCGGCCCCGTCCAGGGTGGAGACCATGTTGGCCCGCAGCCAGTGGGCGCCGTCGTCGAGAGCGGGGTACGCGTACGCCTCCGCGAGCTCGTCCAGCGACCACTCCCGGTCGTCCTGGGCTGCTGGTGTCTGATCGGTCACAGGGAACAGGCGTCGCATCGGTGCAGTGTGACACGCCCCGTAGAGTTAAGGGCTGTGTCAACCTCTCTCCCGACCTCTGGTCCTGCCTCCGGGCGGCCGCCGATAGCCGAAGCCGGCCCGCAGGCCCTGTGCGCCCGCGCTCCGCACGTGCCCGCCGAGCGGCTGGTCGCCGAGATGGTGCCGCCGCCGCGCTTCGACTCGGTGCGCTTCGACACGTACGACCCGGACCCGGCCCAGCCGAGCCAGGCCGAGGCCGTCACCGTCCTCAGCGGCTTCGCCGCCGGTCTGGGCGGGGCCCACGCCAGCGGCGGCGGCAAGCGGCGCTGGTTCTCGAAGAAGCCCGCCGCGCCCGCCACCGCTGCGCGCGGGGTGTACCTCGACGGCGGCTACGGCGTCGGCAAGACCCACCTGCTGGCCTCCGTCTGGCACGCGACCCCGGCCGAGCCCGCGCTGAAGGCCTTCGGCACGTTCGTGGAGCTGACCAACCTGGTCGGCGCCCTCGGCTTCCAGCAGACCGTGCAGACGCTGGGCGGACACCGGCTGCTGTGCATCGACGAGTTCGAACTGGACGACCCGGGCGACACCGTGCTCGTGTCCTCGCTGCTCAGCCGCCTGGTGGAGCAGGGCGTGGCGCTGGCCGCCACCTCCAACACGCTGCCCGGCAAGCTCGGCGAGGGCCGCTTCGCCGCGGCCGACTTCCTGCGCGAGATCCAGGGGCTGTCGGCGCACTTCCGGCCGCTGCGGATCGACGGCCAGGACTACCGGCACCGGGGCCTGCCGGAGGCGCCCGCGCCGTTCTCGGACGAGCAGGTGGCCAAGGCCGCGTACGCGACCCCCGGCGCGAGCCTCGACGACTTCCCGGGCCTGCTGGAGCACCTGGCGAAGGTGCACCCGAGCCGCTACGGGGCACTGACGGACGGGATATCGGCCGTCTGCCTGACCGACGTGGGCCCGGTGCCGGACCAGTCGACGGCGCTGCGGCTGGTGGTCCTGGCCGACCGGCTGTACGACCGCGAGATACCGGTACTCGCCTCGGGCGTGCCCTTCGACCGCCTGTTCAGTGAAGAAATGCTCAACGGCGGCTATCGGAAGAAGTACTTCCGCGCCATATCCAGGCTCACCGCCCTGGCACGCGACGCGAAGGGGCTGGTGGCCCAGTAGGTTTGGCAACGCTGGGCCGTCCGCCCGTACGGATCCTGCGATCCGTGTACGCGCGGCCCGGTCGTTGCCACTTCTGCGAAGGGATCCACCATGGCCACCACGCGTACCGCCCACACCGACTGGGAAGGCAACCTGCTCAAGGGCTCCGGAGTCGTCACCCTCGACTCCTCGGGGCAGGGCTCCTTCGACGTCTCCTGGCCCTCGCGCGCCGAGGCCGCGAACGGCAAGACCAGCCCGGAAGAGCTGATCGCCGCCGCGCACTCCAGCTGCTACTCGATGGCCCTCTCGCACGGCCTCGACGGTGCGGGCACCCCGCCCACCCGGGTGGAGACCAAGGCCGACGTCACCTTCCAGCCGGGCGAGGGCATCACCGGGATCCACCTGACCGTGCGGGCCGAGGTTCCGGGTCTGGACGCGGAGGGCTTCGCCGCCGCCGCCGAGGACGCCAAGAAGAACTGCCCGGTCAGCCAGGCCCTGACGGGCACGACGATCACCCTGAGCGCCGAACTCATCTGATCCGGCCTCCCCTGCGGTGCCACCCGGCGCACGGGCCCGTGGGCCCGGTGGCACCCGGCGGGGTGACGGTACGGCGGGCGGGGCCGCGTCGGGCCCGGGCGGAGCCGGGTGCGTGGTAACACGGCCCGGTCACCTGCCGCCCGCCACCGCCCGGAGTCGCCGATGTCCGTCACCCGCCGCAGCCTGCTCACCGCCGGCGGCCTCGGCATCGCCTTCAGCGGGGCCCTCGGCGCCCTCTTCACCGCGAGCCCGGGCGCAGCCCCGGCCACCCGCGGCTACGGCCCGCTCGTGCCCGATCCGGACCGGCTGCTCGACCTGCCCTCCGGGTTCTCCTACCGGGTCCTCTCGCGCGCCGGAACCCCGCTGCGCTCCGGCGAGGGCACCGTCCCCGCCAACTGCGACGGCATGGCCGCCTTCGCCGCGGGCCGCGGCGGGGCCGTCCGGCTGGTGCGCAACCACGAGAACCGGACCACGGCCACGCTGCGCGTCCCCGCCGTCGGGGGACTGACGTACGACCCCCGGGCGCTGGGCGGCTGCACCGTCCTGGAGCTCGGCCCCGACGGCCGGGTCACCGCCGAGCGCGTCGCCCTCGCCGGCACCGCCGTCAACTGCGCGGGCGGCCGCACGCCCTGGAACACCTGGCTCAGCTGCGAGGAGACCGAGGACCGGGCCGGTACCGCCGGGTACACCGAGGACCACGGCTTCGTCTTCGAGGTCGACCCCGCCGACCCCCGCCGCTCGGGCGCGGTCCCGCTGAGGGCGATGGGCCGCTTCGCCCACGAGGCCGTGGCCGTGGACCCGTACCGCGGGGTCGTCTACGAGACCGAGGACGCCTTCGTCGAGCCCTTCGGCCTGTTCTACCGGTTCCTGCCCGCCAGGCCCCTCGGCGGCCCCGGCTCGCTGCGGGCCGGCGGGGCGCTGGAGGCCCTGCGCGTGCCCGGGATCCCGGACCTGGCCGTGGTGGACGAGCCGGGGGCCGAGTTCCCGGTGGAGTGGGTCCCCGTACCGGACCCCTCGGCGGCCGGCACCCCGATCCGCCTCCAGGACTTCGGCCGGGGCGGGATCACCCACGCCCAGAAGCTGGAGGGCTGCTACTGGGGCGACGGCGGCGTCCACTTCGTCTCCAGCTACGCCCGCAGCGGCGAGGGCGCCGGCGCCGACCACCACGGGCAGGTCTGGTTCTACGACCCCCGGCGCGCCCGGCTCCGGCTCGACGTGGTCTTCGGCCCGGCCGCCGACGTCCAGCTGCCCGGGGACTCCCCCGACAACATCTGCCTGGCGCCGGACGGCGGCCTGATGGTGTGCGAGGACGGCGGCGGGGCCCAGTACGTCTTCGGGGTGACCGCGGGCGGGGAGGTCTACCCGATGGCCCGCAACGCCGATGACATCGGGCGGCCCGGGGCCCCCGAATGGGGGGAGTTCGCCGGGGTCACCTTCTCGCCCGACCGGCGGACGATGTACGTCAACGCCTACGCGCCCGGCACCACCTTCGCCGTGACCGGCCCCTGGCACTGACCTCGCGTCGCGGGTCCGTCCGATGTGCTGCACCATCGGACGGACCGGCGGCGATGCGGAGGCAGCGGTGGCCAAGAAGAACAGCAAGCCCGGCAAGCGCGCCCCCGTCCCGCTGCGCGAGCGGTTCCGCGTCCCCGCGGGCGAGCGCCTCGACCTGCGCCGCTTCGACCCGTCGGGCACCCCGGTCGGGCCCGGCGACAAGGCGGCCGGGGCGGCGGCCATGGCCCGGATGGCCGAGCCGCTCGCCTCCCTCCAGGAACGGCTGTTCGCGGCGAGCACCGCCGGGGACCGCCGCCGGGTGCTGCTCGTGCTCCAGGGCATGGACACCAGCGGCAAGGGGGGCACGGTCAAGTACGTGAGCCGCATGTTCAATCCGGCCGGCTGCCGTATCCGGGCCTTCAAGGCGCCGACCGAGGAGGAGCGCGGCCATCCCTTCCTGTGGCGCGTCACGAAGGCCCTCCCGCAGCCGGGCGAGATCGGGATCTTCGACCGTTCGCACTACGAGGACGTGCTGATCGCCCGGGTCCGCGAGCTGGTGCCGCGCAGTCAGCTGGGGCGTCGCTACGAGCAGATCAACCGGTTCGAGCAGGCCCTGGCCGAGGACGGCGTCACCCTGGTGAAGGTCTTCCTCCACATCAGCTACGAGGAGCAGCGCAAGCGGCTCCTCGCGCGGCTCGACAACCCCTCCAAGCGCTGGAAGTTCAACGCGGGTGACATCGAGGAGCGCCTTCTGTGGCGCGAGTACCGCCATGCGTACGAACTGGCGCTGGAGCGCTGCTCCAGTGACGCCGCGCCCTGGTTCATCGTCCCGGCGGACCGCAAGTGGTACCGCAACTGGGCCGTCGGCACACTGCTGCTGGAGCATCTGGAGGCCATCGGGCCCCAGTACCCGGATGCCGATTTCGATGTGGAGGAGTGCCGCGCACGACTACTTGCCACATAGTCATATAAGTTGCTTAAGTGACCATTTCAGCCTCAGTGCGCAACGTCGCGGCCGCAGCCGCCCTCGGTGCCGCCCTCGCCGGATGCGCGGGCGGCGCCAGCACGCCGAAGGCCGGCGAGGCCCGTATGGGCACCCCCGGCGCCTCCGCCCCGGCTCCCTCCGCCCCGTCCCCCGGCGCCGCCTCCCCGCAGGCCGGCGCGCCCGGCAAGGCCCCGACCATGGCCCCCGGTCCGGCGGGCCTGACCCCCGTCTTCGAGCGGGCGCGGCAGAAGACCGACAAGACGGTGGCGCTCACCTTCGACGCCGACATGACCGCCGACCAGGGGCCCCGGGCCGCGTCGGGGGAACGGTTCGACAACCCCCAGCTGATCTCGACCCTGCGCACGCTCAAGGTGCCGTCGACGGTCTTCATGACGGGCCGCTGGGCCGAGGAGTACCCGGACCAGGCGAAGGCCATCGGCACCGACCCGAACTTCGAGATCGCGAACCACTCGTACAGCCACTACGCCTTCAAGTCCCCCTGCTACGGGCTGCCCGCGCTCGACGCCGACGCCGCCCGGGCCGATGTGGACCGGGCCTTCGCCGCGTTCCGCACGGCGGGCGCGGTCAACACCGTCCCGTACTTCCGCTTCCCCGGCGGCTGCTACGACGACCAGGCGCTGCGGACCCTGTCCGCGGCGAAGGTCACCGCCGTCCAGTGGGACGTGGTCAGCGGGGACGCCTTCGCCAAGGACCCCGACGCCGTGGCCCAGGACGTCCTCGCCGGGGTGAAGCCCGGCTCGGTGGTGGTCATGCACTGCACGCGCAGCGCCGCGCCCGTCACCGAGCAGGCCATCCAGAAGATCGTCCCGGAGCTGCGCAAGCGCGGCTACCGCTTCGTGAAGGTGTCGGAGCTCATCGGGAAGTGAGCCGGGGCCCGGGCCGCCGGTCAGCCGGAGCAGGCGGTGCGCTGCGCGTCCTGCCACTCGCAGACCGGGCACAGCACCACGCCCGGGGTGGCGGCCCCGTACTCGGTGGGCCTGCCGCACTCCAGGCAGTCCGCGAAGGGCGGCCCCGCCACGGCGACGGACGGGGCGGGCGCGGCCGGTGCGGGGCAGTACGAGGTGTCCTGCTGGGGCTGGTCCATACGTACGAGCGTACTCAGCCCCGCCGGGCGGCGACGAGGCACGCCACCGCGGCCGCCGCCCCGGCCAGCGCCGCCGCGCCCGCGAGGGCGCCCGCCGGGACCGCCACCGAGCCGGTGACCAGCCCGGTCACCGCGGCGCGCACCGGGGAGCCCGCCGTGACCAGGGCGAGCAGGCTGCCCAGCCCGGCTGCCGGGACGCCGTAGCCCGGTCCCCGCAGCAGCGGCCGGCTGGACAGCGCCCCCACGGCCGTGCCGGTCAGGGCGCACACCAAGGCGGCGGCGGCTCCGGCCGCCGCGGCCGCCGCCCGCGCCGCCCCGGACGGGTCGCACAGCAGCAGGACCGCCCCCGCGCCGGCGCACCCGACGGCGAGGGCGCCGCCCAGCGCGGTGAGCAGGGCGGCCGCGTGGACCCGTACGGGACCGGCCGCGGCGGCGGCGCAGTCACGGGCCGCGCCGGGCTCGTTCGTCACGCAGACCCTGACCAGCCAGGCCGCGACCGGGACCAGCGCGGCCGAGGTCCAGCCCAGCGAATCGAGCACCGGGTCCCCGGGCCGGACCCCGATCGCCAGTACGGCCGCGTAGAGCAGCACCGGGGCGAGCCAGCGCTGGGAGCGCAGCAGCAGGGCGCCCTGGTAGCGGAGCAGTCCGGTCACGGCAGCTCCCGCAGGCCGCGGACGTGCCAGGGCGGGTGCTCCGCGAGCAGGGCGCGCAGCACGGCGTCGGAGCGGGCGGCGGGCACGGTCAGCAACAGGCCTCCGTCGGGCGCGGGTTCGGCCACGAGCTCCGGGGGCGGTGCGGCGCCCGGCGGGCCGGCCACGTGGATCCGCACGTACGGCCCCTCGTCCGCGGCGGCCGGCGCTGCGGGCACCAGGGCGGTCCCCTCGACCCGGAAGTGCGCGTCGGCCGCCCCCGCCAGCCGGCGGGGGTCGTGGTCGACGAAGACCACGGTGCCACCGGCTGCGGTGCGCTCGGCCACCGCCCGGTCGAGCTCCGTCCGGGCGGCCGCGTCGAGCCCGGTCCAGGCCTCGTCGAGGACCAGCAGACCGGGGCCGGCGAGCAGCGCCTGGGCGACGGCCACCTTCTGGCTGGACCCCTTGGAGAGTTCGGCCATCGGGGTGCGGGCGTGCCCGGCGGCGCCGAAGCGCTCCAGCCAGGCGGCGGCCCGGTCCGCCGCTTCGGCGCGCGGCAGGCCGTGCACCCGGCCCATGTGGGTCAGGTAGGCCGCGGCGGTGAGCGGCAGAGCGGCCGGGAAGCGTTCGGGGACGTAGGCGGTGCGGCGCGGGCGGCCGCTGATCCGCCCCTCGGTCGGGGTGTCGATGCCGGCGAGGAGCCGCAGCAGGGTGGACTTGCCGCCGCCGTTGCGTCCCTCCACGCGCACCAGGGCCCCGGCCGGCAGCTCCAGGCAGACCCCGCGCAGCACCCAGGGCCGCCGCATTCCGTAGCGGCGGCCCACGTCCGTCAGCCTCAATGCGCCGCGGCCGCCTCGGTGACCTCGCTCGGGCGGACGATGACGAAGCCCTCCCCGCTGAGCTTCAGCTGGACGGCTTCGCCGGAGCCGCCGCGGATCATCGAGCCGACCGACTGGGAGCGGTGCAGCCCGGTCTCCAGGGAGGCGCTCCAGCCGACGACGGCGTCCGTGTCGACGAACACCGGGGCCTGGGCGGTGACCGGGATGATGATCGGGTTGCCGTCGCAGATCACGGCGAGCTTGCCGGTGCCGGTGAAGAGGCTGTTGAAGAGCCCGCCGCCGGTCATGCCGGCGCCCTTCACCATCTTGATCTCGTAGGACAGGGTCGGGTCGAAGCACAGGACGTTGCGGCCGTTGATGGTGAGCGCGTCGCCGGGCTCGAAGTCGATGATGAAGCAGTTGCCCGCCTGGTGGGCGAACCAGGCCTCGCCCTGCCCGCGTACGGACATCAGCGCGAGGCCCTCGCCGGTGACGGCGCGCTTGAGCATCCCGCCTATGCCCTGGCCCTTGCGCTCGAACTGGAGGTTGCCCCGGAAGGCGATCATCGAGCCCTGGCGGGCGAGCATCTCGCCGTTGACGGCGTACTTCACGGATTTGGCGTTCTGCAAGGTCATGCCGGGGGCGGTGGCGGACTGGGCCAGGTTCTCGGACGCAAAAAGATCACTCTTCATGCGCCGATCCTCGCCCGCCGGGGGCCCCTGCGGCATCCTCCTCAAGTCGGAGGCTGGCAGACTTGACCGGATGAGCACCGAGGACGACCGGGCCGCGCAGGGCCCCGCGCAGAACACCCTCCAGGACCCCGCCGCCGTACCCGTGGTCGGGGCCGACAGCCCCTTCCGGCAGGAGCACCCCGTCCGCGACGAGGCCCCGCAGTTCGTGCTGCCGCTGGTCGTACGGATCGAGAAGACCGCCCCGCCGGCCCGGACCGCCGCGCTGGAGGCGGCGGCCCGCGCGGTGCTGGTCCTGCTGACGGACGAGCGGGCGCACGGCGAGGGCGAGTGGGCCGAGGCGGTACGGGACTGGCAGGACGCCCGGATCCGGAAGGTGGTCCGGCGGGCGCGGGGGGCGGAGTGGCGCAAGGCGCAGACCCTGCCGGGCGTCACGGTACGGGGTGACGGGCCGTCGGACGGCCCCTCGGACGGGCCGGCTGACGATGCGCCGGGCGAGGCATCGGGTCAGGCGTCGGGCGAGGTGCCGGGCGAGGCATCGGGTCAGGCGCCGGGCGAGGCGCCGGGTACCTCGCCCGAGGTCGAGGTACGGGTCTTCCCGCCGGTCCCGCTCGACGGCTGGCCCAAGGAGCTGGCCAAGCTCCAGGTGTCGGGCACCGACCTCGACGACCCGCGGCCGCCCGCCCCGCCCGCGCCCGGGATCCCGGTGCTGTGGCTCAATCCGGACCTCGGCATGTCCGCCGGCAAGGCGATGGCCCAGGCCGGGCACGCGGCGCAGCTGGCGTGGTGGGAGCTGACCGCCGCCGAGCGGGCCGCGTGGCGCGACTCCGGCTTCCGGCTGGCCGTACGGACGGCCCCGCGCGAGCGCTGGGCGGAGCTGAGCGCGAGCGGGCTTCCGGTGGTCCGGGACGCGGGCTTCACCGAGATCGCCCCGGGCTCCTGCACGGTGGTCTCCGACCATCCGGCCCTGCGCGCCCGGCTGTAGCGGGTGCCTCGCCGGTCGGGGCGGGCCCGCGCCCCGGTCGCGGAACCTCAAATGTTGCTCTGAACGTCCCCTCCTGCGGGTTGGCGCGACCCTGCCGGGGTCATCACACCGGCAGACGCACGACGAGAGGGGGCGAGGGGGACATGAAGCCCATGGCACGCCTGGGGGTGGGCATCGGCTGGCGGCCGGAGATCGCGGACGCGGTGGAACGGCTGCCCGGCCTGGACTGGGTGGAGGTGGTGGCCGAGAACATCTGCCCGGGCCACCTGCCCACGTCGCTTCGGCGACTGCTCGACCGAGGGGTCCGCGTGGTCCCGCACGGTGTCTCGCTGGGCCTCGGCGGGGCCGACCGCCCCGACGCCGGGAAGCTGGCCGCGCTCGGGGAGCGCGCGGTGGCGCTGGGGGCGCCGCTGGTCACCGAGCACATCGCCTTCGTACGGAGCTCCTGGCCGGCGCTGGAGGCCGGGCACCTGCTGCCGGTGCCGCGCACCCGGGACGCGCTGGACGTGCTGTGCGAGAACGTCCGGATCGCCCAGGACGCCCTGCCGGTGCCGCTGGCGCTGGAGAACATCGCCGCGCTCCTCTCCTGGCCCGGGGAGGAGCTGACGGAGGCGCAGTTCCTGACGGAGCTCGTGGAGCGGACCGGGGTGCGGCTGCTCATCGACGTGGCGAACCTGCACACGAACCGGGTGAACCGGGGCGAGGACCCGGCGGCGGTGCTGGACGCGATCCCCCTGGAGGCCCTGGCGTACGTGCACGTCGCCGGCGGCGTGGAACGGGGTGGGGTGTGGCACGACACGCACGCGCACCCCGTGCCGCCCGTGGTGCTGGACGTCCTGGCGGAGCTGCGCTCGCGGGTGGAGCCGGCCGGGGTGCTGCTGGAGAGGGACGACGACTTCCCGCCGGAGGGTGAGCTGGCGGGCGAGCTGACCGCGATCCGGGCCGTGCTGGACGGCGGCCCCGCGGATCCCGCCCCCCGCCGCGCGGCGCCGCGCGCCCCGGGCGCCGCCCCGGACCCGGCCCCGCGCACGCCGTCCGAGCGGGAGCGGGCGCGCACCCGGGTCGGTCTTCAGCAGGCGGCGCTGCTGTCCGCGCTGGTCGCCGGGACCCCGGTGCCCGAGGGGTTCGACCGTCAGCGGGTCCGGGTGCAGGCGCGGGCGCTCGCCGCCAAGCGGGCCTCGGTCGTGGCGAAGCTGGCGCCCGAGCTGCCCGGGATCCTGGGCGGCGAGGACGCGTACCGGACCGCCTTCCTCGGGTACGCCCGCAACCGGCCCATGACGGCCGGGTACCGCCGGGACGCGCTGGACTTCGCCGAACACCTGCTGATCCAGGACCTGCCGGCCGACCCGGGCGCCCGCCGCCGGCTGACCGCCTGGTGGCAGGACCGGGCCGGGGCGCGGCCGCCGCACCGGATCGTGCGCTGGGCGCGAGCCCTCGTGGGGAGAGCCGCATGAACTACCTCGCCGTCGCCGTGTGGATCGGCGTCATCGTCTCGACCGTCCAGCTGTTCCGGGGGCTGCGCCGCTCGCGGCCCCCGGCGGCCGGGCCGGGCGAGCGGCTCCACGACCTGTCCGAGGCCGCGTTCATGGCCGGCGGCCCCGGCGCCGTCGTGGACAGCGCGCTCGTCTCGCTGCTCGGCGACGGCCGCCTGGTCGTCGGCGGTCCCGGCATCGTGCACGCCCGGCCGGGGGCACGGGCCAACGACCCCGCCGAGCGCGCCGTCCTGCTGGCGCTGCGCCAGGCGCCGTCCGGGTGGCTGTACCAGGTGCGGTACGCGGCCATGCTGGACCCGTCCGTACAAGAGACCGGGGACGCGCTGGCCGACCGCGGGCTGCTCAGCCGGCCCGGGGCCGGGCGCACCTGGCAGCGCTGGGGGGTGGTCCAGTCCGCGGTGTGCGGGGCGCTGGTGCTGCTGTCGCTGCCGCTCACCATCGTGGCGTGGTCCCTGGAGCCCGGCCCCCAGGTGCCGTTCATCGTGAAGGTGTTCCCCGCCCTGCTGGCCGGGATCGTGCTGGGGGGCGTCCTCGCCAAGCGGGCGAAGCAGCGGATCACCCCGTCGGGGCAGGCCGCGCTGGGCGAGATCCGGGCGCACTACCTGAACGACCACACCCCGCACGTGCAGACCGCGCTGTTCGGGCTGCGGGGTCTGCGGGACCCGTACCTGCGCGAGCAGCTGGTTCCGGCGGCCCGGAGCACCCGGCTGGCGGCGGCCCAGTCCCGGACCCGGCCGCACCCCATCCACTCCTCGTCCGGCTCGGGGGCGGAGGTGCTGCCCGTCCTCGTCTGGTGCGCGGGCAGCGACAGCGGAGGCTCGGGCTCGGGATCCGGCTGCGGTTCCTCGGGATCCAGCTGCGGCTCCTCCGGGTCCAGCTGCGGGGGCGGGGGTTCGGGCTGCGGGTCCTCCGGTTCGAGCTGCGGCGGGAGCAGTTCGAGCTGCTCGTCGTCCAGCTCCAGTTGCAGCAGTTCGTCCGGTTCGAGCTGCTCCAGCAGTTCCTGACCGCTCCCCACGACCGCACCGCACGGCGGCCCGCCGGGGCGGGGGTGCTGCCGGAGTGCGCGGAACGGGGGTATCGGGCCCGACACCGGGCGGTGATCCTTTACACGGGCTCCGCCACGGCATCTGATCGGATCAGCCGATGAGACGAAGGGGCCGCCATGCGGACGACGCTCGCTCGCCGCGGGGCCGCCGCGGCGGCGCTCTCCCTCGCCCTGTGCGCCCCGGTGCCGGCCCGCGCGGCCGGGACGCCCCCTTCCGCCGCCGCGGGCAAGGCCGCACGGGCCGCGGCCGACGGCGCCGAGCTCGTCGCCCGCCGTGCCGCGCGGGACCCGCTCCGCTTCCACGCCTGCCCCGCCGCCGAGAACCTGCCCGATCCCGTCCGCTGCGCCACCCTCCGCGTCCCGCTGGACTACGCCCGCCCGGACGGCGCGCGGATCTCCCTCACCGTCAGCCGCGTCGCCACCGGCGGCCGCGCCGGGACGGCCCGCCAGGGCTCCCTGGTCTTCAACCCCGGCGGCCCGGGCGCCTCCGGGATGTTCTTCCCGCTCGTCGCCGATCTGCCCGCCTGGAAGCGCATCGCCGCGGCGTACGACCTCGTCGGCTACGCCCCGCGCGGGGTCGGCCGCTCGGCCCCGCTGTCCTGCCGGGACCCCGCCGCGGGGGCGAAGGCCCCCACCCAGGTCCCGGCCGTCCCCTCCCCCGCGTACAAGAGGGACCGGGTCTCCGCCGCCCGGGCCTACGCCCGGGGCTGCGCGGAGCGGGCCGGCGCGGCCCTGCCGTACTACACGACCCTCGACAACGCCCGGGACCTGTACGTGCTCCGCGCCGCGCTCGGCGAGCGGAAGCTGACCTTCATGGGCGCCTCGTACGGCACCTACCTGGGGGCGGTCTACGCCACCTTGTACCCGGGCCACGTGCGCCGGATGGTCTTCGACTCGGCGGTCGACCCGGACCCGCGCCGCGTCTGGTACCTGAACAACCTCGCCCAGGCCCCCGGCTTCGAGCGCCGCTGGTACGACTTCCGCGCCTGGGCGGCCCGCCACCACGACACGTACCGGCTGGGCGCCACCCCGGCGGCCGTGCAGGCGAGTTACGAACGGGTGCGCAGCGCGGTGGCCCGTACGCCCGCGGGCGGGCTGGTCGGCACCGGCGAGCTCCACTCCGCCTACCTCCAGGCCGCGTACTACGACGAGGTCTGGCCGGAGCGGGCGGCAGCCCTCGCCGCCTTCCTGCGCGGCGATCCCGGTCCGCTGACCCGGCAGGCCGGGCCGGACCCGCGGGCCGCGGCGGAGGCCGAGAACGCGACGGCGGTCTACACGGCGGTGCTGTGCAACGACGCCTCCTGGCCGGCCGACTGGGCGACCTGGGACCGCGACAACACCGAGCTGGCCCGCCGGGCGCCCTTCGAGACCTGGGCGAACGCCTTCCTGAACCTGCCGTGCGCGTACTGGCCGGTCCACGAGCGGCAGCAGCCGGTGGCGGTCGGCGAGGGACCCGCCCGGCTCCCGCGGACCCTGATCGTCGCGGCGGAGCGGGACGGGGCGACCCCGTACACCGGGGCGCTGGAGCTCCAGCGGCGGCTCGGCACGGAGTCGGCGCTGGTCACGGAGCGGAAGGCGGGTGCCCACGGGGTGGTGGGCGGTCACAACGCCTGCGTCGACACCCACGTGGAGCGGTACTTGTTGACGGGTGACACCTCAGGGTGGCGTGTCACGTGTGCGCCGCATCCGGAGCCCGCACCGGTGTCGCTGGACGACCGGGCAGCAGGAACCCCGGGGAATGCTCCCAGGGCCGTGCTGCCGCCTGTCGTCTGAACTTCCGGGCGGGGTCTCCGGCTGCGTCGATTCGGGGGCAGGGCCTCCCGATCCACCGGAAGGCGCTCCTCTACCAGGAGAGAGCGCTGCTCCGGTCCTTCCCCCCAGGGGAGGTATCAGGCGAGCCCGGCCACCAGATCGGCGACGGACTTGCGGCGTCCGGTGTAGAAGGGGACTTCTTCACGGACGTGCATACGGGCCTCGGAGGCACGCAGGTGACGCATGAGGTCGACGATGCGGTAGAGCTCGTCGGCCTCGAAGGCCAGCATCCACTCGTAGTCGCCCAGCGAGAAGGACGCGACGGTGTTGGCACGCACGTCCGGGTAGCCGCGGGCCATCTTGCCGTGGTCGGCGAGCATGCGGCGGCGGTCCTCGTCGGGCAGCAGGTACCAGTCGTACGAGCGCACGAAGGGGTACACGCTGACGTAGTCGCGGGCGACCTCGTCGGCCAGGAAGGCCGGGATGTGCGACTTGTTGAACTCGGCCGGGCGGTGCAGGGCCATGTTCGACCAGACCGGCTCCAGGGCGCGGCCCAGCTTGGTGCGGCGGAACAGGTTGTACGCGGTCTGCAGCTCGTCCGCCGTCTCCGCGTGCCACCAGATCATGATGTCCGCGTCGGCGCGCAGGCCGGAGACGTCATAGGTGCCGCGGACCGTGATGTCCTTGGCGGCCAGCTGGTCGAACAGCTCCTGGACCTCGTCGGCGTAGCCGGCGCGGTCAGCCTCGGGACTGGGGAGAACGTCCTTCAGCTTGAAGACGGACCACAGGGTGTAGCGAATGACCTCGTTCAGGTCCTTCGCCTTCTTCCCCGCGTTGGGAATCTTCTCTGGTGCAGTCATGTGCCTATTGTCCCGTGTGCTGATCAGTGGTCTGTGCCAGGGGTCCCGAACGCGCCCCCGAGCCCCGCGAGCATCGCGTCCGCGGCCCGGCCGGCGCTCGCGATGCACGCCGGGATCCCGACCCCGTCGTACAGCGCGCCGCACACCGCGAGCCCGGGCAGGGCCCCGACGGCGGCCCGGATCCGGGCGACGCGGCCGAGGTGGCCGACCGGGTACTGGGGCAGTCCGCCGTCCCAGCGGGTGACGGTGGAGGCCACCGGCCGGGCCGCGAGGCCCACGGCCTCGCCGAGGTCGCCGAGGGAGACCTCGACCAGTTCGGCGTCCTCGCGCGTCAGGTGGCCCTCGTCGCCGTACCGGCCGACCGAGGTGCGCAGCAGGAACAGCTCCGGGTCGGCGCCGGACCAGGCCCACTTGTTGCTGGAGAAGGTGGAGGCCTTGATCGTCCGGCCGTCGACGGGCGGTACGAGGAAGCCGCTGGCGCCGCCGTCGCTGATCGCGGACGGCAGGTCGGCGCGCCGGAAGGCCATCGTGACCAGGGCCATGGAGGCGTACTCGACCTCCCGCAGCTCGGCCGCGGCCGTGGGCGCGAGCGTGTCGAGCAGCTCGGCGGCGGGCCCGGCCGGGGTGGCCAGGACCACGCCGTCGGCCTCGACGGCCTCGGACCCGGTGATCACCTGCCAGCCGCCGGTCGTACGGATCACCTCGCGCACGGGGGTGTCGAGGCGGATCCGCACCCCGGCCGCCCGGCACGCGTCGGCCACGGCGATCGGGAGCCGGCCGATGCCGCCGTCGATGCCGGCGAAGACTGGACCGGCCTGCCGGGGCTCTGCCTCCGCCCTGCGCTGGATGTCCCGTACCCCGTCGCCCAGCAGTGCGTGGGTGCGGGCGGCCTCGAAGAGCTGCGGGACGGCGGCCCGCATCGAGATGCGGTAGGCGTCGCCCGCGTAGACCCCGCCGAGCAGCGGTTCCACCAGCCGGTCGACCACCTCGCGGCCCAGCCGGGCGGCGACGTACTCGCCGACGGCGATGTCCTCGCCGATCTCGGCGGGCGGCAGCGTGTGCTCGGCCCCGATCCGGGCCAGGCCCTCGGCGGAGAGCACCCCGGAGGCCGCCAGCGGGCCCAAGTCCCCCGGGACTCCCATGACATGGCCGCGGGGCATCGGCCGCAGCGCACCCCGGGTCCACAGGTGTGCGGTGGCGGTGGCGGGCGGCTGGAGGGCGTCCGCGAGTCCGACGGCCTTGGCCAGGGCCACGGCTTCGGGGCGGCGGGCGAGCACGGATTCGGCGCCGAGGTCCACGGGGGCGCCGGCGAGTTCGCCGGCGAGCAGCTTCCCGCCGAGGCGCGGGCCGGCCTCGAGGAGGGTGACGCGCAGGCCGTCGGAGATGAGCCGGTGCGCCGCCGCGAGACCCGCGATACCGCCGCCGATGACGACGACGTGACCGGTGGAGCCCCGCCGGTCCGTACTCATGTCCGCTTCGTGCATGGACACATCGTCTCAGACCGATCGCCGAGGCCCGACCGTGACCTCATCGGGATCACCCCGGAACCGAGGAAGCGAAACCCGCGGCCGGACCCCGGACGTCGAACCGGCAACGACAGCCGATCTGGGGGGCACCAGCGATGCACACCACGCGCAGGACCACGTTCGAAAACGGCGCGGCCGAAGGTGGCGCGGCCGAAAACCGAACGGGCAGAAATCGTGCGGCCGGCCATCGCGCGGGCGGACACCGCCCGGCCGCGGCTCTGGCCGCGCTCTCCCTGGCCGGGGCGCTCGTGCTCACCGGCTGCGGGAGCTCCCCCGACAGCGGCGGCCGCACGGCCGCGGCCGACAAGGCCGCCGCCGGGCCCCGGGGGGAGGCCGCCGCGGGCAAGCCGGGCGCGGCCGCCGCCCCCACCGCGGCCCCCAAGGACGCGGGGCAGCCGGTGACGGTCCGCCCGCACGTCATCCGTACGGCGACCCTGGCGGTCGAGACGGCGGACGCCCAGAAGGCGCTCGCCGGCGCGCGGACGGCGGCCGAGAACGCGGGCGGGTACGTCGGCAACGAGTCGACGAAGCGCGGCGCGGACGGCCGTATGACGTCGACGGTGACCCTGCGGGTGCCGGCCGAGCGCTTCGACTCGGTGCTCGGCGCGATGGAGGGCAGCGGGAAGCTGCTGAACCGGAAGGTCGACGCTCAGGACGTGACCGAGAAGGTCGCGGACGTGGACAGCCGGGTCCGCTCGCAGCAGGCCAGCGTGGCCCGCGTGCGGGACATGATGGACAAGGCCTCGGCGCTCGGTGACGTGGTCATGCTGGAGAACGAGCTGAGCAAGCGTCAGTCCGACCTGGAGTCGCTGCTGGCCCAGCAGAACGCGCTGAAGGACCAGACCGCGCTCGGCACGATCACGCTGGAGGTCTCGGAACCCGCTCCGAAGCCGGTGGAGAAGAAGGAGGAGGGGACCTCCTTCATGGACGCCCTGCGAGGCGGCTGGGAGGCCTTCGCGGCGATCCTGTGGTTCCTGACGCTCGCACTGGGCGCGGTACTGCCGTTCGCCCTGGCGGCCGGGCTGCTGTTCGCGGGCTTCCGGGTGTACCGGAGGTTCCGTCCGGCGAAGCCGAGGACGGGCCTGACCCCGAAGCGGGCACCGGCGCAGGCCGGGCACCCGTGGCCGGCGCCCGCGCCCGCCTCCGTCCCCGCGCAGGGCTCCGCCCCCGCCCCCGCCCCCGCACCGGCGCCCGCACCCGCACCCGCACCCGCCTCCACCGAAGCGCGAGCGGACGGAGAGGGCTGACGGCACCTGCTCCGGGCGGACGCCCGTAGCGTGTCCCCCACGTGACGGCGGCGGCGGAGGACGGTGCGGACGATGGCAGCGGAACGACTGGTGGTGATCGGCGGTGACGCGGCGGGGATGTCCGCCGCGTCACAGGCCCGGCGGCTGAAGGGCCCGGCGGAGCTGGAGATCACCGCGTTCGAGCGGGGGCACTTCACCTCGTACTCCGCGTGCGGGATCCCGTACTGGATCGGCGGCCGGGTCGCCGGCCGGGACGAGCTGATCGCCCGCACCCCGCAGGAGCACCGCGCCCGGGGCATCGACCTGCGCACCCGTACGGAGGCGGTGGAACTGGACGTCGCGGGGCAGCGGGTGCGCACCCGGGACCTCGAATCCGGCTCCGAGTCCTGGACGGAGTACGACAAGCTCGTCCTCGCGACGGGCGCCCGCCCGGTCCGCCCCCGGCTGCCGGGCATCGGCGCGCACGGGGTGCACGGCGTCCAGTCGCTGGACGACGGCCAGCGCCTGATGGACTCCCTGGAGCGGGCGCGGGGCCGCCGGGCGGTGGTGGTCGGCGCCGGCTACATCGGCGTGGAGATGGCGGAGGCCCTGGTCGAGCGGGGCTTCGAGGTCACCGTCCTGCACCGCGGCGAGCAGCCGATGGCCACCCTGGACCCGGACATGGGCGGCCTGGTGCACAGCGCGATGAACGGCATGGGGATCCGGACGGTGGCCGGCGCCGAGGTGACGAAGATCCTCACGGACGAGGAGGGCCGCGCCCGCGCGGTGGCGACCGCGGCGGGGGACGAGTACCCGGCGGACGTGGTGGTCCTGGGCATCGGCGTGGAGCCCCGCACGGCCCTGGCACGGGCGGCGGGACTGCCGCTGGGCGATTCGGGCGGGCTGCTGACGGACCTGTCGATGCGGGTCCGCGGCCACGAGAACATCTGGTCGGGCGGCGACTGCGTGGAGGTCCTGGACCTGGTGGCGGGCCGACTGCGGCACATCCCCCTGGGCACGCACGCCAACAAGCACGGCCAGGTGATCGGCTCGGGCGTGGGCGGCGGCTACGCCACGTTCCCGGGGGTGGTGGGCACGGCGGTGAGCAAGGTCTGCGACCTGGAGATCGCCCGTACGGGGCTGCGCGAGCGGGACGCGCGGGAGGCGGGCCTGC
This sequence comes from Streptomyces sp. NPDC028314, assembly GCF_055565795.1. Lineage (NCBI taxonomy): Bacteria > Bacillati > Actinomycetota > Actinomycetes > Kitasatosporales > Streptomycetaceae > Streptomyces > Streptomyces sp. NPDC028314. The sequence goes on from NZ_JBVHTP010000009.1 coordinate 76,851, forward strand.
GGTTCGTGACGGCCACGATCACCTCCACCAACACCGCGGGCTACTACCCCGGCGCGGTGGAGATGACGGTGAAGATGCTGGCGGAACGCCGCACGGGCCGTCTCCTCGGGGTCCAGATCGTCGGCGGCGCGGGCTCCGCGAAGCGGGTGGACGTCGCGGCGGTCGCCCTCACGGCGGGCATGACGGTGGAGCAGGTCGTCTCCCTGGACCTGGGCTACGCCCCGCCGTTCTCCCCGGTCTGGGACCCGGTCCTGGTGGCGGCCCGCAAGGCCGTCTCGGCGGTCCGCTCGGCCGGGGTCTGACCCGGGGCCGCCGCTGCGCGGGGCTTCCCCCCTTGCGGGAGGGAAGCCCCGCGTAGCGGCGCCGCAGGAGTCAGCGGGCCGTCTGGGTGTGGACGTAGTCCACGAGACGGGTCAGGGCGTCGGGGTCCGTCGTCGGGAGGACGCCGTGGCCCAGGTTGAAGACGTGGCCCTCCAGGCCGGCGGCCGCGTCCAGGACTTCGCGGGTCTTGGCCTCGACGGCCTGCGGGGTGGAGAAGAGCACGGCGGGGTCCAGGTTGCCCTGGAGCGCCTTGCCCGGTCCGACCCGGCGCACGGCCTCGTCCAGCGGGACCCGGTAGTCGACGCCCATGACGTCCGCGCCGGCCTCGCCCATGAGGCCGAGGAGCTCGCCGGTGCCCACGCCGAAGTGGATGCGCGGGACCCCGTACGAGGCGACGGACTCCAGGACCTTCGCCGACGCGGGCATCACCGAGCGGCGGTAGTCCGCCGGGGCGAGCGCGCCGACCCAGGAGTCGAAGAGCTGGACGGCGGAGGCGCCGGCCTCGATCTGGACCTTCAGGAAGGCCGAGGTGATCTCGGCGAGGCGGTCCAGGAGGTCGGCCCAGAGCTCCGGGTCGCCGTACATCAGGGCCTTGGTGTGCTCGTGGTTCTTCGAGGGGCCGCCCTCGACGAGGTAGCTCGCGAGGGTGAAAGGCGCACCCGCGAAGCCGATCAACGGCGTGGAGCCCAGTTCACCCGTGAGCATGCCGATCGCCTCGGTGACGTACGAGACGTCCTCAGGGGTGAGGTCGCGCAGCTGTGCGAGGTCCTCGCGGCGGCGGATCGGCTGGGCGACGACGGGGCCGATGCCCGGCTTGATGTCCAGGTCGACGCCGATGGCCTTCAGCGGGACGACGATGTCGGAGAAGAAGATCGCCGCGTCGACCTTGTGGCGCCGCACCGGCTGGAGCGTGATCTCCGTGACCAGGTCGGGCCGCATGCACGACTCCAGCATCTGCGTGCCCTCGCGCAGCTTGCGGTACTCGGGGAGCGAGCGCCCGGCCTGCCGCATGAACCACACCGGGGTGTGCGGCACCGGCTCGCGCCGGCACGCCTTCAGGAAGGCGGAATCGTACGTCTGACTCGGCTGGCCCTGGAATGGGGTCTCCCCGGCGCCGACGGAGCCGTGCGCGGGGGGAAGGTCGTTGGCACTCACGACCCAAATCTTCGCACGTATGAAGAAGTGCCCGACCCGGCGCGGGTGTCCCTGCGCCGTACGGCCGCTCGTTCCGCCTAGTCTTCCCCGCATGGCTGCGGCTCAGGGACGATTTTCAGATGGCGCTGACGGTATGGACAGCGCGAAGGAGAGCTCGGTCCCGCTCCCGTTCCGGCGGGCGGTCGACGGCTTGAAGAAGGCCCGGCTGCGGCAGGGGATCGAGATCGACCCCACCAAGCCGCCGCAGAGACTGGCCCCGTACGCGTACGCGCTGGAGGCGGCGGTCGTCGAGGGCGAGGACGATCTGGCCGACGGCCGGCTCATCCTGCTCCACGATCCGTCCGGGCACGACGCCTGGCAGGGCACCTTCCGGCTGGTGACGCTCGTACGGGCGGAGCTGGAGCCGGAAATGGCCGCCGACCCGCTCCTGCCGGAGGTGTGCTGGTCCTGGCTGACGGGGGCGCTGGACGCGCGCGGGCTGACGTACGGGGAGGCGAGCGGGACCGTGACCATGGCCGGCTCGCACTACTTCGGCGGTCTCGCGGAGCGGCATCCGGCCACGCAGATCGAGATCAGAGCCTCGTGGACGCCGCGCGAGGGGGTGGGCGGGGTGCCGGACACCTCGGCCCACCTGTCGGCCTGGTGCGAGCTGCTGTGCCAGATCGCGGGGCTGCCGCCGGTGGGGCCGACGGACACGGTCACCGGGGTGGTCTCCCTGCCACAGCGGCGCGGTCCGCACCACCCGTAGCCGCAGGGCCGCACGGACGCAGCCACAGGGCCGCACGGACGTACCGCGGGCCGCCGCCAGGGTGTCGCCGCGGCGGCCGGAGCGGCCCGGCCGGGCGATCGGACCCGTACCGGATGGCCAGAAGCGGGCGGCCCTTGCGGGCTTCTGATCATCCCTTGATCGATCGTGCGTCCGAATTGCCCGAATTGTTACTCACCAAATCGTGATCATCCCCTAAAGCCGGGCGGGTGACGTGCCGAAGGAGTCAGTGACCATCAGCACGGTGCGCACCGGCTTCCTTCCCCGAGCCGGACGTCCCGCCACTCCCCCAGGAGGCCTAGGTGTCCGTTCTTCTCGAGCAGCCCGCAAGCCTGGTCGCCTACCGCCCGAACAAGCCGACGGCCATGGTCGTCGTGGCCGACCCGCGCGTCCGTTCCACCGTGACCCGCCATCTGTGGGCCCTCGGAGTACGTGATGTGATCGAGGCGTCGTCCATCGCGGAGGCCCGCCCCCGCGTCGGCAGCCCGCGCGACATCTGCGTGGCCGACGTACACCTGCCCGACGGTTCCGGTCTCACCCTGCTCTCCGAGACCCGCGCCGCAGGCTGGCCGAACGGCCTGGCCCTGTCCGCCGCCGATGACATCGGTGCCGTGCGCAACGCCCTCGCGGGCGGAGTGAAGGGCTACGTCGTCACCGGCACCCGGACCAACATCGGGCTCCCCACCCGGCCCGGCGCCGCCCCCATCGGCGCCGCCGCCGCCCGTATGCACCGCCGCCCCCCGGGTGCCCCGAGCCACCCGGGCGGCTACCGAGAGCTCTCCGGCCGCGAGGTCGAGGTCCTGCGCCTCGTCGCGGAGGGCCAGTCCAACAAGGCCATCGGCGTCTCGATGGGCCTGTCCGCCCTGACCGTCAAGTCCCACCTCGCCCGGATCGCCCGCAAGCTGGGCACCGGCGACCGGGCCGGGATGGTCGCCGTCGCACTGCGGACCGGGATCATCCACTGATTCCGCCCGGAGGCTCCTGGGTGAACTCCCGGGGAACCCCCGGGACACGTCCGAACTCCGCTCTCCCCTCCCTCTCGCGCCCGTCGACGGAACGTTCCGGCGACGGGCGCGTCACATCCACGGATACCCTTGACCGGTGACCGACGCCCAAGAGACCGCAGCACACCTGCGCACCACCACCGGGGGCGGCCCCCCGGACGACGAGGTTTCGTCCGATGGGCTGCCTGTTCCCTTGCTGGAGCCCCGTGAGGGCATCCCCCCGGTGGTCGCCGACGCGGAGGCCCTCGCCGAGGTGGTCGCGGCCTTCGCCGCGGGTACCGGGCCGGTGGCCGTCGACGCCGAGCGCGCTTCCGGATACCGCTACGGCCAGCGCGCCTATCTGGTGCAGCTGCGCCGCGAAGGCGCGGGATCCGCGCTGATCGACCCGGTCGGCTGTCCCGACCTCTCCACGCTGGGCGACGCGCTCTCCGGCACCGAGTGGATCCTGCACGCCGCCACCCAGGACCTGCCGTGCCTGCGCGAAATAGGCATGGCCCCCACCTCCCTGTTCGACACCGAGCTGGCGGGCCGCCTGGCCGGCTTCCCCCGGGTCGGGCTCGGCGCGATGGTCGAGAGCGTGCTCGGCTACACGCTGGAGAAGGGTCACTCCGCCGTCGACTGGTCGACCCGCCCGCTCCCCGAGCCCTGGCTGCGGTACGCCGCGCTGGACGTGGAGCTGCTGGTGGACCTGCGGGACGCGCTGGAGAAGGAGCTGGACCGGCAGGGCAAGCTGGAATGGGCCCATCAGGAGTTCGACGCCATCGCCTCCGCCCCGCCCGCCCCGCCGCGCAAGGACCCCTGGCGCCGGACGTCCGGCATGCACAAGGTGCGCCGGCGCCGGCAGATGGCCGTCGTACGGGAGCTGTGGGAGTCCCGCGACCGGATCGCGCAGCGCCGTGACGTGTCGCCCGGCAAGGTGCTGGGGGACGCGGCGATCGTCGAGGCCGCGCTGGCGATGCCGCTGAACGCGAACGCCCTGTCCACGCTCCCCGGGTACGGGCAGCGGATGGGACGGCGCCAGCTGGAGCAGTGGATGGCCGCCGTGGACCGGGCCAAGGCCCTGCCCGAGAACGAGCTGCCGCAGCCCGGGGCGACCCCGGCCGGTCCGCCGCCGCCGCGCTCCTGGGCGGACAAGGACCCGGCCGCCGCGGCCCGGCTGTCGGCGGCCCGCGCCGCCGTCACCGCGCTGGCGGAGGGGCTGAACCTGCCGCAGGAGAACCTGATCACCCCGGACACGGTCCGCCGGCTCTGCTGGGAGCCCCCGCAGCGGCTGGAGGCCGACGCGGTGTCCGAGGCGCTGGCCGGCTACGGGGCCCGCCCCTGGCAGATCGAGCAGGTCACCCCGGCCCTGGTCGAGGCGCTCGCCGCCACCGCCTGACCGCGCCACGACAGCGGAGGAAAGCCCCCGGCCCGCGGCCGGGGGCTTTCTGTTGCGCGCCCATGACGCTCCGGGCCTCGGCGATGGCCGACGGGCCGGTCCGGGAGGCGCCGCGGACCGGGTCCGGAGTGTGACCTTCACCGCTCCTCGGGGAGGGGGTGTGCACATTGGTTACCCGCAAGTAGCATGGGCCGGGTGAGCGGGCGCTCAGCCACACCGGCCGACGCGCCCCCGCGCAGCAGTGCACACCCGCACCTGGAGGAGAGCCAACGTGCCTCGTACCGTCAGGGACGTCGTCTTCGTCGACGGCGTCCGCACCCCGTTCGGCAAGGCGGGCCCGAAGGGCATCTACCACGAGACCCGCGCCGACGACCTCGTCGTGAAGGCGATCCGGGAGCTGCTGCGCCGCAACCCGGACCTGGACCCCAAGAAGATCGACGAGGTCGCCATCGCCGCGACCACGCAGATCGGCGACCAGGGCCTCACGCTGGGCCGCACGGCCGGCATCCTCGCGGGCCTCCCGCAGTCCGTACCGGGCTACTCCATCGACCGCATGTGCGCCGGCGCGCTGACCGCCGTGACCGCCGTCGCGGGCGGCGTGGCCTTCGGTGCGTACGACGTCGCCCTCGCCGGCGGTGTCGAGCACATGGGCCGCCACCCCATGGGTGAGGGCGTCGACCCGAACCCGCGCTTCGTCTCCGAGAAGCTGGTCGACGAGTCCGCCCTGTTCATGGGCATGACCGCCGAGAACCTGCACGACCGGTACCCGACGATCACCAAGCTCCGCGCCGACGAGTACGCCGTGCGCTCGCAGGAGAAGGCCGCCAAGGCGTACGCCGACGGCAAGATCCAGCAGGACCTGGTGCCGATCTCGGTCCGCAACACCAACGCGGAGGTCGGTGAGACGGGCTGGGGCCTGGTCACCACCGACGAGCCGATGCGCCCGGGCACCACGCTGGAGAACCTGGCCGGCCTGAAGACCCCGTTCCGTACGCACGGCCGGGTCACCGCGGGCAACGCCGCCGGTCTCAACGACGGTGCCACCGCCGCGATCATCGCGTCCGAGGACTTCGCCCGGGAGAACAACCTCCCGGTCAAGATGCGCCTGGTCTCGTACTCCTTCGCGGGTGTCGAGCCGGAGGTCATGGGCTACGGCCCGATCCCGGCCACCGAGAAGGCCCTGGCCCAGGCCGGCCTGTCCATCGAGGACATCGGCCTGTTCGAGGTCAACGAGGCCTTCGCCGTACAGGTGCTGGCCTTCCTGGAGCACTACGGCATCGCCGACGACGACGCCCGCGTGAACCAGTACGGCGGCGCCATCGCCTTCGGCCACCCCCTCGCCTCCTCGGGCGTGCGCCTGATGACGCAGCTGGCCCGCCAGTTCGAGGAGCAGCCGCACGTCCGCTACGGCCTGACCACCATGTGCGTCGGCTTCGGCATGGGCGCCACGGTCATCTGGGAGAACCCGAACTTCAACGCCGAGGGAGACTCCAAGTGAGCACCACCGCTGAGCTCCTGAAGGGCGCGGCCGAGCTGTTCCCGGACGAGGTCGTCACGTCCGCGCACGTCCGCCACCTGGACCTGCCGTTCGGCGCCGGGCGCTTCGCGCTCATCACGCTGGACAACGGCTTCGACCACACCAAGCCGACCACCTTCGGCCCCCAGTCGCTGGCCAACCTGAACGCGGCGATCGACCAGGTCGAGCAGGAGGCCCTCGCGGGCTCCATCGTCGGCGCGGGCATCACCGGCAAGCCGTTCATCTTCGCGGTCGGCGCCGACCTCAAGGGTGTCGAGCTGCTGAAGAAGCACGACGAGGCGCTCGCCATCGGCAAGGGCGGCCACGACGTCTTCAAGCGCCTGTCGGCCCTGGCCGTCCCGTCGTTCGCGTACTACAACGGCGCGGCGATGGGCGGCGGTGTCGAGGTCGGTCTGCACTGCACCTACCGCACCGTCTCGAAGGCCATCCCGGCCTTCTCGCTGCCCGAGGTCTTCCTCGGCCTGGTTCCCGGCTGGGGCGGCTGCGCCCTGCTGCCGAACCTGATCGGCGCGGACCGCGCGGTCTCGGTCATCATCGAGAACTCGCTCAACCAGAACAAGCAGCTGCGCGGCAAGCAGGTCTTCGAGCTCGGCATCGCGGACGCGCTGTTCGAGGGCGCGGACTTCCTGGAGCAGTCGCTGATCTGGACGGCGAACGTCCTGAACGGCACCACCGAGGTCGTACGGGCCGACGTGGACCGCGGCGAGGCATGGGACGCGGCGGTCGCCCGCGGCCGCTTCATCGCCGACTCCAAGGTGCACGGTGCGGCCCCGGCCGCCTACCGCGCGCTGGAGATCATCGAGGCGGCCAAGGACGGCGACCTCCAGAAGGGCTTCGACGCCGAGGACACCGCGCTCGCGGACCTCATCATGGGCGGCGAGCTGCGCTCTGGCATCTACGCCTTCAACCTGGTCCAGAAGCGCGGCAAGCGCCCGGCCGGTGCCCCGGACAAGTCCCTGGCCCGTCCGGTCTCCAAGGTCGGCGTCGTCGGCGCGGGCCTGATGGCCTCGCAGCTGGCGCTGCTCTTCCTGCGCCGCCTGGAGGTGCCGGTGGTCCTCACCGACATCGACCAGGAGCGCGTGGACAAGGGTGTGGGCTATGTCCACGCCGAGATCCAGAAGCTGCTCGGCAAGGGCCGCATCAACCAGGACAAGGCCAACCGCCTGACCGCCCTGGTGAGCGGTGTCCTGGACAAGGCCGAGGGCTTCGCGGACGCGGACTTCATCATCGAGGCCGTGTTCGAGGAGATGTCCGTCAAGCAGAAGGTGTTCGCGGAGGTCGAGGCGGTCGCCCCGGCGCACGCGATCCTCGCCACCAACACCTCCTCGCTGTCGGTGTCGGAGATGGCCTCGAAGCTCCAGCACCCGGAGCGCGTGGTCGGCTTCCACTTCTTCAACCCGGTCGCGATCCTCCCGCTGCTGGAGATCGTCCGCGGTGAGCAGACCGACGACGCCTCGCTGGCCACGGCCTTCGGTGTCGCCAAGAAGCTGAAAAAGACCGCGGTCCTCACCAAGGACGCCCCGGCGTTCGTCGTGAACCGCATCCTGACCCGCTTCATGGGCGAGATCCAGAACGTCATCGACGAGGGCACCCCGGTGGTCACCGCCGAGAAGGCCATCGAGCCGCTCGGTCTGCCGATGTCCCCGCTGGTCCTCCTGGAGCTCGTCGGCCCGGCCATCGGCCTGCACGTCTCCGAGACCCTGAACCGCGCCTTCCCGGAGCGCTTCACCGTCTCGCCGAACCTGGCGGCCGTGGTCAAGGCCGGCAAGCGCGGCTTCTACGTCTACGACTCCGGCAAGCCGGAGCTGGACCCCGAGGTCGCCGCCCTCCTGGTGCAGGGCGACTCCGTCCTGACCGAGGAGCAGGTCCGCGACCGCGTCCTGGACGCGGTGGCGCAGGAGATCGGCCTGATGCTGGAGGAGGGTGTCGTGGCCGAGGCCCAGGACATCGACCTCTGCCTCATCACCGGTGCCGGCTGGCCCTTCCACCTGGGCGGCATCACGCCGTACCTGGACCGCGAGGGTGTCTCGGAGCGCGTGAACGGCAAGAAGTTCCTCGCCCCGGGCCTGGCCAGCATCCCGGTCTGAGGTCCGCACGCACAACGATGCGGCTGCACTTGTGGCGCCCGTCCCCCTCACCGGGGGCGGGCGTCCGCCGTTTGCGGGGGCGGGCGTCCGGGGGCCGGGGCGGCGGCCCCCCGGGGGTGGCGGCGGGACCGCTCGTACGGGCTGGCACAATACCGGCATGGCGCACGACAAGACTGTTTTCAGCCGTCGGACGCTGATGTTCGGCGGTGGCGCGGCCGCCGCCGCGGTCACCGCGGGCGGGCTCGCGTGGGCGCTCGCGCCCGAGGGCGAAGAGCCGGACGGCGCACAGGGAGAGAGTCCCCAGCCGACGGCCGGGGACTTCGATATGCGTACCGGCGCCGAACTGCTGGCGCCGACGCCGCTATTCAACACGAGCGGCCCCCAGTCCTTCGCGTTCGACGATGCCAACGGGCTGGTCTATACCCTTCAGACGATTCAGGCGGGCATACGGCTCGACGACGAGCCGGATACGGTGAGTTCCGCCGACCGCAAGTCCGCCGGCGATATGTGCCTGACCAGGATGAGCAGTTCCGGGATACCTCTCGGTCATATGTATCTGCGCGGTTTCGGGCACGGTATTTCCTTCGGTGTCGAGCCCGTGGGGAAGTACACGTACATATGGGTGGAGAGCAGGCCCGACACCGAGAGCGGCTACGGCCGCGCCGTGGCCCGCGTGCAGTTCAAGGACGGGGCCCTCGTCGACGGCTCCGACCACGAGGTGGTGCACTACGACCCGGTCCCGGGTTCCTCCGACGTCTCCCCCGCCCTCGACCTGGCCGGCGGCCGGGTCCTGGTGAGCCACGAGCGGGACGGCGAGCAGCGGTTCTCCGTGTTCGGGACGGCGGACTTCCTGGCCGGCCGCTTCGACCCCCTGCACGTCGTCAGGGCGGGCGTGCAGGTCCGGGAGGAGGAGTGGTTCCAGGGCTGCGCGCTGCACGGGAACTTCGCGTACGTGCTGACCGGCCGGCCGTATACGGCCAAGGACGGGAACAATCCTCGGAAATCCGGCGGAAACACCTATGTCTCCGCAATCGACATCCGCACGGGCGAGGCGCAGGGGCGCCACCGGGTGACCGTGGCGCCGGACCTCCCCTACCGGGAACCCGAGGGAATGGCGATCAGTACGGCCGGATCGCGTGCGGCATTGTGCGTCGGCTTTTCCATTAAGGCCGAGGAGCGCCGCGAGTTGACGGTGTATCGCTACGTGGCGTGAAGATCGCGACTACCCGCGACAAGGTCACGATTTCGACGACGAATGCCCGCAATCGTTGGCCTGGACGTCACCGGGCGTTCTTAAGTCGTCCATACGGCTGCTTATACTACTGCGACACTTCAGCCGAATCCCTACACCTCCACGGGGAGGCCTCTCACGATGGGCCCCAAACGTCTGCACGCCGTCATGGGCGTTCTGATCACCACCGGGCTCATCCTCAGCTTCCTCGGCATGATGGTGGCCGTCGCGCTCGTCTCGCTCCCGATGTTCACGTACTGCGCGGCCCTCAGCTACGTGGCCGACCTGATGCTCCACACCACCGAGTCGGTGACGCTGGAGCGGCTGCGCGACTCGCGCTTCGGCCTGACCATGCGCTTCCTGATCCGGCAGTTCCTGCTGCTGGGCCTGTGCGGGGCCATCGCCGACATCGAGTCGTTCGTGGCGCAGATGACCACCATCGGACTGCTCCTGCTGTTCATCCTGCAACTCGCTTACGGCGCGCTGCTCAAGCACGTCCGCAAGCAGCGCAACGAGCTGCCGTTCACCACCCGCGGGCTGGACCTGGAAGCGCTCGGCATCCGCCGCATGCCGCATCCGTTCCTGGTGGACAAACACGTCCGAAAGACACTGCACCTGGACATCCCGCTCGTGGCCGGCGCCCTCGCCACCATCGCGACGGACAACTGGCGCTACGTCACGTACGGCATGATCACCACGGTCTTCCTCGCCTACCTCTCCCTGCTGGTGCTGCTGCCCGACGCGCGCAACGCGCTCAAGCTGCCCACCAACGACGAGGCCATCGACGAGCTCAATCACCAACTGGCTCAATATCGACCCCAGGTCGCGCTCTACTTCACCTTCGCCGCGATCTCCAAAGACTTCATGTACCAGGTGAACATGTGGCTGGAGTCGCTGGAGTCACTGGAGCTCAGGCCCATCATCGTGCTGCGCGAGCGGGCCACCCTGCGCTACCTGGACGCGACCTCGGTTCCGGTCATCTGCGTTCCCAAAGCAGACAATCTCGCACGTATCGAGATGAACGAGCTGCGAGTCTCCCTTTATCCCGGCAATGCGGGCAAGAACGTGCACATGCTCCAGCGCGCCGAGGTCAAGCACGTCTTCATCGGCCACGGCGACAGCGACAAGCTCGCCAGCAGCAACCGCGTCAGCAAGGTCTTCGACGAGATCTGGGTGGCCGGCCGGGCCGGCCGCGACCGCTACGAACGCATCAAGCACGCCGTGACGCACAACCAGATCGTCGAGGTCGGCCGCCCCCAGCTGATGCCCCTGCACAGCTGGACCGGCAAGGTCGCCAATCCCGTGCCCACCGTCATCTACGCCCCCACCTGGGAGGGCTGGACCGACGACGCCTGCTACACCTCGGTCATCCCGGCCGGCGAGAAGCTGATCCGCGCCCTGCTCGACCACGAGCTGGACATCCGGATCATCTACAAGCCGCACCCCCTCACCGGTTCCCGCTCCTCCGAGGCCGCCGCCGCGCACCGCCGCGTCATCGCCCTCCTGGAGGAGGACAACGCCCGGCGCTTCGGCCGCAACGTGACCGACTCCAAGGCCGCGGCCAAGAAGCTGGCCCGGATCGACCAGCGCATCGCGGACCTCTCCGAACGCGGTGTCCGCTCGAAGTACCCCGACCTCACCGAGGAGGAGCGGACCGCCCGCATCAGGCGCAGCCGCAACCAGGCGGGGACCCTGTACTGGAACGCGATGCCCGACGCCGCGCACCACGTGGTGACCGCCCGCATCCCCGCCCTGTACGACTGCTTCAACCAGTCCGACCTGCTCATCGGCGACATGTCGAGCGTGGTGTCCGACTTCGTCGCGACCCTCAAGCCGTACGCGATCTTCAACCTGGACGGCCTGCCCGACCAGGAGTTCCGCAACGAGCAGCGCACCGCGTACGCCTCCTACCTCCTGGACGCCGACTGCAACGGCCTGTCCGAGGCCATCGACGCGATGCTCAGGCCCCGCGAGGACTTCATGGCCCCCTACCGGGAACAGCTCAAGGAGTACCTGCTGGGCGCGGAGTACCCGCCGTCGATCGTCCGCTTCAACGCGGCGGCGAACAACCTCTACCGGCGCGGGATCCTCGACTTCCCCATCGAGTACCCCGAGCAGGCGCACTTCCCCGCATGACAGCGCACCGCTCCCCCACGCGGCGCGCGCTCCCGGTTCAGCCGGGGCCCCGCCCTCAGCTCAGGAAGAAGCAGACCTTGTCGTCCAGCCCCAGCCGCCGCACCATCGCCGTCGTACTCGCCGGGGGCACCGGCCAGCGCATCGGCCTCGAGATACCGAAGCAGCTGCTCAAGATCGCCGGGAAGCCGATCCTCGAACACACGCTGCACATCTTCGAGAACGCGGCCGACGTGGACGACGTCATCCTCCTCATGACGCCCGACTACGTCGACGAGGCCCGGCGCATCGTCGAGCGCGCCGGACTGGGCAAGGTCTCGCGCGTGCTGGCCGGCGGTTCGACGCGCAGCGAGACCACCCGTATCGCCATCGCCGCGGCGGCCGAGGGACTGGGCGCCGGAGAGGACTGCAACCTGCTCTTCCACGACGCCGTGCGCCCGCTGCTCTCGCAGCGCGTGGTCAAGGAGTGCGTCGAGTCCCTGGAGCGCTACCACGCCGTCGACGTGGCCATCCCCTCGTCCGACACCGTGATCGTGACCCGGACCCACGGCGACGACGGCGAGTTCATCACCGAGGTCCCCGACCGCTCCCGGCTGCGCCGCGGCCAGACCCCGCAGGGGTTCCGGCTCTCCACGATCCGCGCCGCCTACGAGCGGGCTGCCTCGGACCCGTTCTTCCAGGCCACCGACGACTGCTCCGTGGTCGTGAAGTACCTGCCCGACGTACCGGTCCACGTGGTCACGGGCGACGAGTACAACATGAAGGTCACACAGCCCGTCGACGTGTTCATCGCGGACAAGCTGTTCCAGCTCGCCTCCCACACCGCGCCCGCGCAGGCCGGCGAGACCGCCTACCGCGAGCAGCTCTCCGGCAAGACGATGGTGGTGTTCGGCGGCTCGTACGGCATCGGCGCCGACATCGCCCGGATCGCCGAGGGCTTCGGGGCGCGCGTCTTCGCCCTGGGCCGCTCCACCACCGGTACGCACGTGGAGAACCCCGACCACGTCGAGGAGGCGCTGGCCGCGGCCTACGCCGAGACCGGCCGGATCGACTACGTGGTGAACACCGCGGGCGTGCTGCGGGTCGGCCGCCTCGACGAGACGGACAACGACACGATCCGGGAGGCGCTGGAGGTCAACTACCTCGCCCCCGTGCACATCGCCCGGACCTCGTACAAGTACCTCAGCGAGACCGAGGGCCAGCTGCTGCTCTTCACCTCCAGCAGCTACACCCGGGGCCGTGCCAAGTACAGCCTCTACTCGTCGACCAAGGCCGCCATGGTCAACCTGACGCAGGCGCTCGCCGACGAGTGGGCCGAGGACCGCATCCGCGTGAACTGCGTGAACCCGGAGCGGACCGCCACCCCGATGCGGACCAAGGCCTTCGGCCAGGAGCCGACGGAGTCCCTGCTGTCCTCCGAGGCCGTGGCGCTGACCTCCCTGGACGTCCTGCTGTCGGCGATGACCGGGCACGTCATCGACGTCCGCAAGCAGGACCCGACCACGAACGCGGCGCAGCGCTCCGCCTTCGAGGCCGCGCTGGCCTCCGTATTGATCCAGACCGCGGGGGACGAGGAGGTCTAGGCGTGTCGTACGCACCCGGACAACAGCAGGACCGGCGCCCCAGGATCTTCGTGGCGGGCGGTTCCAACGCGGTCAGCCGGCCGTACAGCTTCCTGCCGATGGCGGGCTGGACGCAGGCGCTGCCGCTCTTCCTCACCGAGGCGGTGGAGGTGGTCAACTGCTCGCGGGCGCGGGCCAGCTCCAAGAGCTTCCGCGAGCGCGGCCGGCTCCAGTGGATCCTGGACAACATGCAGGCGGGTGACTACCTGCTGTTCGGCTTCGGCCAGACGGACTGGAAGCCGGACCCGGGTCTGCACACCGAGCCCTTCACCACCTTCCTCGAACACATGGCGGCGTACGTGCACGGCGCCCGGGAGCGGCAGGCGCACCCGGTGATCCTGCTGCCGTACGAGCGGCGGCGGATCGACCGGCACGGCAACGTCGCCCGTTTCCTCGGCGACTACCCGGTCGCCGCGCGGCAGCTGGCCGAGGACGAGCACGTACCGGTCGTGGACCTGTACGGGCAGAGCCTGCAGTGGTGGGAGGAGCTCGGGCCGGAGGCCACCAAGGCCGTCTTCACCTACCTGCGGCCCGGCGAACCCCTCCAGGAGCACGTCCTGGACGCGGACAACGTCCACCTGCGGGCCGAAGGGGCGATCGAGTGCGCCCGGTTCATCGCCCGCAGCATGCTGGAGCAGGGCATCGTCCCCGCGCACTGGGGCCGGGACCTGGAGCGCACCCGTTTCTCGTACGAGGAGCTGGGCTGGCTGGACGAGGAAACCTTCCGGCACCGCACCAAGAGCCGCGTGTCCACGGTCCCGGCCGCCGCGGCGGCGGCCGACGCGGCCCAGGCGAACAAGGAGTCCGGCGCGTGAACCACCTCCTCGGCCGGGGCCGGGCCCTCGGCGCCGACCCCTCCCAGGGCGCCGTCTACGCGGGCCTGTACTCCTCGGCGGACCCGCGCCGCGGCGTCGCCCCCGGCGAGACCGTCCAGTTCGGCCTCTCGGTGGCCGTCGACCCGGCCGCCGCGCGCGGCTGCGCGTACCTGCTGGCCGAACCCCTGACCCGGACCGGCGAGATCGTCGGCGTCCAGGGGCTGGAGTACTTCCCCCGGCAGCGCTGGTTCCGGATCCGCGCCGAGGCCGGCGAGACGGGTACCGGGATCCTGCACCTGCGGGCCGGCGACAAGGCCGCCACGCGCCGGATCCGCCCCCAGATCATGGTGGGCATCCCGGACGCGTCCGGCCGCAAGATGGTGCGTACGGGCAGACTCGACGCGCAGGCGCTGCCCTTGCGGCCGCCCGCCGCGCGGGGGCTGCGGATCGCGGCCGAACCGGGCACGCCGGCCTCGGTGAACGTGCTGTCCGGTTCCCCCGCCGGTTCCACGGCCATCTCGGTGACGCAGCCGCTGGGCGGCGACGCGCAGCTGTCGTACGACGGCTGGGTGACCTACACCCCCTCACCCGGTTTCACCGGATACGACCGGTTCGAGTACGTGGTGGGTACTCCCGAGGCGGCGAAGCTGACCTCGCACGTGAACGTGTTCGTCGGATCGCTGGCGGCCACGCCCGGCGCCTTCCCGGAGCACACGACGGACGTCGGCTTCCGCCCGTGGCAGTGGCCCGAGCTCAGTGGCGAGATGCCCTGGCCCGTGCCCGCGCCCCACCGGTCCCCGCAGAACTGAACAGGATCACACGACCATGAACACAGCCGTCCCGAGCGTCACCGACATCAAGGACGTGACGGTCGCGCTCCGGGTCTGCGACCAGGCCGCCGCCCTCGACGCCTGTCTGGCCTCCCTCGTCGGTCAGACGATCGGCACGGACCGGCTGGAGATCATCGCCGTCGACGACGGGTCCACGGACGAGAGCGGGTCCGTCCTGGCCCGCGCGGCCCACCAGTACCCGTCGTTCCTGCGCATGGGGCAGGTGACCCACGGACTGAGCCCGGCGGCGGCCCGCAACTGGGCGCTGAGCCAGGTCCGCGGACGGTACGTGATCTTCCTGGAGGCCGCGGACCGGCTGGCGCCCGACGCCCTGGAGCGGATGGTCACCGCGGCCGACGCGAACGAGGCCGACATCGTGCTCGGCAAGCTGGAGAGCTCCGGCCGGCACACCGTCGCGACCTCGATGTTCCGCAAGAACCAGGCCTACACGGACGTGGACTCCTCGCGCGTCTACTGGTCGCTGACCCCGGACAAGCTGTTCCGCACCAGCCTCATCCAGCGGCGGGCGCTGGCCTTCCCCACCGACATGCTGATCGGTGACGACCAGGCCTTCACCGCCGCCGCGTTCATCGGGGCGGACAACGTCTCGGTCGTCGCCGACGCGCCCTGCGTGATCAAGGGCCCCGCGCCCGCGTCCGCGGCGGGCCCGACGGACCGGGTCGCCCTGGTCGCGCGGATGCTGGCGCTGGTCAGCTCGCAGGTGCCGGAGGGGCCGCGCCGGGACCGGCTGCACTCGCGCCACCTGGAGGTGGAGCTCGGCAAGGCGACCGCGGCCGCGCTGCTGTCCTCCACCGATCCGGCGGAGCGGGAGCAGACCCTGTGGGCGGCGGCCGAGGTGCTGCGGACCCAGGTCTCGGCGGGGGCGCTCGCGCTGCTGCCGCGGATGGTGGCCGTACGTTTCGTCCTGCTGGCGCAGGGCCGGTTCGCCGAGGCGCAGACCATGGCCGCGTTCGAGGCGGACAAGAAGCGGCCCGGCGTCCGCAAGACCGTGGAGAACGGCCGGGTGTACACGACGCTGCCGTTCTTCCGGGACCCGCAGACCGGCCTGCCGGACGAACTGTTCGACATCACCGACGACATGACGGTCACCCACCAGCTGCAACGGCTCCGCTGGGACGGGGCGATGCTGCTGCTGGACGGCTACGGGTTCTTCGAACAGCTGTCGACGAAGGAGCGGGCCACCCGGGTGGTGCTGCGGGAGCGGACCAGCGGTGCGCAGGAGACGTACGCCGTGACCGCCCGGCGGGACGACACCCTGACCAACACCAAGGGCAACCCGCGGGCGATGGGCCGCTTCTCGGCCCGGCTCAACCTGGCGCAGACCGCCGTGGGCTGGCCGCTCCCGCCGGGCATCTGGGACCTGCACCTCGCCGTCAGCTTCGAGGGCGTGAGCCGCGAGGTGCGGCTCGGCCCGCGGCGGGCCCCCGAGGTGGACACGACGGCCCGGATGCCGGTGCGGATCGCCCCGGCGCCGGATGTCCAGGGGATGGAGCTGGTCGCCACGCCCTTCTACACGGAGTCCGGCGGCCTGAGCATCGAGGTCGCCCGGCGCACCCCGCTGCCGAGCGGCGGCTGAGCGGGGTCGGCGGGCCCGTGGCTCAGAGGGTTTCCCAGGGGCCGAAGGCCAGCCCCTGGGCGCCGCTGTCCTGGCGGGCGCAGATCGGCGCGCCGTCCCGGTCGAAGGCGGCCACCACGATCCGGCCGGCCGCGTCCACGGCCACCTGGGGGGCCCGCGCGCCGTGGCCGCCCAGGGAGACCCACCAGGTGCCGTAGCCCTCATTCTCGGTGACGTAGGCGGTGACTTCGATGTCGCCCTCCGCCCCGGTCTGCGCGAGCACCGTGCAGTCGTAGCCGCCGACGAAGGCCCGGGCCACGCCCGGGGCGCCCCGGCCGCCCGCGCCGCCGAGGCCCATCAGGCCGCCCTGGACGCCCTGCTGTACGGGCCGCCAGGCGACGAGCGAGCCGTCGCCCGGGTAGCGCCAGAAGTACGTGGCCCTGCGCGGCCCCGTCTCGCACACCGCCGGGGTCCCGGGGACGACCGGGGTGGGTATGCGGTCGGCGTGCCGGAACTGGCCCGCTCCCGCGCCCGTCCAGCGGTCGGCGCCGGCCCGGCCGAGGGCGAGCAGTTCCAGCCGTCCCCCTTCGGGCATGAGGGGGGTCACGCCGCCCTCGTAGCACTCCGGGGCCAGTTGCTTCCAGCCGCCCCACGCGCCCTCGGCGTTGCGGCTGCGCCGCAGGACGCCGCCGTGCCGCAGGGACGCGAGGATGTGCACGGAGCCGGAACGCTGGTTGACGGCGATGCGGGGCGGGCCGACGAGTGCGTCGTCGGTGGGGCCGCCGCGCAGCGCCGGGACGCCGAGGCTGTACCAGTCGATCATGCCCCGGCCGGGCTGGAACTGGGTGGAAACAGCGATTTCCGGCCTGCCCGAACCATCCTGAGCGGTCGTCCGGGCGACGAAGTGCACGTACCCCTCGCGGCTCTGCGCCATGGCCACGGGGCCGGTCCAGCCGGGCACCTCGAAGGGCTCCGGACCGGTCCAGCCGGAGCGGGGGGCGGCGGCTTCGGTCCAGCGCAGCAGACCGTGCGGTCCGGACGCGTAGGCCGTCAGACGGCCGTCACAGCCCCTGAACAACCAGTTCCCGACCGGGGGCGAGGAGGGGAGGGGGGCTGGCCGGCCGGGGGCGGGGGGAGTCGCCCCGCGGGTGGAAGGAGCCGTCCGGCCACCGCCGTTGCCTCGCGTCACGCTGCCGTTCCGCCCTTCCGCCGAGTGCTGTCCGCCGGTCGTCCGACGGGGGTTTCACCGAAAAGGACCAGCCACTCGAAAGCGTGTCCTATGATTCACCCCATCTATAATAGAAGGGCTCTGCCTCCATGACCGACCGGCCCTCGGCCCCGGCCCCCTCCCCTGCGTCCCGGCGCAAGCCCCGACGCGGCAGGCGCGTCCTGTGGATCGTACTGTCGGCGCTGGCCGTGCTCATCCTCGCGGCCGGCGGAACCGGCTGGTGGGTCTACAGCCACCTGAACGGGAACATCGCCAGCGTCGACCTGAACCAGGCGATCGGCGACAACCGCCCGCAGAAGGTCGTGGAGAACGCCCAGAACGTCCTGGTCCTCGGCTCCGATTCACGGGCCGGAGCCAACGGGGACCTCGACCACGGCGATGTCAGCGGAGCCCGCTCCGACACCGCCATGCTGGTCCACATACCCGAGGGCCGCGCCAGGGCGACCGCGGTGAGCATCCCCCGCGACACCCTGATCAGCCGGCCCGAGTGCAAGAAGAACGACGGCGCCACCGTGCCGCCCGCGAACCGGGTCATGTTCAACTCCGTCTACTCCCTCGCCGGTCCGGCCTGTGTGGTCAAGACCGTGGAGCAGATGTCCGGAATCCGCGTGGACCACTTCGTCGAGGTGGACTTCGCCGGCTTCAAGGGCCTGGTGGACGCGCTCGGCGGGGTCACCGTCACCCTCGACAAGCCGATGAGCGGCGCGAAGGGCGGCCTCAAGCTGGACGCGGGCACGCACCGGCTGAACGGCACCGACTCGCTGAAGTTCGTACGGACCCGCTACGGCTACGGCGACGGCAGCGACCTCGGGCGCATCGGCCTCCAGCAGCAGTTCATGCTCGCCATGCTGTCCGAGATCAAGAAGCAGGACGCCCTCGGCAACCCGGCCCGGCTGTACAAGCTCGCCGACGCCGGGACGAAGTCGCTGACCACCGACTCCGATCTGGCCTCGCTCACCGCGCTGTCCGACTTCGCGCAGAGCATGAAGGGCGTGGACCCGGCGACGATGGAGACCATCATGCTGCCGGTGGCCTACGACAAGGTCGACCCGAACCGCGTGGTCGTCGCCCAGCCGCAGGCCACCCAGCTGTGGGAGGCCCTGCGCGCCGACCAGAAGATCCCGGCCTCCGCGAAGACCTCCCCGGCCAAGGGCGGCTGAAGCCGCCCCGGGTCCCGGCGCCGGGTGTCACTCCCCCGGAGCCGGAGGCTTCGTCAGCGGGTCCGGGGCGACGAAGCCGGGGGTGCCCTCGGGGTCCCGGCTCAGCCGGCTGTGCCAGACGCCGTAGAAGGAGTAGACGACGAAGCCGACGGCCATCCAGATGGCGAACCGGGCCCAGGTCTCGGTCGGCAGGTTCAGCATCAGCCAGAGCGAGGCCGCGATCGACAGGATCGGGATCACCGGCACCCACGGGGTGCGGAACGACCGGTGCAGGTCGGGGCGGGTCCGGCGCAGGATGATCACGCCGAGCGCGACGATCACGAAGGCGAAGAGCGTACCGATGTTCACCAGTTCCGCGAGCTTCTCCAGGCTGGTGAAGCCCGCGAGGACCGCGATCAGGACACCCAGCAGGATGGTCGCCCGGTAGGGGGTGCGGTACTTGGGGTGGGTGACGGAGAAGACGCGCGGCAGGAGCCCGTCACGGCTCATCGCGAAGAACACCCGGGTCTGGCCGAGCAACAGGATCATGCACACGGTGATCAGACCCACGGCTGCCCCGAGGCTGATGGCACCGGAGAAGAACGGCTGGTTCACGGATTTGAAGGCTTCGGCGAGCGGCGCGGTCGGCGACATCTCCGTGTACTTCTGCATGCCGGTGACCACCAGGGTCACAGCGACGTAGAGCACCGTGCAGATCAGCAGCGAGCCGAGAATGCCGCGCGGCATGTCCCGCTGGGGGTTCTTGGTCTCCTCGGCCGCGGTGGCCACGACGTCGAAGCCGATGAAGGCGAAGAACACCAGGGAGGCCGCGGTGAAGATGCCCATGACGCCGAAGTTCGTCGGCTCGTAGCCGAACAGCACCTGGACCAGCGGCGCCTTCCAGCCGCTGCCCGTGGTCTGCGGCACGGCCGGCGGGACGAACGGCTTGTAGTTGTCCGCCTTGACGAAGAACAGGCCCGCGACGATGACCAGCAGCACCACGGTGACCTTGATGGCGACCACGATCGCGGTGATCCGGGCCGAGAGCTTCGTCCCGACGACCAGCACCGCGGTCAGCACCAGGATCAGCACGAACGCCAGCAGGTCGAAGGTTCCGCCCGCATCGGGGCCCGAGAGCCCGACGGGCAGGTCCCAGCCGAGGTTGGTGTGCATGAGGTGGCGCACGTACCCGGACCACCCCACCGCCACGACGGCGGTGCCGAGCGCGAATTCCAGCACCAGGTCCCAGCCGATGATCCAGGCGGGCACCTCGCCGATCGAGGCGAACGCGAACGTGTACGCCGATCCGGCCACCGGCACGGTGGACGCGAACTCGGCGTAGCAGAGCGCCGCGAGGGCGCAGACGACGCCCGCTGCCACGAAGGAGAGGGCGGTGGCAGGACCGGCGTTGTTCCGGGCCGCGATGCCCGTCAGGACGAAGATGCCGGTGCCGATGATGACACCCACACCGAACACCGTCAGGTCCCAGGCGGAGAGCGACTTGCGGAGCGCGTGTTCCGGCTCCTCCGTGTCGCGGATGGACTGCTCCACCGTCTTCGTACGGAATGGGCTGTTCAGATCTCTGCTCACCGACGCCTCCGGCAGGTGACGACGCACGAACGGGCCGGGAGGCCCACCCTTCAAGAGTGATCTCCCGGCCCGTGACGTGCAACCGCGCGTCGATCTACGAACGGCTCGTGCGGCGAGTTCCGGACTAGTCGACGGTGGCGGCCGGCTCGCTGTCGTAGCGCCCGTCCAGCTTGGCGACCAGGCCGGTCACCTGCCGGGCGATGTCCGGAGCCGTCAGACCGATCTCGGCCATGATCTCCTTGCGCAGCGCGTGGTCCAGGAAGCGCTGCGGGATGCCGAAGTCGCGCAGCGGTACGTCCACCCCCGCGTCCCGCAGGGCCTGCGAGACGGCGGCGCCCACACCGCCGGTGCGGCCGTTGTCCTCGACGGTGACGACGACCCGGTGCTGGTCCGCGAGCGGGGCGAGGGCCTCGTCCACGGGCTTGACCCAGCGGGGGTCGACCACGGTCGTGGAGATGCCCTGCTTGTCGAGCAGGTCCGCGATCTCCAGGCACATCGGGGCGAGCGCGCCGACCGAGACGAGCAGTACGTCCGGTCGGGTGACCTCGGGGGCCGGACTGCGCAGCACGTCCATGCCGCCGATCCGGCCGACGGCCGGGACGGCCGGGCCGACGACGCCCTTGGAGTAGCGCACGACGGTCGGGGCGTCCTTGACCTCGACGGCCTCGCGCAGCTGGGCGCGCAGCTGCTCGGCGTCGCGCGGGGCGGCGAGCCGCAGGCCGGGGACGACCTGGAGGATCGACATGTCCCACATGCCGTTGTGGGAGGCGCCGTCGTCACCCGTGACACCGGCCCGGTCCAGGACGAAGGTGACCCCGCACTTGTGCAGGGCGACGTCCATCAGGACCTGGTCGAAGGCGCGGTTGAGGAAGGTCGCGTACACCGCGAAGACCGGGTGGACCCCGCCGGTGGCCAGGCCGGCCGCGGAGGTCGCGCCGTGCTGCTCGGCGATGCCGACGTCGTAGATCCGGTCCGGGAAGGCCTCGGCGAACTTGTTGAGGCCGACCGGGTGGAGCATCGCCGCGGTGATGCCGACGATGTCCTCGCGCTCGTGGCCGAGCTTGACCATCTCGTCGGCGAAGACGGAGGTCCAGCTGGCGGCGGCGGTCTTCACCGGCAGGCCGGTGTCCGGGTGGATGACGCCGACCGCGTGGAAGCGGTCCGCCTCGTGCTCCAGGGCCGGGGTGTAGCCGCGGCCCTTCTGGGTGAGGCAGTGCACGATGACCGGGCCGCTGAAGCGCTTGGCGCGCTGCAGGGCCGATTCCAGGGCCTCGATGTCGTGGCCGTCGATGGGCCCGATGTACTTCAGGCCGAGGTCCTCGAACATGCCCTGCGGGGCGATGAAGTCCTTGAGGCCCTTCTTGGCGCCGTGCAGGGTCTCGAAGAGCGGCTTCCCGACGACCGGGGTGCGCTCCAGGATCTCCTTGCCGCGGGCCAGGAAGCGCTCGTAGCCGTCCGTGGTGCGCAGGGTGGCCAGGTGGTTCGCGAGGCCGCCGATGGTGGGGCCGTACGAGCGCTCGTTGTCGTTGACGACGATGACCAGCGGGCGGTCCTTGGCGGCGGCGATGTTGTTCAGCGCCTCCCAGGCCATGCCGCCGGTCAGGGCGCCGTCGCCGATGACGGCGGCGACGTGGTGGTCCTCGCGGCGGAGCACCTCGTTGGCCTTGGCCAGGCCGTCGGCCCAGCCCAGCACCGTGGAGGCGTGGGAGTTCTCGATCACGTCGTGGTCGGACTCGGCGCGCGAGGGGTATCCGGACAGGCCGCCCTTGGTGCGCAGGCCGGCGAAGTCCTGGCGGCCGGTGAGCAGCTTGTGGACGTAGGCCTGGTGGCCGGTGTCGAAGAGGACCTTGTCCTTGGGCGAGTCGAAGACCCGGTGAAGGGCGATCGTCAGTTCGACCACACCGAGGTTGGGGCCGAGGTGCCCGCCGGTCTTGGAGACGGCGTCGACGAGGAAGGACCTGATCTCGGCGGCGAGCTGGTTGAGCTCCTCCTGGCTGAGCCGGTCCAGATCGCGCGGTCCCTTGATGCGGGTCAGCAGCACCCGTGCCTCCTTGCAGTTGCTTGCTGGTCTGTCGAGTCTAATGTTCCGCTCGCGACGAGCATCATCGGGCGGTACCGGGTGGGTCACGCCTTTGTCATACCTGTACGCGTCATCGCTAAATCACACATCCCAAACGGGCGTATACCCGCACAGTTGTACGTTCATATCTACGCACAAGCGCCCGGCGCCACGTGGAGTGGCACCGGGCACTGTGACGGGTCTTACCGCCGGGGTACTGCCTCCGGGCGCGCGGTCAGGCGCGTCCGGCCGTCTTCTGGGTCTTGCGGGTGACCGAGTCGATCACGACCGTGGCCAGCAGGACCGCGCCGGTGATCATGTACTGGATCGGGGTCGCGATTCCCTCCAGGGCCAGACCGTACTGGATGGAGGTGATGACCATGACGCCCAGGAGGGCGTTCCAGGTCCGGCCCCGGCCGCCGAAGAGGCTGGTGCCGCCGATGACGGCCGCCGCGATCACGTTCATCAGCAGGTCGCCGGCGCCGGCGCTCTGGTTGGCCGCCGCGATCTTGGAGGCCCAGAAGAGCCCGCCGACGGCGGCGAAGGTGCCGGCGATGGCGAAGACCGAGATGCGCACCCGGTTGACGTTGATGCCGGCCCGGCGGGAGGCCTCGACGCTGCCGCCGAGTGCGAACACCTGGCGGCCGAAGGAGGTGCGGCGCAGCACGAAGTCCGTGCCGACCAGCGCCAGCAGGAAGAGCACCACCGCGAGCGGGAGGCCCTTGTACTGGTTGAACACCACGGCGGGACCGAAGGTGAACACCGCGAGGACGCCGGTGCGCAGCACGATCTCGGTGAGCGGCCGCGAGGGGACGCCCGCGGCCTGCCGGCGCTTGTTGTCGAAGAAGGTGGCCAGGAAGTACCCCGCCACGGCGACGGCCGCGAGGCCGTAGCCGACGGCCACGTCCGAGAAGAAGTACGTGGTCAGCTGGCCGACCACGCCCTCGGAGTCGAGGTTGATGGTGCCGTTGCTGCCGAGGATCTGCAGCATGGCGCCGGACCAGAACAGCAGGCCCGACAGGGTGACGGCGAAGGCCGGGGCACCGATCCGGGCGAAGAAGAAGCCGTGGATGGACCCGATCAGGGCGCCGCCCGCGACGGCGGCGAGGATCGCGAGCCATTCGTTCACGCCGTGGGTGACGGCGAGGACGGCGACGATCGCGCCCGAGACACCGCTGACCGAGCCGACCGAGAGGTCGATCTCGCCGAGCAGCAGCACGAAGATGATGCCGACGGCCATCATGCCGGTGGCGACCATCGTGATCGCGATGTTGGTCAGGTTCTCCGGGGAGAGGAAGTTCGAGTTCAGGCTCTGGAAGATGCTCCAGATGATGATCAGGCCGACGACGACCGGGATGGAGCCCAGGTCACCCGCCTTCATCTTGCGGGTGAACTCGCGCAGGTACCCGTACAGGCCCTGCTCGCGCACGAGCAGACGGGGGTCGACGGCCGGGATGGCGTCATGGGCGGCCGCCGGGTTGACCGGGTCGATGTGCTCGGCCTGGCCGGCCGGACCCTTGTCCAGCGGTCCGGCGGCAGGGTTGTGGGTGCTCACTTGCGGGCCTCCCCGGTGCGGGCCGCCCGGCGGGTCACGGCGTTGTCCGTGGCACCGGTGATGGCGGAGATGATCTCTTCCTGCGAGGTGTCGGCGACGCTGAAGACGCCGTTGTTGCGGCCCAGCCGCAGGACCGCCACCTTGTCGGCGACGGCCTTCACATCGGCCATGTTGTGGCTGATGAGGATGACGGCGTGGCCGCGCTCGCGCAGCCGCTCCACCAGGTCGAGGACCTGTGCGGTCTGCTCGACGCCGAGTGCGGCGGTGGGCTCGTCGAGGATGACCAGCTGGGGCTCCCCGAGCATCGAGCGGGCGATCGCCACGGTCTGGCGCTGACCGCCGGAGAGCGAGGCGATCGGGATCCGGACGCTGGGGATCCGGATGGACAGGGTGGTCAGGAGCTCGCGGGCGCGGCGCTCCATCTCCACCTCGTCGAGGATCCCGCGGCGCTTGAGCTCGCGGCCCAGGAAGAGGTTGCCGACGACGTCGATGTTGTCGCACAGCGCGAGGTCCTGGTAGACCGTCGCGATGCCCAGGTTCTGGGCGTCGTGGGGCTTGGTGATCGAGACCGGGCGGCCCTGCCACTCGATGACTCCGTCATCGATGGGGTGCACGCCGGCGATGGTCTTGACCAGCGTGGACTTGCCGGCGCCGTTGTCGCCCACGAGGGCGACCACCTCACCGGAGTGGATCTCGAGTTCTACGTCGGTCAGGGCCTGAACGGCACCGAACCGCTTCGAGACCCCTCGCAACGCCAGCACGGGCGCAGCGGACACATGAACCATCTCCTTCGCCGCCTGACCGGCGGGGATGTCGTGCAAAAGAGCAGGAGCGTGAATGGGGGGTTGAGCATGGGGGTGATACGTGCGGTACAGCATGGGGGAAACGTTTCTGCCCGGCGCCCCGCGGTGGCGGGATAAGGGGTGCGGGGCGCCGGGCAGGCGCGGGGGTCGGCCACCTCGGGGAGAGGGGCGACGGGGGCCTTACTTCAGGCCGAGGGTGGCGCAGTTGGCCGCGTACTTGTCGGTGCAGATCTCGTCGGCCGTGTAGACGCCGTCCTTGATGACGGTGTCCTTGATGTTGGCCTTGGTGAGCGAGGTGACCGGAACCAGCACGGACGGGACGCCCTTGGTGGTCGGGCTGTCGACCTTCTGGTTGATGATTCCGTCGATCTTCTCGCCCTTGGCGAGGGCGACGGCCATCTCGGCGGCGGCGGTGGCCTCGGGAGCGTACGGCTTGTAGACGCTCATGAACTGCTCGCCCGCCACGATGCGCTGCACGCCGGCGAGTTCGGCGTCCTGGCCGGTGACCGGGGGCAGCGGGGACAGGTTGGCGGCCTTGAGGGCGGTGATGATGCCGCCGGCCATGCCGTCATTGGCGGAGTAGACGCCGATGACCTTGTCCTTGCCGATCGCGGAGAGCGCGCCCGCCATGTTGGTGTTGGCGTTCTCCGGCTTCCACTCCTTGGTGTCGTACTCCTTGCCGATGTTCACCTTGCCGTCGAGGACGGAGTGCGCGCCCTTCTTGAACAGGGCGGCGTTCGGGTCGGTGACGGAGCCGTTCATCATGACGATCTGGCCGTCCTTGGCCTTGTCGCCCAGCGCCTCCAGCAGCGCCTTGCCCTGGACCTTGCCGACCTCTTCGTTGTCGAAGGAGGTGTAGGCGTCGATCGGGCCCTCGGCCAGGCGGTCGTAGGCGACGACGGGAATGCCGGCTTCCTTGGCCTTCTTGACCGAGCCCGCGATGGCCTTGGCGTCCACCGCGTCGATGATCAGGACGTCCACCTTGTTGGTGATCATCGTGTCGACCTGGGAGTTCTGCGTGGTCGCGTCCTGCTTGGCGTTGGCGTAGACGACCTCGGCCTTGCCGCCGGTGAGGTCGGCAACCTTCTTCTCGATCAGCGGCTTGTCGAACTTCTCGTAGCGCGCGGTCTGGTTCTCCGGCAGGAGCAGACCGATCTTGATCGCATCACCCTTGGCGGCGCCCGAGTCGTTCGCCTTGTCGCCGGCCTCCTTCGCACTGCCGCAAGCGGCAAGCGATACGGCCATGGCACCGGCGGCGACGGCTACGGCGGCTCTACGCATACGCGTGTTCATTACTTGAACCTCCCTGACGAGGCCGCAACGCTGCGGCCGAGGTGGATGTGAGTCAACCCCGGCCGCAATTTGGCGTCAAGGAGTGAATCCTTAACGAGATGACAACGGTGCCATCCGTTATCTAACTGAAGACATGACGGCGGGAGCTCGCACCCCAACCCCATTTTCCGCCAAAAGCGTCGAATCGCCCATCTCGCTGAGTACGAGGGCGAGTGCGCCGAGCACTTCGGCCCGGCCGCCCAGCGATCCGGTCAGGACGGACAGCTGGCGGGCCGCGCTGGGGATCGCGTACCTCCCCACTGATTCACGGATGGGGGCCAGCACCAGTTCACCGGCCTCCGCCAGCGAGCCGCCCAGGACCACCCGGCTCGGGTTCAAGACGTTGCAGAGGCTGGCCACACCGCTGCCGATGTGGCGGCCCACGTCCGTGATGACCCGACGGCAGCCGGGGTCCCCCTCGCGGGCCAGCTCGACCACCCGCTCCATCGTCAGCTCCGGTCCGTGGGTGCCCTGGAGCAGCGGCAGGACGTACCGGGCGGCGGCGAAGGTCTCCAGGCAGCCGCGGTTGCCGCAGCGGCAGACGGGACCCGATTCGTCGAGGGTGATGTGCCCGATCTCGCCGGCGGTGCCGCCGGGCCCGCGGTAGATCTGCCCGTTGATCACCAGGCCGGCGCCGACACCGCTCGCGACCTTGATGTACGCGAGGTCCTTGACCCCCCTGCCGCTCCCCCAGACCAGCTCGCCGAGGGCTCCGAGGTTGGCGTCGTTGTCCACGTACACGGGCACGCCCAGGCGCTGCGACAGCTCCTGGCGGGGGTTGATCCCGGCCCAGCCCGGCAGGATCGCGGTGGAGCCGAGGGTGCCGGACTCCACGTCGATCGGTCCGGGGACGCCGAGCCCGACGCCGATGACCTTGTCGCGGCCGACCCCCACGCCCTCGATCAGCCGGCCGACCAGCGCCTCCGCCCGGTCGAAGCCCTCCACCCAGGACGCGTCCACGTCCAGCGGCTCCGATTCCTCGGCCAGCACCTGGTGGGCGAGGTTCCCTACGGCCACCCGCAGGTGGGTGTGGCCGAAGTCCACGCCGATGACGATGCCCGCGTCCCCGCTGAGCGAGACGCTGCGCGCCCGCCGGCCTCCCGCCGAGGTGTCCGTGACCTCGACGGTCCCGCCTTCCTTGAGCTCGCGGACGATGTTGGAGACCGTGGCCGCCGACAGTCCGGTGGTACGGGCGATCTCCGCCTGGGTCAGCGAACCCGCGAGGCGCACGGCCCGCACGACCCGTTCAAGATTCGCGCGATGCAGCGAGGACTGCGATCCGGGAGTCTGCACGACTCATCCACTCCTGCCCATAAGCGACGGCCAGCCGTCGCCCCCCGGCCGGCAGTCGCGGCTGTGTGCTCCGAGACACCGGCGTCTCTCCAACTTGTGAACCTTAAGTCGAGCCTTTGGCCCTCCACACGTCAAGAGGCTGACGCAGCACGAATCGGCCACTACCGGTCATAAGTATGAGAGAAACCACCGTTCTCCTCGTGCTACGGTCGCTGAGGCGCCGATCCTCTGCGGCCTTTCCGGCCGGACCGGGCGCCCTGTCGTGACAGCGCTACGCAAGGAGGTGTTCGGGATGAGTCCCGATCGAAGTCCTTGCCGCGCTCTCGCCGGCTGACCAGCCCGGCGACCGACCCGCTTCCCCGAGTACGCACGACCGCGGCCCCGCCGCGTCCCGTGCGATGCACGGGCCCGCTTCGCTCCGGGCCCGCAACCCTTTCCTCCGCACGCCCCGGTTCCGGTCCCCGGACGCCCGACGGCTGTGCGTCATCCATGCCCACCGGCGTACCCGTGGTCATTGTGTGCCATTTTACGCCGACCCATGATCACTCCACGTGACCGTACGGCTTCGCGCTGCCCGGACACCGTGGAGGGAGGTATTCGTCATGACCATGCTCACCCCTCGTACCCCGACGAAGCTCGCACCGCCGGGCAGGGCCCGCCGCGAGCGCAAGGCCGCCGAGCTGGAGGCACGTACCCGGCTCGTCGGCGAACGGCTCGCCGCGCTCAGCGCCCGCCCCGCCGTCCGGGTCCTGCAGGACGTGGACACCTCGCGCAACGGCCTCACCCACGCCGAGGCGGCCCTGCGCCTGGAGCGGCACGGCCGCAACGCCGTCGCCCGGGAGCGCGCCCCGCGCTGGCACCTCCAGCTGGCGAAGGCGTACTGGAACCCCTTCATCCTGGTCCTGGTCCTCCTGGCCGGCGTCATGTACTGGCAGGACCCGGCCGACCCCGGCGTCGTCATCCTCTCCGTGATGGTGGGGATCAGCGGACTGCTCCGGTTCTGGCAGGAGTTCCGCTCGGGCCGCGCCGCCGACGCCCTCAAGGAGCTGGTCACCACCACCTGCGCGGTGCAGCGGCGGGCCGGCAGCGGTTCGGCTCCGACCGCCTTCGAGGTGCCCATGGACCAGGTGGTCCCGGGCGACCTGGTCAAGCTGGCCGCCGGCGACCTCATCCCGGCCGACCTGCGACTGATCAGCTCCAAGGACCTGATGGTGGGACAGGCCGCCCTGTCCGGCGAGTCGTTGCCGGTCGCCAAGGCCGACACCCGGACCGAGGACCTCGGCCAGGCCGACACCACCGACCCCGTCGAGGCCGACAACCTCGTCCTGATGGGCACCTCGGTCACCTCCGGCACCGCCACCGGCGTCGTGGTCGCCACCGGCGCCGACAGCTACTTCGGCTCGATGGCCGGCTCCCTGGTCGGGGAGCGCCCGCAGACCAACTTCGACACCGGTGTGCGCAAGGTCAGCTTCCTGCTGATCCGCTTCATGCTGGTCATGGTCCCCGTGGTCTTCATGATCAACGGCTTCACCAAGGGCGACTGGAACGAAGCCTTCCTCTTCGGCATCGCCGTCGCGGTGGGCCTCACCCCCGAGATGCTGCCGATGGTCGTCTCCGCCAACCTGGCGCGCGGCGCGGTCGCCATGGCCCAGCGCAAGGTGGTCGTCAAGCGGCTCAACGCGATCCAGAACCTGGGCGCGATGGACGTGCTCTGCACGGACAAGACCGGCACCCTCACCGAGGACCGGATCGTCCTCGACCGCTACCTCGACGTGCACGGCGACGAGGACGACGAGGTGCTGGAGTACGGCTACCTCAACTCGCACTTCCAGACCGGCCTGAAGAACCTGATGGACCAGGCGGTCATCGACCGCGTGGGCGAGGCCGAGGAGGTTGTCGTCGACGCACGGTTCTCGATGGTCGACGAGATCCCCTTCGACTTCGCCCGGCGCCGGATGTCCGTGGTCCTGGGCCGCAACAGCCTCGTCGGCGCTCCTGCCCGCGCCGAGCACGTCATGATCACCAAGGGCGCCGTCGAGGAGGTCCTGGACCTCTGCACCCACATGCGGGACCGCGGCGAGAAGGCCGAGCTGACCGACCGGCTGCGCCGGCGCGTCACCCGGACCGCCGAGGAGCACAACCGTCAGGGCCTGCGTGTCCTCGCCGTCGCCACCCGTACGGTCTCCGCCCCGCGCGACACCTACACGGTCGCGGACGAGGACGGTCTGACCCTGGTCGGCTTCCTCGCCTTCCTCGACCCGCCGAAGGCCGACGCCGCCCGGGCCCTCCAGGCCCTCGCCGACAAGGGCATCGAGGTCAAGGTCGTCACCGGCGACAACGAGCTCGTGGCCGCCCGGGTCTGCGCGGACGTGGGCCTCGACGTCGGGCAGGTGGTGCTCGGCTGCGAGACCGACCCGCTCGACGAGCGCGCGCTGCGCGAGCTGGCCGCCCGTACGAAGGTCTTCGCCAAGGTCAACCCGGTCCAGAAGGCCCGGATCGTACGGTCCCTCCAGGCGGACGGCCACACCGTCGGCTTCCTCGGCGACGGCATCAACGACGCCGCCGCACTGCGCGACGCCGACGTAGGCATCTCCGTGGACACGGCCGTCGACATCGCGAAGGAGTCGGCGGACATCATCCTGCTGGAGAAGGACCTGACCGTCCTGGAGCAGGGCGTGGTCCAGGGCCGGACCACCTTCGGCAACACCATCAAGTACATCAAGATGACGGCCTCGTCGAACTTCGGCAACGTCTTCTCGGTCCTGGTGGCCAGCGCCTTCATCCCCTTCCAGCCGATGCTCGCGATCATGCTGCTGGTGCAGAACCTGGTCTACGACATCGCGCAGCTGGCGACCCCGTGGGACCGGATGGACGAGGAGTACCTGCGCGGGCCCCGCAACTGGGACGCCAAGGGCATCGGCCGGTTCATGGTGACCATCGGCCCCGTCAGCTCCGTCTTCGACATCTCGATGTTCCTGATCATGTGGAACGTGTTCGGGGCGAACAGCGAGGCGCACCAGGCGCTCTTCCAGTCCGGCTGGTTCATCGAGGGCCTGCTCTCGCAGACGCTGGTCGTCCACATGATCCGTACCCGGAAGATCCCCTTCGTCCAGTCCCGCGCCTCCTGGCCGGTGATGGTGATGACCGTCCTCGCGGTGCTGACCGGGCTCTACCTGCCCTTCTCGCCGCTGGCCGGATCGCTGGGCTTCGTGGCCCTGCCGGCGAGCTACTTCCCGTGGCTGATCGGCGTCCTGCTCGCGTACTGCACGCTGACGCAGCTCGTGAAGACCTGGTACATCCGCAGGTTCAACACCTGGCTCTGAGAGCCTCGGCAGGAAGGGAGAGAGGCCGATGCTGCTCACCGAATGTCGGGCCGGGTGACCGTGTCCGCGGTGCTGACCGCCGAGGGCGAGGGGGGCCGGGCGCTGGAGGAGGCGGTCAGCAACCTCTCGCTCGACCCCTCGGTCTCGGCGGTCAGCTGGTCGGTCGTGCCGGACCCGGCCGGCTGACCCGGGGCTACTTGAGGGTGGCTGAGGTCAGGCCGGCCTGGATCTGGCGCTGGAAGGAGAGGTAGACCGCGAGCATCGGGATGACCGCGATGGTGGCCCCGGCGAACAGCACGGGCAGGTCCGTCTCGTAGCCCATCTGGTACTGGAGCTGGATCAGCCCCTGGGTCAGCATGTAGCGCTCGGGCTCGCCGCTGGTCTGCGGCTGCATGAGTACGGCGGGCAGGATGTACTGGTTCCACTGGCCCAGCACGTTGAAGATGCCGACGCTGATCAGGCCGGGCTTGGCCATGGGCAGCATCACCTGGAAGAAGATCCGGGTGTCGGAGGCCCCGTCGATCACCGCCGCCTCGTGGATCGCCGTCGGCAGCGTCCGGAAGAAGGAGTGCATGAAGAAGACGGTGAACGGCATCGAGTAGGCGACGTACACCAGGATCAGGCCCTGGTAGCTGTTCAGCATGTCGAAGCGCTTGACCATGAAGAACAGCGGTACGAGCGCCAGGAACACCGGGAACATCGCCCCGCTGACGAAGAAGTAGTAGATGAGCCGGTTGCCGGTGAAGGGGTAGCGGGCCAGCACGTAGGCGGCCATCGAGCCGAACAGCATGGTCAGCGGGACCGAGAAGACCAGCACGATCAGCGTGTTGGCGAAGTAGCCGCCGATGCCCTTGTCCCAGGCCCGCCCGAAGGCGTCGAAGTGCCAGTTCGAGGGCCAGCTCAGGGCCGAGCCGCCGATCTGCGCGTCGGTCTTGAAGGAGCCGAGCGCGAGCCAGAGGAGCGGCAGCACGATCATTATCGCCCACAGGACGAGGAAGCCGTGCGAGAAGACGTTGAGGACCATGCCCTCGGAGCGGCGCTTGTCACGCTCCCCCGTCCGGCCGGATCCGCCGGACCGCTCCGCGGACGCTTCGCCCGGAGCCTTGATCACTGTGGTCATGACGGTCTCCCGCTCAGAACTCGATGCGCTCGCGGCGGGTGGCACGCAGCGTGATGACGGAGAGGATCATGGTCAGGACGAGCATGACCACGCCCATGGCGCAGGCGTAGCCGCTCTTGCCGAAGTACAGGAAGTTGCGCATCAGCACGGTGGCCATGACCTCACTGTGGTGGTCGGGTCCGCCGCCGAACTGGCCCGAGGTCGAGGTCGACACCAGCACGAACATGTCCATCGCGGCGATGCCCAGATAGACCGCGGCGGTCTGCACAGAATCCCACAGCAGGGGCAGCGTGACCTTGAAGAAGGTCTGGGCGCGCCCGGCGCCGTCGAGCAGCGCGGCCTCGTAGATGTCCTTGGGTACGGACTGCATGGCCGCAGAGAAGAGGACGAGGTAGAAGCCGACGCCGGACCAGACGACCACGAACAGCAGGCACCAGAGAACGAGATCGGGCTCGTTGAGCCATTCGACGGGGTGCTGCGCGTCGATCAGGCCCAGCTTGATGAGGAAGCCGTTGAGCAGGCCGCCCTGGTCACTGCGGTAGACCGCGCCGAAGAGGACGGCGAGGATGGCGAGGGAGAGGACCTGCGGGAAGAAGTAGACGACCTTGTAGAAGCGCGATCCGCTGACGCCCTGGACCCCGCCGGCCCCGCTGCGCCCTCCCGCGTTCACCATGAAGGCGAAGAAGAGGGCGAGCAGGATGGTGATCACCGGGACGAACACCAGGAGCAGCAGGTTGTGCCAGAGAGCGCCGCGGAAGACCTCGTCCTTCAGCAACGTCGAGTAATTGTCCAGGCCGACGAAGTCGAAGGTCGGCGACTGGCCCGTCCAGTTGGTGAAGGAATAGCCGAATGTCTGAACATACGGCCAGATGACGAAGGTCAAATACAGCGCGAGTGGCGCGATGAGGAAGCCGGCGATGAAACCGCTCTTCCTTCTCCCCTGGGCTACGTGGCTCATGGTGTCCGTCCCTGGTGTTGCCGGATGACCGGTGGACGCGGTGTCAGGTGCGCTTGTTGTTCTTGGCGTTCGGGTCCTTCGCCGCCTTGTCTACCGCAGCCTGTGCCCGCTTGATCCACTCCTTTGGCTGGATCCGCTGGGCCATCAGCTCATTGGACGCGTTCTGGATCTCGCTGTCCATCTCGCTGTACCAGTCGGGGTAGCGGTAGCTGAAGGTGTTGCCGCCCGCCGCCTTGAGCGCCTCCACCGCCGACTGGGTGCCCGGGCGCAGTTTGACGCTCGGGTCCACGCCGTCCTTGACGACGGTGAGCGAGTTCGCCTGCTGGGCGAAGATCGTCGACCATTCGCGGGACAGCATCGAGCGGAGGAACTCCATGCCCGCGGCCTTGTTGGCGGCCTTCTCCGGGACGATGAAGGGCTCGTCGACGCCGGCCCGGACGGCCTCGAAGGGCAGCTTGCTGTCCGCCAGCAGCGGCATCGGCAGGAACTTCATGTCGAAGTCCTCCGGGGTCTGCTTCAGCTGCTCGTTCTCCAGCCAGGAGCCGGAGGGGATGAAGGCGGCCTTGTACTGGTTCCAGGCGGTCTGGGACTCCGTGTGGGTGAGGCCGTTGGTGCCCGGCATCAGCAGGCCCTTCTCGACGACCTCGTAGACCGCCTCGACCGCGGCCAGGGCGGCCGGATTGCCCTCGAAGGCGTTCGGCTCCAGGTTGTCGATCGCCTTCATGGCGTCCAGACCGCCCTTCTTGGCGATCAGGTCCATGATGACCACGTTGATGTAGTACGGGAACTTGCCCTGGTGGGCGAGGCCGCCGATGCCCGCCTCCTTGGCCTTGGTACAGACGGCCAGGAACTCGTCCCAGGTCTTGGGGGGAGCCCAGCCCTTCTCCTTGAAGAGCTTCCCGGAGTACCAGAAGCCGAACACCGCGTACACGTACTTCAGGACGACGAACTTGCCGCCCTGGAGGCCCTGTTCGTAGGCGCCCTCGACCAGGGTGTCGCGCACCTTCTTGGTCGGGTCGTCGATCGAGGGCGCGTCGAGCACCGCGGTGAGGTCGGCGAGCTGGCCGCCGTTGGCGAGCACGTCCAGCTTGATCTGCTGGGCGCCGGAGTCGTCGACGACGTCCGGCGGGTTGCCGCCGTTGAAGCGCGGCTGGAGCTTGGCGGTGATCTCCTGGGTGCCCAGGTGCGAGCTGGTGGTGCCCCACTTCTTGTCGAAGGCGGCCTCCCAGGCCTTCGCGTAGTCGTCGCCGAACCCGCCCTTGAACACGACGACGTCCAGCTTGCCCCCCTTGGCTACGCCGAAGGGGTTCTCCTTGGTCACCACGCCCTTGTCGGGCCCTTTCGTGGAGTTCTCCTCGCCGCCGGAGGCGCAGGCGGACAGGAAGCTCATCGTCGGCACCGTGATCAGCCCGAGTGCTGCGGAGCGCTTGATCAGATCGCGGCGGCCGAGGCCCTCACCAGTGGATCCCATGCTCATGTCCTCGCCTTCGTCAGAAGTGTGAAGGAGGCCGGAAATCGCGGCGGTTACCGTGCATACGGACATCACCGCAGGTCCCCGCCCATCCCCCGGCCCGGTGCCGCGGATGACGCGGTGATCCGGACGGGCACAGGTATAGTCCACTTCCGCTCTTGTGAGCAAGATCATGCGCACGGATGTCCGTCAGCTTTTCCGAGTTGAGACCTCCCCGAAACCTGGCCCCGCCGGGAAATGCGAAAGGGCCGTACCCCCATAACGGGGATACGGCCCTATGGTGCCGCTATGGTCCTCAGCCGCGGATGAGGTTGCGGAGCACGTACTGCATGATGCCGCCGTTGCGGTAGTAGTCCGCCTCACCCGGGGTGTCGATGCGGACGACCGCGTCGAACTCCACGCCCGTGTCGGTGGTCACCTTGACCGTGCGCGGGGTGGTGCCGTTGTTCAGCTCCTCCACACCGGTGAAGGCGAAGGTCTCCTCGCCGGTCAGACCCAGGGAGGCGGCGGTGGCGCCCTCCGGGAACTGGAGCGGCAGGACGCCCATGCCGATCAGGTTGGAGCGGTGGATGCGCTCGTAGGACTCGGCGATGACGGCCTTGACGCCGAGCAGCGCGGTGCCCTTGGCCGCCCAGTCGCGGGACGAGCCCGAGCCGTACTCCTTGCCCGCCAGGATGACCAGCGGGATGCCGGCGGCCTGGTAGTTCTGCGAGGCGTCGTAGATGAAGGAGACCGGCGCGTCCGGGGCGGTGAAGTCGCGGGTGAAGCCGCCCTCGGTGCCCGGCGCGATCTGGTTGCGCAGGCGGATGTTGGCGAAGGTACCGCGGATCATGACCTCGTGGTTGCCGCGGCGCGAGCCGTAGCTGTTGAAGTCGCGGCGCTCGACGCCGTGCTCCGTGAGGTACTTGCCGGCCGGGGTGTCGGCCTTGATCGCACCGGCCGGGGAGATGTGGTCGGTGGTGACCGAGTCGCCCAGCTTCGCCAGCACGCGGGCGCCGGCGATGTCGGAGACCGGGGTGGTCTCCATCGTCATGCCCTCGAAGTAAGGGGGCTTGCGGACGTAGGTGGACTGCGGGTCCCACTCGAAGGTGTTGCCGGTCGGGATCGACAGCGCCTGCCACTGGGCGTCGCCCGCGAAGACGTCCTGGTAGGACTTGCTGAACATGTCCTCGCCGATGGCGTTCGCCACGACGTCGTTGACCTCGGCCTCGGAGGGCCAGATGTCGGCCAGGAAGACCGGCTTGCCCTCGGTGTCGGTGCCGATGGCGTCCGTCGTGATGTCCACCTTCATGGAGCCCGCGATGGCGTACGCGACGACCAGCGGCGGGGAGGCCAGGTAGTTCATCTTGACGTCGGGGTTGATGCGGCCCTCGAAGTTGCGGTTGCCCGAGAGGACCGAGGTGACCGCGAGGTCGTGCTCGTTGATCGCCTTCGAGATCTCCTCGTCCAGCGGACCGGAGTTGCCGATGCAGGTGGTGCAGCCGTACCCGACGAGGTTGAAGCCCATCTTGTCGAGGTACGGGGTCAGACCGGCCTTGTCGAAGTAGTCGGTGACGACCTTCGAGCCCGGGGCGAGGGTGGTCTTGACCCACGGCTTGCGGGTCAGGCCCTTCTCGACCGCCTTCTTGGCCACGAGCGCCGCGGCGACCATGACGTAGGGGTTCGAGGTGTTGGTGCAGGAGGTGATCGCGGCGACCGTGACGGCGCCGTGGTCGATCTCGAAGGACGAGCCGTCGGCCAGGGTGACCAGGGTCGGCCGGGTCGGCACGCCGTTGGCGGAGGCCGGGGCGTCGGAGGCCGGGAAGGACTCCTTGCCCGCCTCGTCGTCGTCCTCGACGTAGTTGCGCACGTCCTGCGCGAACTGCTGGGAGGCGTTGGCGAGGACGATGCGGTCCTGCGGGCGCTTCGGGCCGGCGATGGAGGGGACGACCGTGGAGAGGTCGAGCTCCAGCTTCTCGGAGAAGTCCGGCTCGGCGGCCGGGTCCAGCCACAGGCCCTGCTCCTTGGCGTACGCCTCGACGAGCGCGACCTGCTGGGCGTCGCGGCCGGTCAGGCGCAGGTACTTCAGGGTCTCGTCGTCGATCGGGAAGATCGCGGCGGTGGAGCCGAACTCCGGCGACATGTTGCCGATGGTGGCGCGGTTCGCCAGGGAGGTGGCGGCGACGCCCTCACCGTAGAACTCGACGAACTTGCCGACGACGCCGTGCTTGCGCAGCATCTCGGTGATGGTCAGCACCAGGTCGGTGGCGGTGGTGCCGGTGGGCAGCTCGCCGGTCAGCTTGAAGCCCACGACGCGCGGGATCAGCATGGAGACCGGCTGGCCGAGCATCGCGGCCTCGGCCTCGATGCCGCCGACGCCCCAGCCCAGCACGCCCAGGCCGTTGACCATGGTGGTGTGCGAGTCGGTGCCGACGAGGGTGTCGGGGTACGCCTGGCCGTTACGGACCATGACCGTGCGGGCCAGGTGCTCGATGTTGACCTGGTGGACGATGCCGGTGCCCGGCGGGACGACCTTGAAGTCGTCGAAGGCGGTCTGGCCCCAGCGCAGGAACTGGTAGCGCTCCTTGTTGCGGCCGTACTCCAGCTCGACGTTCTGCGCGAAGGCGTCCTTCGTGCCGAACTTGTCGGCGATGACCGAGTGGTCGATGACCATCTCGGCGGGCGAGAGCGGGTTGATCTTCGCCGGGTCGCCGCCGAGTGCCTTCACGGCCTCGCGCATGGTGGCGAGGTCCACGACGCAGGGGACGCCGGTGAAGTCCTGCATGATCACGCGGGCCGGCGTGAACTGGATCTCCTCGCTGGGCTGGGCCTGCGAGTCCCAGTTGCCGAGCGACCGGATGTGGTCGGCGGTGATGTTCGCGCCGTCCTCGGTACGGAGCAGGTTCTCCAGCAGGACCTTCAGGCTGTAGGGAAGGCGGGCGGAGCCCTCGACCTTGTCCAGCTTGAAGATCTCGTACGACTCGTCGCCCACCTGCAGCGTGCTGCGGGCGTCGAAGCTGTTCGCCGACACGACAGTCTCCTTCATGCATGAATTCGCGCGTATTACCGCAATCCTGCCGCCACGCCCCTTGGCCAATCCGCTAAGGTAAGGCTAAGTTAGGTAACCCTTACCAGCGGGGGCGGCTGCGGTACGCCTTCGGCAGATATCTCGATGTCGAGATAACTCTAGTACATGTCCGGGGGCAGGGACGAGGCGCGCACCCGCAGGCCTGCCGGAACGGTCAGCTGGCCGGGCGATTCCGCATGCCCAGATTCCACCAACGCGACCAGCGAGGACACCGCAAAGGCCGCAATCCGCTCCGGATTCAGCGTGACGGTGGTCACGGACGGTTCGTACGCCGCGTAGGCGGGATCCTCACTCGCGCAGACCAGCAGCAGGTCCCCGGGCGTACGGAGGCCGTGGCGGGCGGCGGCCGCCAGCGCCTGCCGCCCGCCCGGGTCGTACACGGTGTAGACGGCATCGGGCCGGGCCGGCCCGGCGAAGGCCCGGTCGAAAGCGTGTCCCGGCGCGTCCTCGGGGTCGAAGGGGATCACCAGCGCGGGCGCGCCCCGCTCCCCGCACCAGCGTTCGTAGGCCGAGGTCACAGCCCCGGTGTAGAACTCCCGGCCGTACCCCGCGTGCAGGGCGATCCGCCGGGCCCCGGACGCGGCGAGGTGGTCCAGCACCTCGCGGGTGGTGGCGGCGTGGTCGTTGTCCACCCAGACGTCCCCGGGCCGGGGGTCGGCGGGCCGGCCGTCGAAGACCACCGGCACCCCGCGCGCCCGCAGGGCCCGCAGCACCGGGTCCCCGTCCGGGCTGTCCAGCAGCAGCATCCCGTCGACGGCCAGCGTGTGCCACAGCGGCTCGCCGGCCCGGTCGGCGGGCAGGGCGGTCAGGGCGTAGCCGTGGGAGTGCGCCGCCGAGGTGGCGGCGGTGAGCAGCCGGGAGAAGTACGCCACCCCCGCGAAGTCCCAGGCGGAGCCGGCGTACGTGGTGACGGCGAGTCCGAGGCTGCGGGTGCGCGGGCCGCGCCAGGCGCCGTAGCCGAGGGCCGTGGCCAGCTCGCGGACCCGGCGGCGGGTGTCGTCGCCCAGGCGGCCGGTGCCGCCGAGCGCGTGGGAGACGGTCGCGGTGGAGACCTCCGCGGCGCGCGCGATGTCGGCGATGGTCGGTCCTGGGCCGGGCACGCGGCCATCGTACGGACGCGGGGGCGATACCGGTACGGGTGCGGTGCGCGCGGTACGGGTGCGGATTCCGTCGTCCGGGACGGGTTCCGGTTAACGGGTTAATCACCCAGTGTCCTGGCCAGCTACCGAACAAGGGAGTGGCCGTGACCTCTTCTTCTCTGTCCCGCCGGGGCCTCCTCGCGGCGGCCGGCGCCGCCGGGGCCGCGAGCCTGCTGGGCGCGGGCCCGGCCGCGGCCGCCACCGCCCCCGCGGGGCGCGGCCCGGCCGCCCTGGTCCTGCACAACGCCAGGGTGTTCACCGGCCTGCCGGGCGGGGCGCCGGTGGAGGCGGTGGCCGTGGGCCGGGACGGGAAGATCCTGGCCACCGGCAGCGGCCGGGCCGTACGGCGGCACGTGGGCCGGGACACCGAGGTGGTGGACGCCCGCGGGAACACCGTGATGAGCGGGATCCACGACGGGCACACCCACCCGCTGGGCGCCGGTGAGCGCTCGCTGCGGCCCTCGCTGGAGGGCGCGGAGACCACCGTGGCCGAACTCCGGGAGATCCTGGGCGGCTTCCTCGCCGACACCGGCGGGGCGGGCGCGGAACCCGACACCTGGCTGGTGGTCGAGGACTGGAACCCGGTCGGGCTGCTGCCCGCGGGGACCGCCCCGCACCACACGATGCTGGACGCCCTGGCGACGCGCCGGCCGGTGGCGCTGGTCGGCGGGGACGGGCACAACCTGTGGGCGAACCGGCGGGCCATGGAGATCGCCGGGATCACCGCGGCCACCCCCGACCCGGTGGGCGGCAAGATCGTGAAGGGGGCGGACGGGCAGCCGACGGGCGTGCTCAAGGACGACGCCCAGGCACTGGTGAAGCGGCACGTCCCCGAGCCCTCGCGGACGGAACTCGTCGCGGCCTGCGCGAAAGTGCTGGAACTGGCGGCCGCCTCCGGGGTGACGACGATGATGGACGCCCTGGTCGGGCGGCACGAGCTGGAGCTCTACCAGGCCCTCTCGGGGTCGGGCAGGCTGCCGCAGCGGATCGTCCCGGCGATCCGGCTGGAGGTCGGCCAGACGAGGGAGCCGGCGGCGGCGCTGGACTACGCGCGCGGGCTGCGGCGGGAGTTCGAGGGGGTCCGGGGCCTCCGGTTCGGGATGATCAAGGTGTTCCTGGACGGGGTCATCGAGTACCCGGCGCAGACGGCCGCGCTGCTGAAGCCGTATCTGGACGGCAACGGCAGGCCGACGCAGAACCGGGGCGAGCTGTACACCTCGGCGGCGGAGTACGGCCGGCTGGCCGCGGCCTTCAACGGGGCCGGATGGCAGATGCACGCCCATGGACTCGGAGACCGGGCAGTACGTACGGCCTTGGACGGATATGCGTACGCCCGCCGGGTGACGGGACAGCGGGACCCGCGCAACGCGATCGCGCACCTTCAACTCGTCGACCCGGCCGACCTGCCCCGCTTCGCCCAGCTCGGCGTGGCCGCCTGCATGCAGCTCCAGTGGGCGGCGAAGGACACCTGGACCATGGAGGCGCTGCTGCCGTACATCGGACCGGAGCGGCACCGGTGGATGTACCCGGCGCGCAGCCTGGAGAAGGCGGGCGCGCGGCTGACGGGCGGCTCCGACTGGCCGGTGGACGCCCTCCAGGTGTGGAACCAGCTGCGTACGGCCGTCGACCGGCAGGGCGCGTTCGGCGCGGGTGAGCTGTACCGGGAGCGGGAAGGGCTCGGCCGGGACTCCGTCCTGCGCATGCACACCTCGGGGACGGCGTGGCAGCTGCGCCAGGAGGGGCTGACGGGCACGGTGGAACCGGGCAAGGCGGCGGACCTGGTGCTGCTGGACCGGGACGTGACCCGCTGCCCGGTGGCCGACATCAGCGGAACGGGCGTACGGATGACCCTGGTCGGGGGCCGTGTGGTGCACGACGCCGACTCGGCGGCGGGCCGGGCGGCTTCGGCGCGGGCCGCGCGCGCGGGGACGGGGCCGCGCCCCGCCTCGTACGCGGCGGTGCACGGCGGCCGGCACCAGGCCTGCGGGCACTGACGGCGCTCGACCGTGGTCATGCGACTCCCCTCACATCATCGTTGGCAAGGCGAACGCTCACGGCACGAACGAAGCCATATCGTTAGTGCCACCAACGCAAGGGGATAGAATCGCCCGCATGATCACGGAAGAGGGCGCAGTCGTTCCGGCACGGCTGCGGGAACTGCCCAGCCGACTGCTGGCGCAGGCGTCGGCGCATGCCCAGCGCCTCGTGACCGAGGGACTCAGCGGGGCAGATGCCCGCAATTGGCACTATGCCGCCCTTGTCGCCCTGGACGAGTTCGGTCCCGCGAGCCAGGCCGCACTGAGCGGCCGCACCGGCATCCACCGCAGCGACCTGGTCGCCGTCATCAACGAACTCGCCGAGCGCGAGCTGGTCGAGCGGGCCCACGACCCCGACGACCGCAGGCGGAACGTCATCACCCTCACCACCCTGGGGCGGCGCCGGCTGCGCAAGCTGGAACAACTCCTCCACGCGGCCCAGGAGGAACTCCTGTCACCCCTGTCCGGGCCCGAGAGGGAGCAGCTCACGGGCCTCCTCGGCCGGATCGTCGAACACCACGCGCACCACGCGCATCCCGACCCGAGCGTGCGATCCGCCGATGCGATCTGACGGCAGGTAACACCCGTCTGCCACACCCGGCACGATCTCCATCTCATATCTGAGATACGG
Source organism: Streptomyces sp. NPDC028314 (assembly GCF_055565795.1). Taxonomy (NCBI): domain Bacteria; kingdom Bacillati; phylum Actinomycetota; class Actinomycetes; order Kitasatosporales; family Streptomycetaceae; genus Streptomyces; species Streptomyces sp. NPDC028314. Next base: position 118,050 of record NZ_JBVHTP010000009.1, read on the forward strand.
TGCACCCATGGCAGACGATTACCTCGTACGCATCGGCAAGCTCATCCGTGACGCCCGTCAGCACCGGGGCTGGACACAGAGTCAGCTTGCCGATGCTCTCGGCACCAGCCAGAGCGCCGTGAACCGGATCGAACGCGGCAACCAGAACATCAGCCTTGAGATGATCGCCCGGATCGGCGAAGCCCTCGACAGCGAAATCGTCTCCCTGGGCTACGCCGGACCGATGCACCTGCGGGTCGTCGGCGGCCGCCGCCTGTCGGGCGCCATCGACGTCAAGACGAGCAAGAACGCGTGTGTCGCGCTGCTGTGCGCCTCGCTCCTCAACAAGGGCCGTACGGTGCTCCGGCGCGTGGCCCGCATCGAAGAGGTCTACCGCCTCCTCGAGGTGCTGAACTCCATCGGCGTACGCACCCGCTGGATCAACGACGGCGTGGACCTGGAGATCATCCCGCCGGCCCGCCTCGACATGGACGCGATGGACGCGGACGCGGCCCGCCGGACCCGGAGCATCATCATGTTCCTGGGCCCCCTGCTGCACCGCATGGACCGCTTCCGGCTGCCCTACGCCGGCGGCTGCGACCTCGGCACCCGCACCATCGAGCCGCACATGATCGCCCTGCGCCGCTTCGGCCTGGACATCACCGCGACCGAGGGCATCTACCACGCCCAGGTCGAGGCCGGCGTCTCCCCCGACCGCCCGATCGTGCTGACCGAGCGCGGCGACACGGTGACCGAGAACGCGCTGCTGGCCGCCGCCCGCCACAACGGCGTCAGCGTCATCCGCAACGCCTCGTCCAACTACATGGTCCAGGACCTGTGCTTCTTCCTGGAGGCGCTCGGCGTCAAGGTCGAGGGCATCGGCACGACCACCCTCACCGTCCACGGCGTCCCGAACATCGACGTCGACGTGGACTACTCCCCCTCCGAGGACCCGGTCGAGGCGATGAGCCTGCTGGCCGCCGCCGTGGTCACGGAGTCCGAGCTGACCATCCGCCGGGTCCCGATCGAGTTCATGGAGATCGAGCTCGCCGTCCTGGAGGAGATGGGCCTCGACCACGACCGCTCGGCGGAGTACACCGCCGACAACGGCCGCACCCGTCTGGTGGACCTGACGGTCCGCCCGTCGAAGCTCGAAGCCCCGATCGACAAGATCCACCCGATGCCCTTCCCCGGGCTGAACATCGACAACGTCCCGTTCTTCGCGGCCATCGCCGCCGTCGCCCAGGGTCAGACCCTGATCCACGACTGGGTGTACGACAACCGGGCCATCTACCTGACCGACCTCAACCGCCTCGGCGGCCGCCTCCAGCTCCTGGACCCGCACCGCGTCCTGGTGGAGGGCCCCACGCGCTGGCGCGCGGCGGAGATGATGTGCCCGCCCGCGCTGCGCCCCGCGGTGGTGGTCCTCCTCGCGATGATGGCGGCCGAGGGCACCTCGGTGCTCCGCAACGTCTACGTCATCAACCGCGGCTACGAGGAACTCGCGGAGCGCCTCAACTCGGTCGGCGCCCAGATCGAGATCTTCCGCGACATCTAGTCCGCCGGATCCGGTGCGCCGGATCCAGTCCGCCGGTCGGACCTGGGGACCCCTTCGCTCTTCGCGCAGCGTGAAGGGGTCCTGTCCCACAACGGGGGGTCTGCCTGGTGCGGCAGCAGGCGTCACGCCGGGAAGCGGGCCTCAGACGAGGGGCGGACCGGCGGGCGGAGCGGAGGCGGCGTTCGCGGTGTTCCGCGCCGTCCGCTCCGCGGCGCGCATGTCGCCGTCATCGCTCCGCTGAAGGACGAAGATCTTCACCAACGCGAGCAGACTCGGCCCGCACAATCCCGCCGCGAGCCAGGAGTTGGACGGGGCGACGTAGAGGCCTCCGCCGAGCATCGCCAGCGACGCCACCATGCCGGCCATGAGCGTCGCCATCCGGTGCACATGATGACGCCTCTCGATGCCTTCCCGCGCGGCGCGCTCGGCCTCCGCCTGGGCGGCGGCCGCCTGCCGCTCCGCGGTGGCCGCCTTCACGTCGGCCAGCCGCATCCGGAACTGGTGCTCACGCCTCAGCTCCGGCTCCAACGCCTTCAGCGCCACCTCGAAGTTCTCCGGGCCGAGGATCTCTCCCCACCGGCCGGCGATGTTCATGGCGGCATTGATGATGGGGTCATCGTCGTGACGCACCGGAAGGTGCTCCGCAGAGGTCACGCCTGCACCCCTCCGTCGCCGCCACCGACTGGAGCGAAATCCCTGCCGGCCGGCGCCGGCGGTGGCCCGAGAAGCAGAAACAGCCTGGCCAGCGCGTGATTCAGGGTGTCCGCTGCCGGTCCGGCGTCGTCCTCGTCGTAATGCGGAGGAGGCTCGTCCTCGGCAGAAGCGGTCGGCCGTGCGGGCGGTCCCGTGCTCGCCGCTTCGTCCGGCACCTGCTGGTCGCCACGACCCGTAGGCTCCTCGCGCTGCTGGAGACCGGCGAACACTCCGGACCAGTACCGCACCAGGTCCATCAGCATGTTTTCAGGCGATGCCGAGGCACGGACGAACTCGTGGGTCTCCTCCAGCCGGCTCTCCCAGTACTGAGGTCCATGCTCGTCGCTCGAAACAGAAGCGAGCTGCGATGCGAGCGCCTGGCGCTGCTCCCACCACTCGTCCGAGAGTGTCGCCAAGGCGACGTTCTCGCCGAACTCGCGTGCGTCCAGCTCCGGTTCCACCGAGCCCCCTCCGCTCACCCTCCCCGACCGTAGCGGCAGGCACGCCGTTCTGAGAAGGCTCCCTCAGGCGTGGGCGGGCTCGGACCCGGGCCGTCTCAGTCCGCGTACGGGCGCGACGCGCGGCTCGGCGGAATGTGTATCTTGATCGCCGCTCAACTGCTGGGTGCGCCGGGGAACCGCCGGCGCCCGCTGGACCGGGCGCGTTCCGTCGGGGTCCGTCCCCGCGCATTTCAGGAGCCATCGTGACCACCCCGCCCCCCGGGTACGGCTGCCCCCGGTACCAGCAGCTCCCGGAGCCCCTGTACGGGCACGCGTACCAGCCGCTCGGGACACCCGGCCAGGTCCTCGGTCAGCTCGACGCCAGGCAGAAGACCGTCCTCGGGTGCGGCGCCATGATCGCCGTCCTCCTCGTCGTCGGCATGGTCATCGCCGCCGCCTCGCCCGAGCCGGAGTCCGTCGCGGAGACCCCGGCCGCTCCCGCCGCGACCGTCACCGCGACCGCGACCGCGACCGCGACCGCGACCGCAACGGTCACCGCCGCGGCGCCGACACCGATGCCCAGACCGACGTCCACACCCACGCCCACGCGAGGCCCTCGGCCCTGACCCGATCCGGTGGCCTGGCAGAGTGGGTGTACCCGGAGGAGCAGGAGCGCCCGTATTCGGCCTGATGGCGCGCTGCCCTCGCCCCGGACGGGGCGGGCCCGGCAGAATCGGGCGTTCGGGAAGGCGTCGAGGGGGCGGCAGATGTCAATGCAGAAGGCCACGGACAGCAGTACGGACGGCCGCGCGCGTACGGAGGCTCCGGAGCTCTCCGGGCTGCCGCTGCTGGGGTCGCTGTTCGACCTCAAGTCGGATTCACTGGGCACCTATCTGCGGGCCCAGCACCAGCACGGCGACATCGTCCGGATCAGCGCCGGCCCTCCCGGACTGCGCGCCGAGCTGCACTGCGTGTTCTCCGCGGAGGGCGCGCAGCAGGTCCTGGCATCGGAATCGGCCAACTTCCGCAAGGACAACCCCTTCTACCAGGAGGTCCGGGACTCCTTCGGCAACGGCCTGCTGACCAGCCAGGACGAGGACTACCTGCGCCAGCGCAGGCTGGTCCAGCCGCTGTTCACCCGGCGCCGGGTGGACGGTTACGCGAGCGCGGTCGCCGCCGAGACCCTGGCGACCCTCACCGGCTGGGAAGAGGCCCTCGACGGGATCGTCGACGTCTCCGACGAGATGATGCACCTCGCGCTGCGCGCCGTGGCCCGGATCCTCTTCGGCACCGACGTGGACGAGACCGTCGACGTCGTCGACCGGAGCTTCCCCGTCATCACGGAGTACGTGCTGCGGCGCGGCTACTCCCCCGCCAACTTCCCGCGCACCTGGCCGACTCCGGGCAACCGGAAGGCGGCCGCCGCGATGGACGAGTTGTACGCGGTCTGCGACCGGATCATCGCCCAGCGGCGCCGGGACGCCGGGAACTCCTCGGAGGGCGGCCCGGGCGAGGACCTGCTGACCCTGCTCGCCGCCGCGCAGAGCGCGGACGACGGCGCCTTCGACGTCTCCGAACTGCGTGACCAGGTGCTGATCTTCCTGCTCGCCGGGCACGAAACCACCGCCACCTCGCTCACCTTCGCCCTGCACCTGCTCGCCCTCCACCCCGAGGAGCAGGCACGGGCCCGCGCGGAGGTGTCCGAGGTGCTGGGCGACCGGGCGCCCGAGGCCGCCGACCTCGACCGGCTGCCGTACCTCACCCAGGTGCTCAAGGAGGCCATGCGCCTCTACCCCGCCGCGCCGGTCATCGGCCGCCGGGCCGTGGCCGCCACCGAGATCGCCGGCCACGCGGTCCCGGCGGGAGCCGATGTGATCCTGGCGCCGTGGGTGACGCACCGGCATCCCGCGTACTGGCCCGACCCGGACCGGTTCGACCCCTCCCGTTTCACCCCGGAGGCGGAGGCGGCCCGGCCGCGCTACGCCTGGTTCCCCTTCGGCGGCGGCCCGCGGGCGTGCATCGGGCAGCACTTCTCGATGCTGGAGTCGGTGCTGGCCCTGGCGATGATCCTGCGCGCGTACGAGTTCGAGGCCGTGGACCGGGAGATCCCGGTCAGCGCCGCGATCACGCTGCGGACCGAGGGCCCGGCGCGCTGCCGGATCCGCCGGCTGGACGGCTGAGGCCGGCGTTCAGACCGCCGTCGGGGCGTGGTTGCCCTGGAGGCGTGCCAGGTCGGAGGGCCGTACCTGGATGACGAAGAGCGCGATCAGCGCCGTGATCAGGGTGAACGCCGCGGCCGCCACGAAGGCCGCGCTCACGCCCGAGGTGAGGACCTGGTCGCTCCACGGTTTCGGGTACTGCTTCGTCCGCAGGAAGAAGGCCTTCTGTTCCGGGGTCGCCGCGCGCAGGAAGGAACCCGCCTGGTCCTTGGCCTCGTCGCGGCTGGCCGTGCCGAAGACCGTGACGAGGATGGACAGGCCCAGCGAACCGCCGACCTGCTGCATCGCGTTCAGCAGCCCGGAGGCGGCGCCCGACTCCCGGACGGGGACGTTCGACAGCGCCATCAGGGTCAGAGACACGAACTGCATGCCCATGCCCGCGCTGAACAGCAGCATCGGGCCCAGGATGCTGCCCAGGTACGTCGAGTGGATGTCGGTCTGCGTCAGCCATCCCAGCCCGGCCGCGGCGCACAGCGAGCCCGCCACCATGAAGGGTTTGGGCCCGAACCTGGGCAGCAGCTGGGAGGTGATCCCCGCCATCACCGCGATCATCGCGCTGACCGGCAGGAAGGCGAGCCCGGCCCGCAGCGGGCTGAAGCCCAGCACGTTCTGGACGAAGAGCGTGAGGAAGAAGAACATGCCGAAGATCGCGCAGGCGAAGAAGAGCATGATCGCGTACGTCCCGGCCCGGTTCCGGTCGGCGAACATGTGGAGCGGGGTGATCGGCTGGGGGGAGCGGCGCTCGTTCGCGATGAACAGGGTCAGCAGGACGACGGCGGCCCCGAAGGAGCCGAGGGTCAGCGGGTCGCGCCAGCCTTCCTGGGAGGCCCGGATGAAGCCGTAGACCAGCGCGACCATGCCGAGCGTGGACAGCAGGGCGCCGGCGAAGTCGAAGTGTCCGGAGTGGCGTTCGGACTCCCGGATGACCTTCGGCGTCACCAGGGCGATGATCAGGGCGATCGGGACGTTGACGAAGAGCACCCAGCGCCAGTTGAGCCACTCGACGAGGATGCCGCCGGCCAGCAGTCCGATGGCGCCGCCGCCCGCCGAGACACCGGCGAACACGCCGAAGGCCCGGTTGCGTTCGGGGCCTTCGCGGAAGGTGGTGGTGATCAGGGCGAGTGCGGTCGGGGAGGCGATGGCGCCGCCGACGCCCTGGAGGGCCCGGGCGGCCATCAGCTGTCCCTCGTTCTGGGCGAATCCGCCCAGCAGTGAGGCCAGGCCGAAGAGCAGTACGCCGGAGATGAAGACACGCCGCCGGCCGAGGATGTCGCCGGTGCGGCCGCCGAGGAGCAGGAGGCCGCCGAAGGTGAGCGTGTAGGCGTTGACCACCCAGGACAGGCTCTCGGTGGAGAAGCCGAGCGCGGTCTGGATGTGCGGCAGCGCGATGTTCACGATGGTGATGTCGAGAACGACCATGAGCTGGCAGGAAGCGATGACGAGCAGGGCGAGTCCGTGTCCGCTTCCTCGGAGCTTGCCGTCGGTCCGGTTGCCGCTGGGCGCTGCGTTCTGGTCCACCTTGTCGACGCTAAGCCCGTGGCCCGGGGGTCACCACTCGAACGGCCTAGTCTATGTGACATTTCACATGTCACACTCGGCTCATGGATGACCCCTTTCTCGAACTCTCCGCGGCCACGGCCAGGTTCACCTACGGCGCCCCCCGCGCGTTCTCCTTCGGGGACGACGCACGGCTCCTGTGGTTCCTCCGCTCGACGGGCCCCACCGACCCGCTCGACAGCCTCTGGGTCCTCGACACCGCGACCGGAGCCGAAACCCGGCTGGCCGACCCCCGCGAGCTGTCCCCCGGCCTGCCCGCCACCCCGGGCGAGCTGCCCGCCGCCGAGCGCCGGCTGCGGGAGCGGATCCGGCTCGTCGCCGCCGGCATCGGCTCGTACGCGCTCTCCGGCGACGGCCGCAGCGCCGTCTTCGCGCTGCACGGGCTGCTGTACGAGGTCTCCCGCGACGGCGGCTCCGGCCCGCGCGGCATCCCGGCCGCCGGCCCCGCGCTGGACCCCCGCCCCAACGCGGACGGCTCCCGGACCGCGTACGTCAGCGGCGACGCCCTGTACGTGGCCCCGGGCGGCCGGGTCAGCCCCGACGACGGGGCCCGCTGGGGCGTGGCCGAATTCGCCGCCGCCGAGGAGCTGAACCGGGCCCGCGGCCACTGGTGGTCCCCCGACGGGGTCACCCTGCTCGCCGCCCGCGTCGACGAGTCCGCCCTGCAGCGGCGCTGGTTCGCCGACCCGGCGCACCCCGAGCTGCCGCCCGAGGACTTCGCGTACCCCGAGGCGGGCGGGCCCAACGCCGACGTCCAGCTCTGGGTGCTCGGGCCGGACGGGGAGCGGGTACGGCTCGACTGGGACGCCGAGGCGTACCCGTACGTCTCGGACGCGGGCTGGGAATCGGCCGGGGAGATCCTGCTGACGGTCCAGGACCGGCTCCAGCAAAGCGTCCTGCTGCTCACCGCCGACCCGGCGACCGGCCGTACCCGGGAGCTGTCCCGCACCACGCACCCGCAGTGGGTGGACCCGCTGCTGCCCGGCACCCCCGCCCGGCTGCCCGACGGGCGGATGCTGACCGGCGCCGACACCCCGGGCGGGGCCGCCCGCGCCCTCGCCGTCGACGGGAAGCTCCTGACCGGCGACGGGATCCAGGTCCGCCGCGTGGCCGGCGTCCACGGGGACCGGCTGCTGATCGAGGCGGGGCAGCGCGACCCCGCCGAGCAGCAGGTGCTGCTGCTCGACCCGGAGACCGGCGGGACGCTCCCGCTCGCGGACGGGCCCGGAGTGCACGGCGTGCAGGCCTCGGCCGGGGCGCTGCTGCTGACCTCCGCCGACGCCGACGGGATCCGGCGCACCCTGCGCACCCCCGACGGGCGGGAGTTCAGCCCGGCCGACCTGTCCGAGCCGCTGCCGTACCGGGTCGTCCCGCTGCTGGAACGGGTCACCGAGCACCGCGTACCCACCGCCCTGGTCCTGCCCCGCGGGCATGTCCCCGGTACCCGGCTGCCCGTGCTCCTCGACAGCTACGGCGGCCCCGGCATGCAGGACGTCAGCGCCGAGCCGCGCCGCTGGCAGCACCGCCAGTGGTGGGCCGACCAGGGCTTCGCGGTGGTCACCATCGACAACCGGGGCACCGCGTACGTCTCGCCGCGGTTCACGCACGCGATGTACCGGGGCTTCTCGCAGGTGACCCTGGAGGACCAGGTCGCGGCCCTGCACGCGCTGGGCGAGCGGCACCCCGACCTCGACCTGACCCGGGTCGGCATCCGCGGCTGGTCCTACGGCGGCTACCTGTCCGCGCTCGCGGTGCTGCGCCGCCCGGACGTCTTCCACGCGGCGGCGGCCGGAGCCGCCCCGACGGACTTCCGGCACTACGACACGGCGTACACCGAGCGCTACCTGGGTCTCCCGCAGGAGAACCCTCAGGTGTACGAGCGGGACTCACTGCTCGCGGACGCCCCGAAGCTGGCCAGGCCGCTGCTGCTGGTCACCGGACTGGCCGACGACAACGTCCACCCGTCCCACACCCTGCGCCTCTCGCGGGCGCTGACGGACGCCGGCCGCCCGCACCGGCTGCTGGCCCTGCCGGGCGTCACCCACATGACCCCGGGCGGTGTGCGGGAGAAGGTGATGGTCCAGGAGCTGGAGTTCTTCCGCCGCGAGCTCGCCTGAGCGGCCGGGGCGGGGTCTGCGGACAGGGCCCCGGCACGCGAAAAGGACCCCGGAGCCGATCGTGTCGGCTCCGGGGTCGCTCTTCTTCCCCGGGATCCCCGTCAGTCACCCGGGAAGTGACAGGCCACCTCCCGCGAGGCGGACAGCCGGAGCAGCGGGCGCTCCGTACGGCAGACCTCCCGCGCCTTGGGGCAGCGCGGGTGGAAGGTGCAGCCGGGTGGCGGGGCGGCCGGGCTCGGCGGATCGCCGAGCAGCACGATCCGCTCGCGCCGCCGCTCCGCCGCCGGGTCGGGCAGCGGTACGGCGGACAGCAGCGCCCGCGTGTACGGGTGCTGGGGATCCTCGTACAGGGCCCGCTTCTCGCCGATCTCGACGATCCGGCCCAGGTACATGACGGCGACCCGGTCGCTGACCCGCTTGACCACCGAGAGGTCGTGCGCGATGAACACGTACGCGAGGCCCAGTTCCGCGCGCAGCCGCTCCATCAGGTTGACGATCTGGGCCTGTACGGAGACGTCGAGGGCGGAGACCGGTTCGTCCGCGACGATCAGCCGGGGGCTGGTTGCCAGCGACCGGGCGATGCCGATGCGCTGGGCCTGGCCGCCGGAGAACTCGTGCGGGTAGCGGTCGATGTGCTCGGGGATCAGCCCGACCAGGTCCATCAGACCGGCCGCCCGCCGGCGCGCGTCGGAGGCCGACCAGCCCTGCACCAGCAGCGGGTCGGAGATGATCCGGGCCACCGTCTGGCGGGGGTTGAGGGAGGAGTGGGGGTCCTGGAACACCATCTGGATGTGCCTGCGCAGCGGTCGCAGGGCGCCCTGCGAGAGCCGGCTGATGTCCCGGCCGTCGAAGGAGACGCTGCCGGAGGTGGGTTCCAGCAGCCGCACCAGCATCCGGCCGGTGGTGGACTTCCCGCAGCCCGACTCCCCGACCAGGCCGAGGGTCTCCCCGGCCGCCAGGTCGAAGGAGACCCCGTCGACGGCGCGCACGGGCGCCCCCCGGCGCCCGGTCACCGACCGCCTGCCGGGGAAGGTCATGGTCAGGTCGCGTACGGACAGCAGGGTGTCCGTGGTGGTCGTCGCGGCCATCAGGCCACCTCCTCTGCGGGCTCCGGATCGACGGGCTCCGGCTCGACGGGCTCCGGCTCGACGGGCTCCGGCTCGGCGCTGCGGGCCCCGGCGAAGTGGCAGGCCACCGTCCGCCCGGCCGCGTAGGCCTCCAGCTCCGGGCGCTCCTCGCCGCAGCGCACCCGTGACCGCGGGCAGCGGGGGGCGAAGGCGCAGCCCGGGGCCGGCGCCAGCAGGGAGGGCGGGGAGCCGGGGATGGTCCGCAGCGGGGCGTCGTCGGCGTCGTCCAGCCGGGGCAGCGAGTCCAGCAGGCCCCGGGTGTAGGGGTGGGCGGGGTCCGCGAACAGCTCGTCGACCGGGGCCTGTTCGGCGGCCCGGCCGCCGTACATGACCAGGACCTCGTGGGCGACGCGGGCCACCACCCCCAGATCGTGGGTGATCATGACGACTCCGAGGCCGCGGTCCTGCTGGAGCCGGGCGATCAGTTCGAGGATCTGGGCCTGGACGGTGACGTCGAGGGCGGTCGTCGGCTCGTCGGCGATCAGCAGATCGGGTTCGCAGGCCAGCGCCATCGCGATCATCGCGCGCTGGCGCATGCCGCCGGAGAACTGGTGCGGGTACTCCCCGGCCCGGCGGGCCGGTTCGGGAATGCCGACCTCCCCCAGCATGTCGACGGCCCGCTTGCGCGCGGCGGCCCGCCCGGACCGGAAGTGCACCCTGAAGTGCTCGGCGATCTGCTCCCCCACCGTGTAGTAGGGGTGCAGGCTGCTCAGCGGGTCCTGGAAGATCATGGCCATCTTGCGGCCGCGCAGCCGGGAGAGCCGCTTCTCGGACAGCCCGGTGAGCTCCTGGCCGTCGAGGGCGATGGAGCCGCCGACCTCGGCCCCCCGGTGCAGGCCCATGACGGCGAGGGAGGTGACGGACTTGCCCGATCCGGATTCGCCCACGATGCCGAGGGTGCGTCCGGCCTCGACGGTGAACCCGAGCGAGTCGACGGCGCGTACGGAGCCGCGCGGGGTGGTGAACGTGACGCGCAGGTCGCGCACTTCGAGCAGGGGCGCGGATACCGGCTCCGATGCGGCGGTGGATGCGGGGGCGGATGCGGGAGCGGCCATCAGTACCTCACCCTCGGGTCGATGACGGCGTACAGGAGGTCGACGGCCAGGTTGGCGACGACGATGAAGAAAGCGGCGAGCAGGGTGACCCCGAGGACCACGGGCTGGTCTGAGCTGACGAGCGCTCCGTAGAACAGCCGGCCGATGCCGGGGAGCCCGAAGATGGACTCGGTGATGACGGCGCCGGCGAGCAGCCCGCCGAGGTCCATGCCGAAGATGGTCAGGATGGGGGTCATCCCGGAGCGCAGGCCGTGCTTGACGACGACGGTGCGCTCGGGCATGCCCTTGGCCCGGGCGGTCCGGATGTACGGCTCGGCCATGGCCTCGATCATCGAACCCCGGCTCTGGCGCGCGTACATGGCGGCGTAGAGCAGCGCGAGCGCGGTCCAGGGCAGCAGCAGGTTGGCGGCCCAGCCGAGGGGGTCGTCGGTGAGGGCCTGGTAGGTGGGGTAGGGCAGCAGGCCGGCGACGCGGATGACTCCGTAGATGAGCATCACGGAGGTGAAGTAGACGGGCAGCGAGGCGGCGGCGACGGCGCCGACCATCAGGGTCTTGTCGGTGACGGTGTCCTTGCGCAGGGCCGCGGTGACCCCGGCGCCCAGGCCCAGCACCAGCCAGAGCGCCGCCGCGCCGACGGCGAGCGAGGCGGAGACCGGCAGCCGGTCCATCAGCAGGTCCCAGACGGGCAGGGAGTTCTCGTACGAGTAGCCCAGGCACGGGAAGTCGCACTGGACGGCGTACTGGCCGGTGCCGAGGGTGCGCCCGGTGAAGATGCCGGTGAGGAAGTCGGCGAACTGCCGCCACAGGGGCTGGTCGAGGCCCAGGTAGGCCCGTACGTCGGCCAGTCGTTCGGCGCTGCAGGTCTTGCCGCAGGCGGCAGCGGCGGGGTCGGAGGGCAGGACGTAGAAGATGAGGAAGGTGACGGCGGCGATGGCGAGCAGCACGCCGGCGAGGGCGAGCAGCCGGCGCGCCAGGTAGACGATCACGTGCGGCCGCCCCTCGGGTCGAGGATGTCGCGCAGGGCGTCGCCGAGCAGGGTGAAGGCGAGCACGGCGAGGAAGAGGAAGGTGCTCGGGATGACGAAGTACATGGGGTCGGTCTCGTAGTAGGCCACGGACTCGGCGATCATCTGGCCCCAGGACGGGGTGGGCGGGCGGACGCCGACGCCGAGGTAGCTCAGGGCGGCCTCGGTGCTGATCATTCCGGGGATCAGCAGGGTGGTGTAGGCGATGACCGGGCCCGAGACGCCCGGGAGGATGTCGCGGGTCAGGATCCGCCAGGGGCCGGAGCCGCCGACGCGGGCGGCGTCCACGTACTCGCGGTGTTTGAGGGAGAGGGTCTGGCCGCGGACCACGCGGGCGACGCCGGGCCAGCCGAAGAGGCCGATGACGGCGGTCATGAGGACGATCCGGTTGACGTCCTTGGCCACCGAGAGCATCGCGATCATGAAGATGAGGGAGGGGAAGGACATGGTGAGGTCCATGAGGCGGGAGAGCACCGCGTCGGTGCGGCCGCCGAAGTAGCCGGCCGCGATCCCGGCGGCCGTGCCGACGATCACCACGATGGCGGTGGCGGCGAAGGCGATGAGGAGGGAGACCTGGGCTCCGCTGACCACGCGGGCGAACAGGTCGCGGCCGGTGACGGGTTCGACGCCCAGCCAGTGCGAGGGGCTGATCCCGCCGAAGGAGCCGAGGGGCTGGCCTCCGAGGTAGGGGTCGATGGCGGTCTTGTCGAACTCCTGGGGGGACCAGCCGCCCAGTGCTCCCAGCCAGGGGGCGGTGGCGGCCGTCAGGACGAAGAGGAGGACGACGCATAGGCTGATGCGGACGGCGGGGCGGCGGCGGAGTTCCCGCCGGGCGAGCTGCCAGGGGCTGCTGCCCGGCGGGACCTCCTTGACCGGTGCCGTGGCGGTGTCGGTCATGGCGCGTTGGGCTTCCGGGTCCCGGGTTCCGTCCGGCCTCAGCCCTGGCCCTTCGACGGGTCCTTGAGGCCGATCGCGGCGTAGTCGATGGTGCCGGTCCACACGGGGTGGCCGAAGGCGCCGGCGATGTTGGTGCCGACGAGCAGGGGCTTGCGCTCCAGCAGGACAGGGACGGACGGCGACTTCTTCATGATTTCCGCGTCGAGGTCGATCCAGGCGCGGTTGGCCTGCGCGGCGTCGGCCATGGCGTTGATCTCGTCGATCCGCTTCATGGTCGCGTCGTCGCGGAACTGGCTGTAATTGCCCTGGTTGCCCTTGTCCTTGACGGTGCGCCCGTCGAAGACGAAGGGGATCCAGGTGGAGCCGGAGGGGTAGTCGGGGCACCAGCCGGTGAGGGTCATGTCGGGGGTGGTGGAGAGGTCGCCGATGACGTCGTAGTACGCGCCGGGGTCGACGGTGTCGATGACGACCTCGACGCCGGCCCGGGACAGGCCTTGCTGGATGGCCTCGGCCTTGCCCTTGTCGCCGGTGGAGACGGTGAGGGAGACCTTGAGGGAGTCCTTGCCGGCGGCCTTGAGGAGTTCCTTGGCCTTGGCCGGGTCGCCGGCGGCCGGGACCTTCAGGGTGTCGGCCTGCTTCCCGCCGGAGAGGGCCGGGGGGAGGTAGGCGGTGGCGACCTCGTTGAGGGCCGGGCCGCCGCCCGCGGTGACCACGGCCTCCTTGTCGACCGCGTACTGCATGGCCTCGCGGACCTTGGGGTCGTTGAAGGGGGCGCGGGAGTTGTTGAGGTGGAGCATCTCCGTGCAGCCCTGGGACTCGGCCAGCAGCCGGGCCTTGACGTCCGGCTTGGGCAGCACCTTGGGGGCGCTCTCGGGGCGCATGTCGGCGTACTGGACGGTGGAGGCGTCGGCGCCTTCGCCCGCGATGATGCGGTCGTCGATCTGGCCGCCCTTGAGGCCCATGACGACCACGAACTTGTCCGGGTAGGCCTTGCGGACGCTGTCGGTCGAGGCGTCCCAGTGCTCGTTGCGGACGAGGACCAGCTTCTTGTCCCGGTCGTACGACTCGATCTTGTACGGGCCGGAGGAGAAGGGGCGGGCGTCGTACTGGGTGCCCTTCTCCTGGGACTGCGGGACGGGCGCGAAGGTGGGGAGGGTGGCGGTGGCGGAGAACTCGGCCACGGGACGCCGCAGTTCGAAGACGATCGTGCGGTCGTCGGGGGTCTTCACGGAGTCGAGGTGCTGCCCTTGGAGCGGGCCCTTGTAGCCCTCGCCGCCGGCCAGGTACTGGGCGGCGTAGTCGGGGCCGCCGGTGAGGTCGGGGGCGAAGGAGCGCTCGACGTTGTACTTGATGTCCTGGGCCTTGATGGCCGAGCCGTCCTCGTACTTCAGCCCCGGTTTGAGGGTGAAGGTCCAGGTGCGGCCGCCGTTGGAGGGGGTGCCGAGGTCGGTGGCGAGGTCGGGCACCAGCTCGCTGCCGGCCTTGCCGGGCTCGGCCTTGAAGGTGACGAGCGTGCGGTAGAGGAGGCGGGTGCCGAAGTCCATGGTCGGCATGGTCCAGTTGCGGGCCGGGTCGAGGTGGGAGAAGTCCTGGTTGGACAGGACGGTGAGGGTGCCGCCCTTGACCGGGGTGCCGCCGAGGATCTTGCCGTCGTTGGCGGCGGCGGGGTTGGAGGCGGGCGCTCCCGCGGAGCCCTTCTTGGTGGTGCCGGAGCAGCCCGAGGCGCCGAGTGCGAGTGCTGCCACCAGGGCGGTGGCGAGGGCGAGTTGGGTGCGCTTGGTCATGGGTCACTCCAGTGAAGGGCCGCGCTCTACGATGTGACCGGTAACATAGTAATGTGAAATTGCACTGACAAGGGTTTGGCGCCGCCGTTACCCAGCCGTGTCCAATCCCAAGATCCTCTTGGACAGATCCTCCGTGAATGCGCCGTCCCCCTCGCCGGTAGGGTCGTCACATCTGCAGGTAACAGGGGGAGTTGAGACGTGACCGAGAGACTCGGAGTGCCCGATCCGGGGAGGATCCCACCGAGGCCCGCCGGGCCGCCGCGCGTCGGACCCGGCCCGGAGTCGGTGGCGTCCGGGCACGCGCCGCGCTGGGCCTGGTGGGTGATCGGGATCGTGGTTCCCGTGCTGGGTACGGCGGCCACGGTGTTCGCCACGTCGGGGAGGAACGACACCGCGCCGCCGACCGCGGGAGCGGGGGCGCCGGTCGTGGCGGTGTCGTCCACGCCGTCGCCCTCACCGCCGCCCGCCTCGTCGCCCTCTTCGTCACCCTCCGCGTCGCCGTCACCGTCGAAGTCCGCGGTCGCCATCGCGCCGCTGCCCAGCCCGCCCTCGGCGCCTCCGGCCGCCTCCGGCGGCCCGGACCTGACGGCGCCGGCCGGTTTCCAGTCCCAGCAGGGGCGGTGGGGCATCTCGCCTCCGCCGTGCGGCGAGACTCAGCTCGTCGACCTCGACGCCGGGATCTCCACATCCGTCAAGGTGCCGTCCGCGGGGAGCGGAGCGACGGCGGACCAGACGACCGCCACCGAGCTGGAGTACCGGCCGGACTGGCTGGGGTGCGGCAACGGGGGCGACGCGCCGACCTACGTGAACCTGCTGGCGGTCACCGGCCGGCAGGTGGGGGTCTTGCGCGTGGGGCAGCCCCAGACCTTCGAGAACTGCCGGGCGGCGGCGGGAAGCGGCTTCGGCCCCGTGCAGCTGGGCCACGGCGCGGCGCAGGGGCGGGGCCTGGTGAAGGGCGCCGCCCTGTGCTCCGTCACCGATCGTGGCTCCGTGGCCATGGCCCTCATCGAAGACGTCAGCACGGAGTACAGCCCGGCGGTGAGCGGACGGCTCGTCGTCTGGTCCAAGGCATGACCCGACCCGGGCCGTAGCGGTCGGGGCGGCCCGCGCTCGCTCGGGCTCGTCGGCCGGGCTCGTCGGCCGGGCTCGTCAGCACGCCGCCGGGGCCCGCCGGACCGGGCCCCGGCCGACGAGGGTGCCTCCTAGATGCCCGAGCCCAGGCGGGCCGCCGGGCGGCCCACCGGTTCGTCGCGGCCCTGGGCCCAGAGGGAGCGGACGTGGCCGAGGTGGCGGACCATGCAGGCCTGCGCGGCCTCGGCGTCGCCGCTGATCATCAGGTCGAGCAGCTCGATGTGCTCCTCGGCGGAGGAGACCAGCTTGCCGGCCTCGTCCAGGCCCGTGAGGCCGTAGAGCCGGGAGCGTTTGCGCAGGTCGCCGACCGTCTCGACGAGGCGGTCGTTGCCCGAGAGGGCGAGCAGCCCGAGGTGGAAGCGGCGGTCCGCCTCCAGGTAGCCGATGAGGTTGTGCTCGCGGGCGCTGGTGACGATCTCCTCCGCGATCGGGCGCAGGGCCTCCAGCTGCTCGGGGGTGGCGATCTCGGTGATCCGGCCGATGGTCGGGACCTCGATCATGGTGCGCAGTTCGGTGTACTGGTCCAGGTCCCGTTCGCTGACCTCGGTGATCCGGAAGCCCTTGTTGCGCACGGGCTCCACCAGGCCTTCGCGGGCCAGGTCGAGCATGGCCTCGCGCACGGGGGTTGCGGAGACGCCCAGTTCGGCTGCGAGACCGGGGGCCGAGTAGACGCTCCCGGGGCGCAGTTCACCCGCTATCAGGGCTGCTCGGAGGGCATGTCCGACCTGGTCGCGGAGCCGTTCCTGGGCCTTGATGAGACTGTGCTGCTTCAGGTCACCCATTGCATTTCCTCCGAGACCCCTTACCCCACAGATGGGCGGAGGAACAGCGTACAATGTCACGTTGCGCTGCTCGCCCCGGCGGCCTGGTACAAAGCGACCGCCACGGCAAGATCCTCCCAGGCCATGCCCACGCTCTTGAAGAGCTGTGGAGAACTTGCCCGCCCCGGCACCGCAATCCTGCCCGCGACCAGGTCGGCCAGGGTGCCGTTGATATGACCGGGCCCGATGGCTCCCTCCGCCTCCGGGACCAGCAGGTCCCCCGCCTCTCGCAGGGCCGCCGCGCGCGACTCCACGTACACGGCCGAGCGCCGCACCAGGGCGGTGTCCGTTTCCCGGGCGTCCGGCTCGTGCGAGCCGACCGCGACGACGGTGGCGCCCGGGGCGACGAGCCGTCCGTCGAAGAGGGGTTCGCGGGCCGTGGTGCAGCAGACGACCAGGTCCGCCCCGGCCACCTCCGGCGCCGTGCCCGCCCGGGCCGCCACCCCCAGGGCGCGGGCGTGCGCGACCAGCCTGCCGGCGCGCTCCGGATCCCGGGCCACCACCACCGCGTCGGCCAACTCCCGTACCGCCAGCACGGCTTCGAGGTGCCCGTAGGCCTGGGGCCCCGACCCGAAGAGCACCAGCCGCAGCGGCCGGTCCGCCGGGGCCAGGTGCCGCAGCGCGAGCGCCGACACCGCCGGGGTGCGCAGCGCGGTCAGCGCGGCGGCGTCGAGCAGGGCCAGCGGTCGCAGGGTGGGCCCGTCCAGGAGCAGGTACGAGCCGGTTATCCGGGGCAGGCCGCGGGCCGGGTTCCCCGGTGCGACCCCGGCGATCTTCACCCCGGCGTACGACCCCGACGCGGCCGGCATGAGCAGCAGTTCGCCGCCCGGCACGGGCACGGCGGTGCGCTGCGGGCACGCCTCGGGATCCAGTCCGGCCCGCAGCGCCCCGGCCAGCGCGTCCGCCGCCCCGGCCGGGGTGAGCAGCGCGGCCGTCCGCGCACCGGACAGCTGCGGGATCACAGGAGGAACCCGCTGCCGAGGGCGTCGTACGGGTCCACCGTGAAGGCGTGCTCGCCGGTGCGGTACGCGGTGCCGGTGACCTCCGTGACCAGCCCGTCCGCGCAAGCCCCGGGCAGGGCCCGGCCGGTGAACACCGTGCCCGCGAGCGACTCGTGCAGCAGGTCCTCCCCCGCGCCGAGCCGGCCGTCCTCCGCCAGCAGCGCCAGCCGCGCCGAGGTCCCGGAGCCGCAGGGCGAGCGGTCGGTCTGCCCGTCGGCGAAGACGGTGACGTTGCGCTGGTGGGGCCCGAACGGGGTGTCCGGCAGTTCCTCGTACAGGATCACCCCGTACACCCCCGACAGCAGCGGCCCGCCGGGGTGCCAGGTGCCGGGGTGCGTGGCCAGCGCGGCCCGGATCTCCTGCCCGGCCCGCACCAGCCGGGGCAGGTCGGCCCGGGACACGTCCAGCCCGAGGTCCCGCGCCCGGACGGCGGCGTAGCAGGCGCCCGCGTGCGCGATGTCCGCCTCGGCCATGCCCAGGGTGGTGGCGACGGGCACCTTGCGGGCGCCCACCCGGGCCGGGACGTTGCGGAAGGTGACCCCGGTGGTGCGGCCGGCGTCACGGTGCACGGTGGCGCTGACCCGCCCGGACGGCACGTCGATGCGCACCTGGGCGTCGCCGGTCTCCGGGGCGGGGACGCGGCCGGTGTCCACGGCCCAGGTTCCGAGCGCCATGGCGCCGTGGCCGCAGGCGGTGGAGTAGCCGTCCTTGTGCCAGAACAGCACCCCGAAGTGGGCCCCGTCGTCGTCCGGGGGCACGACGAACCCGCCGTACATCCCGGCGTGGCCGCGCGGCTCCAGCACCAGCAGCCGCCGTACGTCGTCCAGCGCGCCCCGGCGCGGGGCCGTCCCGGAGCCGCCCGGGCCGATGGCCGTCGCGCAGCGCTCGGCGACGGTGTCCCCGGGCACGGGCGGCATCCCGGGCGCCGCGGTGTCGACGATGCGGAAGGGCTCCCCGGCCGTGTGGTAGTCGACGGTCCGGACCGTTCGCGGTTCGGCGGTCACAGGAGGAAACCTCCGGGGAAGGGGTCGGACGGGTCGAGGAAGTACTGGGCGGTGCCGGTGATCCACGCCCGCCCGGTGACGGTGGGGACGACGGCGGGGAGTCCGCCGACGGTCGTCTCCCCGACCAGCTGGCCGGTGAACTCCGTCCCGATGAAGGACTCGTTGACGAAGTCCGCGCCCGGCTCCAGCAGACCGCGGGCGTGCAGCTGGGCCATCCGCGCGCTGGTCCCCGTACCGCACGGCGAGCGGTCGAACCACCCGGGGTGGATGACCATCGCGTGCCGGGACCGGCGGCCGTCGGAGCCGGGGGCGGCGAGGTAGACGTGTTTGAGCCCGGCGATGGCGGGGTCCTCGGGGTGGACGGGCCGGTCGTCGGAGGCGTTGACGGCGTCCATGACGGCGAGTCCGGCGGCGAGCAGTTCGTCCTTGCGCGAGCGGTCGAAGGGCAGCCCGAGGGCGTCGAGTTCGACGAACGCGTAGAAGTTGCCGCCGTAGGCGAGGTCGTAGGGGACCGAGCCGAAGCCGGGGACCTCCGCCTTCAGGCCGAGGCCGACGCTGAAGGCGGGGACGTTGGTGAAGGTGACGGCGGTGGCCGCGCCGTCCTCGACCCGGACGTCCACGCAGACCAGGCCGGCCGGGGTGTCGAGCCGGACGGTGGTGACCGGTTCCACGGCCGGGACCATGCCGGTCTCGACCAGGACGGTGGCCACTCCGATGGTTCCGTGCCCGCACATGGGCAGCAGTCCCGACACCTCGATGTAGACCACGCCGAAATCGGCGTCCGGCCGGGTGGGCGGCTGGAGGATGGCGCCGCTCATCGCCGAGTGCCCGCGCGGCTCGTACATGAGCAGGGTGCGGACGTGGTCCAGGTGTTCGATGAAGTGGAGGCGTTTCTCGGCCATGGTGGCGCCGGGGATCACCCCGACTCCCCCGGTGATCACCCGGGTCGGCATGCCCTCGGTGTGCGAGTCCACCACGTGGTAGATGTGGCGCGTACGCATGGAGTCCCCTCGGTGTCGCGGACAGGCCTAGCGGAGGCCCTCGGCGAGGGCCTTCTCGGTTGCGGCGCGGACGGCCGCCTCGGTCTCGCCGGTGAGCGGGAAGCGCGGCGGGCGGGTGGCGCCGCCGGGGCGCCCGGCCAGGTCCATGGAGAGCTTGATGGCCTGGACGAACTCGATCTTGGAGTCCCAGCGGAACAGCGAGTGCAGGGCCTTGTACAGCGGCAGCGCGGTGTCGAGGTCCCCGGCGACGGCGGCCCGGTAGAGGGTGGCGCAGGCGTCCGGCAGGGCGTTGGGGTAGCCGGCGATCCAGCCGACGGCCCCGGCGAGGGCGAGTTCGAGGAGTACGTCGTCGGCGCCGATGAGCAGGTCGAGGCCGGGGGCGAGTTCCGCGATCTCGTAGGCGCGCCGGACGTCCCCGGAGAACTCCTTGACGGCGACGATGCTGCCGTCGCCGTGCAGCCGGGCGAGCAGCTGCGGGGTGAGGTCCACCTTGGTGTCGATGGGGTTGTTGTACGCGACGACGGGCAGTCCGGCGCGCGCGACCTCGGCGTAGTGGGCGCGTACGGACTCCGCGTCGGCGCGGAAGGCGTTGGGGGGCAGCAGCAGGACGGAGCCCGCGCCCGCCTCGGCGGCCTGGTCGGCCCAGCGGCGCGCCTCGGCGCTGCCGTAGGCGGCGACTCCGGGCATGACGCGGTCACCGTCGCCCGCCGCCTCGACGGCCGTGCGGACGACGCGGGCCCGCTCCTCGTCGGTGAGGGTCTGGTACTCCCCGAGGGAGCCGTTGGGGACGACGCCGTCGCAGCCGCCCTCGATGAGCCAGGCCACGTGTTCGGCGTAGGCGTCGTAGTCGACGGTCAGGTCCTCGCGCAGGGGCAGCGCGGTCGCGACCATGATTCCGTGCCAGGGACGGGTGCGGGTGGGCGCGGGGGTGTGCGCTTGGGTCATGGCAGAGCTCCCTAGTGTGGTGTGTGACATTTTACTAGTGGGCACACGGAGCCCACAAGGGCTGCGGCGCTCCGGATCAAGGCCGATCAGCCCTCCGCGGCGGGCAGTTCGGCGAGGTTGCGCAGCGGAACCGGGCAGGACAGCGGTCTGCGGTCCGCGGCCGGCTCCTGCCCGGCGAGGGCGGCGACGGCCGGACCGCACATCCTGCCCTGGCACCAGCCCATCCCGGCCCGGGTCAGCAGTTTGACGGTACGCGCGTCCCGCGCGCCGAGCTCCCGGACGGCCTCGCCGATCCGGCCCGCCGGAACCTCCTCGCAGCGGCACACCTCGGTGTCCTCCCGCAGCCAGCCGGTCCAGCCGGCCCCCGGGCGGTGGGCGGCGCCCATCGCGTCGGCGAAGGCGCGCAGCCGCGAGCGGCGGCGGAGCAGGGCGGCCGGGACGGGCCGTCCGGCGACCGCGCGGGCGGCGATCTCCCCTTCGGCCAGCGCCAGTTGGGCGCCGCCGATGCCGCCGGTCTCCCCGGCGGACCAGATGCCGGGTACGGAGGTGCGCAGCTGCGGGTCCAGTTCCAGGGCCACGGTGCCGTCCGCGGCCCGCAGGGTGGCGCAGCCGAGGCCGGTGGCCAGTTCCAGCTGCGGGACCAGGCCGTGCCCCACCGCGAGGGCGTCGCAGGGGATCCGGCGGGCCGTGCCGGGCAGCGGCCGCCAGTCCGGGCCGAGCCGGGTCACGGTGACGGCCTCGATCCGGGCGGCGCCGTGGGCCTCGGTGACGGCGTGCCGGGTGAGCAGCCGGATGCCGTGGCGCAGCAGGGCTCCGCCGTACGAGGCGCCTTCGGCGAGCTTGCCGGGGTTGCGCAGCAGGGCGGGGAGGCGTCCGGCGTACGCGGTGTAGGCGGCGGCCTCGACAACGGCCGGGACGGTGGCTCCGGCCGCCGCGAGCGAGCCGGCCACGGCGAGCAGCAGCGGCCCGCTCCCGGCGACGACGACCCGCCGGCCCGGCAGGACGAGCCCGCTCTTGAGCATGGCCTGCGCCCCGCCGGCCCCGACCACCCCGGGCAGGGTCCAGCCGGGGAAGGGCAGTTGCCGCTCGTGGGCCCCGGTGGCGAGGAGCACGGCGCGGGCCCGCACGGCGGCGGCGCGCTCCTCGGGGCCCGCCACGGCGTGCAGCAGCCAGTCGGCCCCGTCGGGCACCACCGTCCAGACGTGGTGGAGCGGGAGGTACCTGATCCGGCCCGCCGACTCGTGGGCCCGCAGGGCGGCTTCGCGGCCGGCGAAGGCGGCCCAGCCGTGGTGCAGCGCTTCGGGGCGGTCCGCGCCGAGTCCGGGCGCGGGGTGGCGGTAGTACTGCCCGCCGGGCCGTTCCCCCGCGTCCAGCAGGGTCACGCGCAGCCCGAGTCCGGCGGCCGTGACGGCGGCGGCGAGCCCGGCCGGGCCCGCGCCGACGACGGCGAGGTCGCACGGCGCGCCGTCAGACTCCGAGTTCGGCACGGCCGGTCCCCTCCTGGGTGGTGACGCGGTCCCCGGGGCGGGCCGGGACCAGGCAGGCCCGCTGGTTCGGGCGGCCGTTGACGGTGACGAGGCAGTCGTAGCAGCTGCCGATCCCGCAGAACGCCCCGCGCGGGGCGCCGCCCTCGCGGGTGGTGCGCCAGGACACGATCCCCGCGCCCCACAGCACGGCGGCGATGCTCTGGCCCGCCTGCGCGGGCAGTTCGCGGCCGTCGAAGCGGAGGGTGTACGCGGCCTGCGGTACGCCCCCGACGAGCGCGCGGGGCGAGCGGCCGGAGCCGCTGCCCGCGCGGCGGAACCGGCCGCGGGCGGGGCCCGGCGGGCGGTCCGGGTCGGTCGGGCTGGTCATCGTCCGGTCTCCTTCGGGTGGTCGGCATCGGCGACGGCGTCCGCACCGGGAGCCGCGTGCGCACCGGGGGCGGCCGGGCCGAAGCGGTCCGGGCGGAACGGATGCGGGTCCAGCGGGGGTTCGGTCCCGGTCAGGGCCGCCGCGATCAGCACCCCGGTGCCCGGAGCCAGGCCGATCCCCGCGCCCTCGTGCCCGCAGGCGTGCAGCAGCCCGGGTACCCGGGGGTCCGGGCCGATCGCCGGGAGGTGGTCGGGCAGGTACGGCCGGAAGCCGTGGTAGGTCCGCAGCACCCGCACGTCGGCCAGTACCGGGAACAGCGAGGCCGCCTGGGCGGCGAGCCGGCGCAGGGCCTCGGTGGACAGGCCGCGGTCGAAGCCGACCCGCTCCCGGGTCGCGCCGATGAGCACCGGCCCGGCGGGGGTGCCCTCGACCACCGCCGAGGACTGCAGGGCCGCGGAGCCGCTGGCCACGTCCGCGATGTAGTCGGCGGCGTAGACCTTGTGCCGGACCACCCTCGGCAACGGCTCGGTCACCAGGACGAAGCCGCGGCGCGGGAGCACCGGGAGGGTGGTCCCCGCGAGCTGCGCGATCCGGCCGCCCCAGGTGCCGGCCGCGTTGACGACGGCCGGGGCGAGGAGTTCGCGGGCGGGGGTGCGCACTCCGCACACCGTCCCGCGCTCCGTCACCAGGCCGGTCACCTCCTCGCCGAGGTGGACCCGCGCGCCCGAGGCGGCGAGCAGCCTCGCCGCCGCCTGGGCCGGCTGGACCTGGGCGTCCTGCGGATAGTGGAAGCCGCCGGCGAGGCCCGGTGCCAGGTGGGGCTCCAGGTCGCGCAGGGCGTGCGGATCCACCTCGACGGCGTCGACGCCCGCAGTGCGCTGGGCCGCGGCGAACTCGCGCAGCGCCTTCAGCGTCGTCTCGTCGGGGGCGACGAGCAGCCCGCCCTTGGCCTCGTACTCGACGGTCCGCGGGAGGACGGCGGCGAGTTCTCGCCACAGGGCCGCCGACAGCAGGGCCAGGGCGAGTTCGGGGCCGGCCTCCTTGTCGGAGACGAGGAGGTTGCCCTCCCCGGCGCCGGTGGTGCCGCCCGCCACGGGGCCGCGGTCCACGACGGCCACGGAGAGTCCGGCGCGGGTGGCGTAGTACGCGCACGCGGCTCCGACGACGCCGGCGCCGATGATGACGACGTCCAGGGAGTGTCTCTTGGGCACGGCAGTAATATGTCACATTCTCTAAAGGGTGCCTAGGGAGAGCCCGGGTGCCCGAGGGGCAGGGGTGTTGCGGGCCGGCCCCGCCCCCCGTTCAGAACGGGGCCGGCCCTGCGGTGGTCAGCCGCGCAGCGGGCCCTCGCAGCTGTAGGAGGAGCTGCCGGCCGTCTTGTTGGTCCAGATCTCCACCGGGCCGAAGGAGCAGTTCATGTCGGCCAGGTTGTTCGAGGCCGCGCCGGCCCGGTCGAGGATGAAGTAGTCCACCGTCTCGGACATGTCCTTGAAGTTCTGGTCGTCGCTGCGCCAGTTCTTCAGGTTCGCGCTGATCCGGCCCGTACAGCTGAACCGGCGCTTGCCGGGATCGCCGTTCTCCACGCAGTCCGGGGTGTTGTACGTGGCCGTCGCGAAGGCCGACTTCACGTCGGCGAGCGCGGAGTGGCGCAGCCGGTCGTTGGGCGTGAAGGTGGTGTTCGGCACGTACAGCTGGTCGACCTTGGCGATCTGCGCGTCCAGGAAGCGGTTGTAGTCGCGCTGGAGGTAGGTGTCCGCGCCCGTCCGGTGGCGCCAGGCGTCGTACGCCGCCACGTCGTTGTTGCGCAGGTGCGTGTACATCTCGCGCAGCAGGCTGGGCTTCTCGGTCCACAGGAACTCGAAGAACGTGCCGGCGTAGTTGTAGAAGCGGAAGCCGTCGCCGTCGTAGGTGGCGTTCAGCAGCTGCTCGACGCTCATGCGCGGGCCGCCGCCGGAGGTGTCGCTGATGATGCCCTTGACCAGGGACTTGCGCACCGCGATGCCGTTGTCGCGGGTGGAGCCGTCGAAGAACTCGGCCGTGCCCTCGTCCATGGCGGTGGTGCGGTCGCCCTCGTACCAGGGGCCTTCGCCGAAGAAGCCGGGGACGGCGTAGCGGCCGTTGAGGTAGTGCGTGTACTCGTGGCGGAAGAGCTCTTCCAGGGTGAGGGAGGAGTCCTGCGGGACGCGGCGCTGGTAGGTGTAGAAGGTGGCGCCGTTCTCGATGTAGATGCCGCCGTTGTTGGTGCCGTAGCCGGTCAGGATCGGGTGGTAGTTCTCGTAGTCGGCGCGGGAGGCGTAGAGCACGATGTTCAGCGTGGTGTTGGGGTCGCCGGCGAGCGGCTGTTCGGTGCCGAGCACGCGGTGGTACTGGGCCTTGACCTGCTTGCTCGCGTAGTAGAGCTGGTCGACGGTGGCCCGGTCGAGGGCGGTGCGGACCTTGATGGCGCCGTTGTCGTAGGAGTAGGTGTAGGGGAAGAGCTGCTTCTCGATGTCCTCCTTGCACACCCCGTACGGCTTGCACGCCTCGTAGAAGTTGAGCCAGGAGACGAGCTTGGCCCACTGCTCGCTGCCGTTGCCGAAGGTGGCCTTGACCGGCTCCAGCAGGGCGCCGAGGTCGGCGACGGTCTGGGCCTTGAGGGCGTCGATCTGGCCGAAGCGGCCGTACTCGCCGAGCGCGTCGCGGCTCACCCACGCGTTGGCGGTGCCCTTGAGGTGGCCGTATCCGGCGAAGGCCTTGAAGACGGCGCGGTACGCCGGGTCGGCCGCCACGGCGGCCTGGAAGGCGGCGTCCTGGTTGCCCGGGTACACGCCCAGGTAGTTGACGGACAGGGCGGCGAGGGCCGCCCCGCCCCAGGAGGCGTCCTGGTTCGTCGCGGGGTGCGAGGCGTCCATGGTGGCGAGGACGTTCTTGATCAGGCCGAGCTGGTGCTGGCGCAGGCCGGGCGCGCTGGCCGCGTAGAGGGCCTCGCGCAGGGTGCGGGCGTTGGAGGGGGTGGCGTCGAAGGTGCGGGCGGCGGCGCCGAAGTCCGCGACGGCCCGGCGCATGGCGTCGACGGTGGGGGCGTCGGTGACGTCGATCTCGTCACGGGAGTAGTCGTGGTAGGCGACCGCGTGCAGGTACGTGAACATCTCCTCCAGGTGGGAGGAGTTACGGCCGTCGTGGGCGGCGGCCAGGCCGGATATCCGGCGGGAGACGGCCTGTACGTGGGCGTCCGACATGACGGGCGCCAGGCGGGCGTCCCAGGTCCAGATCAGGCCCCGCAGGCAGCCGTCGGCGAGGACGGCCTGGTCGCCGAGGAAGTCGGCGAACCGCTCGGGGGAGAGAGCGGTGATCCCGTCGAGGGTGCAGGGGACGGCGACGGCGAGGTCCCGCGTGGTGGGCGCGGCCTGGGCGGCGGCCGCCTTGCGGCTCTTCTCCGCGCGCTCCCCCGCGGAGGCGGAGGCGGAACCGGGGGCCGGGGCGGCGGGCTCGGCGGCGCCGGGCACCTCGCCCTTGCCGACGGCCAGGCCGCCCGGGGCGGGGGCGGGGGCCGGGACGAGCTCCTGGGCGTTGGCGAGGCGGTCGACCTCGTCGAACGGGTTCGGCGCGGCGGCCGGGGCCGCGGCTCCCGGCGCGGAGGCTCCGGCCGAGAAGGTGGCGGGAACCGGGGCGCCCGTCTCGGCGGCCTGGGTCACGGCCTGCCCGGCGGAGGCCAGCAGCGTGACCGCGACGGCGGCCGAGAGGAGGGACGTACGCACAGCTCTGTGCTGGGACACCAAGAACTCCTGGTTGGGAGGGGAGGTGGGGGAAGTGGTGCGCGAACTGCCTGCGATGAACTGCCCTGCGTCACACGGCGTTTGACGGGGATTAACGTGCCGCGGTGTGAGCTGTAACATAGTAATGTGAAATTGCACTGACAAGCCCTGTGCGCCCACCAGTTCGCATCTTCTTGAGGGAGCCCCATGACCGACACCCCCTCCGCCCTGCACACCGGGAGCCATGACCTGCCGGTATCCCCGGAGTTGTCCCGCTTCATGGCCGCCGACTGGGCCGCCTCCCCGCTGCCCGGCTCCAGCCGGACTCCGGCGCACTCGGTCACCCCCGCCCGCCGCGCCCGCCTCTCGGCGCTGTTCCCGGGCGAGCGGCTGATCGTCCCGGCCGGCGAGCTGAGGGTCCGGTCCAACGACTGCGACCACCGCTTCCGCCCGCACAGCGCCTACGCCTGGCTGACAGGCCTGACCGGCGAGGACCAGGTGGGCCACGTACTGGTGCTGGAGCCCTCGGGCCCGCACGGACACGAGGCGGTGCTGTACCTGCGGCCGCGCTCCCCGCGGGCCGGCGGGAACGAGGAGTTCTACCGCGACCGGCGGTACGGGGAGTTCTGGGTGGGCCGCCGCCCGGACCTGGCGGAGGCCGAGCGGCTGACCGGCATCCGCTGCGCACACCTGGACACCCTGGGCTCACCGCCCGCCCGCGACGCCGCCTCGGACTCCGAACTGGCCGCGGTCCTCTCGGAGTTGCGCCTGGTCAAGGACGCCTGGGAGGTGGAGCAGCTCCAGCTGGCGGTGGACCACACCACCGCCGGTTTCGAGGACGTCGTACGGGAACTGCCGCGCGCGCTGGCCCATCCGCGCGGGGAGCGCTGGATCGAGGGGGTCTTCGGCCTGCGCGCCCGGGCGGAGGGCAACGGCACGGGGTACGAGACGATCGCGGCGTCGGGCGCCCACGCCTGCGTCCTGCACTGGATCCGCAACGACGGCCGGCTGAACGGGGACGAACTGCTGCTGCTGGACGCCGGCGTGGAGACGGACACCCTCTACACGGCGGACATCACCCGCACCCTCCCGCTGTCGGGGCGGTTCTCACCGGTGCAGCGCCAGGTGTACGAACTGGTCCTGGCGGCCCAGGACGCGGGCATGGCGGCGCTGCGGCCGGGTGCCAGCTTCCGGGACTTCCACCGGGCCGGGATGCGGGTGATCGCCGAGGGCCTGGCGGAGTGGGGGGTGCTGAAGAACGCCGAGGGCGACCTGCACCGGCGCTACACGCTGTGCAGCAGCGGCCACATGCTGGGGCTGGACGTCCACGACTGCGCGAAGGCGCGGACCGAGACGTACCTGGACGGGATCCTGGAGGAGGGGCAGGTCCTGACGGTCGAGCCGGGCCTGTACCTGCAGCCGGACGACGAGACCCTCCCGGCCGAGCTGCGCGGCATCGGGGTGCGCATCGAGGACGACCTGGTCATCACGGAACAGGGCGCCCGACTGCTGTCGGGCGCCCTGCCGAGGTCGGTGGCGGGCATCGAGGAGTGGATGGGCCGGCTGCTGGCGGGCTGAGGGCCGCGCGCCGTCGGCGCTCGTGGTCGGCGCCGGCGGCTAGTCGTTCCAGTTGTTCCAGTTGCCGTAGTCGCGCCAGCCGTCGTCTCGCCAGTTGCCGTTGTCGTTCCAGCGGCCGTCGTGCCAGTTGCCGTTGTCGCGCCAGTTGTTGTCACGCCAGCCGTCGTTCCAGCTGTCGTCGTAGTTGCTGTTGTGCCAGCCGTCGTGCCAGCCGTCGTTGTAGTTGCTGTTGTCCCAGCACCAGCCGGGACGGTAGTTCCCGCGTGCGGGGTCGCAGCAGGCGCGCCACTCCCCGTACCGGGAGCTGGAACACCAGTCGTTCTGCGGAAGGCTTGCCGCGAAAGCGCCACTGACAGGCATCAGGCCGAGTGTGATCCCGGCCGCCCCTGTCACTGCTGCGGCAACGAACCCACGGCGCATATCCATGCACCTCCGGTATTGGTGACGGAGACCACAAAAGGGGCATTTCCACCCTGCCCTCCCTCCCGGCCCCTGTCAAAATCACGGCAGGACCGCGAACCCGTCCAGTTCGACCAGCGCTTCCTCGTCCCACAGCCGGACCACGCCCACGACGGCCATCGCCGGGTACTCGCGCCCCGCCAACCGCCGCCAGATCCGGCCCAGTTCAGCGGCGTGCGTCCGGTACGAGGCCACGTCGACCGCGTACACCGTGACCCGGGCCAGCCCCCCGGGGGTACCGCCGGCCGCCGCCAGGGCGGCCAGCAGATTGGCGAGCGCCCGCTCGAACTGCTCCGGCAGGGTCTCCCCCACGACCTTGCCGGATCCGTCCAGCGCGGTCTGGCCCGCCAGGAAGACCACCCTGCCGCCCGTCATGGCCACCGCGTGGGAGAACCCGGTCGCCGGGGACAGCTCCGGCGGGTTGATGCGTTCCAGGCTCATCCCGCCACCCCCCGGTAGAGCTCCTTCGCGATGATCGTGCGCTGCACCTCGCTGGCCCCCTCGTAGATCCGCGGTGCCCGTACCTCCCGGTACAGGTGTTCCAGCAGGTGGCCCCGCTGGAGGGCGACGGCCCCGTGCAGCTGGACCGCGTGGTCCACCACGTACTGGGCCGTCTCCGTCGCCAGCAGTTTGGCCATGGCCGCCCGCCGCGGCACCTCCGGCGAGCCGCTGTCGTACGCTCCGGCCGCCGAGTAGACCAGCAGCCGGGCGGCCTCGATGCGGGTGGCCATCTCCGCCACCCGGTGCGCCACCGCCTGGAGGTCGGCCAGGACCCCGCCGAAGGCGGCCCGGCCCGCCGTGTGCGCCAGCGTCGCGTCGAGCGCCGCGCGCGCCATGCCGACCGCGAAGGCGCCCACGCTCGGCCGGAAGCGGTTGAGGGTGTCCATCGCGACGCGGAACCCCTGCCCCGGCTCTCCCAGCACGTCCCGCGGCCCCACCGGCACCCCGTCGAAGGACAGCGCGCCGATCGGGTGCGGGGAGAGCATGTCCAGGGCCTCCCCGGTCAGCCCCGGACGGTCGGCCGGCACGAGGAAGGCCGTGACCCCCTTGGCCCCCGGCCCCTCACCCGTACGGGCGAACACGGTGTAGAAATCGGCCTCCGGGGCGTTGGAGATCCAGCGCTTCTCCCCGGTCAGCCGCCATCCCCCGGCGTCCGGCTCGGCGGCCAGCGCCAGCGCCGCCGCGTCCGATCCGGCCCCGGGCTCGCTCAGCGCGAACGCCGCCACCAGCCGGCCCGCCCGCACCCCCGGCAGCCACCGCTCGCGCTGCGCCTCGCTGCCGGCCCGGAGCACGGGGTGGGCGCCCAGCCCCTGCAGGGCCAGCGCCGTCTCCGCCTCCGTACAGCCGTAGGCGAGGGATTCCCGCAGCAGGCACAGCTCCAGGGCGCCCGAGCGGAAGACCCGCTCCAGCAGGCCCTCTTCGCCCAGTGCCGCGAGCAGCGGCCGGTTCACCCGGCCCGGCTCCCCCTTCTCGGCCAGCGGCCTCAGCCGCCCGGCCGACAGTGCGCGCAACTGCCCGCACCACTCCTCTTCTTCCGCTCCGAGCGCGAATCCGGTCATCCGAATATCCCCGCATCTATCGCGTCCTGTTGACTGCCGTCACCGTCACGATACGCTCGTGGGACCAACGCACGGACAGCTCCACCCCATTCGGTTCCATCCAGAAGGGGCCGGACCCCCAACCCGGGGCCCGGACCGTCGCAAGGGGGCGAACCCGCCTTGGAGCTCAAGCCTTCCGCCCACGCCGACACCTTTACCCGAGACCACCTGCCGCCGGCCCACGCCTGGCCGCACCTGCTGTTCGAGCTGCCCGAGCTGGCCTACCCGGACCGGCTGAACTGCGGCGCCGAGCTGCTCGACGCCACCATCGAACGGTTCGGACCGGACCGCCCCGCCTTCCGCAGCGGCGCGGGCGAGGTGTGGTCGTACGGGGAACTGCGCGACCGGGTCGACCGGGTCGCCCACGTCCTCACCGCCGATCTCGGCGTGGTCCCCGGCAACCGGGTGCTGCTGCGCGGACCCACCGGCCCGTGGCTCGCCGCCTGCTGGCTGGCGGTGATGAAGGCCGGCGCGGTGGCCGTCACCGTCCTGGCCCAGCAGCGCGCCCAGGAGCTGGCCACGGTGTGCGCGATGGCCCGGGTGCACCACGCCCTGTGCCACGCGGACGCGGTGGACGACCTGGTGAAGGCGGAGGTCCCCGGGCTGCGGATCACCCCGTACGGCGGCGAGGGCCCCGACGACCTGCTGCGGCTGGCCGCGAGACATCCGGCGCCCTTCCCGGCCGTCGAGACCTCCGCCGACGACGTGGCGCTGATCGCCTTCACCTCCGGCACCACCGGGCGCCCCAAGGGCTGCATGCACTTCCACCGCGACCTGCTCGCCGTGGCCGACACCTTCTCCCGCAACGTGCTGCGCCCCCGCCCCGACGACGTGTTCGCTGGCAGCCCGCCGCTCGGGTTCACCTTCGGCCTCGGCGGGCTGGTGGTCTTCCCGCTGCGGGCGGGGGCGTGCGCGCTGCTGCTGGAGCAGGCGGCGCCGCGCGTGCTGCTGCCCGCCCTGGCCGCGCACCGGGTCACGGTCCTGTTCACCGCGCCCACCGCGTACCGGTCGATGCTGGACACCCTGGGCCCGTACGACGCGGGCGCGTACGACCTCTCGGCGCTGCGCCGCTGCGTCTCGGCGGGCGAGAACCTGCCCGCCGCCACCTGGCGGGCCTGGTACGAGCGCACCGGGCTGCGGATCATCAACGGCATCGGTGCGACCGAGCTGCTGCACATCTTCATCTCCGCCGCCGACGAGGACATCCGGCCCGGTACGACCGGGCGGGTGGTGCCGGGCTGGCAGGCGCGCGTGGTGGATCCGGCCGGGCGGCCGGTCGCGGACAACGAACCGGGGCTGCTGGCCGTGCGCGGGCCGGTGGGCTGCCGCTACCTGGCCGATCCGCGGCAGGCGGAGTACGTCCGGGACGGCTGGAACCTCACCGGCGACACGTACGTACGGGATCCGGAGGGCTACTTCCGGTACGTCGCCCGCGCCGACGACATGATCATCTCTTCGGGGTACAACATCGCCGGCCCGGAGGTCGAGGAGGCCCTGCTGCGCCATCCGGACGTGGTGGAGGCGGCGGTGGTCGGGCGGCCCGACGAGAGGCGCGGGCAGATCGTCGTGGCGTACGCCGTGCCCCGGGACGGGGTGGTGCTGACCGAGGAGGCGCTGCGGGAGTTCATGCGGGCCGAGCTCGCCCCGCACAAGTGCCCGCGCTCCTTCGTCTTCCTCCCCGAGCTGCCCCGGACCGCGACCGGAAAACTCCAGCGGTTCCGGCTGCGCGACGGCGAGCCCGACCCGACCGGGCGGACAGGTCCTAGAGTGAACCCGTGGCCGAGCAGCACACCCCGCGATCTCTGATCGTCACGTTCTACGGCGCCTACGGGCGGGCCTTCGAGGGTCCCGTACCGGTGTCCGCGCTGATCCGCCTGCTGGGCGCGGCCGGCGTGGACGCGCCGTCCGTCCGCTCGTCGGTGTCCCGGCTGAAGCGGCGCGGCTTCCTGCTGCCCGCGCGGGCCCCGGACGGGGCGGCGGGGTACGAGCTCTCCGAGGAGGCCCGCGAGCTCCTGGAGGACGGCGACCGGCGGATCTACGGCGCCCCCCAGCTCTCCGAGGAGTGGCTCGTCGCGGTGTTCTCCGTACCGGAGCAGGAGCGGCACAAACGGCACCTGCTGCGCTCCCGGCTGACCCGGCTGGGCTTCGGCTCCGTCGCGCCGGGCGTGTGGATCGCCCCGGCCCACCTGTACGGGGAGACCGGGCGGACCCTGGAGCGGCTGCACCTGACGGCGTACGTGGAGTTCTTCCGCGGCGCCCACCTGGGGTTCGCCCCGACCCCCGAGGCGGTGGCCCGCTGGTGGGACCTGGCGGCGCTGGCCAAGCAGCACGAGGAGTTCCTGGACCTGCACGAGCCGGTGCTGCGGGCTCTGCAGTCGGGTCCGGAGCCGACGCCGGAGGAGGCCTACCGCGGCTACCTGCTCGCCCTGGACACCTGGCGCCGGCTGCCGTACGCCGACCCCGGGCTGCCGCGCGAGCTGCTCCCGGCGGACTGGCCGGGCGACCGCGCGGCGGCGGTCTTCGCCGAGCTCCACACCCGGCTGCGGGACGCGGGCGCGGAGTTCGCGGAGCCGTAGCCGGGGGCGGTAGCGGGCCCGGGGTCGGCAGCGGGGCCCGGGGCCAGTAGCGGCTCCCGGGGCGGGGCAACCGGGAGCCGGGCAACCGCGGGCCGGGTCGGGCAACCGCGGGCCGTCCGGGAAACCGCGTCCCCGGGAAACCGCGTCCCCGGGGAACCGCGGCCCCCGGGCGCCGCGTCACCAGCCGGTGTGACCCCGCCCCGGCCGACCCGGCCTGCCCCGAGCCCCGCCGTACCGCGCCGCCGACGGTGGCTGCCGCCGGCGCTGTCGGGGCTGGGCGGGGCCGCGGCCGGGTACGGCTGCGTCGTGCTCGCGGCGGCCGCCCGCGCGTACTGCGACGCCGGTGACGAGGCGGGCGGCCGGCTCCAGCTGTTCTTCTTCCTGCTGCTGATGGTGCCCGGCTGCGCGGCCCTGGCCGTCGGGGTCTGCCTGCTCGCCCGGCACCGCCACCCGCTGCTGCGTGCGGTGGCGGTGGCGGCCGTGCTGGGGGCGGTCGCGCTCTGGTTCTTCGCCGCCGAGGGCACCCTGGACGGCTACCCCGGGGACCCCGGGCGGTGCGGACCGGACAACGTGCCGCCGTGGTGGCCCGGGTGGCTGCCGGCCTAGCCGTCTCTTTCGGATCTTGCCGGTGAAGCCCGCGTCGTCCGGCGAAAAGCGGCTGCGGGGCCGGGGCCGGGCGCGGCACGATGGGTCATGACCTGGACGTTCAGCTCCGACCTCGCGGCCTACCTGGCCGCCGCGCGCCCCGCCGTCGCCGCGCAGCCCGTGCCCAACACCCTGCTGCTGTCCGTGGCGGACGCCCTGGAGCGGCGCGGGTCCCGCGCCTTCGGCGAGGAGGAGCCGTTCTACGGCTGGTGGGCCGGTCCCGACGGGGCCGTGGCCGGGGCCCTGGTCTGCACCCCGCCGCGCCCGCTGCTGACCGGCGCACTGCCGGGGCGGGCCGTACGGGACCTCGCCGCGGCACTGGCCACCGAACCCCTGCTGGGCGGCATCCGCGGCTTCAACGGTCGCCTCGCGGACGCGGAACTGCTGGCGGCGGCGTGGGGGCGGCCCGTCGGGAGCGGCGAGCGGCAGCGCCTGTACCGGCTCGGCACCCTCGCGCCGCCGTCCCCGGCTCCGGCGGGGCGGGTCCGCAGGGCCGTGGACGCGGACGTCCCGCTGCTGCTGGCCTGGCTGGAGGCGTTCACCGCGGAGGCCGATCCGGGGAGCTCCGTGTCCGAGGGCTGGGTGCGCGACCGGCTCTCGTACGGCGGTCTCCTGCTGTGGGAGGACGCCGGGACGCCGCTCTCGCTGGCGGGCCTCACCCGCCCGGCGGGCGGCGTCGTCCGGATCGGACCGGTGTACACCCCGCCCGAGGCGCGCGGGCGCGGGCGCGCGGCCGCGGTGACGCATGCCGCGAGCCGGGCGGCGTACGCGCGGGGCGCCTCGGAGGTGGTGCTGTTCACGGACCTCGCCAACCCCACGAGCAACGGGGTCTACCTGCGCCTCGGGTACGTTCCCGTCGAGGACCGCGCCGTATTCGTCGCCGCCTGAGCGCCGGTTCAGCCGCGGCCCGCCGGCGGCTTGCGGCTGCCCGCCCGGTACGGGGCCGGCCAGGGCGCGGCCGGTCCCTCGTACGACTGTTCGGCGGCCGCGTGCAGGGTCCAGTGCGGGTCGTACAGGTGGGGGCGGCCGAGGGCGCAAAGGTCGGCGCGGCCGGCCAGGAGCAGGGAGTTGACGTCGTCCCAGGAGGAGATCGCGCCGACGGCGACGACCGGGATGCCGAGGGCGTTGCGGATCCGGTCGGCGTACGGGGTCTGGTACGAGCGCCCGTACTCGGGGGTCTCGTCCGCGACGACCTGGCCCGTCGAGACGTCGATGGCGTCCGCGCCGTGGGCGGCGAAGGCGGCGGCGATCCGCTGCGCGTCCTCGGGCGTGGTGCCGCCCGGGGCCCAGTCGGTCGCCGAGAGCCGGACGGTCATCGGGCGGTCCTCGGGCCAGACCTCGCGGACCGCGTCGAAGACCTCCAGCGGGAAGCGAAGCCGGTTCTCCAGCGGGCCGCCGTACGCGTCGGTGCGGTGGTTGGTGAGCGGGGACAGGAAGCCGGACAGCAGGTAGCCGTGCGCGCAGTGCAGTTCCAGCAGGTCGAAGCCGCAGTCGGCGGCGCGGACGGCGGCCGCGGCGAAGTCGGAGCGGATCGCGGCGAGGTCCGCGGGCTCCAGGGCGCGCGGGACCGCGGAGACCCCCGGCCGGTAGGGCAGCGCGGAGGCGGCCACCAGGGGCCAGTTGCCCTGCGGGAGGGGCTCGTCCATGCCCTCCCACATCAGCCGGGTCGACCCCTTGCGTCCGGAGTGGCCGAGCTGGACGCCGAGGGCCACACCGGGTGCGGAGCTGTGGACGAAGTCCGCGATCCGCTTCCAGCCGGCCGCCTGCTCGGCGTCGTACAGGCCCGTGCAGCCGGGGGTGATGCGGCCCTCGGCGCTCACGCAGACCATCTCGGTCATCACCAGTCCGGCCCCGCCCAGGGCTCGCGCGCCGAGGTGCACCAGATGGAAGTCGCCCGGGACGCCGTCCCCTTCGGGCGCCGAGTACATGTCCATCGGTGAGACCACGACCCGGTTGCGCAGGGTCAGTCCCCGCAGGGTGAACGGGGTGAACATCGGCGGGGTTCCCTCGTCGGGGCAGCCGAAGTCCCGTTCCACCGCACGGGTGAACCTCGCGTCGCGCAGCCGCAGGTTGTCGTGGGTCACGCGCCGGCTGCGGGTCAGCAGGTTGAAGGCGAACTGCCGGGCGGGCTGGCCGACGTACCCGTCGATCTCCTCGAACCACCGCATGCTGGCGGCCGCCGCCCGCTGGGTGCTCGCCACCGCCGGCCGCCGCGCCGCCTCGTAGGCGGCCAGCGCGGCCGGTACGTCCGCCTCGGCCCGGACGGCCTCCGCGAGCGCCAGGGCGTCCTCGACCGCGAGCTTGGTGCCGGACCCGACGGAGAAGTGCGCGGTGTGCGCCGCGTCCCCGAGCAGGGCCACGTTGCCCCGGGACCAGCGCTCGTTGACGACGGTGCGAAAGAGGGTCCACGCCGAGCGGTTCCCGTGCAGGGGCCGTCCGCGCAGCGCCTCGCTGAAGATCTTGGCGCAGCGGGCCGCGGATTCCTCCTCGTCGCAGAGGTCGAGGCCCGCCGCCCGCCAGACCTCCTCCCGCATCTCGATGATCACCGTGGAGGCGTCGGCCGCGTACGGGTAGCCGTGCAGCTGCACGGTCCCGTGCTCGGTCTCCGCGATCTCGAAGCGGAAGGAGTCGAAGGCGAAGTCGGCCGCCAGCCAGATGTACCGGCAGCGCCCGGCCGTCACCGTCGGCCGGAAGTGGCCGGCCCCCTGCTCCCGGGTCGCGCTGTGCACCCCGTCGGCCGCGACCACCAGGTCGTACGAGGCCGCGAGGGCCCGGGCGTCCGGCGCCTCGGCGCGGAACCGGAGCCGGACGCCGAGGCCGGCGCAGCGTTCGTGCAGGATCTCCAGCAACCGGCGCCGTCCGAGTGCGGCGAAGCCGTGGCCGCCGGAGGTCAGCAGCCGTCCGCGGTGCACCACGTCCACGTCGTCCCAGCGGATGAACTCCGCGCTCAGGGCGGCGTAGACGACCGAGTCGGCCCGTTCGATGCCGCCCAGGGTCTCGTCGGAGAGCACCACTCCGAATCCGAAGGTGTCGTCCGGGGCGTTGCGTTCCCAGACCTCTACGGTGTGGCCCTGCCGGGCCAGCAGCGCGGCCGCGTACAGCCCGCCCGGCCCCCCGCCCACGACGGCGACCCTCAGGGTCTTCTCGACGGGCATGGCGCTACCTGCCCTTCCACTCCGGGGGCCGCTTCTGGGTGAAGGCCGCGTGGAACTCCGCGTAGTCCCGGCCGTTCATCAGGAGTGCCTGGGTGTTGGCGTCCAGCTCGACCGACGCGGCCAGTGGCATGTCGAGCTCGGCGGTCAGCAGTGCCTTGGTCTGCGCGTAGGCCAGGGCCGGTCCGGCGGCGAGGTGCGCGGCGAGTTCGGCGGCCCGCGCGTGGGCCTTGCCCTCCGCGGTGACCTCGCTGAGCAGGCCGATCCGCTCCGCCTCCGGGGCGCGTACGGGCTCTCCGAGCATCAGCAGCCGGGTGGCGTGGCCGAGGCCGACGACCCGGGGCAGCAGGTAGGCCGCTCCCATGTCCCCGCCGGAGAGGCCGACGCGGGTGAAGAGGAAGGCGAAGCGTGCGGTGGGGTCGGCGATCCGGAAGTCGGCGGCGAGGGCGAGGACGGCCCCGGCCCCGGCGGCCACCCCGTGCACGGCGGCGATCACGGGGAAGGGGCATTCGCGGATGGCCCGGACCACCTGGCCGGTCATCCGGTTGAAGTCGAGGAGCTGGGCGGTGTCCATGGCGAGGGTCGCGCCGATGATCTCGTCCACGTCTCCGCCGGAGCAGAATCCGCGCCCCTCGCCGCCGAGGACGAGGGCGCGTACGGAACGCTCACGGGACAGTTCGGCGAGCAGATCGCGCAGGTCGGCGTAGGCGCCGAAGGTGAGCGCGTTCAGCTTCTCGGGTCGGTCGAGGGTGACGGTGGCCACGCCGTCCTGCCGGGCCACCCGCAGGTGGCGCCACCGTTCGGTCGCTGGTGTGGAACCGGTGAAGGGGCTCACACGACCGACGGTATCACTGCACCGTGACCACCGTCACAGAAACGCGACACCCCGGGGGCGTCGGGCACGCACCGAAGGTCCCGCTCCGCCTGCGGCCCGTGGTCCCGGACGCTGCGGCCGGGGTGCCCTACGGGCTCGTTCTTCGACTTCGTATGGTTGAAAGCACGATTTCCCCGTCATGCCGCTCCATGACGCCCGTGCCCCGGCCCCGTACGCCCTCGCCCGCCCCGCGATCTGCCGCCATCCACCGCCACTCCCCACGGAAACGGACGGACCCGCCGTGCCCGACCCCTCCGCCTGGCGGATAGCCCTCCCCCACACGGCCGCCGCCGTACCCATCGCCCGCGCCCTGGTCCGTACCGCGCTCGCCGACATCGAGCCGTCCGCCGACAGCGACACCGCCGAGCTGCTGACCGCCGAGCTGGTCGCCAACGCCGTCGAGCACACCGACGGCCGGGCCCCGATCGAACTGGTCGTGGAGCTGCTCACGAACGGCTGCCAGGTCGAGGTCCACGACGGCGATCCGCGGCCGCCCGGCGATCTGAGCGCCCGCCGGGACGAGCGGGACGACGCGCACCCCGACCCCTGGCAGGAGCACGGCCGCGGCCTGCTGCTGATCCGGACGCTGAGCTCGGCCTGCGGCCACCGGCGCACCGAGCACGGCAAGGCGGTGTGGTTCACCCTTCCGGCCCGGCACCCCGCGTGAACACCCCCGGGCCCTGCCCGGTGGTCGCACCCCGCATGACTATGCGGAGAGGTCCGCTCCGGGCTTGGCCAGCGTCGCGACGAGCACGGCCTTGATGGTGTGCAGCCGGTTCTCGGCCTCGTCGAAGACCACCGAGTGCGCGGACTCGAACACCTCGTCCGTCACCTCCAGGGACTCCAGGCCGTGCCGCTCGTGGATCTCCCGGGCGACCTTGGTCCCCAGGTCGTGGAAGGCCGGCAGGCAGTGCAGGAACCTCACGTCCGGGTTCCCCGTCGCGCGCAGCACGTCCATGGTGACGGCGTACGGGGACAGGGCCGCGATCCGCTCGTCCCAGACCTCCTTGGGCTCGCCCATGGACACCCAGATGTCGGTCACGACGAAGTCGGCCTGCGCGACCCCCTCGGCGATCTCCTCGGTCAGCGTGATCCGCGCGCCGCTGGCCGCCGCGAGCTCGCGCGCCGCGGCCACCACCGGCTCGGCGGGCCAGTAGGCCCTGGGCGCGACGATCCGTACGTCCATGCCCAGCAGCGCACCGGTCACCAGGTACGAGTTGCCCATGTTGAAGCGGGCGTCGCCGAGGTAGGCGAAGGCGATCCGCTCCAGCGGCTTGGCGCAGTGCTCGGTCATGGTGAGCACGTCGGCCAGCATCTGCGTGGGGTGCCAGTCGTCGGTGAGGCCGTTGAAGACCGGCACGCCGGAGTACGCGGCGAGTTCCTCGACGGTGTCCTGGCTGTCACCGCGGTACTCGATGCCGTCGAACATCCGGCCCAGCACCCGGGCGGTGTCCTTGACCGACTCCTTGTGGCCCATCTGGGAGCCGGTGGGGTCCAGGTAGGTGGTGCGGGCGCCCTGGTCGGCGGCGGCGACCTCGAAGGCGCAGCGGGTGCGCGTCGAGGTCTTCTCGAAGATCAGCGCGATGTTGCGGCCCTGGAGGTACTGCCGCTCGGTGCCGGCCTTCTTGGCCGCCTTGAGGGTGGCGGCGAGCTCGATCAGGCCGCGGAACTCGGCGGCGGTGAAGTCGAGCTCCTTGAGAAAACTGCGGCCGACGAGGTCGGTGGCCATGGGGACGCTCCATTGTGACGCTGACAGGGGATACTGGAAGTCTATACGATCCTCTGTATTGATATACAGACCCTCCGGCGACCCCCGTCAGACGGCGTCGCGCTCCACCGGGCAGCTCATGCACCGCGGCCCGCCCCGGCCGCGCCCCAGTTCGCTTCCCGGGATCTCGATCACCTCGATGCCCTCCTTGCGCAGGTGCGTGTTGGTGGTGACGTTCCGCTCGTACGCGACCACCACCCCCGGCTCCACCGCCAGCACGTTGCAGCCGTCGTCCCACTGCTCGCGCTCCGCCGAGTGCACGTCCTGGGTGGCGGTGAGGACCCTGATCGAGTCCAGCCCCAGCGCGGCCGCGATGGCCCGGTGCATGTGCTCCGGCGGATGGTCGGTGACCTTCAGCTCGCTCGCCCCGGCGCCCGGCTCGATCGTGTAGGAGCGCAGCATGCCGAGCCCCGCGTACTGGGTGAACGTATCTCCGTCGACCATCGTCATCACCGTGTCCAGGTGCATGAAGGCCCGCCGCTTGGGCATGTCGAGCGCCACGATGGTGGTCGCCGACCCGGCGGCGAACAGCCCGCGCGCCAGCATCTCCACCGCCTGGGGGGTGGTCCGCTCGCTCATCCCTATCAGCACGGCGCCGTTGCCGATGACCAGGACGTCGCCGCCCTCGATCGTCGACGGGTAGTCGGCCTGCCCCTGCGACCAGTAGTGGAAGGCACCGGAGGAGGTGAAGAGGGGGTGGTGGCGGTAGATGGCCTCGAAGTGCACGGTCTCGCGCTGCCGGGCCGGCCAGCGCATGGCGTTGATGGACACGCCGTCGTAGATCCAGGCCGAGGTGTCACGGGTGAAGAGGTGGTTGGGCAGCGGCCCCAGCAGGAAGTCGTCCAGCTCCATCGCGTGGAAGCGCACCGAGACCGGCTCCGCGTGCGCCGCGAGGAACTCCCGCTTGGTCATCCCGCCGACGAGCGCCTCCGCGAGCCCCTCCGAGGACAGCCCGTCGAACACCGACCGCAGGTGGTCGGTCGCGAGCGGTCCGTACTCCTTCTCGTCGAAGACCCGGTCCAGTACGAGATGTCTCGCCTCCGGGATGTCGAGGGCCTCGCGCAGCAGGTCCCCGAAGAGGTGCACCTCGACGCCGCGGTCCCGCAGCACGTCCGCGAAACCGTCGTGCTCCTGGCGGGCCCGGCGCACCCACAGCACGTCGTCGAAGAGCAGGGCATCCTTGTTGCTTGGTGTGAGCCGCTTCAGCTCCAGGTCGGGCCGGTGGAGGATGACGCGGCGAAGCCGCCCGGTCTCGGAGTCGACATGGAATCCCATGGCGTACACATTCCCAGACCGGGCCGCCTTTTGACCTGGCGTCGGCTCAGCCGCCTCAGCGCAGGCCGAGAAGCGCCGTCGGGGCGCCGATGAGCTCCGGGGCGGTCAGGCCGAGCTTCGGGGTGGTCAGGTTCGGGATCCCGAAGTTGCTCCCGTCCGGCATGCTCAGCGGGGCGCCGACGACCGCACCGGGGCTCCTGGCCAGCAGCCTGGTCGACGGGGCGTCCAGGGAGCCCTCGCCGTCCGTCTCGGGGCTGCCCGCCAGGTTCGGCACCGGAGAGGTGACCTGGGTGTGGCCGAGGTCGGCGCCGACCGGGAGCACCGGGAGCAGTGGGGCCGGCAGCAGGTCGCCGGTGTGGTGGCGCGGCGCCTCGGGGGCGCCGACGACCGGCACCGGGATCCCGGTGGCCACGCGCGGGGTGGCCACGCCCAGCGTGGTCTCGACGGCTTCCAGCGGCACACCCACCGGAACCGCGTCGGCCACGGCCGGGGAGGCCGCACCGGCCGCGGCCATACAGGTCATGAGTGCCGCAATGCTTCCGCGCGCGGTCATCTTCATAGGTGACGTTCCGTCCTTCCAGGTTCGCGGACATTCCGCTGCCCTGGATGAACGATCCCGCCGGTGGTTTTCCCGGAGTTCTCCGCGAAAGTTCCCCCATACGACCTAATTCCAGGCCGTACGGGGGCCCTTGCTTTACGCGGCGCCCCACCCGTCGTGCGGACGGTCCGGGCCGCCCGGCCGGCTCACAGCCGCGGGTCGACCGGCTCCGACTCCAGCGCGAGCACGGCGAACACCGCCTCGTGCACCCGCCACAGCGGCTCCTCGGCCGCCAGCCGGTCCAGCGCCTCCAGCCCCAGCGCGTACTCGCGCAGGGCCAGCGAGCGCTTGTGCCCCAGGAACCGCTGGCGCAGCCGCTCCAGGTGGTCCGGACGCGTGTACTCCGGACCGTAGATGATCCGCAGGTACTCGCGCCCGCGGACCTTCACCCCGGGCTGGACCAGCCGCCCCTTGCCGTCCCTGGCGTACGCCTGGAGCGGCTTGACGACCATCCCCTCGCCGCCCGCCCCGGTGAGCTCCAGCCACCAGTCGGTGCCCGCCCGTACGGAGGCCCCGTCGCCGGTGTCCACCAGGATCCGGGCGGTGCGGCGCAGCAGCCCGGTCCCCGCCGCCTCGTCGGCGTCGACGAGCCGGTCCAGCCAGGCCAGCTGCTCGTCGTGCGGGACCGCGGCCAGCGAGCGCCCGGCCGCCGCGAGCAGCTGAAACGGTGCGAACCGTACGCCGTCCAGCCCGTCGGTGCTCCAGCAGTAGCGCCGGTACGCGTCGGTGAACCGGGCCGCGTCGGCGGCCCGGCCCCGCTGGCGCTCCAGCAGCTCGCCGGTGTCCACGCCCCGGGCTCCGGCCGCCTCCAGGGCGGCGAGGGCGTCCGGGAACACGGCGCGGGACGCGGCGCCCACGGCGGCGTACTGGTTGCGCAGCAGGCCCGTCGACTTGAGCGACCAGGGCAGCAGTTCGCCGTCGAGCAGCAGCCAGTCGGTGCCCAGTTCCTCCCACAGCCCGGCGCCGGTGACCGCCGAGCGGAGCCGGGTGAGGACCTCTTCGGTGATCTCGGGGTCGCCGAAGAACGGCCGTCCGGTGCGGGTGTAGACGGAGCCGGTGGGCCCTTCGGCGCCGAACCGCTCGCGGGCGGTCGCGGCGTCCCGGCACACCAGGACGGTGGCCCGGGATCCCATGTGCTTCTCCTGGCACACCACCCGGTCGATGCCGTCCTTGCGGTACTGCGCGAAGGCCTCGGCGGGGTGTTCCAGGTAGCCCTCCTCCTGCGAGGTGGCCGTGGGCGCCATCGTCGGCGGCAGGTACGGAACCAGCCGCGGGTCCACCGCGAAACGGCTCATGACCTCCAGGGCGGCGGCCGCGTTCTCCTCGCGCACGGTGACGTTGGCCAGGTGGCGGGTCTCGACGACGCGGCGTCCGTGGACGTCGGCCAGGTCGAGCGGCCGTCCGTCGTGGCCCCCCGGCACCTCGGTGGTGAGCGGGCGTACGGGCTCGTACCAGACCTTCTCGGCCGGGACGTCGACCAGCTCGCGCTCGGGCCAGCGCAGGGCCGTCATCCTTCCGCCGAAGACGGCGCCGGTGTCGAGGCAGATGGTGTTGTTGATCCAGGTCGTGTCGGGTACCGGGGTGTGGCCGTAGACCACGACGGCCCGGCCCCGGTAGTCCTCGGCCCACGGGTAGCGCACGGGCAGGCCGAACTCGTCGGTCTCGCCGGTGGTTTCGCCGTACAGGGCGTGCGAGCGGACCCGGCCGGAGGTGCGGCCGTGGTACTTCTCGGGCAGCCCGGCGTGACAGACCACCAGCTTGCCGCCGTCGAGCACGTAGTGGCTGACCAGGCCGGCGATGAACGTCCGTACCTCCCGGACGAACTCCTCCGGCTCGCGGCCGAGCTGCTCGACGGTTTCGGCGAGGCCGTGCGTCTGCTGGACCTTGGACCCCTTGAGGTAACGCCCCAGCTTGTTCTCGTGGTTCCCGGGCACGCACAGGGCGTTGCCGGACTTGACCATGCCCATCACGCGGCGCAGCACGCCGGGGCTGTCCGGGCCCCGGTCGACGAGGTCGCCGACGAAGACCGCGGTGCGGCCCGCGGGGTGGACGCCGTCCTCGTACCCGAGCTTGGCGAGCAGGGTCTCCAGCTCGGAGGCGCAGCCGTGGATGTCGCCGATGATGTCGAAGGGGCCGGTGAGGTGGGTGAGGTCGTTGAACCGCTTCTCCAGCACCACTTCGGCGTGCTCGGCCTCCTCGACGGTGCGCAGGACGTGCACCTTGCGGAAGCCCTCGCGCTCCAGTCCACGCAGCGAGCGGCGCAGTTCGCTGCGGTGCCGCTGGATGACCCGGCGCGGCAGTCCGGCCCGGTCGGGGCGGGCGGAGTTGCGCTCCGCGCAGACCTCTTCGGGCATGTCGAGGACGATGGCGATGGGCAGTACGTCGTGTTCGCGGGCCAGCGCCACCAGCTGGCGCCGGGACTCCTGCTGGACGCTGGTCGCGTCGACCACGGTGAGGCGGCCGGCGGCGAGGCGCTTGCCCGCGATGTAGTGGAGGACGTCGAAGGCGTCCTTGCTGACGCTCTGGTCGTTCTCGTCGTCGGCGACCAGGCCCCGGCAGTAGTCGGAGGAGATGACCTCGGTCGGCTTGAAGTGCTTGCGGGCGAAGGTGGACTTGCCCGATCCGGTGGCCCCGATCAGGACGACGAGGGACAGGTCGGTGACGGGAAGTACGCGCTTGCTCCGGGCCGTGGAGTTCTCGGTGCTCTCGGTGCTCTCGGTGCTCTCGGTGGTGGTCATGCCGCCTCGCCCTCCTTCGGGGTCTCGGTGCTGCCGGCGGTGCCGGTGTCGGTATCGGTGTCGGTGCCGGTGGTCCGGGTGAAGACGGCCATCTGGGTCGGCGGCCCCACCTCGGGGTCGTCGTCGCCGACGGGCACGTACGCGACGCGGTAGCCGTGCCGGGCGGCCACCCGGTCCGCCCAGGAGCGGAACTCCTCGCGGGTCCACTCGAAGCGGTGGTCGCGGTGGCGGACCTGCCCGGCCGGCAGGGATTCCCAGCGGACGTTGTACTCGACGTTCGGGGTGGTCACGAGGACCGTGCGCGGCCGGGCAGCGCCGAACACCGCGTACTCCAGCGCGGGCAGCCGCGGCAGGTCCAGGTGCTCGATGACCTCGCTGAGCACGGCCGCGTCATAGCCGGCCAGCCGCTTGTCGGTGTACGCGAGCGAACCCTGCAGGAGGGTGACGCGGGAGCTCTG
The DNA here is from genome assembly GCF_055565795.1 of Streptomyces sp. NPDC028314. Lineage (NCBI taxonomy): Bacteria > Bacillati > Actinomycetota > Actinomycetes > Kitasatosporales > Streptomycetaceae > Streptomyces > Streptomyces sp. NPDC028314. The sequence goes on from NZ_JBVHTP010000009.1 coordinate 161,710, forward strand.
CCGCTCCCCCATCCGCTCCAGCCGCAGCCGCTTGGCGGCGGTGCCGAGCGCCCGCATGGACACGTCGACGCCGACGATCTCGGTGAACGACACGTCCTTGAGCAGCGCCTGCACCAGCTGGCCCTGTCCGCAGCCCAGGTCCAGGACCCTGGCCGCGCCGGCGGCGCGCAGTGCGGCGAGGATCGCGTCGCGGCGCCGCACCGCGAGCGGCACGGGCCGCTCCTCCGTGTCCAGCGTCTCGTCCACGGCGTTGTCGAGCTCCTCGACCTCGCTGCCGTCGGCCTCGGCGAGGCGGACCAGCTCCAGGCGCTCCAGGGCGTCCTGGGTGAGCCGCTTGTGGCGGGCCAGGTAGCGGGCGGTGATGAGCCCGTTCTCCGGGTGCGCGGCCAGCCAGCCGTCTCCGGCGCGCAGCAGCTTGTCCACCTCGTCCGGGGCCACCCAGTAGTGCTTGGCGTCGTCCAGCACGGGCAGCAGTACGTACAGCTGGCGCAGGGCGTCGGCGAGGCGCAGCTCGCCCTCCAGCACGAGCCGTACGTACCGGGAGTCCCCCCACTCGGGGAACTGCTCGTCGAGCGGTACGGGCGTCACCTCCACGGACTCCCACCCGAGCGGGCCGAACAGCCGGTGCACCAGCTCGGCGCCGCCCCGGGCGGGCAGCACCGGGATCTCGATCCGCAGCTGGCGCGGCCGCTCCGGGAGCTCCGGGCGGGCGGCGCACTGTCCCTTGAGGGCGCTGCGGAAGACCCCGCTGAGGGCGACGGCGAGCAGCGAAGATGCCGCGTACGGGCGGTCGTTGACGTACTGCGCGAGCGCGGCGTCGGGTGCTCCGCCCCGGCCCTTGCCCTGCCCCCGCCGCACGAGCGCGACGGGATCCACTTCCAGCAGCAGCGCGGCGGTGCATTCCTCGGCCGACGCCACGGGGTAGAACACGTGCGCGGTGCCGTGGGAGGTGGAGAACGCCTGCGCCTTCCCGGGGTGCTTGTGCAGGAGAAAGCCCAGGTCGGTGGCAGGGTGCTCGGCTGTGCCGGTTGTGGAGATCGTCAGGAACATGCCCCTGAGTATGTGCTGGCCCCACCTGCCGGACCAACGTGTTTTGTGCACCCGGGGCTCCCACGGGCGCCGCGGCGGCCAACGGGCCGTCCGGAAAAGGGCGCAGGGGTGAAGACGTATCCATCATGACAGGTCAGACGGTGTTTTCGTAGGACCAAGCGCACAGTCGATTGCCCTTGTTTGGGCCCCTGTGCGGCTTTCAGAATCTCTCTCATGAATCCCACGGAGAACATCAATCACGACGCCGTGCTGCGAGCCCGGGTGGCCCTCCTCGGATCGGGGACGCTGCCGGTCCGCCAGCGGGTCGCCGCCTATCGCGTCCTCGTCCAGGTGAGTCCGTTGGCCTATCTGCCGCCGCTGGCGGTCGCGTTGTTCGAGTACAGCCGCCAGGAGTTCACCCACCGGCCCGAGATAGCACTCGCCCTGCGCGCCGAGTCCGTCGCCGCGGCGCGCCGGATGTGCGCGCTGGAGCCCGAGCGGAGCCAGTTGCTGCTCACCTCGCTGGTCCACTACGGCGAACAGCTGGCCCTGATGGACCGCCCTGCGGAACTCGCCGCCGTGGAGGCGGAGATGACCGCGATCGTCGCCTCGGGCGGCGGGCTGACGCGCGTGCGCTGGGACATCAACGGCATATAGCGGCACCGGGCGCGGCCCGTGCAGGGGGCGGCCCGGTGCACGGGCGCCACGGTGCACGGGCGCCACGGGGCAGGGGCCGGCACGGGGCGCGGGCCGGCATGCAGGGGCGGCCCGGGGCACGGGCCGGTACGGGGCACGTGCCGGCACCGGGCCGGCACCGGGCCGGAATCGGCACCGCGCCGGCCCGGGCACGGCCTGCATGCCCGGCGCGGCTAGACGGCCTGGTCTCCCGCGGCCAGGGCGGCGATCTCGGCCGGGCCGATGCGGCAGCAGCCGCCGATGAGGCGGGCTCCCGCGGCGCGCCAGGACGCCGTGGGCCAGCGGGCGGGGGCGGCGGGGGGCCGCCAGGTGCCCGTGGCGGCCTCCCAGACGGAGCCGTCGTTCGGGTAGGCCACCAGCGGTTTGGCGGTGACCTCGGCGGCGGCCCGCAGGGACGGCAGGACCTCCTGCGGGTCGCAGCAGTTGACGCCGACCGCGATGACCTCGGGAGCCGCGGCCGCCAGGGCGAAGGCCTCCCTCAGCGGCTGCCCGGCCCGGGTGCGGCCGCCCGCGACGGTGTAGCTCAGCCACGCGGGGGCGCCCGTCTCCGCGAGCACCACGAGCAGGGCCTCGGCCTCGACGGCGTCCGGGACGGTCTCCAGGGCCAGCACGTCGGGCCCCGCCTCCAGCAGGGCCTCGATCCGGGGCCGGTGGAAGGCGGCCAGCTCGCGCACGCCCAGCCCGTACCGGCCGCGGTACTCGGAACCGTCCGCGAGCACCGCGCCGTACGGGCCCACGCTCGCGGCCACCCAGACCTCCCGGTCGGCGGCTTCCGCGGCCGCCGCGGCCAGCCTCACGCTGCGCGCCAGCAGGGCGGTGGTCTCCGCCCGGCCGTGGCCCCGGGCGGCGAAGGCCTCGTAGCCGACCTGGTAGCTCGCGCTGATCAGCACCTCGGCGCCGGCCCGCACGTACGCCGTGTGGGCGGCCGCGATCTGGTCCGGCCGCTCGGCGAGCACCCGGCCCGTCCAGAGTCCGCCGGACAGGTCGCAGCCCTGGGCGGCGAGCTGGTTGCTGAGCCCGCCGTCCAGGAACACGGCCTTGCGGGCCAGCGCTTCGGCGAGCGGGCCGGACGCACGGGGCATCGGAGTTCCGCCTCCCTCAGCCGAGTTGGGACAGCACCTGGGCGGAGATCAGCTCCAGGTGGTCCAGGTCGTCGAGGTCCAGCAGCTGGAGGTAGACCCGGGAGGAGCCGATGGCCTCGTACGTGCCGATCTTCTCGACGACCTCGGCCGGGGAGCCGGCCAGGCCGTTGGCCTTGAGCTCGTCCACCTCGCGGCCGATCGCGGCGGCCCGGCGGGCCACCTCGGCGTCGTCCTTGCCCACGCAGACCACGAGGGCGTTGGAGTAGACCAGGTCGCCGGGCCTCCGGCCGGCCTCCTCGGCGGCGTCCCGGACCCGGCCGAACTGCCGCTCGCTGTCCGCGACCGAGGCGAACGGCATGTTGAACTCGTCCGCGTACCGGGCGGCGAGCCGCGGGGTGCGCTTCGCGCCGTGGCCACCGATGAGGACGGGCACCTTGGCCTGGGCCGGCTTGGGCAGCGCCGGGGAGTTCTCCACCTGGTAGTGGCTTCCCCGGTAGTCGAAGGTGGCGCCGGGCTCGGTGGCCCACAGGCCGGTGACGATGGCCAGCTGCTCCTCCAGCCGGGCCATCCGCTCCGCCGGGAAGGGGATCCCGTACGCCCTGTGCTCCTCCTCGAACCAGCCCGCGCCCAGGCCCAGTTCGATGCGGCCGCCGGACATCTGGTCCACCTGCGCGACCTGGATGGCCAGTACGCCGGGCAGCCGGAAGGTGCCGGCCGTCATCAGCGTGCCCAGCCGGATCCGCGAGGTCTCGCGGGCCAGGCCGGCGAGGGTGATCCAGGCGTCGGTGGGGCCGGGCAGTCCGTCGGCCGACCCCATCCGGAGGTAGTGGTCGGAGCGGAAGAACGCGTCGAAGCCGAGGTCCTCGGTGGCCTTGGCGACGGCGAGGAGGGTGTCGTAGCTCGCGCCCTGCTGGGGCTCGGTGAAAATACGGAGATCCATGTCCCTATCCTGCCCCGCCCACCCCTGCCGGGTGAATCTGCGTCAACCGGACGGTCCACCCCGCCCCCCGCCAGTGACCAGCACGGATGGGGATCGTTGGCTCGGACGGAGCCGGACCGCCCGGCCCGCGCGCCGGCGGCCTTACGCCGGGCGCGTCCACCGCCCCCTTCCGTTTCGGGAAGGGCCAGGGCCGAGGAGGCCGCCATGTCCCACGAGGCCGTGCCGGAGACCCCCCAACCGTCAGGACAGACCGGACAGGCAGCGCACGAGCACGCACGCCGGGAGCCGGCGGTACCCGCCGAGGGCGGTGCGCCCAAGGGCCTGCTGCAGCAGATGGAGGAGCTGATGGCGGCGCTGAACGCCGACCTGTCCCAGCTCGACGCCGACCTCCAGTCCACTCCGGACCGCACTCAGCCCGGCAGCGCCGCGGGCTTCGACAGCTCCGGCACCTCACTCACCCCGGGCACCGTGGCCCCCGGAAGCGAGCGCCCTTCGTACCGGTCGTAGCGACCGCGCGGGTCCCGTCGCGCGCGACGGGACCCCACCACCGCCACCGGGCCCGGCCCGTATCCCGCGGTGCAGGCCCGCCGGACCTCAGGCCACGCCGGAGCCTCAGGCCACGCCCGAGGCGGAGCCCCGCTCGCGGACGGAGATCCGGCGCAGGATCCCCCGGACCCGGTCGCTCGACTCGTCGGCCGCGTCGATCGACTCTATGCACTGCCAGTACAGACTCTCGTCGTCCGTCCCGCAGGCCACCCCGACGAGCGCTATGCCGACCTCACCGAGCAGCGCCTGGAGTCCGAGCAGCGCCTGGCGGACCTCCGGCACCTCGCTCAGCTGCGCCGCCCGCGGCGGACGGTCGGGCGCTCTGCCCTCGCCGCGCAGGGCCGCCCGGTCGAGCACCCCGCAGCCTCTGCCTCCCGCTTCACCCAGTCCCCGTGCCTCCGCTCTCAGCTCCGGCGGCCCGGTGACCGCCAGCCAGCTCCCTATCCCCTGGGCGAGCGCCTGGGCCTGCCAGGCCTCGCCCACGATGTCCCACGCAGCCCCGCTCTGTGCCAGCGCGTGCCGGCCGGCCGCGATGAGCCGTACCGCATCCATATGCCGTCCCCCGTCCGCACGACATCCCGCCATTCCTCCACTACCCAGAGTGAAGGCAACGAGCCAGTAAAGCCAGGGGTATTCGGAAATCTATGGACACAAACATGGTTGTGGACGACGCCATCACTCCGAAGAGTGACGATTCGGTGTCGAACCGCCCGGCGCGGGGAAGCGGAGCTCGTTCCTCTCGATCTTCGCGGCGAGCGCGTCCAGCACATCCACCCCGAGAACCTCACAGAACTGCAGCAGGTACGCGAGCACATCGGCCGCCTCATCGGCCACGCGGTGGGCGCTTTCCGGCTTCTCCATGACCTTCGCCGACTGTTCCGGGGTCAGCCACTGGAAGATCTCGACCAGTTCGGACGCCTCCACGCTCAGCGCGACGGCCAGGTTCTTCGGTGTGTGGTAGGGAGCCCAGTCGCGGGCGGCCGCGAAATCCGCGAGCCGCCGCTGGAGTTGGTACAGACGCTCTTCCTGGGGGTGCGTGTCGCTCATGGGGTCAGGTCTACCACCGAGACGCCGGGAAGAGCGCGAGCGGTTCCCGCGCACTCCTCCCCGACCGCCGCCACCAGGCGGACATGGCCGCGCGCGCAGCAGAGCTGGGCCAGCCTCAGCAGTTCGGCGCACTGGCGCCGGTCCAGGCCGCGGTCGAACCCGTCGGCGAGCACGGTCAGGGCCTGGCGGGCGGAGAGCAGCTCGGCGGCCGGGTCCATGGCGAGCACCCCCGGCCCGGTCAGCAGGACGAGCGAGAGGGCGAGGAAGCGGAGCTCCCCCGCCCCCAGCCCGGCGAATCCGGTACCGGGCCGGCCGGGGCCGCGGTCCAGCAGCGCCGTGACGGAGCCGTCCGCGAGCTCGCGTACGTCCAGCCCGGCCACCGGCCCCGCGCAGCCGGTACGGGCGGCCTCGGTCAGCAGCGCGTGGCGGGTGCCGCATTCCCGGCGGGTCCGGCGCAGTACGTCGGCCAGGTTCGCGCAGTCGCCGCCGAGCCGGCCGGCCCCGGGCGGGACGGGGCCGCGCATCCGGTCCGGGCGGGGGTCGCAGGCGAACACCGAGCGCAGCGCGACCACCACCTGCTCGGCGGCGGCCAGGACGCGCCGCTGCCCGGCCGTGGCCCCGGCGACGCGCAGCGGCAGCAGGGCGGTTCCGAGCCGGTCGTCCGGCAGCGGGGCGCGGGTCACGCCGACGGCGCCTCCGGTGAGCCAGCCGGCCTGCACGGTGCGCCGGCCGGGGTCGCGCAGCGCGGTGCTGAGCAGGATCTGCCCGTCCTCCGCGAGCCGTTCGCCGACGATGCGCAGCGCGGGCTCGGCCTGCACGGAGAGGTCCAGCCGGACCGGCCCGGCGGGGCCGTCGACCGTGCAGCCGATCCGGAACCCGCGCCGGCGCTGCGCGTCGGGCAGGGCCCGTTCGGGCACCCGGGCCGACGGGTCCGGGAACACCTCCTCCAGCGTGGCCCCGGAGGCGAGCCCGGCCAGGGCCTCGTAGGCGGCCAGGGCCTGGGACTTGCCGCTGCCGCTGGGCCCGGCGAACAGGGTGACGGGCCCGAGGGGGAAGGCGGCCGCACGGTGCGGGCCGAAGGCGGACAGCCGCAACTCGGTGACGGCGGGCCTGTGGTGCACTGCGGGCCGCCCGGGGGCCCCGGCCGCGACGGCGGGAACCGAAGGACCCTCGGGGGCGGGGGCCGGGGCGGGGACGCCGGCCGCGACGGAGGCGGGGGCGGCGACGTCGGGCACGTCGGAGGCAAGCACGCCGAGAGCCGGCGCGCCGGAGGCGAGGTCAGGGGCTTCGAGCGCGAGGGCCCGGGCGCCGGAGGCGGGGGCAGGGGCGCCGAGGTCAGGGGCGTCGGGGGCGGGGGCGTCGGCTAATGCGGCGCCCGAAGTGGCTTCCATGCGCCGGACGGTACGGCCCGCCGGGGACCCGGTGGTCCCGGCGAACCGTTCCGGCGCGGGGAGCTTCCTACGATCGGGGGACGGCCGCCGCCGCGATCCCCTCGACCTCGGTGCCGACCGGCGCCAGCAGGAAGACGTTCCGGTCGACCCGGTGCATCCCGCTGCCGAGCCCGAAGACCACGCCGCTGCTGAAGTCCAGGATCCGCTTCGCCACTTCGGTGTCCGCGCTCGTGAGGTCCAGCAGCACCGGGATCTGCGCGATCAGGTACTCCGCCACCTCCCGGGCGTCCGCGAAGATCTGGACCCGGAGCACCACGAAGCGCCGCTGTTCCGCCGCGGAAGCCCCCGGCGCCGCGGGAATCGTGCGGTGGTCCACCCGGGAGGGCCACTCGTTGCGACTGCGCAGGGGGACCACCTGCGCAAGCCCCTCCCACTGTTCGTCCGTGACGTCGTACCTGCTCACCGGGCCGCCTCGGCCGTGCGCTTCATGTGCATCCCGCCATCCTCTCGCGTTTCACCCGTTCAGCCCAACACCGACACGAGGGACGTCGGCCCGCCCGAACGCATCGCCGAGACCCTCCGCCGGCCGGGAGGCGGGGTACTGCCGGAAGGGCGGATGGGTTAGGTTAGGCATACCTAACCAACTCTTCGGACGATGGAGAGATCCACATGCGCATGTCCGGTGCCCCCGCCACGCCCGCCGCCGCGCCCGCCGGCTCCGAGCCCACCGACGCCGAGCGGGTCCGGTCGATCCTGGCCGCCGCCCACTCCATGACCGTGGTCGCGGACGGGCTGCGCAGCGAGGTCCACCAGCTGGAGGACGAGGACCTGCTCGGCCGGCTGCACCTGCACCCCGCCGCGCCCGCCGCGGGCCACCCGGCCTCCGCCCTCGACGACGCCCGGCCCGCGATCCGGCTGGAGTTCACCGACATCGCCCCGACCCCCGTACGGGAGCGGGTGCGTGCCCGGGTCACCATCCTGGGACGCCTCCTCACCCCGTACACGGAGAACAGCTCCGAGAGCACCTGCGTGGAATACGGCCAGGCCGTCCTGGAGACCGCGCGGGGGACCTCGTACATCGGCCTCGACGAACTGGACCGGGCCTGGCCCGACCCGCTCGCCCCCTACGAGGCCGGGATGCTCACCCACCTGCTCGACGACCACCCCGAACTGGTCACCCTGCTGCTGCGCCTGGTCAGCCCGGCGCCCGCGGCCACCGTGGTGCGCGCCCTGCCGCTGGCCCTGGACCGGTACGGGATCACCCTGCGCCTGGAGGAGGCGCGCGGCCACCGCGACGTGCGGCTGCCCTTCCCCTCCCCGCTGGACGACGTCGAGCAGTCGGGAGCGCAGATCCAGGCGCTGCTCAGCGCCGCCCGCCGCCGCTCGCACCGCAACACGCTGCCCGCGTAAGGATCCTGAGGCTCCCCCACCGAGGACGCCGGGAATACACGAGCGGGCCGGAGCGGCCCTGGAGAATCTCCGGAGGATCCCGCCCGCCCTGGAATAGCCCTTCCCCGGGCCGGGTTGTCCGTGATCATGAAGGCCATCACTTACAGCGCGTACGGACCCGCCGAGAGCCTCGAACTCACCGATGTGCCGGAGCCCAAGGTCGGGCCCGGCGAGGTTCTGGTACGGGTCAAGGCCGCCGGGGTCAACCCGGTGGACTGGAAGCTCGCCCTCGGATACCTCGACCCCATCCTCGAAGTGCGCTACCCCGTCATACCCGGCTGGGACGTCGCCGGTGTCGTCGAGGCGGTAGGCCCCGACACCTTCGACTACGCCGTCGGCGACGAGGTGTACGGCTACGTCCGCAAGGAGTGGGTGCAGCTCGGCACCTACGCGGAACTCGTCTCCGCGCCCGTGCGCACCCTCGCCCGCAAGCCCCGGTCGCTGAGCTTCGAACAGGCCGCGGGCATCCCGCTGGCGGGTCTGAGCGCCTACCAGTCGCTCACCCGGGTGGGGGCCAAGAGCGGCGAGAGCGTCGTCATCCACTCCGCGGCGGGCGGCACCGGGTCCATGGGCGTGCAGATCGCGGTCGCGCTCGGCCTGCGCGTCATCGGCACGGCCGGCACGCACAACCACGACTACCTGCGCTCGCTCGGCGCCGAGCCGGTGCTGTACGGGGAGGGGATAGAGGACCGGATCCGCGAGCTGGCGCCCGAAGGCGTCGACGCGGGCCTCGACTTCCACGGCGACGGCGTCGAGCTGCTCCAGTCCCTGGTCAAGGACCGCGACCGGGTGGCCTCCCTCGCCGACCAGCAGGCCGCCGCCAAGGGCGCGCACCAGCCGTGGGTGCGACCCGACACCGCCGACCTGACCTTCCTGGCGGAACTGGCCGACGCCGGGCGGCTGACGGTCAGCGTGGCGCACGCCCTGCCGCTGGCCGAGGCCGCGCGGGCGTGGGAGCTGAGTGCCTCCGGCTCGATCCGGGGCAAGATCGTCCTGACCGTCTGAGGGCGGACGACCACGCCGTCGGGGCGTTCGGCCCCGGCGGTGTGGGCGCCCGTACCCGAAGCACCGTACTCACGAAGTGATCGGCGGCCCCGGCCTCCCGCCCCCGCCGGACAGGGAAGGCCCCACCGCGCGGAGCGCGCCCGGCGTACGGCCCTGGCCCCAGCCGATCTCCCGGCGGTAGCTGCCGAGCAGCCCGCTCCCGGCCAGCCCGGCCTCGTCCCGGACCGCCGGATCCTCGGGCAGCGGCCGGGTCAGCGGGGACACGAACAGCGCGTCCGCCGGGCAGTTGGCCTCGCAGAGGAAACAGGTCTGGCAGTCCTCGTGGCGGGCCAGGAGCGGGATGCCGTCCGGGCCGCGGTCGAAGACGTCGGTCGGACAGACCTCGATGCACTTGTCGCAGGCGATGCACCGCTGCGCCGAGACCAGTTCGATCACGCGATCGCCTCCGCGGGCCGGGTCCAGACCCGGTCGAGCCCGCCGGTCAGGATCCGGTGGTGCTGCTCCGGGTCCTGCCCCGGGTGGTCGAGGCGCTTGGCCATCCCCCGGCTTTCGGTCCGGGCCAGCGCGGCCGCGTACATCCAGCGGGCGTGCGCCGTCATGGCCGCGGCCTGGCGGGCCCTGACCAGTTCGGCTCCCTCCCCGCGCAGACCCTCGCGCAGGTCCCGCCAGCCGGAGTCGAGCCTGCGCAGGGAAGCGGCCAGGACATCCCCGGTCCGCAGATAGTTCTTGTCGTAGGGAAGCACCTCCTGCTGTACGAAGGCCACGGCCGCGCGGTGGTCGACGGCTCCGGCGGCGCCCCCCGTCGGGCGGAGGCCCGCTCCGCCCGCCCCGGACACCTGACGGGCCGCCGCGCGCCCCGAGCCGAGGGACCGCGCGTGCCGGGCGGCGCCCCGTCCCGCCCAACTGCCGGAGGAGATGGCCCAGGCCGCGTTGTGGCTGCCGCCTCCGGTGAAGCCCCCGCAGATCTCCTCGCGGGTCGCCGCGTCGCCGGCGGCGTACAGGCCGGGGACGCCGGTGGCGCAGTCGTCCCCGGTGATCCGGATGCCGCCGGTGCCGCGGACGGTGCCCTCGGCCAGCAGCGTGACGGCGAACCGGTCGGTGAAGGGGTCGATGCCGAGCCGGTCGAAGGTGAGGAAGAAGTTGGGCTGCGCGAGCCGCATCGCCGCCCGGGCCTTCTCGTCGGCGCGGTCGAGCCGCGCGTACACCTTGGCACCGGTGAGCAGTTCACGGGCGATGACCGAGCGGCCGCCCTGGCTGGCGGCGCCCTCCAGCACGCCGCCGTCCTCCTGGTAGAAGGTGGCGAAACTGTAGAACGCCGTCTTGGTGACCGAGGTGCCCTCCGGGGCGATGCCGTAGGCGTTGGAGAACTCCATCCCGGAGAGCTCCGCCCCGGCCTCGGCGGCGAAGAGCGCCCCGTCGCCGGTGTTGGTGTTTGTGCCGAGAGCCCCGCTGAGGAAGGCGCAGCCGCCGGTGGCGAGGACGACGGCGCCGGCCCGGACCCGGTAGTCCTCGCGGGCCTGGCGGCGGTGGCCGGCGGCGCCCGCGACGGCGCCGTCCGCGTCGGTGAGCAGCTCGGTGACCGGGCTGTGGTCGAGGATGCGGACCCCGGCGCGGCGGATCCGGATGCGCATCCGCCGCATGTACTCCGGGCCTTGGAGGCCGTTGCGGAGCGGCTGTCCGTCGGGGCCGATGGGGAAGGGGTAGCGGCCTTCGGTGGCCAGCTCGTTCATCCGCTCGTACGTCTCGTCGAGGACCCGGGCCATCCAGCGGCGGTCGGCCAGGTAGCCGCCGAGGCCCTCGCGGCTCGCCATGGCGGCTTCGCGGGCGGCGGGCTCGGGCGGTACGTACCAGACGCCGGTGCCGCCGGCGGCCGTCGCCCCGCTGGTACCGCAGTACCCCTTGTCGGCGAGGACGACGGAGGCACCGGCCTCGGCCGCCTTGAGGGCGGCCCAGGTGGCGGCCGGTCCCCCGCCGACGACGAGGACGTCGGTGAGGTGTTCGCTCACGCCGTCCCCCCTGCGTAGCGGTTCGCCGGCCGGGCCAGGCCGTAGTTCTCGCGCAGGGTGCGGCCCGTGTACTCGGTGCGGAACAGGCCGCGCTGCTGGAGGATCGGCACGACGTGGTCGACGAAGGCGGTCAGGCCGGTCGGCAGGACGGGCGCCATGATGTTGAAGCCGTCGGCGGCTCCCTGGGTGAACCACTCCTCCAGCTGGTCCGCGATCTGCTCGGGGGTGCCGGCGAAGACCCGGTGGCCGCGGCCGGCGCCGAGGCGGGCGATCAGCTCGCGCAGGGTCAGGCCGTCGCGGCGGGCGAGCTCGGCGACGAGGGTGAAGCGGCTCTTGTTGCCGTTGATGTCCCGCTCCTCGGGGAGCTCGGGCAGCGGGCCGTCGAGGGGGTGGCCGGAGAGGTCGACGCCGAGCATGCCGGACAGCTGGGCCAGTCCGTACTCCGGCACCTGGAGGTCGGTGAGCTGCTGCTCAAGGGCCTTGGCCTCGGCCTCGGTGGAGCCGATGACGGGGGCGATGCCGGGCAGGACGAGCAGGTCGCTCTCGGTGCGGCCGTACCGGGCGAGCCGGGACTTGAGGTCCTTGTAGAAGGTCTGGCCGTCGGCGAGGGTCTGCTGCGCGGTGAAGACGGCCTCGGCGTGCTGCGCGGCGAACTCCTTGCCGTCCTCGGAGGAACCGGCCTGCACGAGCAGCGGGTGGCCCTGGGGCGAGCGGGGCACGTTGAGCGGCCCGGCGACGCCGAAGTACTCCCCGCGGTGGGCGGCGGGGTGCAGCTTGTCGGTGTCGGCGTAGATGCCGCGCTCCTTGTCGAGGACGATGGCGTCGTCCTCCCAGCTGTCCCAGAGCTTGGTGGCGACGTCGAGGAACTCGCGGGCGCGGTCGTAGCGGAGGCTGTGCTCCAGGTGCTCGTCCTGGTTGAAGTTGCGGGCCTCGTCGACGGTGCCGGAGGTGACGATGTTCCAGCCGGCACGGCCGTTGCTGATGTGGTCGAGGGAGGCGAACTTGCGGGCGGTGTGGAAGGGCTCGTTGAAGGTGGTCGAGACGGTGGCAATGAGCCCGATGTGCTCGGTGACGGCGGCGATGGCGGAGAGCAGGGTCAGCGGCTCGAAGCCGCCGAGGGCGTTGTAGCGGGCCTTGCCCCAGAGGGCGAGCCCGTCGGCGAAGAAGATCGAGTCGAGCCGCCCGCGCTCGGCGGTGCGGGCCAGCTCCTGGAAGTACCGCAGATCGGTGACCCGCTCGGGGCTGCTGTCGGGGTGGCGCCAGGCGGCGTCGTGGTGCCCGGCGTTCATGAGGAAGGCGTTGAGGTGGAGGGTCCGGGGTGCGGTCATGTCTGTTCCTCGGGTCGGTTCCGGGCGTGCGGGGCACTCCCGTGGGGTGACGCGGGCCCACTGGGGGAACCCGCGGGGCGGTGTGATGCGGAACCCTCCGGGGGTGGGGGCGGAGGGCGGGGCGGTGTCCGGCTGCCGGGGTCCGGGCCGGGGCCGGCCGGCACGCCCCCGCAGGCCCCGGGGGCCCAGCGGGACCGTGGGCCCCGCGGGACCGGCAGGCCCGGCAGGCCCGGCAGGCCCCACGGGACCGGCAGGCCCAGCAGAACCCGCAGGCCCGGCAGGCCCCACGGGCCCGGCTGGCCCGGCAGACCGGGCAGGCCCGACGGGACCGGCAGGCCCGGCAGACCGGGCAGGCCCGACGGGACCGGCTGGCCCCACGGGCCCGGCTGGCCCGACGGGACCGGCAGTCCCGGCAGGGGCCGACGTGGCCGGCAGACCCTTCGGGCCCTTCAAGCCCAGCAAATCCCGCAGGTCCGGCGACCGCCTGAACCCGCAAGGCCAGCAGCAGGAACGGCAGGACCAGCAGGACCCTCGAGCCAGCGGGACCCGCAGAACCAGCGGGACCCGCAGGACCGGCAAGACCCGAAGGACCGGCTCGACCCGCAGGTCCAAGACGGCCAGCGGGACCGGCAGGATCAGCGCCACCCGCAGGAGCGGCAGGCCCCGAAGGACCAGCGCGACCCGCAGAACCAGGACGGCCAGCGGGACCGGCAGGATCAGCGCCACCCATAGGGCCGGCAAGACCCGAAGGACCGGCTCGACCCGGAGGTCCGGGACGGCCAGCCGGACCGGCAGGCCCTCCCCGCCCCTTTGGGCCGGGAGGGCCAGTGGACCCGCAGGACCAGCGCGACCCGCCGGACGAGGACGGCCGGCGGGACCCGCAGGGGCGGGACGGCCAGCGGGCGGCGCCGTTCCGGCCCGTAGGGCCCGGGCATCCGGGCCGGAGGGCACAGGCACCCGGCCAGAGGGCCCAGCCCCCAACCCGGGCGGCACGAGCACCCGGCCGGAGGGCCCAGGCAGCCGGGCCGGAGGGCACGGCACCGGCCGGGGGCACGGGCACCCGGCCGGGGGGCCCGGGCATCCGGCTGGGGGGGGCACAGGCACCCGGCCGGAGGGCACGGGCACCCGGCCCGGGCGGGGTTG